>WTIZ01000001.1 GCA_011525035.1 Cryomorphaceae bacterium | reverse complement strand
TATGAAAACGCTGAAAGGACCGGCCATTTTTGTGGCACAATTCGCCGACGATGTCGCCCCGTTCAACTCTTGGGAATCCATTTGTAAGTGGGCGGCCGATTTGGGATACAAAGGCATTCAAATCCCCTCTTGGGACGCTCGATTTATCGACCTCGAGAAAGTCGCGGGCAGTCAAGATGCTGCCGATGAATTAAAAGGAGTGGCTGCCGAGCACGGCATTGCCATCACAGAATTAAGCACCCACCTTCAGGGCCAGCTGGTCGCTGTACACCCGGCCTTCGATGCGCAGTTTGATGCCTTCGCACCGGCTGAGGTACACGGCAATAGCAAAGCGCGTACTGAATGGGCCGTAAATCAAGTAAAGCTTGCAGGTACCGCTTCGCAGCGTCTTGGTTTGAGCGCGCATCCAACATTCTCAGGCGCACTCGCTTGGCCGTATTTCTATCCGTGGCCACAACGCCCGGCTGGATTGGTGGAAGAAGCCTTCAAAGAATTGGGTCAGCGCTGGATGCCTATCCTCAACCATTTCGAGGACTGCGGCGTAGACCTCGCCTACGAGATTCACCCGGGTGAAGACCTCCACGACGGTGCTACTTTCGAACGATTTTTAGACGAAGTGGGCGGTCACAAGCGTGCCAACATGTTGTACGATCCTTCCCACCTTGTGCTGCAAGGCATGGACTACCTCGGCTACATAGATTTGTACCACGAGCGCATCAAAGCCTTCCACGTGAAGGACGCAGAATTTAACCCGGATGCAAGAACCGGAGCCTATGGCGGCTACCTTCCTTGGGTAGAGCGCGCGGGCCGATTCCGTTCCGTAGGAGACGGCCAGATCGATTTCCCGGCCATCTTCGCCAAACTCGCCCAGTACGATTACGACGGATGGGCTGTTTTGGAGTGGGAGTGTTGTCTCAAAGATTCTGCTGCCGGTGCGCGCGAAGGTGCTGAGCGCATCGCAAACTGGATCATACCGGTCGCTTCGCGCGCCTTCGACGACTTTGCAGCCACAGGGGTAGATACTGCAGCTAACCGCAAAGCATTGGGCCTTGAGTAAAACTGTTCTCATCACTGGCGCTACCGGCATGGTGGGCAGCCATGTACTGAAATTGGCTTTGGCTTCTGACGAGGTCGCTAAAGTCATTGTCTATGGACGTAGCTCTGTAGATTTTGAGCACGAGAAGATGGAGGAATACCTCAGTCCTATTTTCACGCAATTCCCCGTTGATCTCCTCGCTCAGATGGGCGATGTGGACCACATCCTCTTTTGTGTGGGCGTCTACACGGGTGCCGTGCCACGCGATCTTTTTAGAGAGATTACGGTGGACTATCCGGTGGAATTGGCCCGGAAACATTTGGAGGCAAATCCAAAGGGATCCTTTACGCTACTTTCTGGACAAGGTGCGGACCGCAGTGAGAAATCGCGCATGATGTTTGCCGAGGACAAGGGCGCCGCAGAAAACCTGCTGAGCACCATGTATGCCGGTACCTTCTACACCTTCCGCCCAGGCTACATTTACCCTGTGGAGAAGCGTGTTGAACCGAACTTTAGCTACAAACTATCGCGCAGTTTGTACCCCATTTTGAAGCCGTTATTTGGCACAAAATTTAGCATTACCTCGCACCAGCTCGCCGAAGGGATTTTCACTTCGGTGGTGCGTACTCCTGACCAAGAAATATTAGAAAATCACGAAATACTCAATTACATACACTCATGAAATATGCGATCCTAAGCGCTGCTGCACTGCTTGCTGCAGCTTGCAATGCCCCAACTGAGGCACCCGCTGAAACTGCTGAGGCAGTAGTAGAACAGAAACACAACACCATCACCGAGGCCGAAATTGTAGACGGTTGGGAGCTGATGTTCGACGGGCAGTGTACCGGGAACTTCCGCAAGTACGGCGACACAGTTATCGGCAAGGCCTGGGTCATTCAAGACGAAGCTTTGCACCTGGATGCGAGCAACAAAGACGATTGGCAGACCAACGGCGGTGGCGATATCGTCTACCAAGATTTCGACGGTTCGATCCGCGAGTTTGAAAACTTCCACTTCAAAGGGGAATGGAAAATTGCCGAGCGCGGGAATTCTGGAATCATCTACCTTATTCACGAGGATACCGAGCAATACCCGTACTGCTGGATGACCGGTTTAGAAATGCAGGTACTAGATAACGGGACCGATTCCACAGAAGGTCACCCAGATGCAGCTATTTACAAGCACCGCGCAGGAGATCTTTATGATATCAATGCCGCTCCAGAAGGCGCGGCCAAGCTCGCCGGCGAGTGGAATCAATTTGAAATCATCGTTCAAGACGGCCACTTGACGCAGATCCTCAATGGGGTAGTGACTGTAGATCGTCAATTGTTTGACGACCAGTGGCGCGCCGATGTAGCCGCGTCGAAATTCCACGAGTGGGCCGGTTACGGAACCTATGCGAAAGGAGGTATCGCTTTGCAAGACCACGGCGATAACGTCTGGTACCGCAACCTCAAGATCAA
>WTIZ01000028.1:6377-9424 GCA_011525035.1 Cryomorphaceae bacterium | reverse complement strand
CAGCTCGATTAGGTAGCTGACTGTCGTGTTTTTTATCACATGTTAGATTCGACTTATTTGTATTTTAGTGTGACAGAAAGTAGTTATTATGAAAAGATTTTTACTCCTAACCCTTGTCTTCGGCTCACTCTCCTTGGCTGCACAGACGAAAGAACTTGTATTGAACTTCCACCATATGATGGACGGTCAGTCCGTAACGGACTCATTGGTGGGTACCAATAATTTAGGGAACCAATTCAAGTTTAACCGCCTGCAGTATTATGTCGACGATATTGAAATAATTTACGACCAGGGTGATACGTTTACTTACCCTCAAGTTCTATTAATCAACGCACTTGAAGAAGAATTGACCAGTGTCGATTTGGGCTCGCTATCGTTTGATAGTATCACGGCAGTTCGCTTTGCCGTTGGTGTAGGTCCGGATCTAAATAACTTGGACCCATCTACCTACCCGGCTGCGCATCCATTGGCGCCAAAGTCGCCTTCTATGCACTGGGGATGGGCTGCGGGCTATAGATTCGTTTGTGCCGAGGGTGTAGGTAGTTCAGCCTTCAATCAAACCTTTGAATTGCACGGATTGGGCAATGCAAACTATGCTATGCAAACCATCGCTACTTCAGGCACAGCGGTGGGTAGTGATACATTAAAAATAGATATCGAAGCAGATTACGCCGAGCTTGTAAGAGATATTGAAGTGGCACAGGGTACGATTTCTCATGGTGAAACAGGTGATGCTTACCAGTCCTTGAAAAACTTGAACAACAAGGTCTTCAAGAGTGCTGAAGGCAATGCTGCGTTGGTACAAAGAGAATTGGCCTTTGAACATCTTTCAGTCTTCCCTAATCCTTCAAGCGGACGATTTATCGTTACGGGTATTGAAGGCGCAACCATTGAAGTGTTTAATGCGTTAGGTTCAAAAATGTACTCTCAGAGAGCTACCGCTTCGACAAGAATTATTCTTCCAGATGCTGGAATCTACCTGATGGTTGTTTCTAATAACGGGAGTACTACAACGAAGAAATTGATCGTTCGATAATGAGAGTTTGGGCAGTTGTATTTGTTGGTCTTTTCCTAGCAGTAGGTTGTGCGAAACAACCGCCATTGCCTACTCAGGATACAACGCCCTATAATCTAGAATACGGAGCACTCCCTGCTCCAGATATTGAAGGAGATAATCCATTGACCGTTCAAGGTGTTCAATTGGGTAGAATGTTGTTCTACGAAAAGCGCTTGAGTGGCGACAACAGCATGTCTTGTGCATCTTGCCACCGCCAAGAACATGCGTTTTCCGATACGGCTAAATTTAGCATAGGCATACATGGAGATCCTAGCCATCGCCAGGCTATGAGCGCCGTCAATATGTTATGGAACAGCAATGGCTATTTCTGGGACGGACGTGCACAAAAGCTTCGTGACCAAAGCCTGATGCCTATTCAAGACCCCATAGAAATGGACGAAAGCCTTGAGAATGTGGTTGAAAAATTAGAGCAGGATACCATGTACACCAATCAGTTTCTACGTGCATTTGGTACTGCTCAGCCCAGCGCACATTTGATTTCTTTGGCCTTGGAGCAGTTTATGAATACCATTGTTTCGTACCGCTCAAAATACGATCAGTATCTCGCGGGCGAGGCAACACTTACAGAATCTGAGGAACGAGGGATGGACTTGTATTTCGAGGAGTACAATCCGTTTTTCCCGGACGAAAGCGGTGCAGATTGTGGTCACTGTCACAGTGGAAAAAACTTTGATTCCCCGACCTACATGAATAACGGTACAGATTCTTTGAATACGGATTTAGGTCGATTCACTGTAACCGGTGATACTGCAGATATAGGATTGATGAAAACAACCACACTGCGCAATATTGCATTGACACCTCCATATATGCATGATGGTATTTTCACCACATTACGAGAGGTTATTGATCATTATGACCACGGCCTTCAAAATTCTTCCACTTTGGATCAAGCTTTGGCCATGACTATGGGTACAGGTCTCATGTTAAGTGAGCAAGACAAAGACGATCTTGAAGCGTTCTTGAATACGTTGACGGATTATGAATTGATCACAGATGAAAGATATTCTTCGCCTTTCTAATCTTGTCGCATTTATTGTGCTAGTATCCTGTGCGCCAGAGCCTTCCTCTGAGCTGTTGAGTGAGCTGGCAACGTGGCCGCAAATGGAATATCCGGCGGATAACGAGCCTGATGCTCAAAAAATCGCCCTCGGTGAGCGGCTTTTCTTTGATCCTATATTAAGTGTTGATAGTTCGATTAGCTGCGGGTCCTGTCACAAAGAGGTTTATGGATTTGCGGACGATGTAGCCATAAGTCCTGGCGTTGAGGGCAGGTTAGGTAAAAGGAATTCCCCCTCATTGTTGAATGTGGGGTACCAGCCTTACTTCATGCGTGAAGGAGGTGTGCCAACCCTTGAAATGCAAGTGCTAGTACCGGTTCAAGAACATTCAGAGATGGCCTTCAACTTGGTGCTTTTGGCACAGCGCCTAAATGCCAGTGCCGCTTATAAAAATGATTTCTTAGAAGCGTTTGGAGACAGTGCTACTTCCTACACAATAACGCGCGCGATAGCGCAATACGAACGCACCTTAGTACAAGACTTAAGTCCTTTTGACGAGTATGTCAGAGGTGATAACGGGGCATTAAGTGCAGCAGCGAAAAGGGGATTTGAATTGTTCTATGGGAAAGCAGGTTGTGACGGTTGCCATAGCGGTCCACTGATGACCAACTTTGGCTTTTACAACAACGGTACTCAGATTAGCACAGACGATTACGGTAGGGCAGAATTGACCCTAGATTCTGCAGACTTTTATCTCTTTAAAGTACCCTCTCTACGAAAGGTGACATTAACAGCGCCGTATATGCACGACGGGAGTTTAGCGTCTATACAAGATGTGCTTGAGCAATACAATCAAGGAGGCGTGGGGCATAATTATACCAGTGACGGTATTGCGCCGTTGAACCTAAACGAATCGGAGCTTGTTGCCTTGGAAGAATTTCTAAGTACCCTTTAATTTCATGCGCCGC
>WTIZ01000028.1:0-6277 GCA_011525035.1 Cryomorphaceae bacterium | reverse complement strand
ATAAAAAACCCGGACCAAGGGCCCGGGCTTCAAAACAGGTTTGGTTTCAGAGCATTTTAAAATGAGTACACTGCTGCTAATACAAACGAAGACAGTTGGTCGGCTGTCATAGAATCAAATACTGCGCTTGAGCTTTGGTCCAATCTTAGTTCTGCGATAAGTCTAAGGTCTGTTGTTGTGTAACTTGCCGTTAGCGTTGCATCTATAACTGAATTACCAGCACCGTAGGCGACACCTCCTGAAGCGAGTTCTTTAAAGTATTCTACGCGCATTCCAAGGTCAACACCTTCCTTTACGGTTACCGCTGGATACAAGGCTGCACCATAAAAACCACCGGCCTCCATGGTTTCGTTGTACGAAGCATTAACACCAAGACTAATTGCGTCGCTTAGATCATATCCTCCAGTAAGGTCCACTTGGAATGTGGCATTGGCGTCCACTGCTTGTTTTCCGTAAAGCACATTCAAATAGGTACCGCCAAAACCGTATTGCAATCCGTAGGTGTAAAGATCCACGTCATTCATTTCGGTGAAATCTGTTGGATTCATAACCGCGAACATGATACTCTGATCGTCCGAGATAGCATAATCTGCTTTTAACCCGGTATGCGAGAACGGACCATAAGAGAATAGGTAGGAAGTTGAGTAGTGAAAGTTGTCCACCGGTGAGATTACTTCATATCCTAAGAATGTGTTGAAGTTCCCTAGCGTCAAGGTCAATTTTTCACTGGCGTTCCAGTAAGCATACAACTGATTTACAATATTTCCTGTAGCGCTGTAATACGGCGAGGCAAAAACAGCATCCGTGCCGCGAGGACCAAATACAAGGTCAGCAACAAAACCCCCTTGAGCGGTGCTTTGCTCTGCTTTAATGTTGACCATACCTAAGGCGAAGCCGTTGAGGTTGGCAAAACTTGATGCTGGCGCGTCGAACTTATCGCCACTAAGGTTTGTTCTAAAGTACGTATCGACAGAACCTGAGAATTCGATACTTTCTTCTTCACCACTTTGCGCGTGAGAAGAGTGCGCGGTAAATAGGCACATTGCTATTACCCAAATTTTTGTGACTTTTGCAGAAATAATTTTCATACCCGAGAATTGTTTTAGTAGACCCGAGGTGTTGCAGCACCTCGGGTCGTTTTTTATAAAAAAGTTTATTAGTGTTGGTTCATGCGGAAGTCTGCGTATGCAGCCATACCGCCATGTTCGGCTTGATCGAGACCTTCGAGCTCTTCTTTTTTATCGACACGAAGACCCCAAACCTTGCCAATTACAGCAAGGAATACGCTTGTCATGACTACACAGAAAAGACCTGCAAGGCCTACGCCTGCTAATTGTACCATAAACTGATTCCAAGAGGCGAGCTCGCCGAAAATTCCGACAGCGAGAGTACCCCACATACCGGTAAACAAGTGAACCGCTACAGCACCTACTGGATCGTCCAGTTTAAGTTTGTCCAAAAGAGATACAGCAAGTACGACAACAATACCACCTATACCCCCAACGATAATGGCTTCCATGATGCTCATTTGGTCCGCACCTGCAGTAATACCTACAAGGCCACCTAGGATACCGTTCATAAACATTGTAAGGTCGAAGTTCTTGTAAAAGATGTGTACAAAGCCTGCTGCTGAAAGACCACCTGCTGCTGCGGCTAGCGAAGTGGTTGTTAGAACTAAAGAAGTTAGGCCTGGATCTGCGCTTAATACAGAGCCTCCATTGAAACCGAACCATCCCAACCAAAGGATAAGAACACCTGCGGCTGCGAAAGGAAGGTTGTGCCCAGGGATCGCTAGTGGTTTGCCTTCTTTGTCATACTTCCCGATTCTTGGTCCCAGTTTGGCGATGTACAATAAAGCTGCCCAACCACCCACACTGTGCACAAGTGTTGATCCTGCGAAGTCGTAGAAGCCCCATCCATCGAGGAATCCGCCGCCCCATTTCCACGAGCCAACGATCGGATATACAATACCTACGTATAGGATAGAGAACAGGAAGAATGAACCAAGTTTTGCACGCTCAGCAATAGCACCACTAACAATAGTTGCAGCGGTTGCAGCAAACATCCCTTGGAACAAGAAGTCGGTCCAGTAGGTATACCCCTCATTGTAGGTCAGGTCTAAACCAGCTTCACCCATTGGACTTTCAAGTCCAAACAAAGCGACAAAGTAATCCGGAAGCAGCCCATTCCAGAAGGAGCCTGGATACATCAGGTTGAAACCTACAAATGCATAAAGAACGAGTCCGATGCTAATAATAAAGAAGTTCTTGAAAAGGATGTTAATTGTATTCTTCTGACGAGTAAGTCCGATTTCAAGAAAGCTGAATCCTAGGTGCATGAAAAATACCAACGCGGTACAGATCATCATCCACAGGTTATTTACGGTAAGTGTTAGTGTTGTGTCCATGTCTTATGATTATTTGAGTGTTAAACCACCGCTTTCACCAGTGCGGATTCTGTAAGCTTCCTCCACTGGGGTTACAAAGATTTTCCCGTCGCCGATCTCTCCGGTTTTACCTGCCTTTAGAATGGCATTAACCGTAGGCTCTACGAAATCGTCATTCACTACGATACTTAAGTAGCGTCTTTGAATGTCCGTGGTGCTGTAATGAACACCTCGGTATTGTTTTAATTTCTTTTCATGTCCTACTCCAGTTACATCCCAGTAGCTGAAGAAGTAGACGTTCACCTCGTGAAGTGCATCTCTGACCTCGTCGAATAGTGATTTTCTAATGATTGCGTCGATTTTTTTCATTTCAGATGGTTTTACAGGGGTAAAATTACATCAAACGCAACAATACCCCCAAAAAAATAGGGGTAGTGTATTCAAAATAACATCTTTTGTGATAGTGACCCCCTATTTTTTAAGGGGGTGTGGAAAGAAAAAAAATAATAAAGGGCAAAAGTACCCCTCGGAATAAGGGGGTCATATACATATATATATACCGCCCCAAGAATGAAATTTTGATTAAAAACCGTCAGATTTTGTTCAAATGCAGAAAAAAGCTGAAGTGTTCTTTCTTCTGTTACAAGGGCTATGGCCGGATGAAAACTCGGGAATAAAAAAACCCAGCCCTGAATGAGCTGGGTTCGTGATCTAAAAGTAGATCAGGTTTGTTGGTTGTTCAAATGTCTATATTCTAATATGTTTTGAACTAGTTAATATGTAAAAACATATTTATAACGTATTTCGTATCTTTACATTATGCGAATTATAGCCTTCATAATATTAGTTTTAAATATCTCATTATCAGCTCAAAACAGGGCTTTTGTTTCTTGGCTATCTGATGATGATAGATCGGTCTGTCGTTTAAACTTTGAAACGGGTGAATTGGATGTGTTTTTGGAGAATTCTCGTAAAAATGTAGGTCAATTTACTATGAATTATTCCGCGGCGGATCTTTTTTCCGGTGAACAAGGAACGCTGCATGCTCTTGGAAACAGGTATATAGTGTCGTTTTCAGGTTCCGGACAGGTCTTTGAGATTTCGTTCAAGGATTCTTCCATAACGAGATTGGACGGTACCTACCAACACGGATACAACTTTGATGCATACCAATTCGTACGAGATGGGATTCTTTACAGTTTCGGTGGATACGGCTTTTGGATGGAGAACAATATGTTGAATCGTTTTGATGAAGTGGCGAGGGAATGGTCACATGTCACTAAGGCACCGTTTCCCGTCGAAGTTGACAACAAAAGCGGTATTCGCCATTTGCGTTGGTACGATCAGCTAGAGGATATGTTATATGTCAGTCACTATCGCACTTTATATGCGTATGATTTCAAGAAAGACTATTGGCAGGCGATGGGGCGACTTAATGCTGGGTTATACCAATCTTACGCTACACACTTTAATATAATCAATGACAGTACTGGTTTAGCACACAATGAAAACGGGTATTGGCTTTTGGACTGGCGCCGTAATCAAATTCACGAATTAGATTTAAGTGCGAATCAAGAGATATCGGCACGTTCGGGTTTATTGGGTATTCATTGCATGTATCCCGTAAAAGGAGAGATGGTGGTACTAAGAAAGTCAGACAAGATTAATGCAGGCTTCTTCCGTACAGTGCATACCCCGAGTACTTGGAAGATTTGGAATACCACCAGGTTATACACCCCATATGCTTGGTATAAAGCAGCCTTTTATGGGATTTGTGGCTTACTTCTAGTGCTTCTCACAGTTGTTGTACGAGTTCGTTATTTGAAACTAGTTCGCAAGAAGTCGGATTGGCTGGAATTTTTAACCCCTCAGGATTTATTACTGTTCAATGCTTTGAAAATAGGTGATTTAGATACTGAAGAAGTCAACAGAATCTTGAATTTGGAAAATGAAGGTTGGGAGGTACAACGACGCAAGCGTAGCGAAGCGATCAAAGCCATTAATGCATTTGCCAATAAAGCGCTCGGATTTGATATCATCGAACGTCACAAGAGCGAGAAAGATAAACGGCAGGTGATCTATCGATTAAATTCGAGCTTAAAGTAGTGTTGGCACGATTGTAGCATATAACCAACCACTAATATTCGAAGCGCATTTATGAAAAAGCTTTTGCTTGTTTTGGCCCTAGCGGCCGCATCAACAATGACTGCCCAGAGCAGATGGGGTGTTCGAACAGGATTGAATTACAATTTGAATACCATCGGGTTGAGTGATGCAGCGACCTCTGCACAAGAGATCTTTGAAGGACAGACTTCAGATAATGGGTACCATCTTGGTGTGTTTGGTCGCCAATACCTTGGCGATCAGCTGTACACTTCAGGAAGTTTATTCTACGCGAAAAACACCCACTTTCTTGAAGGCACAGATGGTCCGAACAATATTTTCTACGAAAGATTCGATCACGAATTTTTGCAGTTGGATGCGGGACTTGGTCTTAGACTGTTAAAATTTGCACGCGCCGAAGGTGGCGTTCACTACCAAGGCACTATTTCAGACAATGCCTTTAGTCAAACTTTCAGTTCGCCAACTGCAGGATATAACGTGGGGCTTGGTGTAGACGTATGGAAACTGAGTCTTGATGTAACCTATTACGGCAGCTTTGCGGACCACACGGGCAGCTGGAACGACATTCCATTAAGCTACAACCGTTCACAGATTTTAGTCAGTCTAGGCGTTAAACTTTAACATTTCAACTCGCTCATTCTGTAAACTTTGGCACAGGTTTTGAGTTTACCTTGATAGCGTCATCAATTGAGTGTAAGCGAGTAATTTCATTGACGCGACATGGTTTTGTTCAGCGAGCCGCTTCGTACCCCGGGGCGGCTCGTTTGTTTTAAAGCGCTTCGAAAGCAGCTCTTCCTAATCCATCAACCTCCAAGCTCACTTCTTTCGTCTGCTTTATAAAGGATGCGGCTGTAGATGCACCGGCAAGAACAATCATGCCTTTCTTGAGATTAATGCCGTATTGATGCGCTAAGCGTGTTGCGGCTGCAAGAGCTTCGAATGGATTGTCGAGGATGGCATCGCTCGAGCCCTCTGCTTCAATAACACCGTCAAAACTCATGACCATGTCCAAGCCGTTTAGCCCAAGCGGAACTTCGCACCAAGGTCCTACCACAAAGGCACACGAACTGCAGTTGTCTGCAACGACATCTTCTAGTGAAAACTTAAAGTTCTCGTATCTCGAATCGATCACTTCAATGGCCGACGCAACACCGTCCACATAGTCCAAAACTTCTTGGGCATCAAGAACGCCTTCAATGTCTTTGCTCAGGCGAAAGGCTATTTCAGGTTCTGCACGCGGGTGGCAACACTCTGATTTAATTAGTGGGGTGCTGGCATCCAATTGCATATCTGCCGTCAATTGGCCGATGATCATATCACTTACGCCCATCTGCTCCATCTTCGCATGGGAAGTGAAACCCATCTTCACACCTACGATTTCATGTCCTTCATCTATGCGTTGTTTGATGAGTTCATGTTGCACTTTATAGGCCGATTCAAGATCGTATTCTTCGGTCGTTGAGAATTGTGCAGTAGGTTGCTGCGTGCGTGCGCTGCGATGTAAAATCGCTGCTTTTTCAGAAATGCTTGTCATTATAGTTTGATGCAAATGTTCTTAGGTTCGGTAAAGAATCTCAGGGCTTCGAATCCGCCTTCTCGGCCCACGCCGCTTTGCTTCACGCCACCAAACGGTGTGCGCAAATCACGAAGCAACCAGCAATTCACCCAAATGATTCCAGCGTGCAATCCTGCAGCCATTCTGTGGGCGGTTTTTAGGTCTGAAGTCCATATCGTTGCTGCGAGACCGTAGGCAGTTCCGTTGGCCAT
>WTIZ01000041.1:206706-220315 GCA_011525035.1 Cryomorphaceae bacterium | reverse complement strand
TTTATCATATGAACCCTGCGCCTTGTGCGCGGGGTTTTTTATTTTGGCTTTATGAAAAACACACTACTTGCCATCGCCCTTCTGCTCTTTGGATCGAGTATGGCTCAAGAGAAAATCCAATGGATGAGTATTGAAGAGGCCTATGAATTGACCCAGACGGAGGAAAATCCAAAAAAGATCTTCATAGACGTTTATACCGATTGGTGCGGTTGGTGCAAGCGCATGGATAAAGCGACCTTTCAAAAACCAGAGGTTGCTGCGTACATGAACGAACATTACTACAATGTCAAATTCAACGCGGAACAAAAAGAGGACATCACCATCTTGAACAACACCTTCACATTCGTCGCTCAAGGTCAGCGAGGGTACCACGAACTAGCAGCGGCACTGCTCAACGGAAAAATGTCCTACCCTACCGTCATTTTCATGAATGACAAATTCGAAATGCTAAGCCCTGTACCTGGCTACCAAGAGCCTGTACAATTCTTGAAGATTGCCAACTTCTTCGGAAGCAACGCGTACAAGGATACGCCTTGGGAAGAATACGCTAAGCAATAGTGGAGGCCCATAGCCTAAAGCAATAAAAAAGCCCGATGCTGAGCATCGGGCTTTTCGTATTTAGAATTTAAAGTCGTACCCTTTGAGGGTGAGCTTCTCGTATTTCTGTTGGTTGAACTCGTACAAGCGCGAAGGCTTCTTATTGCCCGGTGCTTCAAAGATGGTCTCCTCTGTGTCTATCAATAATTCACTACGCATAAACTTCTTTCTGAAGTTTCGCTTATCCAACTCCTTACCAAGACATGCTTGGTAGAGCGCGTGAATATTATTGAACGTAAATCGCTGTGGTAGTAATACGAAACCGATTGGACGACGCTTCACACGGCGCTTGAGACGCTCCGTGGCCATTTCGTAAATTTCATTGTGGTCGAAAATCATTTCTGGCTCTTCGCCGTTTCTTACCCAACGGTATCCCTCTTGCAATTTGATGTTCTTCACCTCGTCCCAATTCAAAAGTGCGTAATAAGCAATATTCACAACACGTCCCATTGGGTTTCGGTACACGCGAGCAAAAGCGTTCAGCTGCTCCAAATAGATTTGGTCCATGCCCAATACACGCTTCATCATGCGCTTGGCCACATCTTCGACACTTTCGTTAGCCTTCACCCAATTTGTTGGAAGCATTGGAGCACCGCGGTACGGTTCTTCAGATTTCGCACCTACCAATGAGATCAAGTTTTCCCCGTCAAAAGCAAACACCACTACTGAGGTTCCTAGTGCTGCGTCGAATTTAATAGCCATAGTTTGGAAGTATTTGAAGCAAAATTAAAAATAAATGTACCTACGGAACTTTATTTTAATGTTAAATAGTGTTCATAATCAACACTTTACATTAATAAAGGTTCGAAATAATCTTAAAAATCACTCTAATCATCTAGGAATGAAGGGAAAAGAAAAAGCCCTGCGTGCTACGCAGGGCTTTTGAAGGGTGGAAGACCGGGTTCGAACCGGCGACCTCTGGAACCACAATCCAGCGCTCTAACCAACTGAGCTACAACCACCATAATTGGGCGGCAAATATACTTGCATTGAATCTATATCTGCAACCCTTTTAATTGAATTTTTTAGAATACCACCCAAAGAGTTACCACACAAAGGATTAGTAAAAACGTCAACAAACGAGTGCTACTACTCATGGGCACAGCATTGGCTTTGTTCCATACCAATGTTTCGTCGTCGTAGCTCTCCGCCTCTGGCTTCGCTAAGGATACGAGCACAAGAACTGCAGAACAAATCGCGAACAGTAAAAGCGCAAAGTGTAAGAAGTTCATTCCTACATACCAATGTAAGAAACCGGTGTACTCCCCACCTGCTATTTCCATGCTCAGACGAGCGACCCCAAGAATTGCACCTGTGAGTAGGGCCCACTGCGCTCCCGCAGAATTAATCTTTTTAAAGAAGATTCCCAACAAGAAAGCTGCGGCGATCGGCGGCGAAATGTAGGCTTGGATAGATTGAAGCTTTTGGAACAGTCCGCCTTCAATCATCTGCATCATAGGGATCCATGCAATACCTAATGCAACAAGTACAATAGTTGATATACGACCTGCGCGCACCAATTCTTTATCATTGGCCTTTGGACGGTATTTCTTGTATACGTCAAAAGTGATGAGGGTTGAACAGCTGTTAAATACTGAACTCAGAGAGCTCATCAATGCAGCAAGTAGCCCAGCCACTACCAACCCTCTAAGTCCTGCAGGCAATACAGTCTTTACCATCAATGGTAGCGCGGCGTCATAACCGCCATCTGCGAAGGACAACAGTTCTGGATTTTTTTGCGCGATAGCGTAAGCCACTACCCCTGGCATCATGAAAATGAACATAGGCAAGAGCTTCATGTACCCGCCGAACAAAGCGCCTTTGCGTGCGGTGTCGATGTCTTTCGCCGCGAGGACGCGCTGCACAATGAATTGGTCCGTACACCAATACCAGATACCGAGGATAGGCGCACCAAACATAATTCCCGTCCAAGGGTAGTTGGTATCGGACATTGGACGCCATAAACTCCAGTGGTTTGCCGTAGTGTTTTCCATAAGTTCACCCACTCCACCGAGCTCATTAAGACCAAATACCGTGAGGATAATCGATCCACCAACAAGCACAAACATCTGCATCATGTCCGTGTAGACTACTGCCTTGAAACCTCCAAACACAGTGTAAATCCCTGTGGCTACCACAATAACAATGGCACCGGTCCAAAAGCTGATTCCGAGCAATGCAGTGAATACAATAGCACCCGCAAAGATCGTTACCGAAATCTTGGTCAATACATACGCTACGATACTCACGTAGGACAGATAGGTACGTGCCCAGCCGTTGTAGCGTTTTTCTAAAAACTCAGGCATGGTGAATACGCCTGACTTTAGATAGAACGGTACGAATACCCATCCCAAAAGAATGAGGATAAGGGAAGCTAAAAGTTCGAATTGGCCCGCGACCAAATCTCCAGAAGCTCCTTGACCCGCAAGCCCTACGAGATGTTCGGATCCAATGTTCGAGGCAAACAAAGATGCGCCAATGACAAACCATCCGAGATTTCTACCGCCTAGGAAGTAGTCGGCAGCCTCGCCGTTTTCGCTCTTCTTCGAGCCGCTAAAAAATGCAATGACAAAAACGGCCACAAAGTAGAGGCCGATAATTACGTAATCAGTAGTGTTTAACATGTCGGTTCTGTTAGTTGCCGTCAATATAGTGTACAACCTACCATTTACTCAAGCCAAGCGTGTAAAGAAGTTTGGAAAATGCATCATGTTCGCACTACCTTGCTACTAATGAGCGCAAGGATTCTTCACATTGTAAAGTGGTACCCCAACCCTGTTGATCCTCAGAACGGAATATTCGTTAAAAAGCATATTGATGCCACAGAGGAGCAGCCTAATGTATTGGGCTTCATTAACGCTCAATTCGAAACCATCGAAGAGGGTAACTTGACTTTATATGGAGCCCAAGAAATGGGCATATCCGCCAAGGTTGCCGCTTTGTATAGTGCGCTTGCTCGAGTTCAGCCAGATGCCGTACACTTTCATTGTTATGCACAGGATCTTTGGGTATTCAGTAAAATTCTGAAGAGCAAAGGAATTCCTTACATCCATTCTGAGCATTGGTCGGGACTGTTGCCAGAAAACAATGCCAACCTCCGCGGTATCAAACGCAAAATGATGAAGGCATTTTTCGAGGGTGCAGCACAGGTACTTCCTGTAAGTCCAGCTTTGAGCCAAGGGATTCTACAGATCGCTCCAAAGGCAAAGATGACCGTGGTACCGAATATCATTGACGAGATAGATTTCTCGAAACCCAAGGAGTTTTCTACCAAAAGCTTTTGTGTGGTTGGTGATGTGGTTTTTTCCATCAAGCGTCAGGACATCATACTAAAAGCATTTCGTCAACTCCCCTCCTCCCAGTGTGAATTGCACTTTTATGGAGGAGGACCAGATCTTGAAAAGCTAGAAGCGCTGACCAAACACGATCTTAATATCACTGTACACGGTCGCATGACCAACGAAATAGTGCTGCATTCCTTGCCCAACCACCACGCTCATGTTCAATTTAGCGCCTATGAAACCTTCGGGATTGCGACGCTCGAAGCACGTAAAGCAGGTTTGTGGGCAATTTCTAGAGCCTCTTTTGGTTCTTCTGCTTATGCTGATAAGGGCGTTTTATGGGCTGAAAATGAGGAAGAACTGATAAAGTCAATGCGCCAGATTCTCGAACTAGAAAAGCCCGATATAAACCCATTCGAAGGGTTGAGTGCAGCCGGAATTGGCCTTCAAATTCAAAAATGCTACAATGCAGTATTGTAGCTACTTTTCCACTATATTTAGACTTTCACAAAAATTCGAATTATGAGAAAACTTTTACTAGCATTTGCTGGACTTAGCGTTATCGGTGCTACCGCTCAGGAAGCACGCCTTGACCTAGGTCGTAGCGCGGCGATGTACGCAGCGACTCATGCTGATGGCACGCCATTGAATACTTCATACAACAAGCAGAGCTCTGCTGTTGCTATTGGTACCGCTCCAAACGTTTATGGTGCTGCTTTTGGCCCTAAGACGAATTTGGTGGCTAACGAAGATTTGAACACGATTGCATTCGTTCACCGTTCTGATTACGGAACAAACAACGATTACAGCTCTGGTTCATTGCGCTTTGACTACTCTACTGATGGTGGTTCAACTTGGACTTCTAACGCAGGACCAATTTGGAACCCTAACCTAAGCGGTTACGGCTACCCAGGTTTTGCGCGTTACCCGCACATTGGTATCCTAAACGAAAGCAACAACACTAACCCGTTGAATGCTTCTATCACTGTTTGGGCTCCAACACTTGCAGGTACTAACTCTGGTGCTTGGGGTGGTGCTTTGGTAGGTACGCACAAGATGGACAACACAGTGACAAACATGGCTGTAGATACTACAGGCGGTCACTTGACTTTGGAAGAATCGTTCACTCAGGACGGTAAATTCTGGGGTGTAAGTTTTGATCACCCAAATTACACTGTTGAGGAATACACAGATACAGCAATCGTATGGAAGGGAACCATGAACTTCTCTACAGATACGATGGCCTTGACTGAGATCAAAGCGTACTTGCCTGTAACGAACGATGCTACTAACGGTAAGATCTACGGTGACGGACGTATCTCGTTTGACGAGAACGGTTCTACTGGTTACATCTCTATCGAAGCATACGACAGTTTGATTGCTCCAAACAAAGTAATCCACCCGTACTTGATTAAGACTACTGACGGTGGTTCTACTTGGGGTGCTCCAATGGGACCAAACATGGACCTTTTGGTTGACCAAGCTTCAGGCGATAGCTTGAAAACTATCTTCTCTACCATCACTGGTGGATGGTCTATCGGTAGCTTGACTTCTTCTACTCGTGGACACGATATGGCAGTTGATGCAAACGGTAACCCACACATGTTTGTACACGTATTCCCAGGTGTTGGTACTACACCAACTGGTGGTACAATGGCTGGTGACTTCGTATACTACCCAGGTGTGAACTTGTTGGTAGACGTATACACTACTGATGGTGGTTTGACTTGGAAGTGTAACATCGTAAGCCAAGTATTTACTTGGGATTACGAATTCGATCCAACAAACGGCCCTGTAACAGAAGCTACACGTCCTCACATTTCTATGAGCTCTGACCGCGAGATGATGTTCTTCTCTTGGTTCGAGAGTGATACGTCATTCGTAACAGGTACTGAAAACAACTTCCCAGATTGGAGATGTCAAGGGTACAATGTATTGGGTGATTCATTGGAAGGTCAAATGACTGTAATGGGTACATTCGGTGATGCTACTTGGGGTAACGTTGCAGACTACGCGTTTGACAACGGTGACGGTTCTTACCAGTTGCACATGACGTACGCTCCTATTGAAGACTTCGGTACGTTCTCAGTATTGAGCCCGATTGACTTCTACTACCTAGGTTCTCCTTACCCGAACAACATTGGTATTGAAGAAATGGAAGCACAAAACTTCTCAGTAAGCCAAAACTACCCGAACCCTACAAACGGTTTGACTAAGGTGGCTATCGAGAGCGTTGAAGCAGCTGCATTCACAATGAATATCATGGATATCACGGGTCGTACTATTGAAGTACGTGATCTAGGTCGTCTAGATGCAGGTCGTCACATTGAAGAGATTGATGCAACAGGATTCGCTCCAGGTATCTACTTCTACACTGTAAGCTCTGCAGGGCACCAAAGCACTAAGAAATTCATCGTAGAGTAATCACTACGATTCAGAATTCAATAAAAAACCCCCAGCGCTCGTGCGCTGGGGGTTTTCTTTTATGGTATCTCCTACTGTGAATCCTTTAATAGCTTAGGGTACGGTTTACAACCTCCTCTAGTCGAGCACTGGCTAAGTAACCTTCTTCTAAAGTCGCTGCAAAAGGTACAGGAGTGGCATCACTGCTAACCAATTCTACAGGTGCATCTAACAGCTCAAAACATTCTCTCGCAATACGGGAGGCAATGTGTTCTCCATATCCTCCGACAGACACATCCTCTTGAAGGACAATAACCCGTGATGTTCTTGCAATACTGCTTCGAATGGCCTCAAAATCTAATGGCACTAATGTGCGAAGATTGATCACCTCGATAGAGGATTGATGGCGCTCTGCCAAATCCATTGCCCAATGCACACCCATCCCATAGGTAACTATGGTCAGATCTGATCCTTCCAACTGCGTATGTGCTTTTCCAAGGTCCAAACTTGTTATACCCGATGGCACTTCCTCTTTCACCGTTCTATACAATGCCTTGTGTTCAAAGAACATGATAGGATTTGGATCATTGAAACTCGCGAGCAACAAAGCTTTTGCTTCTGCGGGATATGCAGGGTATACTACCTTCAGCCCGGGAACATGAGTAAACCAAGCCTCTGTACTCTGGCTGTGGTATGGTCCCGCTGCGACACCGGCACCCGTAGGCATACGAACAACAACATCTACGTGCTGTCCCCAACGCCAATGCAACTTCGCTAGATTATTCACGATCTGGTTGAAGCCTGTAGTTACAAAATCTGCAAACTGCATCTCCATCATAGATTTACCGCCTGCAATCGCGTATCCCATGGAAGTACCGACGATGGCACTTTCACATAAGGGCGTATTGCGAACGCGCGCTTCGCCGAATTCCTCAGTGTAGCCCTCCGTCGCTTTAAACACCCCTCCGTAATCTGCAATATCCTGACCCATCAGTACTAATTCAGGCCATTGTCTCATTGCTTCGCCCAATGCATCGTGAATGGCATCTATAAATCGAAGTTCTCGAGTTCCCGTTGGGTTATCTAGTAGTGTCTGGGACGGCGCATAAACATCGCGCAGACTTTCCTTTTGGTCGTACGACACGTCCGGCAATTCCAAAGCAGCATGAAAGGCTTCATCGACTGCTTTTTTTGCCTTGTCCAATGCCTCGTCAATCCAATCTTCCGTAATGCCCCATTGCTCAGGCGCAGCACGTAGTAAGGCCATCGGCTCCTTTTTCTCCTGCGCTTCAATCATTCCTTCAGGGTAGTATTTGGTACCACTGGCCTCTTCATGCCCTCGTAACCTAAAGGTGTTCGCTTCCAATAAGATTGGCTTGCCTTCTTGCCTTGCATAGTCGGTCGCCTGTGAAAAATGCTCTTTAGCTTCAGCCAGATCGTTGGCATTGAAGCTCATGGTCTTCATTCCATACCCGGGTCCTTTCTGCTCAAAGGATTCAAAGATGAACTGCTGATGCTCTGGGGTACTAAGTCCCCAATAATTGCGCTCTACAACAAAGACAACAGGTAAATTCCATACGGCCGCCACATTGAGTGCCTCGTGAAAATCACCTTGGGAGGTAGCGCCATCACCGGTAAATGCAAGAACACATTTTCCAGTTCCTTGAAGTTTTTCCCGCAAGGCTAAACCACAAGCGACACCTAACTGAGCTCCTAAATGAGATATCATACCAACGATATGATGTTCCATAGAACCAAAGTGAAAGCTGCGATCGCGTCCCTTCGTGAATCCTTCTGCCTTACCTTGAAATTGCGCAAAGAGTCGCTCTAGTGGTATATCACGGGCAACAAACGCACCTAAATTCCGGTGCATTGTACACATAAATTCATCCTTCGCTAAGGCGTGTGTGGCCGCCACACTCAGGGCCTCTTGGCCATAAGAGGCGAACCATTTCGATATCTTACCTTGCCTCAAATAGATGAGCATTTTCTCCTCTATCGCTCGGGTTAGAATGAAATGTTCTAAGAATTGCCTGTCGTGGGCATCGTTCATAACTTCTGCTTGATGGGTCTAGGGAATGAATTTAGCTCAAAAAAGGGAGTTATTTTTGTTAGACAGAACCTAATGTTATGAATATGGCAACTATTCCAAATCTAGATTTCGCAAAGTGGTCTCAAGGGACTGAAAACGAAAGAGCTGAATTCGTTAAAGAGTTAGGTGCTGCCTACACAGACATTGGTTTTATCACCATCAAGAACCACGGTTTTGGGGCCGATGTACAAGACGGTCTTTACAGCAAGGCGGCAGCATTCTTTTCGTTGGAAAAATCAGTTAAATCCTCCTATGAGATCGAAGGTCTTGCTGGACAACGCGGCTATACTTCCTTTGGTAAAGAACATGCAAAGGGCATGGAGGCAGCGGATCTCAAAGAGTTTTGGCAAGTAGGCCAGCCTGAACCGGCCTATGAGGGACCTGAATACCACGATAACGTAAGCGTAGCAGAACTTCCTGAGTTTGCACCAGGATTCAAGCACGCCTACCAAGAATTAGAACGAATTGGTCGTGAACTACTTAAAGCTATTGCTTTATACCTCGATTTAGACAGTAACTACTTTGAACCATGGGTACAGGGAGGTAACTCTATTCTTCGCGCCATCCACTACCCGCCCATCACTCAAGATCCAGGCGATAGTGTACGTGCTGGCCAACACGAGGACATCAACCTCATCACCCTATTGATGGGTGCAAGTGCCGAGGGACTTGAGGTACTTAATAAGCAAAACGAGTGGATTGGCATTACAGCCATTCCAGGTTCCTTAGTTGTGAACGTTGGCGATATGCTTCAAAGACTGACCAATGGAGTAATGAAGTCAACCACACACCGCGTTGTCAACCCACCAAAAGAAAAATGGGGCACCTCGCGCTACTCTATCCCGTTCTTCCTCCACCCTGTAGGTAAAATGCCGCTAAATGCACTTGAAGGTTGTATTACTCAGGAGCGCCCAAAGGCATTCGATGACATTACTGCTGGCGACTACCTTGAAGAACGATTGGTTGAAATAGGTTTGAAAAAATAGCCATGCGCATAGATATCATCACCGTATTGCCCGAATTGCTTGAGGGACCTTTTGCCCATAGCATTCTAAAGCGTGCTGAAGAGAAAGGTATTGCAGAGGTACACGTTCATCAGCTGCGTAAGTACGGTGTAGGAAAGCATCAACAAGTCGATGATTACCAATACGGCGGTGGCGCTGGCATGGTTATGCAATGCGGTCCATTGGTGGAATGTATTGAAGACCTGCAAAAAGAACGCAACTACGACGCTGTTCTTTACATGACCCCAGACGGTAAACGCTATAATCAAAGCGATGCAAATCAACTAAGTATGTTGGGCAACATCATGATTATTTGTGGTCACTATAAGGGAATAGACCAACGTGTTCGCGACCATTGGATCACCCATGAATACAGCATTGGAGACTATGTGCTCAGTGGTGGTGAGCTTGCAGCGGCAGTCATTAGCGACTCTATCATTCGATTGATTCCAGGCGTACTAAACGACGAGACTTCAGCGCTGACGGATAGTTTTCAGGACGACCTCCTAGCACCACCGGTATATACGCGCCCAGAAGATTTTAGAGGCCACAAAGTGCCTGAAGTGCTGACCAGCGGAAATTTCAAGGAGATTGAACTTTGGCGAGAGAAGCAAGCTTTAAAACGTACGCAAGAGCGCCGTCCCGATCTGCTTAGCGATTAGAAAATGTGCACATCCTTGATGGCACTACGACCTACATGCTCGTTGATCGCCGTCACAATTTTTCCTT
The DNA here is from genome assembly GCA_011525035.1 of Cryomorphaceae bacterium. GTDB lineage: Bacteria > Bacteroidota > Bacteroidia > Flavobacteriales > Schleiferiaceae > UBA10364. The sequence continues at coordinate 210,209 of WTIZ01000041.1, read as the reverse complement.
TGACCATCAACAGTTCTTTTCGAACGACTGAACTGTCCAATTGAATGACGAGTACACCGTTTTCAACCTTTTTCCTAGAGGTCTGGCGCGCCACTGATGGGCCCATAACTTCGTCCCAAGCCTGAAGAACACGACTGTCGTCGGTTCCTTGACGCAACCTGTATCGGTCAAGCCACTGTCCGAGGGCCTCTCCCATGGTCTGTTCGTTAGAGCGCTTCGATCGTGCCATCGTCTTGGATTTCAAAAGTAGTATGCTGAAGCTTGAGCGTCTCGCTCAACTCTTTCATGCGTTGTGAGTGGGTATCGGTAATGAAAATCTGCCCAAAGTCCTCTGTATTAACGAGCTGAAGAAGGTTTGCAACACGATCTTCGTCCAGTTTGTCAAATATGTCATCAAGAAGCAACAAAGGAGACATTCCTAAATGTTTGCGTCCAATTTCAAACTGAGCCAATTTCAATGCAATTAAGAAACTCTTTTGTTGCCCTTGCGATCCTACACGCTTAATCGGGTAACCGCCCAGTTCGAACACTAAATCGTCACGGTGTGTACCCACAGAGGTATACTGTAGCACTTTGTCTTTGTCCAACTTATCTGCCAATAGCTCACGCAGTCCTTTCTCATGCAATGAACTCTTGTACTTTACAGATACCTCCTCTTTGCCACCGCTCAGCACCTCATAAAAGCGCTGAATGGCCGGCTGAAGCTCTTCCGTAAAGCTTTTACGCTGTTCAAATATCACAGTCCCCTCCTCAACCATAATATCATCATAAAGTGCTAACAATGAGGCATCAAAGGTGCGGTTAGAAGCGAAATACTTTAAGGTTGTGTTGCGCTGACTTAATGCCTTATTGTAATTCATCAAGGCATTGAGGTAACTTCGACTGTTTTGGCTGATGGTCGCATCAACAAGTTTGCGACGGGTTTCTGCCGCATCCAGAATGAGGTCCCGATCCATGGGTGAAATCATCACTACCGGCAAATAACCGATATGGTCCGCTAACCTTTCCACTTCTTTTCCATCGACACGGATCTTTTTCTTCTGCCCCTTCTTCAAGCCAATGTCTAGACTATGATCGCCCCCTTTACGCTCAAGGTTGGCCTTGATCAGCGCCATAGATTCACCGTGCGTGATATTTTGACTGTCTGTTGATCCGAGGTAAGAGCGAGTCAAGCTCAGATAATGCAAGGCATCGAGCACATTGGTCTTGCCATTACCGTTATTTCCAGTAATGATGTTGACCTTTTCATTGAACTCCCAATGCGTCGAACGATGGTTCTTGAAATGAGTCAATTCTAAAGCACTAATGATAAGCTTGTCCATAGCTACAAAAATAGGCTTCCTAGAGTCAAAATTTGTACTATTTTTGGCGGACTCAATAATTATATAGCCATGGCTAAGAAGAATGCGCCTGCACAGCAGGATAACTTAGGATTTGATAGTGTAGAACAAACGTTGACTAAAACTGAGCAGTTTTTGGAAAACAACGCGAAACAAGTGGGTATCACTGTAGGTGCTGTTGTTGCCGTAGTTCTTGCCTTCTTTGCATACAATACTTATGTAGTCGCTCCTAAAACAGCTGAAGCAGGTACCGAAATGGCACAGGCTATCAAATGGTTTGAGGCCGATTCTATGGACCTCGCCTTGAATGGTAACGGTGCGAACTACGGTTTCTTGGACATCATGGACGAATACGGCAGTACTCCTGCCGGGAATAGCGCACACTACTACGCAGGCCTCGCATACTACGCTACTGGCGATTTCGAAAGTGCTATCGAAACACTTGACAGCTACAGCGCTTCGAACACCGCTACAGGTGCAATGGCATTGGGCGTTATTGGTGATGCATTCGCAGAACTTGGTCAAATGGACGATGCCGCAGATTACTACCAAAAGGCAGCTAAGTCTACCGACAACGCATTTACTACACCACTATTCTTGTGGAAAGCCGGTCTTGCTCTAGAGGCAAACGATGAAGCTTCAAAGGCAGTGAATCTGTACGAAAGAATTGCAGAAGACTACCCTGAATCACGTCAAGCGGCGGGTATCCAGGGCGTTATTGCTGCCTTGAAATAAGATGGCAACCGCACACCAGCATTTAGATAGCTCTAACAACGAGCAGGTTCCTTCTGGAGCAGGCAAACTCGTAGCTATTGTTCGCGCTGAGTGGAATCATGAAATCACTTCTGGTCTAGCAGAAGGAGCCAAAAAGACACTACTACAGCACGGTGTTTCACCGGAGGGTATCCTAGAAATAGACGTACCGGGAGCGGTTGAACTCACCTTCGGCGCTAAGTCTGTCCTCGATGCGCACGATCCTGATGCAGTAATTGTAGTAGGTTGTGTTATTCAGGGTGAGACAAAGCATTTCGACTACGTTTGCCAGAGCGTCACTTACGGCATTACAGAACTCAACTTAAGTTACGATGCACCTACTATCTTTTGTGTGCTCACAGACAACACCATCGAGCAGAGCCGCGATCGAAGTGGCGGTAAGCACGGCAATAAAGGTGTTGAAGCTGCTGTTGCCGCATTAAAGATGATGGCACTATAAGTGAACCTTCAAGGCACTTTTTGACTTAACTTCACGACAACCTAAAAAACAACACACATGAGAAAATGGATTGTGGGCGCATTGGCCCTAAGCCTCAGCTGGAGCGCATCAGCTCAAGAACTACCTCAACCGTCACCAACTGCCACTATCAATCAGCGTGTAGGTCTTACCGACTTTACAGTTGTATACAGCCGTCCAAGTGCTAAGGGAAGAACCATTTTTGGTGATCTCGTACCGTTCGGTCAAGTATGGCGTACTGGTGCTAACGCATGTACTATTCTATCTTCAACGTCCGATTTTAAAATGGGTGGCGAAGAAATCAAAGCCGGTAAATACGCACTTTTCACTATTCCAGAAGAAGGCAGTTGGACCATCATCGTATCAACACAAACCAACCTTTGGGGAAATTCAGGTTACGATGCAGCAAACGACGTTGCTCGTTTTGTAGTCAACACGACTGAAAGTGATTTTGACGAAAGTTTCGGAATTGACTTCGATGCCTTCACAACAAATAGTGCAAAGCTCATTCTAGAGTGGGAAAACACAGCCGTTGCTATTCCTGTTGAAGTAGATAGCGATGCAGAAAGCGCAAAAAACATTGCCAAAGCGCTTAGCGATGCAAAACGCAGCTACCGCAATGCCGCTGATTTCCATAGCAAGCAAGGCGACCATGAAAAAGCATTGGCACTAATCACAACTGCATTAGAATTGGACCCAGAGAACTGGTATACGAACTGGGTAAAAGCTCAAGTTCTTGCCGCTTCAGGTGACTTCAAAGCTGCCAAGAAGCAAGGTAAAAAGGCCATCGATATGGGGCAAGCTGCCTACGATAGCATGGGTAGAACCTTTACTTACCGTGCAGGTCTAGAAAAAGATATGAAAGGCTGGAAATAATCCGCTTTTCCGCTTCATAAAGAAACCCCGCCTCGAGCGGGGTTTTTTAATGGTGC
>WTIZ01000041.1:54848-206606 GCA_011525035.1 Cryomorphaceae bacterium | reverse complement strand
CCGCTTTTCCGCTTCATAAAGAAACCCCGCCTCGAGCGGGGTTTTTTAATGGTGCTTAGTTGGATTTATAAGTCTCAACCCCTAAATGAGGATACAAAGTGTACTCATAAGCCAGTTGCTTGTATTGGTACAACTCTCTATAATAAGACCTCACCCACTCCTGGGCGCTCATCCCAGATTCCAAGGCTTCTTGCAGTTGGTTTGAACCGGCCAATTTTTTGAAGAACGCATTGAAAAATTCTGGCGCCTCCGTGGGAGCATTCTCTTTCCAAAACGCATAGGCATCAAATAAATGGTTCCAATCTATTTCCTTTGGGCCAGCACTTAGGTCCTGAGACAATTGAACCCCACCGCATTGCTTTCCTTGAAATTTGGGATACTTCGATCCGTGATCTGGCGCAGGTATGAACCTATGCTCGTACCCTTCCCCATCAAGCCACGGTGCACCAAAACGGGTAAATGGTGCATCGGTACCTCGTCCACAAGAAATGGGTGTGCCCTCGAAATAACACAAGCTTGGGTAATGCCAAATGGCTTCTATGGAGCGTAGATTGGGCGACGGAGGAACTTGGAATTCCTTGAAGACCTTATTGTGAGAATACCCTTTGCAATGAATAACCTCTATGCCACCTTTCTTTTCGAAGGCGGTACGCCACTGTTCATTCTCTGTCGCAGGCATCCAATGCTCACCATAGACCATGGACGCATATTCTCCCATGGTTAAGCCGTGCACTACCGGTATGGGGTGCAAGCCTACCATACTTTCGAAGCCTGGTTTTAAGATGGGACCGTCGATATAATGACCGTTTGGATTGCCCCGGTCCATAATCATGAGCGGGACACCGGCTTCCACACATGCATCAATGACGTAGCTCAACGTAGTGCTGTAGGTGTAGAATCGAACCCCGACGTCTTGAATATCATAGATGACCCAATCTAGGCCCTCTAGCCATTCGGATGGTGGACGCTTCGTTTTACCGTACAAACTCTTGATAGGTATGCCTGTTTTGGGATCGCGACCGTCCTCCACATGCTCCCCAGCATCTGCATCGCCTCTGAAGCCGTGTTCCGGCGCCCAGACCTGCTGTACATCCACACTCAGCGAAATCAAATGATCCACTGTATGGGTTCCGTTGGGCAATAAGGAGGTCGCATTGGCTACTACTGCCACAGATTTTTCAGTCAGCTTCATGTAGTACTCTCCAGTCTGCGCAATACCCGGCAAGTAACTTTCTTGCCCGCGCGCAGAAAAGCACAGGAGCAATACCGCGAATAACGCGAGAGTTGTTCTAAATTGCGAGAGAGTGAAAGAAGCTTTTTCCATAGCGCAAAAGATACGAAAGTCGTCGGGTCCCTCTGTGGTTCGACCACTGCTTAAGTTAAGTACCTATGCCACTGCCCTAGGTATGGCGCTGGTTATCTTATCAATCACTTCAGGCAAGGGTTTGCAACATGCTATAAATGACCAATTCAGAAGTTTAGAGGGCGACATCAATATCAACGAGTATTCCATGAAACGCACAGGTGAAAGCGGTGCTATTTTACTCTCAGACTCGTTACAATCGGCCCTATTATCGGAAGGATTGATAAAACACATGCACGCCGAAATCCGAAAGGCCTCGCTGCTTGTGAATCCATCCGAAGACGTATTCGAGGGAATTGAGATTATTGGGTATGACAGCCTGAAGATGAGTAGTTTTCTTGCGGAGTTTTCTTCCAAAAAGTCTTCTAATGCAGGGCGATATGGTATTCATGTATCTCGGTCCCTATTGAAAAACCTGGCCTTGTCGGTAGGTGATACCGCAGTACTAGTCTCCATCAGAGACCAACAAAGTGCGCCAAGATTACGGGATGCCGTCGTATTAAGTGCCTTTGAAACGGGGTTGGACGAATTTAATCTGGGCCACATCATCATGGATATTGAGGATGTACGACGGTTAAACGGCTGGAGAAACGACAGCGTGACCCATTACAGCATTGTTTTAAACGACCCTGAGCACCGAAATACGGTTGCTGCCTACTGGAACGCCATTGTCCCCTACAACATGCAAGTTCAAAGCTTAGAGTACCGCCACCCGGCGATATTTGGCTGGTTGGAGCTCTTTGACACGAACATCTTATTGGTATTGGCCATAGTGCTCATTGTGGCTGTGGCTAACTTATGTATTGCTTTGCTCGTGTTGATTGTGGACCGCACCAGAATGATTGGTACGCTCAAGGCATTGGGCGCTTCGGATCGATTGATCTTGCAAGTATTTATGTGGCTAAGCATGCGTATACTGGCTCAAGGATTGGTGTGGGGCAACCTCATTGGACTGGGAGCAAGTTTTGTGCAATGGCAGTTTGGGCTCATCGAATTGGACCCAAGTACCTACTATATTTCAGTGGCACCGATTTCCTTCGATTTTGCCTGGATTGTTTCCGCCAATGCTGCTTTCCTAGCAGTAGCTTTTGTCGTACTTCGATTCCCGGTACGGTGGATTTCAAAATTGGACCCCATAAAGAGTATAAGATTCTCTTAACGACTGAAGCAGCCCTGCAATAGTTGTGTAACTTAGAGGCAACCCAAATACAATCTTATGCGTCCTATTTACGACAGCATCCTTGATACCATTGGAGACACTCCAATGATCAAACTCAATAAAATCGCAGCAGATTTCCCTTGCCCTGTGTACGCCAAGGTGGAATACTTCAACCCCGGGCATAGCGTGAAAGACCGCATGGCACTTAAAATGGTGGAAGATGCTGAAGCTCGTGGCGATCTAAAACCTGGCGGCACCATCATAGAGTGTACCTCTGGGAACACCGGGATGGGGCTTGCATTAGCGGCGATTGTGAAAGGCTACAAGCTCATCTGTACGCTCAGTGATAAGCAAAGCAAGGAAAAGATGGATATCCTGCGTGCGATGGGTGCAGAAGTTATTGTCTGCCCAACAAATGTCGCACCGGAGCATCCGGACAGCTACTACAGCGTTGCATCACGTTTGAATCAAGAAATTCCCAATTCATTTTACCCCTACCAATACGACAACCTCAGCAACCGTGAGGCACACTACGAAAGCACAGGACCTGAAATCTGGGAGCAGACGGAAGGCAAAGTGACTCATTTCGTTGTAGGTGTGGGCACCGGAGGTACTATTTCAGGAGTTGGAAAATATTTAAAAGAGCAAAACCCTGCTGTTAAAGTATGGGGAATTGATACTTACGGTTCCGTATTCAAAAAGTTCCACGAGACCGGAGAATTTGACGAGAAGGAAATCTACAGCTACATCACCGAAGGTATTGGTGAAGATATCTTGCCAAAGAATGTTGATTTCGGCGTTATTGATTACTTCGAGAAGGTTACGGACAAAGACGGTGCGCTTGCCACGAGAGAATTGGCCAAGAAAGAAGGTCTGTTCTTAGGATACAGCTGCGGCTCAGCCTTCCAAGGCCTGCGTCAGCTTAAGGACCAGCTTACCCCTGACGATGTGGTGGTTGTGCTCTTCCACGACCACGGATCTCGTTATGTAGGAAAAGTGTATAACGACGATTGGATGCGCGATAGAGGATTCCTCGCTCCCGCCAACAAAGTCGCGAAAGACCTCATTGACGGACACAGTCACTTGCCTTTAGTTACGGTCAGCCCTACTGCCCCGATCAGTAATGCGGCAAGCTTGATGAAGACACATGATATCACGCAGATACCGGTTATTGAAGAAGGAAAAGTGGTCGGTGCCATTGACGATCAATGCATACTCAACTGCATGCTAGACAACCCAAATTCCAATGTACTCATTGGTGAAGTGATGGGTGCTGCCTACCCTGTGGTCGAGCTAACGACGCCAATAGAAGACGTGGCTCGTATGGTGAAAGAAGGACACCGCGCAGTACTCGTCGAATTTGGTGAAGGGTATCACATTATCACCAAGCAAGACATTATCACAGCGATGAGCTAAGAAGGCTCGCGCGTTGTATCTTGCGGGATATGGCACAAAAGAAACACACTCTACAGCTGCTACTGGCATTGAGCCCATTGGTAGTGCTCATGCTTTTGCTTTGGTTCAACGTTGGTTATGTCTACGGCGACGATGCCCTAAGTGGTTCCAACCAAGTCATCCTACTCGTTTCAGCACTTGTTGCAGGCGGTATTGGTGTGGCAAACGGAACGAAGGTCGAAGCCATTCTGGATAAGATCAAGGCCAATGTTAAGGATACGGCCAGTGCCATCTATATCCTCATTCTCATTGGTGGACTTGCAGGGACTTGGCTCGTTGGCGGTATTGTACCGGCCATGATTTACTACGGACTGGATCTGATTAATGCCACCTTCTTTTTACCGACGGCCGTGATTATTTCAGCCCTGGTCAGCTTGAGTACCGGTTCTTCTTGGTCCACAACCGCCACGGTAGGTATCGCCCTTATGGGTATTGGACAAACCATGGGAATTCCCGTTGCCATTGTTGCGGGTGCCGTAATCTCTGGTGCCTATTTCGGTGATAAACTAAGTCCTTTGAGCGATACGACCAATCTTGCCCCAGCTATGGCGGGTACTGATCTATTCACGCACATCCGTTATATGCTTTACACGACGGTTCCTAGTCTAGTAATTTCATTAATTCTTTTTACCGTCATCGGTCTACGCTATTCAAATGGTGCTCTGAATGCCGAAGAAATTGCAGTAGTTCAAAACCTGATCGCTGAAACCTTTAATGTAACACCTTGGGTATTCTTGGTCCCTATTGGGGTTATTGCACTTATTTCTCAAAAGACAGATGCATTGGTTGCTATTTCCGTAGGTATACTTGGGGGTCTTGTTATGGCCTTACTGTTCCAAGGGAACCTGTTGACCCAACTAGGCAGTGGCAATTATCCATTGTATGAAACGGCTATGCGCAGTGTATATGGTGATATTTCTATTCCTAGCGACAACCCTATACTCGCCGATCTACTTAGTAGCTCTGGCATGTCGGGTATGATGGGCACCGTATGGCTCATTCTTAGTGCGATGGCCTTTGGTGGTGCGATGGAAGCCTGTGGCTTTCTTGCGACTATAACAACAGCAATTGTGGGTCTTGCCAAGAATACGGCCTCACTGATTACAAGCACACTTGTCGCTTGTGGGGTATTAAACGTAACTGCTTCCGACCAATATTTGGCCATTGTTGTGCCCGGTAGAATGTTCAAAGACGTGTATGATAAACGAGGGTTAGCCCCAGAAAACTTGAGTAGAACGCTTGAGGATAGTGGTACGGTTACCTCTGTACTTATCCCATGGAATACTTGTGGTGCCTACCAGAGCTCTGTATTAGGAGTAGCTACGGGCGACTATTTCATGTATGCCTTCTTTAATCTGATCTCGCCGGTTATGACGCTCATCTACGCCTGGTTCGGCATTAAGATTCGTAAAAAGTGAAGCAGCGTCGCCTAGGCCTTAAGGAGAATTGGCCCTTGTTTACACTATTGGTCCTCATGAGTGCTTTTGTGGGCGCCATGGTTGGTTTCGAGCGTAGTCTACTGCCTGTGATCACCTCGAGCTGGGGCATGGAAGAAGCACAATCTTCGCTCATCATGGTGGCAACTTTTGGTCTATCGAAAGCTGTGGCCAATTTATTCACGGGTCATCTACTCACCAGTATTGGACGGAAGTGGTCACTAGTTTTAGGCTGGTGCATTGCGGCAGTCATTCCTTACCTCCTCTTGACCATGAATGCACCTTGGATGGCCGTTGCCGCCAATGTGGCGCTTGGTCTAAGCCAAGGCATCACTTGGTCTACCACGGTTATCATGAAGATAGATATTGTAGGCAAACGTCTTCGGGGCACTGCTATGGGTTTAAATGAAAGCGCTGGCTATCTCGCAGTGGGTGGCGCCTCTGCACTTGCAGCCTCGTTCATGGATACCAATGGTGATTTTCGCTACATATTGATTGCCAGCGGCGCCGTGGTTCTTCTGGCACTCGTCATTGCCCTACTCTTCTTACCGGATACGCGCCCTTGGGCCTTGGTGGAAGCACAGGAAGAATACGACACTTCAGAGCGTACACCCACTAATGTATTCGCCCATACCACCTATCAGAACCCATCTTTACGATTATTCAGCGTCGGTGGCCTAATCAACAATGCAAACGACGGAATTTTGTGGGCCCTTGTTCCGGTCACCTTGCTTTCAATGGATGCTAGTCTCACAACTATTGGGTTTCTTACCGGTATTCATGCAGCGTCATGGGGTTTGGGCCAATTGTTCACTGGTCCTTTATCCAATACAGGGAACATTAAGACGCTTTGCGCCACGGGAATGATCTTGCAGTCGCTTGGGCTGTTTCTTTTGCCAGAGGGTGCGCTTTCAGTAATTCCCTACCTACTCATTGGAATAGGCACAGCACTGGTCTACCCTACCTTCTTGGTAGGTATTAGCAATAACAGTCACCCTGTATGGCGACCTAAGGCATTGGCAACGTATCGATTTTGGAGAGATATGGGGTATGTCTTTGGCGCACTTACCGGTTTCGCTGCGGGAGCTCTCGGCTATCCGTCGCTCGCCTATTCAGCTATTGCCCTAATCACATTACTTAGCGGCATCTCCTTTTTATTACCTAAAGACTAAATCATGTCTAATTACCCGCCATGTCCTGAATGTAAATCCCCGTATGCCTACGAAATGGATGCGCTCTTAGTGTGTCCTGAATGTGGCCACGAATGGAATCCTGAAGATGTCGCCAAGGAAGGCGCCGTATATGACGCCAATGGGAATGTCTTGCAGAATGGCGACAGTGTGGTAGTCATCAAATCGCTCCCCGTGAAAGGTGCTCCTAAGCCCATTAAGCCAGGTACCAAAGTCAGCCGCATAAAGCTCGTGGATGGCGACCATAACATCTCGTGTAAGATCGACGGGTTCGGTGCAATGATGCTCAAAAGCGAGTTTGTCAAAAAGGCGTAAGCCAAATTTTTAATCCATAAAAAAAGCCGCCCCGATGGGGCGGCTTTTTGCTTTATCTCTATTGGAATTACTTCACAATCTGAACGCGCTCTTGGAAGAGCTGACCGTTGTTCAACACTCGTAATACGTACGTACCTGCGCTTAGGTCGCGAACATCTATTACTTGGTTGGACATGCCGTTCGCATTCATCTCTACCACTGTGCGGCCCAGCGCATCAATGAGTGAGATGGTTCCTTCCATACCTGCATCACTCTCAAGAGTAATGAATCCTTTTGCAGGGTTCGGGAATACCTTCACATTGAACAAGGTGTACTCGTCTTCGCCTAAGGCATCTCCCAAGACGCTCGAGTAGGTATCTGAATCTCCACAAGTGTTGTAAACCGTAAGGCTCACTACATAGGTAGTAGAAGTCACTGCGTAAGTATGAAGCGGGTAGTTCGAGGTAGTGTTGGTATTACCGTCACCGAAGTTCCACAAGTAGCTGCTACCACCTGTCGAGTTCGTTCCGTCGAACTGGACCTGCATACCACCACCACCTGCACTCAAGATTTGTGCTGAGAAGGTTGCTGTAGGCTGCACACAGATCGTTACAAAGAATGTGGTATCCGCTTGATCGCCACAGGCGTTGTAAACCGTTACATCTACTTGGAAATTACCTGAACCAGAATAGGTATTCGTTGGGTTCAATCCATTACCTGTATTTCCGTCTCCGAAGGTCCAGTAAGCTGAATCGGCCCCTGCAACACCCGAAGCATCAAAGTTGATGTCAAAGGCACTCTGCGTGTAGGTAATATTCGCCGTTGTCAATTCTTCACAAACCTGGATCGTATCCACAAAGTCAATGCTTTGGTTACACGAATCCGTGGCAGTCAACGTAACCACATAAGTGCCACCTGCACCGTAGAGGTGCGTCGGTGTATCACCCGTGCCATTGTTTCCATCGCCGAAGTCCCAAGCATAAGTAAGCGCAGAACCTGTTGAAGCTGTTGCATCAAAATCAACACTCAAGAAGTTATCCGTGAATGTAAATGTTGGCACTGGCGCTGGACATGGTGAACTACAGTTCGCAGAACCTTGGTACTTGATACCTGGTGTCATGGAACCATTAGCCACACTCGATACAACAACGCCATTCGGATCTTTAAGTGTATAACCACACTCGTCGTCCCATTGACCGTTATCGATAAACTCTAGATAAAGTGTATCACCGTCACACACGTTAAAGGTGAAAGTCTCACTTGACCCAAGCGCACCTGTTGTGTTACTCATCGTGTAGTTGGTCGTCACTGAGCCAGTAGTTACAGCCAATTGGTGGAACACACTGTATTGTCCATTCGCGCCCCATCCGTCGCCGTAATCATCACCAAGCTCAAGCGTGTAGGTACATCCACCTGTACAAGTGAATGTAGTAGCAGAAGCAGGACCTACCCACATACTCACATCACCAGCACCACAAGAATCGCGTACGTAGAAATCGTACGAAGCACCTGAGGTTAGACCGGTTACAGTAAATGGATTGGTGAGTGCATTCACGATGGTACCCGTTCCTGGCGTAAAGCCTGGAGCACCGTATTCGATCTGCCATGCTGTTGAACCACCGGTAGTCCAGCTAACATCCACATCAGTGGTTGATGTCGCCACAGCTGTCACTGCAGTTGGCTCAGGACACGTTGGCGCCTCATCAATACTCAAATCATCGATGGCGATATCACCAAATTGCGGGTTAGTACCACTCGATTTAGTTGACGTAAATCTAATTTTCACCGTTTTGTTCGCGTAAGAACTCAAATCCTCAACGACTTCAATCCAGTTGTTTCCTTGGTTGCCCGAGATGGAATCTAAATCAACCCAAGTACCAACTGCTACATCTTGGATGGCCCAAACCAGCGTTCCCTGTGAACCGTTTCCTTGCGCCCACATGTGGTACCAGAATTTCATCTCTGGAGTAGTTAAAGCGCTTAGATCAATACTTGGTGAGGTCAAGGTAGCAGAAGGCGTTCCAGAAGAGAAGCTTGCCTCAGTGTACACGTAGCTACCGAAACCACTAGTATGATCGCCTGAAGGACCTGTAGGACCCGTAGCTGTCGTACCCGTACGTCCACCCCAACGGTAGTTGGTATCTGTATCTGTACGTGACCAACACGGGCTAATAGTTGCCCCTATGTTGTGCCCTTGGTTGTTATCGGTTCCGCCAACGAAACCGTTATCGAAGTTTTCTAGGTATGGAGCTACTGCTGTACCACAGGCTGTAGCTGCAGCAAAGGCACCTGCCCAATCACTCACATCGGTAGCACCACATGAGTCACGAACCCAGAAGTCGTAATACGTCGATGGTGCTAAACCAGTAACCGTGTATGGGTTCGTCGTGGCATTAACGATAGTACCCGTACCCGGCGTAAAGCCTGGAGCGCCGTATTCGATTTGCCAGTTACTCGCACCACCCGTCGTCCAGCTCAATGTGATTGAGGTAGTCGTGCTGGCAGTACTTGCGATTGCCGTTGGTTTCAAACAAGTAGGTGCGTTATCTATTTCGATATCATCGATCGCCCAATCTGCTTGCGTTGAAGTAAACCCAAATGTACTTGAACGTGATCCTGTAAAGCGAACTTTAATGGTATCACCTGCATACGAGCTAAGGTCAATAACCGCTTCTTGCCAAGGATCACCAGGACCTGACTGAAGAGTATTGTTTGTACTGTTGATAGTCAATTCCGAAGTCCACGTCGAACCGTCGTAAATCTCTACTTCCATTTCATCGATATTGCCACCGGCAGCGTGCCACCAGAAAGAAAGCTCAGGTGTGCTTAAGGTATCCAAATCGATTTCCATGGTCTCCATATCGGCCTCTGTATCGCCGTTAAAACCAAAGCTTGTTTCAATGTACCCGTACTTACCAGAACCTGAAGTGTGGTCAGCAGAAGGCCCCGTATTGTTTGTCGGAGTTGCACCTGTACCGGTCTGCCAGAAATACGTTGTCGAAGTGCTTGTAGTGTAACAACCATCGAAATCACCGGTTGAAGCGTCAAATCCGGTCCCTTCGAAATCCTCTGTCCAAGGCGCTGTTTCCATACCACATAGTGTAGTAACAGTAATTGGACCCTCCCACGGGCTCACATCGCCTACTGCACAAGAATCTCGTACGTAAATGCTGTAGGTCGTGTTCGGTGATAAACCAGTCAAAGTAAATGGATTCGTACCTGCAGAAACAATGGATCCTGGCGTGTACTTCACCAACCAGTTGGTTGAACCACCTGTCGTCCAGCTCAAGTCAACACTGTTGCTAGTGACGTTCGAGGCAACAAGGTTTGATGGCTTCGGACAATTTGGCTTTTCGTGAATATCCACATCGTCCAAACTGATATCTACTTGGTTGTTGAAGCCTTGGTAGCGATGCGCAATGAATTTCACTTGAATAGTATCACCGGCATAAGCGGTCAAATCTACTATCTGCTCTTTCCAAGCATCGTTAGAAGAAGATTGCTGTGCACCGTTGATTGTGCTCAGAGTGGTCCAAGAACCGCCAGCAGTTCTCACTTGCACCACCAACTTATTAATGAGGGTACCGTACATGTGGTACCAGAAGGTCATCTCTGGAGTCGTCAATGGGCTTACATCCACCAATGGTGAAATGAGCTCATTGGTAAAGATGGAACTACCACCGAAACCAGTATTGGCCTCTGTAAATGCATAGCCGCCTGAACCAGACGTGTGGTCACCTGAAGGACCTGTATTGTTACTATGGTTCGTCGGAGGACCCGCTTTCCAGAAGTACTCTACGGTATCACTGCGTTGCCAACAGCCGTCAATTTGACCCGGTGTTTGGTTAGCGCCTGTTACCCAAGACGTAGAATCGAAATTCTCCGTGTATGGAGCCGTGTATGGATTACACAATGTATTGAACGTAATCGGTCCAATCCACATAGAAGCACCAAGGGCACCACAAGTATCACGTACATACGCGTCGTATGAAGTTCCCGCTGTTAAACCCGTAGCTACGCCTGTAGTAGTGGTCAAATTCGTTAAACCTGTGGCCGAAGGTGTGAAACCTGCAGTACCCACTACTAAGTTCCAAGTTGTTGAACCACCAGTCGTCCAGGAGAACGTAGCTGTAGTAGAAGTAACGTCTGTTAATGCAAAGTTCGACGGATCCGGACACAATGGTTGGTCCTCTACTACCACTTCATCAATGGCGATATCACCTTGTGATCCGTTTCCTTTGGTGGCGGACCAGCGAAGTACAATAGTATCGCCAGCAAAACCGCTCAAGTCCACCTCTTCAAACAACCACTGGTTTCCTTGGTTTCCTGATTTTGTGAAGTAGGTATCCCAAGTTTGAGTAGAATCTACCCACACCTGGAGTTTTAGGGTGTTCACGAAGAAACCGCGCATGTTGTAGTAGAAACTAACCTGCGGTTTTAGCAAAGCACTCATATCGATCATTGGCGACTCCACAAATGCTTCTTGGTTTGGTGCACCACCCGACGCCTCTGCATAGAGGTAGTTCCCCGAACCGCTAACATCTGTTGTTGGACCAGTCTGTCCTGTCGTCGTTGTCCCAGAACGTACACCCCAAGAGAATGGCGACGACGGTAAAGTATCTTTCTCAGGAGTACGTACCCAACATGCTGCAAGTGCATCACCTGTATTGTAAACCCCCGTTCCTGCGGTCCAAGTTGTAGAATCAAAGTCCTCGCTCCATGGAGCCGTTACTGGCGTACAGTGCGTTGTAGCTAGGATAGGTCCCACCCATCCAGATTTGTCTGTAGGTCCACAAACTTCACGTACCCAAAACTGATAGGTAGTACCGCTGCTAAGCCCAGTAACTTCTTTAGGATTCGTCGAAGCACTAATTGTAGTATTCGCTGTGGCTCCTAAGGCTGCGCCTGGAGCACCGTATTGAATGTCCCAAGATGTCGCATTAACAGCCGTCCACCCTAGTGTAATACTTGTCATCGTACGACCAGCCACCAACAAGTTTGATGGATCTGGACATGTTGGCGCCTCTTGGAAACCAAAGTCGTCTATGGCAATATCCGCTTGGTTTGCATTACCAAAACCACGAGAAGCTGAGAAACGAACCAATACGGTGTCGTTGACGAATTGGCTTAAAGTATACGTCTGCAGTAAGAATGTATCTGAAAGTGCCGTTTGTTGTGGACCGTTGATGGCACCAACATTGACCCAACCGGTGGTTTTTGACCAAACTTCTGTTTTCAATTCATTGATCTGTGCACCACGCATGTGGTAATAGAAGTTAAGCTCAGGAACACTCAGTGCACTTAAGTCAATCAATGGCGACGTAATCTCAGCGACACTTTGGTTCGCTGCACCTGAAGCTTCCGCATAAATGTATTGGCCTGAACCGCCTCTACCGGCAGATGGTCCTGTGCCTGGAGTACCTGTACTATCGTCAGCAACACCCCATGCGTAGCCTTGGCCACCGTTAGGGCTCGTTGGATTTCTCAACCAACAAGACGGTACAGTTGAGCCGTCGTTGTCAAAACCTGAACCAGGAACCCAATCCGTGGTGCTGTTAAAGTTTTCTGTATATGATGTAGTGAAAGTAATTGGTGCACAGCGCGTTGAATCTTCCGCAGCTGCCGACCAAATACTCGTATTTCCAACCGCACATGAATCACGAACAATGAACTCGTAAGATGTTGATGCGGTAAGACCTGTAACTACGAACGGGTTGGTCAATGCTGCGAGCCTTGTTCCTGTCCCTGGTGTAAAGCCCGGTGCACCGTATTCTACTTCCCAAGAAGATGAACCGCCTGTGGTCCACGATAATTGTGCTTGATCACTCATAGTCCAGTCCACCGCTAAGTTGGTCGGCTGGAAACAAGTTGGCGCAGGATAGTGGTTAACAATGATTTGGTAGGTACTGTCAGTAATCTTAGCCGAGTTGGTATCACAGGCTGCCGTAAACGCTTGGCGTAAAGGATGCAACTTAAATACCAGGAAGGTATCCGTGACCGCTCCATTAAATTCATTGATGGTTCTTGATACGGATTCCGTCGTACCGTTCGTACCTGAAGTTCCGTAGGTCAGACCGGTCTCCTTAGTGCTTTCGCTCACAAACTCAACGTAGGTCCCTACATCGTTTGGCGCTACACCCCCAAAACCACCGCCTTGGGTTTGAACCTCATACTTTAGCTCGATGGAAGAAATCCAGTGTCCCGAGGGAATGGAAATCCCCATGGTATCGGCACAAGAGGACTGAGAATTAATGTTGACGGGGAATACCGCTTGAACTCCTAGTGTACCTCGGGTGTAGGTTAGGGTATCACTACTGATTTGAGCATTCGCAGAGAATGCAAATAGTACTGCAGCAGCACTGAGAAGTAATCGTTTCATTGACGTTTTATTAACCTGAACAAGATAAGCATTGATGTCTAGTAGACAATTGCAAATATTCAAGGTTTAACGTCGTTCAATCATTGATTCATTAAATCTCAGCGTCGAAGTTTTTTTTCAGGTGTTTCTTGTAATCCTCAATGCTGTTCTTCATGTCTTTTCTCAGCAAGAAAATTCCGATTAAATTCGGAAGTGTCATCAGCGCAATCGCAATACCAGCAAAGGTCCAGACGATTGTAGTATCAATGATCGCAGCCAAGAAGAAACCCAGCACATAAACGATGCGGTAGTAGTTCACATATTTCACACCGAACAAGTAGGTAACGCTTCTACCCCCGTAATAGCTCCAAGAAATTGCCGTTGAGAAGGCAAAAAGAAGCAAACCAATGGCCACAATGTACTGGCCAAAATCACCAAATAAGCCCTTATTAAAAGCAATGGCCGTAAGCGGCGCACTGTGTACCAAAGATTTACCTGAGAAGGTGTATTTCGAAGGATCTTTTACGCGACCATTTTCGACAGCAACTGTACCCGTATACGGTGCACCCTCACTGCTAACGACTACATCTTCCGCTATAGATCTAGCGTGAAGGATAGTTACTCCTTGCGGTGTGCCGTCATTAACTTGAAGCTGGCCAGTAAATTCTTCGATATCTCCCCCATTGTTGTAGTATTCAAAAAGTGCTGTACCGTCCTGTTCCTCACTGAGTTCACCGGCCGCGACAATGGTATCAGAATAACTAAAGTCGTTTTGATGTTTTTCATTCCAAACACCTGAGCTCAAAAGAGTTAGGCCAGTAATAGAACAAATGACAATGGTATCGATAAATGGCTCAAGAATAGCTACCATACCCTCACTTACAGGATGTTCTGCTTTTGCAGCAGCATGGGCAATTGGTGCCGAACCCTGACCTGCTTCATTCGAAAACAAACCTCTGTTTACACCGCGATTAAATGCGTAGGCAATGGTTGCTCCTAAGAAACCACCAGCGGCAGAAGAACCTGTGAATACATCTGCAAAAATGCTAATGAAAGAAGGGATGATATTCTCATAGTTCATGACAATGACGGACAATGCGCCAATCACGTAAATGATGGCCATCATGGGTACTAGCTTTTCTGTTACCGCTGCAATTCTCTTAATCCCCCCCAGAATGATCAAACCGAGCAGCACTGAAAGCACAGCACCAGTGACAATCTCTTCTATACCGAAGGTAGCTTTTAACGATGCGGCAATACTATTGACTTGTGGCATATTACCCGTCCCAAATGAACTAATGATCGCAGCTACAGCGAATAGTGCAGCCATCCACTTCATGTTCAATTTGTTCTTCATGTAGTACATCGGTCCACCTGAAGCTGTGCCATCCTCTGCAAATTCACGGTATTTATGGCTGAGCGTTACCTCCACAAATTTTGTAGTCATACCTAAGGCAGCTGTCACCAACATCCAAAAAAGTGCAGCCGGACCACCGAGGTGGATCGCAAAGGCCACACCTGCGATGTTTCCTGTACCTACTGTACCTGACAATGCTGTAGCCAAAGACTGAAAATGAGAGGTATCCCCTTTCGCTCCTTCCTCATCGAATTTGCCACGCACCACATCGATGGCATGCTTAAAAAATCTGATTTGAGGGAATTTCAAATAAACCGTGAAGAATATCCCTGAACCGAGAAGGGCAAAGACAAACCAGCTTGAGCCGCCAATGTATCCGTCTATAGTTGCTAGAATGTCATTAAGAGATGCCAAATCCATACGTGTACTGCATTTTTAGAGTGAAAGCCCGAAGATAAATAAAAAAGCCCCCGCGCCGAGGGCGCGGGGGCTTGCTATAACCTTGAGTAGGGATTATTTCACCTCTTCAAAATCTACGTCTGTGACATCATCAGCGCCGCCAGCATCGCCACCACCGTCAGTAGGACCTTGATCGCCACCGCCTTGGTTTTGCTGCATTGCTGCTTGAATTTCTGCTGAAGCCGCTTGAAGCGCACCGTTGAGCTTTTCTTGAGCCGCATCACAACCTGCTACATCCTTAGCGGCGTGTGCTGCTTTAAGCTCTGCCAATGCTGCATCGATAGGACCTTTCTTATCTTCAGGAAGCTTGCCTTCGATTTCCTTCATTTGCTTCTCTACTTGGAAGACCATGCTATCTGCTGCGTTGAGCTTATCAATTTCTTCCTTGGCTTTCTTATCCGCATCAGCATTTGCTTCAGCTTCTTGCTTCATGCGATCGATTTCTTCCTGGCTCAAACCTGAAGAAGCTTCGATACGAATGTTCTGCTCTTTACCAGTGTTCTTATCCTTCGCACTTACGTTTAGGATACCGTTAGAATCGATATCGAAGGTCACCTCAATCTGAGGCACACCACGCGGTGCAGCTGGGATACCGTCCAAGTGGAATCGGCCGATAGTCTTGTTATCCCCTGCCATTGGACGCTCACCTTGTAGGATGTGAATCTCCACTGAAGGCTGGTTATCGGCAGCTGTTGAGAAGGTCTCTGACTTCTTCGTAGGAATAGTCGTGTTCGCTTCGATCAACTTCGTCATGACACCACCCATGGTTTCGATACCCAGTGAAAGTGGCGTTACATCAAGAAGAAGAACATCTTTTACATCACCGGCGAGTACACCACCTTGGATAGAAGCACCGATAGCAACTACCTCATCAGGGTTTACACCTTTCGAAGGCTCTTTACCAAAGAATGCTTTAACCGCTTCTTGGATGGCAGGAATACGAGTAGTACCCCCTACTAAGATCACTTCGTCAATCTCAGAAGTCGAGTAACCTGCATTCTGAAGTGCCGATTTTGCTGGAGCAATGGTGCGCTCAATCAATGAGGCTGCCAATTGTTCAAACTTAGCGCGACTCAACGTGCGTACCAAGTGCTTTGGCCCTGAGGCTGTTGCTGTGATGTACGGCAAGTTGATTTCAGTTGAGGTTGTTGACGACAATTCAATCTTAGCTTTCTCTGCAGCCTCTTTTAAACGCTGCAAAGCCATGTTATCCTGGCGTAAGTCCATAGACTCCTCAGCCTTGAACTCTTCCGCCAACCAATCGATCAATACCTGATCAAAGTCATCACCACCAAGGTGTGTATCACCGTCAGTAGATTTTACTTCAAATACGCCATCACCTAACTCTAGTACCGATACATCGTGCGTACCACCACCACAGTCAAAAACAACGATTTTTTGATCCTGGCCTTTTTTATCTAATCCGTATGCCAAAGCCGCAGCTGTTGGCTCATTGATGATACGACGTACGTTCAAGCCTGCAATCTCACCTGCTTCTTTAGTGGCTTGACGCTGTGCATCGTCAAAATATGCTGGAACAGTAATCACTGCTTCGCTAACATCGGTGCCTAAGTAATCCTCAGCAGTCTTCTTCATTTTCTGAAGGATCATTGCTGAAATCTCCTGCGGCGTGTATTGACGTCCGTCAATATTTACACGTGGTGTGTCATTGTCGCCCGCCTCTACTGTATAAGGGACACGTCCGGCATCCGATTGAACATTCGAAAATTTCTCACCCATGAAACGCTTCACAGAGTAAACCGTTTTTTCCGGGTTAGTAATGGCTTGACGTTTTGCTGGATCACCAACTTTACGCTCACCGCCTTCTACAAAACCTACAATAGAAGGAGTCGTTCTTTTTCCTTCGCTGTTTGGAATTACTACTGGCTCGTTACCCTCCATTACAGAGACACAAGAGTTCGTTGTTCCGAGGTCAATTCCTATGATTTTACCCATTTTATATTAGTTAAGGTTATCAATTCAAATAGTACGACCTCGTATAAACAAGCCTTGTGCCATTAGCTTTTCGGGCCAATTTCACTTCCAAAGTGTCAGCATTTGAGTAAAAACTATGTCAAAATGAAAGGACCTTCTGCCAAAAGGTCATAAAGCGTGGCTTAGAAGCAGACCTTATCTCCGTCTACGCAGATGCATGAATCGATCCCTTGAAAATCGACCCAACCCATATCGCAAGTAAAGATGCCGCGCCACAAGCTGTCCATAGAATACGTGCTCAACTGCACATTTTCTTGGATCCCGACAGCTCTTGAAGAAAACAATCCAATGCCGCCATCGATGTTGGTAAACAAGGGTTTCTCTTGAACAATTCCCTGAGACGGCTGACTCACATTAATGTATGTCGCGTAATCATCGGCAGCCGCCCAAATTTCTACATCCATGCCTTTAAATACACGAACCTTATCTGTGGTGGTGCCTATGTTATTGCGCAAAAAGCGGAAGTAAGCATCGTAAGTGACCTCTGAGACAAACGTTCCATTTCCATTGAGATTGCTTCCGGTACGCACCGGCAGCGCATAGGTCAATGTTTTCATCACACTGTCTTGCGGGTTTGAACGAGGTGCTTCTTTGTATTTAAAATGCAAATAGCCCTGGTATAAGCGCGCATTCTTGGTGGCATCCCATTTGAATTCCGCGTTACTGATGCCGAATGAGATCTTTTGGAAGCCTCTTGGTTTGGTAATACTAACATTTCCAACAATCGGTGTAACGGCTTCAAAGTTGTTATTGCCAGGTATAAAGCCGCGAATGCGGTATTCGAACGACTTATCAATAGGAGCATCGGTCCAGTACAACCTGTAATTATCCGTAGTAAAGACGCCAGGCTCTAGTGCATTGGTGTCTTTGCGGTAAAACTCGTAGGTATTAACAACATCACCGCTGGCATTCAGCTGAGCAAGGTAGATGGCCGCTGTATCAAAATACAAGCTGTCACTGTGTACAGCACCCGCCAACAATCCATCTTCGCCGAGGTAAGTTCTGTGTAATCGTACCCATTGCGTATCTAAATCCTTGTCCAATAGGCCGTAAACCACATTTTCCACGTCATAATCGGCGTTGATGTCCAAGGAGTTATCGCACGAAAACAGCACGAAAAAGGCAAAAAGGGTAAGAATGTGGTTTTTCATCGGTACCAAAAATACAACCTACGGGTTGAGTTCTTTTCTTTGTAGGACAGAAAACACAAAAATCGTGCACCATGAGCGTTGCGAAGAAAGAATTTAAGAAAGTTACTACCCACAGTCTTCAGCAAATGAAAGACCAAGGAGAGAAAATATCTATGCTAACTGCGTATGACTACACTATGGCCAAAATGGTGGATGCAGCAGGTGTAGATTGTATTCTTGTGGGCGATAGTGCATCCAACGTAATGGCCGGTCACGAGACGACCCTTCCAATTACTCTGGATCAAATGATTTACCACGCAAGTTCTGTGGTACGTGCTGTGGATCGCGCCTTGATTGTAGTAGACCTTCCCTTTGGTACCTATCAGGGTGATTCAAAACAGGCCTTAAATTCTGCCATTCGTGTCATGAAGGAAACCGGCGGTCACGCTGTGAAGCTGGAAGGCGGTATTGAAATCATCGAAGGTATCAAGCGTATTCTTACTGCGGGAATCCCAGTAATGGGACATCTTGGATTGACGCCTCAGAGCATCTATAAATTCGGTACGTATAGTGTTCGTGCCAAGGAAGAAGCGGAGGCTGCGAAGCTGAAAGAAGATGCCCTAGCCTTGCAAGAAGCAGGTTGTTTTGGAATTGTATTGGAAAAGGTACCTGCCGCACTTGCCGGGGAGGTGGCGCAGATGCTAGATATTCCTGTTATCGGTATTGGTGCTGGCCCAGGTGTGGATGGTCAAGTTTTGGTATTCCACGATTTGGTAGGAATGACACATAAGTTCAATCCGCGCTTCTTACGTCGTTACTTGAACCTATACGATGATATCACTGGTGCTATCGGACAGTACGTGAAAGACGTTAAAGACGTCGATTTCCCGAACGAGAGCGAAAGCTACCCAAGCTAAATTGGCCACTCGTTTAAATATCATTTACGAAGACAATCACCTGGTTGCCGTTAATAAGCGTCCTGGAGATCTTGTCCAAGGTGATAAAACTGGGGATGTCCCCCTGCCCGACCACATCAAGTCTTACCTGAAAGAGAAATTCAACAAGCCGGGCAACGTTTTTTGTGGCGTCATTCATCGCCTCGATAGGCCGACTACGGGAGTGGTCCTTTTTGCCAGAACTTCCAAAGGCTTAGAACGCATGAATAAAGCGTTTAAAGAACGACAGACTCAGAAAACCTACTGGGCGGTTGTTGAGGGCCAACTTCGCGGAAAGAACGACCTCAAGCACTTTTTGAAGAAAAACAGCAAAAACAACAAAGCCATTGTTTTCAAACGCCCTGAAGAAGGCGCCAAAGAAGCTCGATTGAGTTATAACGTTCTGAAAACTGGGGATAATTATTCGCTGGTCGAAGTTGAGTTGCATACCGGTCGTCACCATCAGATCAGGGCACAATTCTCTGCCATTGGTCATGCGATCAAGGGTGATGTGAAATACGGAGCAAGACGGGCTGAGCGGGATAAGAGCATCTGCTTGCACGCCCGATCGTTGACCTTTAGTCATCCTACGACAAAAGAGCCCACCACAATTACTGCGGAGGCGCCACAAACCTTTCAGCCGTTTCTTTAAGAATTAGGGTCGACGTCAAAGACTACTTTGACGCGGTGGAAATCGGGACTAAGTAGGATTTCGTTGTGAGCCTTTTTAATGCGGTCGCGCACCTTGGCACCCACACTGCCTTTGTCCACCTTCACGATGATCTGCATTTGGTACAGGTTCTTTAACCGGGCAATAGGCGCGAATTCTGGCCCGAGGAATCGGTCACCGATTTTGCTTCGAAGCGAACGGGCAAATTCACCTGCAGCGCGTTGCAAAAGTTTCTGATCGCGATGCTTCATGGTGATGGTAATTAAGCGCACGTATGGTGGATAGCTGTATTCATTGCGCACCATGAGCTCTTTTTGGAGCATGCCGTCGTAGTCGTGGTTCATGGCCATTTGAATGATGGCGTGACGCGGTTTCATGCTTTGGATAACGACCTTCCCTTTGGATGTTCTGCGACCAGTACGGCCACTGACTTGTTCAATGAGTTGGAATGCTCGTTCGTTCGCACGGAAATCAGGGTACGATAGCAAGTTATCTGCGGACATGATACCGACGAGCCCTACTTTATCGAAATCCAATCCCTTGGTCACCATTTGTGTGCCTACCAGGATATCTACCTCGCCTTGCTCGACACTTCGAATGAGGTCGCCAAAAGCGTGTTTTCCCCGTGTAGTATCAAGGTCCATTCGCTTCACGGTTGCTTTTGGAAAGAGTGCCGCAGCTTCCTCGGCAATCTGTTCAGTACCGAATCCTTTATGAAGCACGCTTTGGCCGCCGCACGAAGAACACTTCATCACAGGAGGCGTTTGGTACCCACAATAATGGCATTTGAGTTGGTTAGGACCTTTGTGGTAGGTCAACGAGATATCACATCGGGTACACCCTTCCACATGACCACAGGTCTGACATTGCTGGAAGGTGCTGAACCCCCTTCTATTTTGGAACAAGATGATGCTCTCGTCTTTTTGAAGGGCCGCGCGCATGGCATCCACGAGTTCTATGGAGAAATTCCCTTTTACCTCTCGGCGCTGCTTGGCACCGACCATATCGACTACTTCCAGTTCGGGAAGTGGAGCGGTATGGAAGCGCTGGAACAATTGGACCAAATGATAACGACCAGCCTTCGCGTTAAACATGCTGTCTAAAGAAGGCGTCGCGGAGCCCAAAAGGATAGGACAGCCGTGTTGATTGGCCATCCAAACTGCTGTATCGCGTGCATGGTAGCGCGGCGAGGGCTCGTATTGCTTAAAGCTGCTCTCGTGCTCCTCATCCACGATAATGAGGCCTAAATCAGGTAAGGGCATAAAGAGTGCAGATCGTGCACCCAAGACCAGCAGTGGCTCATCGCGCTCCAAAGACTCTCTCCAAGCCGCCAGTCGCTCAGCTGGTGTGAACCTGCTGTGATTAACTGCCACGGTAAAATGGACACGGAGTCTATTGATGAGTTGTGTGGTCAATGCAATCTCCGGCAATAAATAGAGTACACGTTTGTGCGACTCAAACGCCTTTTTGATGAGCTCAATGTAAATCTCTGTTTTTCCCGAGGCGGTTACCCCGTGTAAAAGGGTTGGCTTGCCTGCAGCAAACCCCTCCTCTATTTGAGCAAGCGCTGTGCTTTGATGACCGCTGAGTGAAATTTCAGAATGAGGAGCAGAAGCAGCCGTGGTGCCGTCTACCTCTTCAATTTCTTCTACTAACCCCTTCTTCTTTAACGCAAGAATTTGGGCACTCTCTATGTTGTGCTTTTTGCGAAATGCTCGACTGTCAACGAAATTGTTCTCACTACCACAGGCGGCTACTACGCTTAGTAAGGCTTGGGTTTGCTTCTCGCTTCGCGAGGTCGCTTGAAACGCATCGTCTAAACGAGTAAGGTACTCTGGCGAAATACGAATAAGCTTACGCCTTTTAGCGCGTGCCACTTTTTTTAGTTCCTCCTCTAAAACCGCCCAGCCTTGCTCCAAAGCTTGCTGCACAAGTGGCATAGGATTCTTGACGTTGCAGATGGACCGTACTTCATCAAGAGTGAGTTTTTCGTTCCCGATCAATGCCTCGTACAAGAGGAATAATGAATCGGATAGTTTACTCTCATCCGGAAGTACTTCGGGATCTCGCACTAACACGCTCTGGGAGCTGAGTTTGAGTCCCGGTGGCAATGCTGCATTCATCAAATCGCCAAGCGGGGCCATATAATAACCTGACATCCAATTCCATTGTAGGAGCTGGTGCTCCAGCACTACGGGGCGCTCGTCCAATACATTGATCAGGTACTTCAGCGATAAATCCTCCTCCGCTTCTAGCACGCGGACTACCAATGCAGCGTATTCTTTGCGCTTGCCAAATTGCACCAATACGCGCATACCAGAGACCAGCCTACCTGCAAATTCATTGGGCACGGCGTAATGAAACACCTTGTCCAAAGGCAACGGTAAGATGACCTCAGCAACCAGCATTTATTTCTTCGGTGCTTTAGGTAGGTTCTTTTTTACGAATCGTGCCTCGCGTTTGGCCAAAAGCTTCATCTCATTATCGAAGAAGCTCAGGGTTTTACGAGCGCTTGCCTCCGTTGAGGATGCAATAGAATTGAACTCAACCAGATCGTACTTCATCTTGGTCAAATCGGCCAATAAATCCGCTGATGCCAACTCAAGAAGTTCTACATAGTATTTCTGGTAAGCTTCGTATAAATCGGTCTGACCGTTGTAGAAATATTCATTTCCATAGCTGCGAATATGCTTACTCAACGCCTTTATCAGGTTCTTTTGAGCTGCATACAACTTATCTAAGTCGGTAGTACCAATTTCAGATTGCAGATAAGCCACCAAGCTGTCCACTTCCGCAGCACCAGCCTTCATTTCTTTGGTATAAGCAACCAATTCCATCTGCGCATTAAATCGCTTTACAATGGCACTTTCTCTAAGTGTAATGTCGTATTGCGTCGCATAAGCTTCCATTTCAGTACTCATCGCTCCGAACATGGCCTCCATTTGGCCAACGTAGGTATGCCCATAACTAGAACGCGGATCCTCTCCCAACCAATCTCGTAAGTTCGACGACGTCAACTCTATGATTTGACCTAGATTCTCACCAACGACAGCAACCAGTTGTGCTTCTTCAGGCTCATCTAAACGAGCAATGGATCTTTTTGACTTACGCCAAATCCCAAATTGTTCCTCAATTAACGGAACAACTTTCTTCTCCTTTTCATAGGTCATCACACCGTCGATAATATCCGAGGTAATGGACATTGTTTTTTCGACCTCGCGTGAAACACGACGTAGGTTGCTACTGGTTCCTTGTGCCAACAAGGTTGAGAAGGAAATGGCGGCAATCAGGGTAAGTAGGTTCTTCATTTCAATGTATTTATCTCAATTTATGGATCTTTTTTGTGCCTTCATACATGTCGAACTGTAACAATTTACATTCCAATTCTCCATTAAAGAGGTTCCATTTTCGCGACGGACGTAAGCCAATACTTTTGATCGCTTCCATATCCGAGGTAATCCACATCACCGTCCATCCAGCGTATTCTCTTTTAAGCATATCGCCCATTTCACGGTAGAATTTGTGGGTATTGGCTGCAATCCTAACATTGTATGGTGGATTGACCAACATCAGACCTTTCTCGCTTGGGGGATCTGTCTGGAAAAAATCTGCCCGTTTCAAACGAATAACGTCGTCAAACATGGAGCGTTCAATATTATCAGCAGCCGCATCTAAAGCATAATCGTCTAGATCTCTCCCGAAAATCTTCCCGTCGTATTCTTTCGCTCTGCCCAGCAAACCGTCTTTAATCTTTTCATACAGGTCTTCATCGAACCCCTTCCAGAAATGGAAACCAAAGTACTGGCGGTAGATGTTTGGCGGCATGTTGTGTGCAATCAAGGCTGCTTCCACTAAAAACGTTCCTGACCCACACATTGGATCTAATACAGGCATTCCTCCGTTCCATTTGCTGTGCATAATGATCCCCGCGGCCAAGACCTCATTTAATGGCGCACGTGCTGCCGCCAGACGGTAGCCTCGTTTGTGCAATGAATCTCCTGAGGCATCCAGGTACACTCGAATGGTATCCTGATAGATGTGTATGTGTATGGGTACTTCCGGTGTGCCGCGCTCCACAGTCGGTCGGTCGCCAACTTTATCACGGAATCGATCCACGATGGCATCTTTGGCCTTCAAACCGGCAAAGCTGCTGTGATTCAATAGCTCGTTACGACCTACCACATCAACAGCAAACGTCGTATTCACGTCGAAATGTTCTTCCCATGGAATAGCGAGGAGCTCCTCATAGTAATGCTCGACGTCCTCCATTTGAAATTCAGCCAGCGGAAGTAGCACACGTAAACCCGTGCGTAAGGCTAAGTTTATTTTGTAGACGTATCCTAGGTCACCAACCACGGATACTGCTCGATTGAGCTTCTTAATTTCACGACCTCCTAAAGCAAGTAATTCCTTACTCAAGATCTCCTCTAACCCATAGAGGGTTTTTACCACCAAGCGGTAATCTTTGTTTTCCGGCACCCTTTTGCGTTTTATCCTACAAATGTAAGCTAACTTTGGTCCCATGATTGATTGGCTTGAATTAATTGCCCTTGTCATTGGCGGCTTCTGCGCTGGACTCATAAATGTCATTGCTGGCAACGGTTCTGCCATCACACTTCCACTTCTGATGTGGGTCGGTCTGGATGCTAATGCTGCCAACGCGACGAACCGTGTAGGCGCTGTGTTCCAAACTACAAGTGCCATCAGTTCATTACCGAAAACCAAACGTGTTCGGTACATGATTAAGCAGAGCTATTTCATTGTTCCTCCAATTATTATCGGAGCTGTTTTCGGGGCCAATTTAGCCGTAGATATTCCCGAAACGCTCATGAGAGCCACTATTGGAACCATCATGATTGGGCTGCTGATTACCATGCTTTTTAATCCCAAAAAATGGCTCATTCCAACGGATGGGACTGCAAACAAGCGTACACCGAAAATTTGGCTGGCCTACTTGGGACTAGGTTTCTACGGTGGATTTATTCAGATGGGCTTTGGAATCCTCTTTCTATCCATCAGCGTACTAATGGCAAAATACGCTCTGAAAGACGGCAATATCATGAAGCTGTTCACCGCGTTTCTAATGACCATTCCCTCCTTTTTCATTTTCGCATTGAGCGGAAGTATTGATTGGCTATACGGACTAACGCTAGCTATCGGTACAGCCTCTGGCGCGCGGTTTGGAGCTAAGAAGGTCGTAGCACATCCGAAGGCAAACGCCATTACTCGTAAAGTATTAATTGCCGTAATTTTGGTAGCCATAGTTAAAATGTTTCAACCCCTAGTTCTTGACTACCTCGCCTAATGTCTACGCCCTGGTACGCCACATGGTTTAACACCGAATTTTACCACGATCTCTACCGTCATCGAGACGAGCACGAAGCGCGACTTTTTATTGTCGAACTGTGCAAGAAACTTGGTGTACAGGAAGGTGAACGCGCCATGGACATGGCTTGTGGAAGAGGCCGACATGCCAAGGTGCTGTCAGAACAAGGACTGCATACCCTAGGTGTCGACCTAAGTCCTGAAAGCATTTCCTTCGCGAGTCAATTCGAAAACGAACGCCTTGAATTTAAGGTCGGTAACATGCTTGAAGCCCTAGATTTCGGTGCCTTCGATTGGGTAATGAATCTGTTCACAAGCTTTGGCTACTTTGACGACGATGGGCTGCACCAAAAGGCTTTAAATCATATGGCGCAATGCCTTAAGCCCGGCGGCAAACTTGTGCTAGATTATATGAACAGTGCAAAAATCGCCGCGCAATTGGTACCAGAAAATGAGGTTCACACAGATATGGCCACATACAGCATTAGCCGAAAGATTGAAAATGGTATTATTGTAAAAGGTATCAAAGTCAGCCACGAGTGTACGCTTGATTTTTTCGAAGAACGCGTTCGCGCTTTCAGTAAAAACGATCTTCACACAATGCTCGTAAATGCTGGTCTTGAAAACATCCAAGTGAAAGGCAATTACGACCTTAGTACCTATGAAGAATTGGACAGTGAACGAATGATATTTATTGCACAAAAACCGCTCTCATGATCTCTTTAGTTCTCTTTTTGGCTGTACTTGTTGGTGGTAGTGCATCGTATATCATCAATACAAAAAGCGCCTTATTCAAGCTAACCCTTGCGTTTTCAGGTGCCTTCTTGTTCGGAACCCTAATGACCCATTTACTGCCGGAAGTGTTCCAAAATAGTCGCGGCGGCCTTTGGGTTCTGCTTGGTTTCGGTATCCAATTGTTGCTCGACTTCATCAGCAAAGGATTGGAACATGGACACCTACACACCCATGAAAACCGCATCCCTATTCTGCCTCTTGTAGGACTTTTTATTCATGCATTTATCGAAGGGATGCCTTTGGGCTTAGATACGATCATGCACGACCACGGTCACGATCACAGTACAAACGGATTGTTGTGGTCAGTAGCCTTACACAAAATTCCAATTGCACTGCTTGTTGCAACTGCCCTCCGCTCTGCCGGATTACAAACATGGAAGGTGCTTTTAGGTATTTTACTTTTTGCCCTCAGCTCACCGCTAGGAAATGCTGTGGGTGTAGGCCTTGAGCTGGACCCAGCCTCATTCTTACCAGTACTCGGAATTGCCACAGGTTTGCTGCTCCATGTGAGCACCACCATTCTTTTCGAAAGTGCGGCAAATCATCAGTTTAATGCAATGAAAATGTTTGTCGTGGCTGTTGGTATCGCCCTGAGTTTACTGCTCTTCTAGACTGTTTTCCAGATAGGTTTTGCCATCAAGGTAATAGATAAAACCTAATAAAATCTTAACCTAGTTAGGGGTTATCTATCGTACTTTTGATCCTCAAACAAAAAATAACTACACAAATGGCTGTATTAGTTGGCAAAAAAGCACCTGATTTTACTGCGTCAGCGGTAATCAATGGTGAAGAAATCGTTGAAGATTTCAAATTATCAGATTACGCAGGTAAATACGTAATCTTATTCTTCTATCCTAAAGACTTCACATTCGTATGTCCTACAGAATTGCACGCATTCCAAGCGCGTAAGGCTGAGTTCGAAGCGAAAGGTGTTGAGCTAATCGCTGTAAGTACAGATACTGAGCAGAGCCACTGGGGTTGGTTGCAGATGACCAAAGACCAAGGTGGTATCGAAGGTATTACTTACCCAATCGTAGCTGATACGAACAAGACCATCTCTCACAACTACGATGTACTTGACGGAGAGTGGACGTACGACGAGGAAGGCAACTTGAACGCTACTGGCGAAATGATTGCTTACCGCGGTCTATTCTTGATCGACAAGGAAGGTACTGTAATGCACCAGTTGGTGAACTTCTTCCCATTAGGTCGTTCAGTAGACGAAGCAATGCGTATGGTAGATGCTCTTCAGTACTTCGAAGAGAAAGGTGAAGTTTGTCCTGCAAACTGGACACCAGGTAAAGAGGCAATGAAAGACACTCACGAAGGTGTAGCTGATTACTTGAGCAAGAACTAAGAACAATTTAGGTTCACAATCAAACCCGTTTGCCCTTTGGTGCAAACGGGTTTTTTATGGCCTTGATTATCACTTCCGGTGCTCTCATAGAAGAAATCTATATACCATAGAGCAAGCCTGAACCCCTGTAAACACTAGCCTGTCGGCGATAGAATATTTTTGCGCAAAAAAAGAATACTTTTTTTCACTGTAGCTGTGAACCTAGTAGAACCGACTAGGTTATAGGATATATGGAACATTCTGCGAAAGCAGATTTTCATGGCGGTTTAGGTAGAAAGGGGTCTTGGCGGGCCCCTTTCGTTTTTTACAAACCTGCCAACAACAAGGCACAAAAAAAGCCCCCAGCTGAGCTAGGGGCTTTGTTAATTTCGTCAGGGTATTTACGCTGTCAAATCGATCAGTTTACGTAAATATTCTTCCTTACTTGCCGCAGAACCTTCTGCCAATGCTCCGCCTTTGAAGGACGCTAGGAATGGTAAGTTATCTACTCCTGCAGCCTTACGAGCCTCTGGGCTATGTTCGGCGTTTACTTCCAAGAACACTACATCGCTGTAGCCTTCTTCGTTACTTACTCTTTTGTATTTCGGGGCAAACATTTTACATGCGCCACACCAATCCGCAAAGTACTTCACCACTACTCGATCGTTATCATTTAAGATCTGTGCGAAGTCTGCATCTGTTGCTAATTGTACTGCCATGTTTCTAAATTTTAAGGGTCAAAAATATATAGATGATTCTTACCAGAAAAGTAAATTTGATTGAGCTTATCTATTAACTCATCAATGTACCTATTGTTCTATTTGGGCTCTGAATTCCTTGTGGTACAGATCGCGAATCAAACCGTCACTTACCCCTATTTTAGGCACGTAAATACGGCCACATCCCGACCATTGCATAGCTTTTAGGTAAATCTCTAATCCAAAGGTGATGACGTCTGCACGGTCAAAATTCAGACCCATTTCTGTGATTCGACGCTCGACATCTAGCCCTTCAATAAAGGTGCGCTGCCCATCCACATATTCATAGCTCAGGGCTTCGGTAACCGGTTTCAAACTCAGCTTATGTAGTTTATTGATATTACCTCCTGCACCTATGGCGGCCTTGTCTTTCAACGGGGCTGCATGTTTCTCTAACCAACGTTGCATCTTCGTCCATTCGCCTTGTTCAACAAGTTCATTCATCAAACGAACACCACCTACCTTAAAGCTTTTTGACCGCAAAACTTGTTTGCCCTCAATAATGGATATTTCAGTAGATCCACCACCAACATCGATGTAAATGAAGTTGCTTACATCTGCATTAATGGTGTCGTAGAGTTTGCTCGAGAAGACCAGGCGCGCTTCTTCTTTGCCGCTGATTGTTTCAATCTGAATACCGGTTTTTCGCAGTACTCTATTCACTATCTGACGACCGTTTTTAGCTTCACGCATGGCAGATGTGGCCACTGCTCTGAAGTCTTGCACACCGTGTACGGACAATAGATGCTCATAGGCCTTCATACCTTCTAAGAATCGGTCACGAGTTACTTTGCGAATCTTTCCGTATTTAAAAACGTCTTGACCCAAACGTACAGGCAACCGAATCATACTTACTTTCTTGTAGTGCGTGTACCCGTCTTTATAAACCACATTGACAATGAGACAGCGGACTGAATTTGAACCGATGTCAATAGCGCCTAGTTTCGTTACTATCATGAGTTATCCTTTACGCAGCATATTTCTAACATAACTGTGCAATTCTTCCTGTGCCTTAATCTTAGGGCCGTGAAGCATGCGGTAGTTGTTTTGCTGCTGAGCGTCGAAAATTCGTGATTTAGAATTGTCTTTCCAAAGAATATCGAAGTGATCGCGCAATTGGCGTTGAATGGATGGGTCGTAAATAGGTACGGTAACCTCTACCCTGCGATTCAAATTCCTTCCCATCCAGTCGGCAGACGAAATGTAATACTGAGGATTTCCGTCGTTGTGGAAACAAAAAGCACGAGTGTGCTCTAAGAATCGCCCAACGATACTCACCGAAGAAATGTTCCTCGCTTTAGGATGTGCCATGTCCAAACAGCAAATGCCTCTGACTACCATCCTAATCTGCACACCAGCATCGCTTGCCTCATAGAGTTTATTGATCATGCCGTGGTCAGAAATGGAATTAATCTTTACCCAGAATTCGGCCTTCTTTCCTGCTCTCGCATTCGCTATTTCTCGATCGATGAGTGCCTCTAATCCCGAACGTGTCGTATTCGGGCTAACTAACAAGTGCTTGAAAGCGTACTGCTTATATGGACTTTCGATGAACTGGAATACTTTTCGTGCTTCTTTCGCAATTCGCTTGTCATTAGTCATCAAATGATAGTCGGTGTAGACTCTCGCCGTTCCCTCGTGGTAATTTCCAGTTCCGATAACACAATAATCTACAAGCTTCTCTTTGCCCTCATCTCTTCGTATGAGGGTCAATTTTGAATGCACCTTAAGGCCCTGTACACCGGAGACTACTTTGATGCCCTCACTTCTAAGGCGATTGGTCCAACGGATGTTATTGGCCTCGTCAAATCGAGCCTGAAGTTCTATGAATACCGTGACCTTCTTCCCGTTTTTAGCCGCATTAATCAATGCGGAGATAATCTGGCTATCATCTGCCAAACGATAGAGTGTCACCTTAATCTCACGAACTTTTTCGTCAATAGCTGCCTCCCGAAGCAAACGAATGACGTTGCCAAAATCGTGATAGGGCGTGAACAGCATAATGTCTTGCTTTTTAATAGCCTTAAAAATGCTGCGATCTATGTCTATACTCGGATGTGGCACTTGAGGCAGTCGCTTGTACTCAAGCTCTTGTATCCCCATGTTTGGAAAGCGCATTAAATCCTTCTTATTGTGGTAGCGTCCACCTGGGATAAGTGTATCAAGCGCACTCACCTCCAGCCCTTCTACCAAGCGCTTTAACGTTGAATCGCCAATGGTTTTGTCGTAGACAAATCGCACCAAATCACCTTCACGTCGGTTGCGCAACCCCCGCTGAATTTGCTCCATAAACGATTTACTCACGTCATCATCCAGCGACAACTCTGCATCCCGAGTAATCTTCACCGTATGCGCCTCAATACTGTCGTACTTGACCGTATGAAAAATACTGTCGAGATTGTGACGTAAGACGTCGTCCATATACATCACATACTGCTTGCCGTACTTCGGCAACTGCACAAAGCGCCCAGAAATAGAATACGGCACCTCTATGATAGAAAACTGCTCCTTACCCTTCTTGGTTAAGCGAACCGCGAGATAGATACTCTTGTCCCGTAAATAAGGGAAGTTTTTTGTCTGATTGATCATCAAATTGGTAAGCGCAGGACTGACCTTTTCACGGTACAATTGCTTCACAAAATTCTCCTGCTTAGCAGTCAACTGTGCCTCATTAATGATCTCAATTTTATAGCGCTTCAAGTCCTCCTTGATGCTGTCATAGATTTCTTGAGACCGTTGCTGTTGGTTGGCTACAATCTCGCTGAGTTTGGACAATAGCGCTCCAGGAGTAAATCCTTCCAGATTCTCATCCAAACCTTGCTCTTCGCTGAGTCGCAAACGACGGATGAACGAATAACGCACCCGGAAGAACTCGTCCATATTGTTGGAATGGATTCCGAGAAAACGCAGTCGTTCAATCAAGGGATTCGATAGATCCTCCGCCTCTTGCAGTACGCGTTCATTGAAGCGTAACCAACTAATGTCTCTGTTGAAATAAGTATGTTCCACCCTTTAATTTTTTAATCGCTTAGGATACTCAAATTGAATCAAATCGGCCCCTGGCCCTATATCCTCCCAGCGTTGACAGTCAAATCGAACGATGACTACTCCAGTAGTTGGAACGTTTCGAACGCTAGCACTGGTCATTTCATTAACAAAGTCAGTGATCCCTGGGTTGTGCGCGAAATACATTGCGGCATCGCACATGTCTGAGGTCTTCCGCACCACAGCGAGAATTTCTTCTGCACTACTATGGTACAACTCATCGTCTATAGCGACCTTGCTTGCAGGAACACTCAGGTTCTTTGCGAAGATTAAGGCAGTGTGCAATGCTCTGGTCGCAGGGGAACTACACATACTGAAATAGTCTGCATTAATGCTTTCTTCACGTAAATATTGACTGACGAGATGGGCATCTCGAATACCACGCCCTTTCAAGGGTCTATCACGGTCTTCAATTCCGTCAATTGACCAGGAACTCTTAGCGTGTCGAATTAGATAGAGTGTTTTCATACTTGTAAAGTACACTATTTCAGCGTATTCACTAAAGTGATGAGACTACTTTATCTCACATTTAACAATAAATTCAATCGAAATTAATCTCTGGACAACTCCTTGGCTTCATTCCAAAGAACCTCCATTTCGTCTAAAGTCATGGAAGACAGCTCTTTACCTTGGCTAGCAGCTTGTTTCTCCATGTAAGTGAATCTAAAAATGAATTTTTTATTCGTGCGCTCTAGAGCCAATTCTGGATCGATATCACTCAGTCGAGCGAAGTTGATCAATGAGAACATCAAATCACCAAATTCACCTTCTATATCTTCTTGATTTCCAGATTTTTGACTATCCTCAAACTCTCCGAGTTCTTCCTTGATTTTGCCCCAAACGTCCTCCGGTTTGTCCCAATCAAAACCTGCTCCGCGCGCTTTATCTCCGATGCGAATAGACTTCACCAGTGCAGGCAACCCCCGCGGCACACCTTGAAGAACACTCTTGGTACCCTTTTCCTTGAGTTTGATCGCTTCCCAATTCGCCTTAACCTCTTCTTCAGTTGTGGCTTCTACATCACCATAAATATGGGGGTGACGGTGAATGAGCTTATCACAAACACTGTTCAGTACATCGGCAACATCGAATGCACCTTTTTCACTGCCAATTTTTGAGTAAAACACCATGTGAAGCATCAAATCCCCGAGCTCTTTCTTGATCTCATTCAAATCGTTCTCTTCAATGGCATCGGCCAACTCATACGTCTCCTCAATGGTCAGGTGACGCAAGCTCTCTAAGGTTTGCTTACGGTCCCATGGACACTCAGCACGGAGTGTATCCATGATATCTAGCAACCTACCGAATGCTTCTAATTTGGCCTCTCTTGAATTCATGCTTACTCTGTTTCTTCGCTCGCTTCTTCTTCTAGAATACTGAGCAAATCATTCTTTACAAGAATATTAAACCACTGTACTACCTTTTTGATATCAGAGGCATACACACGCTCCTGGTCGAACTTTGGCAAAACCTCACCAAAGAAATCTTCCAATTGATCTTTTGAACTCTTGTGGCTCAATGCCTCCTTACCTTCTGTAACCTCAGCCATCGCCTTGAAAACATCTCTTAGCGGCACCTCTTCCTCGTAGGTATAGATTGCGATATCTCCGAGCGAACTCACATTGGCATTTGCTGAAATCGCTGTACGCTTACCGTCCAATAAGCTTTCAACTACGACACCATTTTTTTGATGTGCAATTAGTTTAAAAAGACCGGGTTTTCCTGAAACCGAAAGAACAGTTCTTAAATCCATTTATTGTTTATTTAACCAGTTTTGTATTGTATTCAATTCTTCGTCCGAACTCAGCAACAACAATGCTTCAGCCTGTATCGCAAGTTCATGTTTTGGATATCTATCCATCAATGCTCTCAAATAATTTCTCGAGCGCTCTTTATCGTTAAATCTGTTTTCAAAAAACAGAGCCAATTGCATCATTGCCTCCGGCGCAAACGTGTGCTCCGGATACTTTTTAGTCAAAGTAATCAAGTAGTTTACCCCGTACAGGTAGTCCTCGCCCCCGCTCATCAATACAAGACCTGCTTGCATCAATCGCTTTGGATCACTCAACACTAGACTGTCCTCGGAAATAAAGTGCTTCTTCGCAAATTCAAGCTCTTCACTCGTCGCAATACCACTGTCTATTCGACCGAAATAGTAGAGAGCCGAATCACTCACAGCAACTGTCGCTTGTTGGCCCTGGTCATCAGACTCCGGGGCTGCACAAGAAATTAACCCAAATAATGCTAGGAGGGCAATTCTCATCGACGCTTCGGAAATTTCATTGGGTAATCAATGGAAATATCGCCACGCTCAATGCTGCCCAATTTCCCTTTGATCAGTCGTTTTCTCAACGGCTTGAGGTAATCCGTAAATAGCACACCCTCAATGTGATCGTATTCGTGTTGAATCACGCGTGCGGCAAGCCCCGTATACGTTTCTTCAACCAACTTCCAGTCTTCAGTGTAGTATTCGATGACCAATTTTTCTTTGCGGTATACGGTTTCACGTACATCCGGAATACTCAAACAGCCTTCTTCCATACCCCACTCTTCACCTTCTTCTTCAATGATAATAGGGTTGATAAAGGTCTTCTTAAAGTTCTTAAGTGTTTCGTAGTCCTCTTCGCCTTCCTGAGCAAATGGACTCGCGTCAATAACAAACAAGCGGATGCTTCTGCCAATCTGAGGAGCTGCTAAACCAACACCCTGCGCATTGTACATCGTCTCGTACATATTAGCAATGAGCGGCTCTAAACCCGGGTAATCCTGGTCAATTTCTTCCGCCATCTTGCTTAAAACGGGATCGCCATAAGCTACTACCGGTAATATCATAATTGAATCTTAATCTTGACTGCAAAGATAGTTAGTGCATGGCTAAATAACGCTCTAAAATGAGGGAGGCAGCAACTTTATCCAAGGCGCCTTTTTCCTTGCGTTTGGATTTCTTCATACCCCCCATTATTAGCATTTGTGAAGCCTCTTTGGACGTAAAATCCTCATCGACAAAAACAATCTCCATCAGCGGCCAACGCTTGTGGATTTTTGCCGCCCAAAGGTCGATAATTTCAGTACTGTCCGTGGCAATAGCCGGCTTCCCAATGACCATAGTTTGAGTTCCTTCCGCAGCCACATATTCTTCTAGTACTGCCATGAGTGAACCTGTATCCACTGTTTTTAAGGGAAAAGCCATCATCCCGAGCGGATCGGTCTCTGCCATTCCAGTGCGTCTACCTCCTATATCTAAAGCCAATACTTTCGCCATGGTTCAAAGGTAGTCTTTCCGTAGGAAGCATTAAATTTGAACCGCACATAAGAATGAACAAGATGAAGGATATTAGAGCTGTCATAGAACAAGCTTGGGAGCAAAGAGAACTGCTTCAACAGGAAGAAACTCAAAACGCAGTGCGCGCTGTGGTAGATGCACTCGATGCAGGTACACTTCGCGTTGCTGAGCCTACAGAAAACGGCTGGCAAGTCAACGAGTGGGTTAAGAAAGCCGTGGTTTTGTACTTCCCCATCCAAAAAATGGAGACTATTGAGGTCGGTCCTTTTGAATTTCACGATAAAATTCCACTCAAGCGCAATTATGCAGAGAAGGGTGTACGCGTCGTTCCTCATGCCGTAGCACGTCACGGCTCATTCATCGAGGCAGGTGTAGTCATGATGCCTTCTTACGTAAACATTGGTGCACACGTTGAAAGCGGCACAATGGTCGATACTTGGGCAACCGTAGGT
This sequence comes from Cryomorphaceae bacterium, assembly GCA_011525035.1. Taxonomy (GTDB): domain Bacteria; phylum Bacteroidota; class Bacteroidia; order Flavobacteriales; family Schleiferiaceae; genus UBA10364. The sequence goes on along the minus strand of WTIZ01000041.1, from coordinate 171,811 downwards.
TCTTGTGCACAGATTGGCAAGAACGTTCACCTTAGCGGTGGAGTAGGAATTGGCGGTGTATTGGAACCATTACAAGCAGCACCGGTGATTATTGAAGACGATTGTTTCATCGGTTCGCGTTGTATTGTTGTTGAAGGTGTACGAGTAGAAAAAGAGGCCGTTCTAGGGGCAAACGTTGTCTTGACAGCCTCAACAAAAATTATTGACGTAAGCGGTAGCGAGCCAAAGGAATACCGTGGCCGTGTTCCCGCACGCAGTGTAGTCATCCCAGGAACGATGCCTAAGGAATTCCCAGCAGGCACCTACAATGTACCTTGTGCATTAATCATTGGACAGCGTAAAGAGAGTACGGATAAAAAGACTTCGTTGAACGACGCATTGCGCACACACAACGTTGCCGTATAATGAGCACTGCCCTAAGCATACTATACCTCAGCTTTAATGAGGAAGATGTCTTTGGGCAATCGCTCGAGAGCATAAAATCTATTGCGGACGAAATCGTGGTAATAGATTCTGGATCTACCGATTCAACCGTTCAAATAGCCGAAAGTGCCGGTGCTCACGTATACCACCGGCCGCTCAAAAACTGGGGTGAACAGCGCAACTGGGGGTTAGAAAAATGCCAGCACCCTTGGATCCTAGTGGTCGATTGTGATGAAGTATGTACCGCTGAGCTCATTGAATCGCTCAAAGAGTGGAAACAAAGCGAACACCACGAGCAACACCCTTACTCCTTTAAGCGCGTGCATTTTTTCAAAGGTAAAAGGATGAATTTCAGCGGACTGCAAAATGATTACGTGGTTCGACTTCTACCTAAGGGGGTGAAATATGAAGAATTAAACGTGCACGAAAAGGTGCGCTCTTCTTCCAAACGACTGAAGGGTAATTTACTTCATTACACCTACAAGAATGCAATGCACTGGGAGCAGAAATTTAGAACCTATGCCAAGCGGCAAGCTTTGGACTACGAAAAGAAAGTAGGTAGAATTGGCCCATATTATTTGAATGTGAAACCTTCTTGGAGATTTTTCAGGCACTACATCATAAAAGGCGGTATTTTTGACGGCTCCAGAGGTTTTGAATATGCCTTGTGGATGTATAGAGCTGTTAAATGGCGCTACATCGAAGTAAATAAATTGCGAATCAAATGACATTCGGTCAAAGCTTACAATTCATTCTTACCGCATTGTTCCTGCTCGGCGTGTACAGTTACAAATGGGCCCTGCATTTTCAATACTTGAGAGTAAAGAACAAGAAGAAAGCGGGAAGCTGGAAAGATTTCTACACGCGCAATTTTTCGAATAAAAAAGACCTTGAATGGTGGAAAGAGAGTTTTATGATCTTACCGCTACTCTACCCGACCATCATGACCGGAAAGGAAAGCGAAGACTTTTGGTTGAGTAAAATCAAACGCACCAACCTTGCGCTCTACTTTCTGTTGATGATCCTATTACTTACGGGGATATACTTCTCGAAACTTTCAGAGCGTCCTTTTTAATGTCAAATTATAGCCACTTTTTGGACCGACCGATTTTCAAGCAGATCGGACAGGCAGCCGACCACCTCGGTCTGGAGTGCTACGTCGTGGGTGGCTATGTACGTGATCGACTCATTGAGCGTCCCACGAAGATGGACCTCGATTTTGTCACTGTGGGTTCGGGCATAGCCCTGGCAAAAGAAGTACGAAAAGGCTTCGACAAAAAGCCAAAACTGAGTGTTTTCAAAAGCTTTGGTACCGCACACATGAATTATCAGGGTGTTGACCTTGAATTCGTAGGTGCCCGAAAGGAGAGCTATAAAAGAAACAGTCGAAACCCTATTGTTGAAGATGGCACTCTTGAGGACGACCAAAATCGTCGCGACTTCACCATCAATGCAATGGCTATTTGTTTGAATGAAGGTCGCTGGGGCGAATTAATTGATCCATTCAACGGCGTGGCTGATCTTGAACGAAAGCTCATCAAAACACCGCTTAGCCCAGACAAAACTTTTGACGATGATCCGCTGCGCATGATGCGTGCTGTTCGATTCGCTGCGCAATTAGATTACCGCATCGATACAAGCACTTTGAAATCGATTCGGGAGCATGCTTCGAGATTGAAAATCGTCGCACCGGAGCGCATTAGTGTCGAGCTTAATAAAATCATGGAAGTCGACAAACCGTCTTATGGTCTGGGACTGCTCTTCACTTCTGGCTTGATGAAAGAAATCATGCCAGAAATCTGTGCTTTACAGGGTGTAGAAGAAGTTGAGGGGCATCTACACAAGGACAATTTTTACCACACATTAGAGGTTGTGGACAACCTCGCTCGTACATCTGAAAACTTGTGGCTCAGATGGGCTGCTTTATTGCACGACATAGGAAAGCCAAGAACCAAAAAATTCATTAAGCCAGCCGGTTGGACGTTTAGAGGTCATGAGTTTGTAGGAAGTAAAATGATTCCAAAAATCTTTAAGCGTTTGCATTTGCCTACGGATGCGAGGATGAAATATGTACAGAAGATGGTCATGATGAGCTCTCGCCCAGCATCACTAGTAGACGATACAGTTACAGATTCAGCCGTACGTCGCTTGTTGTTCGACGCTGGAGATGATGTTGAAGATCTAATGCTTCTATGTGAAGCCGACCTCACCACAAAAAATGAACGCAAAAAGCGCCGCTATTTGAACAATTTCAAAGAGGTTCGCTTGAAGTTTAAAGAAGTCGAGGAACGTGATCATATCCGCAACTTTCAACCGCCTGTGAGCGGCGAGGAAATTATGGAGCACTTCGGAATTGGCCCCTCAAGAGTAATTGGAGAAATCAAGGAAGCTTTGAAAGAAGCCATCCTCGAAGGACATATACCAAATGAAAAACAAGCTGCACTCGCTTTAATGGAAGAGGTGGCGCAAAAACTAGGATTGACAAAATAATATGGAGTTTTTCTTACGCGTAATCGCTGATACTGATGATACCGTCTTGAAAGAAGTGCGCATCAAGGGCGCTGCCTCTATGATGAACTTACACGAGCACATCTTCAATGAATTTGGCTTAAACCCTGGAGAAATGGCAAGTTTCTATTACAGCACAGCCAACTGGGATCAGGGCGATGAACTGCCCATGTTTGCCATGGACGATGATATGCCTTCCATGGAAGGAACCTCGGTAGAGCAATTCTTTTCTAGTACCAAAAACGGCTTATACGTCTATAACTTTCTCGATATGAACATATTCTACCTTGAAGTTGTGAAAACGGAGGAGGAAGAAGGGTTTGAAGATTTTGTAGTGCTTTCAAGCGTTGGTGAATTGCCCAAAACTGAGGCGCCGAGCACAGCGGCTAGCACACCGTCAAAAGACCCGAGCGAAATGAGCGAGGAAGAGCTAAATGCCTTGTACGGGCTCGACGACCTCGATAGTGGCGCTTTGCCTGGAGCCGAAGAGGGTGAAGACGATTCTTACGGATACGACTACTAGAACTGAATACCAAGGATTCGCTCTACGGGTACTTTGATATTGCCCTTTAGATAAATATGGTTGTTGTAATGCAACCAGATGGTGGTATGGACCTGCAGGATATCTGCACCTGTATTGAGCTGAATATGAACCTTTTGATGCTTAAGATTACCTAAATAGGTTGCTCTATGAATGGCCTCAGAACGTCGTTGAACAGCCTGGACGGAGTCCAAGATTTCTCCGGATTCGTAGGCGAGCATTGCGGCATCTGTTCTTGATATAATTCTAGCGTCGTGGTTCATCATTCGTATAAAGCGGTTCTATCAAATTACGTATTTTCATCGAAAATTCCAACACACCTGCATGTCTAAGACCTACCTCATCAACATCTGTGGACCTACTGCGGTAGGAAAAACAGGGGTAGCCTTGTATTGGGCAGAAAAGTTGGGATGTCCAATTCTCTCCACGGATAGCCGCCAGTGCTATAAGGAATTGGCCATCGGAAGCGCACCTCCTTCCACAGAGGAAATGCAGCGCGCCGATCATCATTTCATCGCCGACCGAAGCATTCATGATCCGATTACTGCGGGCGAATACGAACGATTTGCACTGGCTAGATTGCAGACCCTCTTCACTGAGAATAATGTCGTAATTGCCGTGGGTGGCTCTGGGATGTATATCGATGCCCTTCTCAATGGCTTAGATCCTCTACCCACCAATGCCGATGTCAAGGCAGGTTTAGATCAGCAGTTTGCTGCGGATGGTCTTGCGCCATTAGTAGCTAAACTCCAAGAACTCGATCCAGCGTATGCCGAGAAAGTAGATCTAAATAATCCGAGGAGGGTGATCAGGGCACTAGAGGTCATTATGGCTTCAGGCAAAAAGTATTCTGAGCAACTGAACAATAGTCCTAAGGAACGGCCGTTTGAAATAGTGAATTGGGTATTGAATATGGATAGGGATAAATTGTACGACCGCATAAACAGACGTGTACACCTCATGATTGCGGACGGTCTTGAGGCGGAAGCCAGATCGCTAAAATCTCATGCAGACCTTCCCAGCCTCCAAACCGTTGGATACCGAGAATGGTGGCCTTATTTTAAGGGCGAATACGACCTAGACCGCACCATTGAACTCATCCAACAATACAGCCGTCGCTATGCCAAAAGGCAATTGACGTATTTCAAGCGCTTCGAAAGTGCTTTATGGCTCGATCCAAACGACATTAACAGCCAAGAGGAATCTTTGCGTAAAGCGGGGGTGTTGTGAGCATGTATCTAAATCCCTTCAATCCACTGGGATTCGTTCTCGGAGTATGCTATTTATTCGGGCAGAAAATTGATCGTGCGAGGCGTTCAACTCAGGCTAAACATGCCACATATCCCACCATTTGTGTAGGGAACTTTCAGGCTGGAGGTACAGGTAAAACTCCGGCTACCATTTGGGTTGCTAGCCAGTTAAAAGCCCTAGGGTATTCCCCCATAATCCTCATTCGAGGCTATAAAGGTTCGGTTAAAAAAAGTACCCTAGTACATCGCAATGATGCCCATACTTACGGGGACGAGGCCCTATTGCATGCACAACACTTTCCTACTGTAGTGGGTAAGAATCGTGTTGAAAGCGCACTGCTTGCCTCGACCATTGCGGGCGATAAGAAAGTATTGGTGATGGACGACGGCTTGCAGCATTACGAGCTTCTCAAAGACTTCAGCATCGTGTGCCAGAAGAGCCAACGATTTGAACTAGACCACATGTTGCCCATGGGTCGTTTGCGTGAAATTCCACACACCAACATAAACGCTATCCTATCACAAATCGATGAAGCAGGATACCAATCCGCAGAATCTTGGAAAGGAATACCCGAATACACTTTTGAACGAATAACCGCTCTAGTATCAGGAAGCAAGGAGCAAGGATTGGTCGTGTGTGGTGTAGCGAATCCTGATGATTGCTTGTACCAAATTCAGAAAGCAGGTGGTTTCATTGGAGATGAAATGAAATTCCGGGACCATCATCGTTACAGTGCGACAGATCTCGCTCGCATCGAAAAAGCTTCCAAGAAATACGACTACCGTGTGCATTGCACCGCGAAAGATGCTGTGAAGTTGGAACCCCTAATTAAGGCAGAAAACAGCCCTATAAGGCTGAGTGTTTGGGATGTTGAAATTCAGCCTGTTGGGGATGTTCAGCCGCTCCTTGATGCCATGGTGGCAAAGATTGAGGAAGTGTATGAAAATCGGTCACAAAAACAGGCCTAAAAAGCGTAAATTAGCGCTCTAAATTTCCCTTGGATGTCTAGTATTTACGATACATACGAACCGGTTATTGGTATTGAAGTTCACGTGCAGCTTAGCACGCAGAGCAAGGCGTACTGTGGTGATGCTACCACATATGGTGCCTCCCCTAATACTCAGGTAAGCCCGATCAGCTTGGGCCATCCAGGTACTCTTCCTGTGTTCAACAAAGCGGTGATGAATTATGCCGTGAAGTTGGGTATTGCCTGTGATTGTACCATTCGTGAGCGCAATGAATTTGCACGTAAGAACTACTTCTATGCAGATTTGCCGAAGGGGTATCAGATTACGCAGGACACCACACCTATCTGTACCGAAGGATTTGTGCGCATCAAAGATGCCGAGGGCAATGACAAGAAAATCAACCTGACCCGTATCCACATGGAAGAGGATTCAGGCAAGAGTGTGCACGACATCGACCCGTTCAATACACTGGTGGACCTAAATCGTGCAGGTATCCCTCTATTAGAGATTGTATCGGAGCCAGAGATTAAGAATGGCGAAGAAGCATATAGCTACTTGAGCGAGATCAGAAAATTGGTCCGTTACCTAGAAATTTCAGATGGGAATATGGAGGAAGGTTCGCTTCGTGCGGATTTGAACATCTCCGTTCGCAAGAAAGGTGCGACCAAATTTGGGACGAAAGTCGAGGTGAAAAACATGAACTCGTTCCGCAACGTACAGAAAGCCATTGACTTTGAGATTATTCGTCAGATTGATTTGATTGAATCGGGCGAAGAAATTCATCAGGAAACGCGTACGTACGATGCTGCAAAGAACATCACCATTGGACTTCGTTCAAAAGAAGATGCGCACGACTACCGCTACTTCCCAGAGCCAGATTTAGTACCTGTTATTGTGCCGCAAAGTTATGTAGACAGTGTGCGCGAGAACATGCCACCCCTGCCCTACGAGCTATTTGTGAAGTATACGAAAGAATTGGGCCTAAGTGAATATGACGCCTATGTCTTAACTGACAGCAAGGCCTTTGCACTGTACTTTGAAGAGGTAATCAAGCATACGACCAATTACAAGGGAGCAACCAACTTGCTTATTGGCCCTGTGAAATCGTGGTTGAATGAACAAAGCGTTGAGATTGAAGAATTCCCAATCGCACCTGCGGCATTGGCGAGCATTCAAACGTTAGTAGACGAAGAAAAAATTTCGATCTCTACGGCTACTCAGAAATTATTCCCTGCATTGTTGGAGGACCCGACTGCTGATGCTGCTGCACTTTGTGAGCAAAACGGCTGGATCCAACAAGGCGATAGCGACCAGTTGCAAGCTTGGGTAGATCAAGCTTTGGCTGCATATCCAGAAAAGATTGAGGAATACCGCTCAGGTAAGAAAGGACTTATCGGACTCTTTATGGGTGAGGTAATGAAATACAGCCGAGGCAGTGCAGATCCTAAAAAAGCAAGCGCCCTGTTGCGCGAGAAATTGGATGCGTAAGCTCTGGGGATTACTTGCTGGTCTTGTTTTAGCCTCTTGTACTCAAGAAGGAGGTTCGCTTATTCGCTTTGAGTTAGAAGAAACCGGCAGCTATGCGGTTCAGTACCGTGAAGCCGACGGGACGTTCACTGTGATGGACAGCCTCGACATTATCGGTAATGACGTCTTTGAAGTTGCCTTCGATACACTTCAGATGATCAGCTTCCTTCCCTTGGACGGAGAATTACCGGTGGTACATGCCGTAGTTGGACCGAGTACAGAAGAACTTACAATTTCAAAAGACGGCTTTATCTCTGGCGATGCAGAGAACAATTGGCTGGGGGCACAGCGCAAAATGCAATTGGACCTCATTGCTTTGATAGACAGTCTTGACGCCATCAAATCTACCTACAAGGACAGCACCACTTTTAAGGGATTACGTTCTATCGATAGTGTATTCTTCGCTTACGCCGACGGATACAGACAACGCATTTTAGACAGTCTCGTTGCTGCACCAGGAAGGTTATCCAACCTAATGACCGTCTACCACAGGATTGGTCAAAATCCAGTGCTTGAATATGGCGTGGACCGCGAGGTATTGCGTGGAGTGAATGATGCATTAACTAAATTGGCACCGGCATCAAATGATGTACTTGCATTTAACATGTGGGTAGAAGAGTTCGAAGAAACCTATGTTTTCACTGCTAAGGTGGCGGAGAATGCACAAAAGTTTAGTGTTGGCAGCCCGTTCCCGGAGTTTGCCTTAGAGACGCCGCAAGGTGAACTCGTTTCGCTCGAGCGCATGTCCCTAGAAGATCATGTGGTTGCCATATGGGCCTCGTGGTGCGTAGAATGTCGCAATGAGCTTCGATCTGTTGCTAAAACGCAGTCTATGGACAACTGGGTACTGCTTTCTATTGACGGTCTTCCGCAACAGCGCAGCCCACTGGGCGAATGGTACGAAGCTATCGTTACCGATGATCTTGGCGGTCAACACCTTAGCGATCTTGGAGGTAGCCGAAGCGTAATTATAGAAACCCTTGGTGTTCAAGAAATGCCTTTGTACTTCAAAGTGGAAAACGGCATCATTACCAAGCGCGTTTCTCGTGTTGAAGACCTGTAATTCCGGAAATTTTCCGTTATTTGTGTCAGTAAATCACAATAAAGCGTGAGAGGAATTTACCTGCCCCTATTCTTAACCGTATCGCTGTCTTTAGCAGGACAAGTCGGCCCCAATGTTCAGGCCAAAAAAATAGACGACAAGGTCACTGTCGATGGTTTACTCGATGAAGCCTTTTGGCAAAACGCGGGAACCGCCACAGACTTTATTCAATACTTCCCGAACGACAGCGTAGATGCCGCACTAGAAACCGAGGTGAAACTCGCCTATGACGATGATTTCCTATATGTTGGAGTCGTTGCGCAATCTGCAGGTCCGAACTACGTCATTAGCTCGCTTCAACGTGATTTCCGCGGGACGCAGAACGATAACGTCACACTGATGTTCGACACCTTTAAGGACGGTAACATCGCCTTTGCCTTTGGGGTCACACCCTATGGGGTTCAGCGCGAAGTATTGGTATCTGGTGGTGGCGCACAGATATCTGGATTCAACACCTCTTGGGACGTAAAGTGGACCGCTGAAGCCAAACGTTACGACGACCACTACGTCGTAGAAATGGCCATCCCTTTCTATTCGTTGAAATTCATCGAGGGAGACAATACTTGGAGATTTAGAGCGTACCGATTTGACATTCAAAGCAACGAGCGTTCGACTTGGGTGCGGGTTCCACAAAACCAATTGCTATCTAATCTCGCTTACATGGGTACTCTCGAATTTGAGGAGCCACTGGGCAAACCTGCATTTCCGTTCTCCTTTATCCCCTATGCTGCCTATGCTGGGGTGCGCGATGAAGGCGCTACTGGTTTTACAGGTGTTCGCAACATAGGGTTGGATGCTAAGGTGCCTATCGGCGATGCACTAAATATGGACCTAACGATCAATCCGGATTTCAGCAGTGCCGAAGCGGACGATCTACAAACAAATTTGACCAGATTCGAATTAAGACTTCCTGAAAAACGTCAATTCTTTATTGATAACAGCGACCTGTTCGGATCCTTCGGTAATTACTTTAGAGAGGCCCGCCCCTTCTTCTCAAGAAGAATAGGTCTAGCGACGGATACCGCTGGAAATTTGGTCCAGAATAGAATTCTAGGTGGCGCAAGGCTTAGTGGTAAACTAGATGAGAATTGGCGCTTGGGTGTTTTAGATATTCAAACGGCTGCATCGCCAGAACAGGGCATCGCTGGGTACAACAACAGCATGGTCGCTATTCAACGAAAATTGTTTGCCAGAGACAACATTGGCGCCTTTATTGTCAACCGTCAGCTCACATCAGGAGATACCTCAGCTACACCATACAACCGTGTAATTGGCGCAGATTACAACCTCGCCTCGGCAGACAACACCTGGGCGGGTAAGTTCTATTGGCACAAAAGCTTTATTGAAGATAATCCCGATGCAACCTCAAGTGCGCAAGCAGTACTTACTAGAAACTCACGAAAGTGGGTATTCGTGTCCGATTTTGTAAAGGTTGACCAAGATTTCCAGGCCGATCTAGGCTTCGTGCCCCGCACGGATTTCTTTAAAATGGGACTTGCCGCTACCCGTCACTTTTATCCAGATAACAAATACATCAGCCGTCACAGCCTGATGCTATTGAATATCAATTATTGGAAGCCAACACTTGATTGGAGGTATACGGATCATACGAATTGGTTAGAACACCAGATTTACTTCAAAGACCAAAGTCGTCTTCGCAGCAGGGCGCTGGACAATTACATTTATTTATTCGGCGAATTTGATCCTACCAGAACTGAAGGTGCCACACCGCTGCCCGCGGATGTAGGCTACCGCTTCTACCAATACAATGGGGAGTACACTTCAAATACTGCCAACTTACTAACCTACCAGGTAAACACCACCATGGGCCAATTCTTCAATGGACAACGCTACAGCGTTGGTGGTCGCATTGGTTACCGCTGGCAACCTTGGGTGAGTACCTCTATCAATGTGAACTATGACGGTATCAGATTACCGGAACCCTACGCTTCTGCAAACCTTTGGTTGATCACACCGAGAATCAATGTTACCTTCTCTAAGTCAGTATTCTGGAGCACGCTCATACAATACAGCAATCAGCAGGATAACTTCGGCATAAATTCTCGCCTACAATGGCGATTTGCGCCGCTCTCCGACCTCTTCATCGTCTACAACGACAACTATTACTCTAGCGACTTCACGCCGCGTTTAAGGACCATTAACCTTAAATTGAGCTATTGGTTGAATACCAAATAGAAATCAACGAGGACCGATTTATCTCGCCACTTATGTGGGAATTTCACAAATAAAAAAGCCGCTCTTCGGGAGCGGCTTTTTCAGTGCTATACTTACTTATCTAGTACCAATCTAATATGTGCCAAATGATGCTGGCAGTGCCAAGCATACATCTGTACACTTTCTTTCATGGTATACTCTTTCTCTTCTTCCATGTGGAAGTATGACTTGTCCCAGCCAGTCTCTGTAATACCATTTAAGAAACTCACCCACTTCTCGTGCAAGCTTGCCAACAAAATGACACTTAGGAAAGGGTCCGTCGTATAATCTGGTAAAGCAGCAAAAAGCGTCTGAGGGTAACCAGGCACCTTTGGGGTCTCACCAGAAGTCACAGCTAAACGCTGACGATTAAAACCGTTCATGTGAGAATCGGCCAAATGATGAACTACCTGACGGACGGTCCAACCGCCTTCTCTATACGGCGTATCCCATTGCTCCTCGGTCAAAACCTTGGCAAACTCCATCAGCTGCTTTGGCATGCGGCCAATAACTGCAATACAGCCTTCAATGCGTTCCTCTCCCGGTTCTGATTCTATCGACGGTTTGCCGATAGGGTATTTTAAAAACTCTACATCCATGGCGCAAAAATAACCCTTAAGGGCAAAAAAAAGCCCCGCCGAGGCGGGGCTTTCTATCTATTTCAAAAAGATTAGTGTGCAATCATCAAGCGAGTGTAAGAATCTGCCTTGCCTTGAAGACCGATCACATACATGCCGTTACCAAGACCACTAACATTTACCTTAAACTGGTTCGAACCTGTAACAAGTGCATCTACATCCTGTGTCAATACAGTTCTACCGTTAAGGTCAATAACTTCAATGGTGTACGTTCCTTCTGCAAGTGTTGCTTCAAGCGTAGTAGCTTCGTCTGCTGGATTCGGGAACAACTTGATTGTCGCTTGCTCCTCGATACCTGCTTGCTCCTCAATACCAATCGGACGTGTCGTCATCAAAGTAGTTGTCTGGAACGTTCCACGTCCAAACGTACCGGCGAAAATATCGCCTTCCATTACGTCAGTATCGTCAGTACTGTTCTTATTCGTTCTGTACTGCTTCAATGTGAATACTGGCACTCTTGCTAAACCTGAATTATCAGCACCCCAATTAGGGTTCAACGCATTCACGTTGGTAGTAGAGAAAATTCCATATTCAGTACCGATGATGGCATAGTTTGAATTCGCCTTGTCAAAAGTAGCAGCGTATACTGGGAAGTTGCCCAAGTTACCGTCCTTCACAGAGAACGTTGGGTTCGCTGAAGTAGCATTACCACTGTAGTATACAAAGTTTTGGTTACCGTAGTTACCTAGCGTTACCAAAACGCGATCATTATTATTTGGATCAACCGCGATGCTTGTAACATTACGGCCAATTACTGAATGTACTAGATCAACGCTTACCGCTGTCGCACCTGAATCTAAATCTGCAGTTCCGTAGCTTCTTGCTCCTTGCAATCCAGCAATACGGTATACACGACCGTTGCTTGTACCTACCCATGCATAGTTACCGTCGGCGCTCACTTCTACTGCTTGTGCAGTTCCGGTGATGTTAGCCAACTTGTACCATGTAGGAGTTTCCATAAAGTCTAACGCTCCTCGTGTCATCCAAACAGAACCGCTGAAACCAACAATAAACATGCTGCTCACTGGATCCTGTACAACAATACTATCTCCCATGCCCAAGGCATTAGGCAAAGTGTACTTGAATGGAAGACCATTGGTATTTGAACCTAAGCTTACTGTTGAACCCGCTGCATAGCTTACGTCTACAGTGGCAATAATCTCCGCTGCAGGTGAGCCGTTGAATACCACTGAGAAGTCTCCTGTTGTTGCGTTAAAGGTACCCGTACCGTCACCGGTCATAGTTCCGCTAGCATCTGAAGAAATCACCAACGTTCCGCTAGTTACCTTGAATGTCGAAGCATCCATGATTGCGCTTTCTTGCAATGGCTTAATGTTCGAAACGAATGTATCCTGACCAGCATTAGCAAATCCAAGAGAACGGATTGCCTGATTCACCTTGAACTGTACTGAGTCTGTACTTAAAGCATCGTCGCTGTTCTCATACAAGTAGAACGGCGTCATCCATGAACCGATTCCTTGAGAAGAACGGCTGTCCCAGAATGAGCTGAACGATTGACCTTTGTTTTCGCTACGACCAATACGACCTTGTTGGTATTCCGTGAAGTAGATTTTTGGTACTAACCAAGAAACCGCTGAGAAACCTCCGTCTCCTGAGAATCCATCAACTGGTCCTAAAGAACGACCGGTATTTGGCGTATTTCCTGAACCGTCCATTACCCAACTTCCATTATCCTGAGTACCACCAACTACGTAACGGTCAGCAGAAATTCCAATGTTGTAAAACTGCGTAGTAGCGTAATTCTTGTTCAACGTCTGCCATGTGTTGCCAGCGTTGTTTGAATAGTAGATACCACCGTCATTAACGATGTACACTTTAGAGCTGTCCGTTGGATGCCAAACCACATCGTGGTTATCTGCGTGAATGTTGTAAGGACCGAAACCGTTTACTTGGTTCCAACCTTGACCTTGCTCCCAACCCCATACGGTGATACCACCAACGATGATTCTATTCTTATTCGCTGCATCAACTCCAATCGACAAATCGTACTCTCCTTGACATTGAGAAGAACAGAAAGGATCGAAGTAGGTCGATTTCTGACCAATTTTAGTCCAAGTCGAGCCGCCGTCTGTAGTGCGATAAACACCTGCAAGTGCATTACCTGAAGTAATATGAACAGTGTACACGTAATCTGCATCGTCTTTTGCTGAGGCGAACATGATACGTCCACCACTTCTTGGCAAGCCAGTAGCACCTGGGTTCGACTTACTTACTTCCGTCCAAGTTGAACCACCGTCGGTAGACTTCATAGTTCTACCACCTAGCGTTCCCCATACGTTACCGCCGGCATCAATATGGATGTCCCAACAAGTACCCTGAGAACCAATTCCAGTAATCGGGTTAGACCATGTAGAACCACCGTTAGTTGTTACACGTACACCAGCATTGGTTGCCATGTATACTTTATCGTTGTTTGAAGGGTCACAAACGATAGCACCGATAGAGCTAAAGTTTGAAGTGCTGCTCAATTGAGAAAATTCTGTCTCGTTCGCACCCTTTTTGAACACACCGGCACCTGGGAAACCTGAAGAGGTAGATGCTCCATAACCCGTCGTCCAGTTGTTGTACAAACCTTCACCTGTACCGTAATAAACATCACCGCCTTTCGAGTAGGCGATGGTCATTACTGCTAAATTCTCTTGATCAGGATTTACTTCCGTCCAGCTCAATCCAGCGTTGTTGCTGTAGTACAAACCACCGCTAACGCTACCAGTATACATTTCAGATGGATTCTGTGGATTGATTGCCAAACCTCTCGTACGGCCACCACGGTTGTCTGGACCTCTCTCACCCCAAGTTAAACCGATACTACTTTCCGGCATATCCTTCAAGCTTTCAATAGCCGAAAGAACATCTTCTTGGTCAATTTCACCAGTTACTTGATTTGCGCGAAGGCCGTGCAAGTAAGCAGCAGCACCTGCAGCACCTTGTTCGTTTTGCGTACGTGGAACGTAGGCTTCATTCGAAGGCAAGATTGCAAGTGATGTAATGGCGGCGGTTAAGACTGTGCCAGCAAGGGCGAATCGTAATCCTGTTTTCATGTAAAAACTCTGTTTTCTATAAGTGTTAAAAATAAGGCTTGAACCTCATTATACCAAGTGCTTTTCAGCGTGATATGAACTGCGTACTAACGGTCCGCTTTCTACATATCTAAAGCCCATTTCTAGGCCAATTTCTTTTAATTCGTCAAAAACTTCAGGCGTAATAAACTCAACCACAGGCAAATGCTTTGGCGTAGGCTGAAGGTATTGCCCGAGGGTTAAAATGTCTACATCTGCCTCACGAAGGTCTTTCATCGCATCGATAACCTCTTCTTTCGTCTCACCAAGGCCCAACATTATGCCACTTTTCGTTCTATGGATACCATTATCCTTAAGGTATTTGAGAACCATAAGCGAGCGATCAAACTGTGCTTGGATACGCACTTTACGCGTCAGTCGTCGTACAGTTTCCATGTTGTGACTTACAATCTCAGGATTCGCCTCAATGATGCGATCCACATTGTGAAGTTCGCCTTTGAAATCTGGAATAAGCGTTTCCATAGTTGTTTGAGGACTGATCCGGCGAATGGCCTTTACAGTCTCTGCCCAAATAATAGATCCGCCATCGGCAAGATCATCGCGGTCTACAGAAGTAAGAACTGCGTGCTTCACTTTCATAAGCTTCACACTGCGAGCTACCTTTTCCGGCTCTTCCCAATCGACGGTTTCGGGACGACCTGTTGCGACATTACAAAAACCACAAGAGCGCGTGCAGATATTACCTAAAATCATAAAGGTTGCAGTACCGGCTCCCCAGCATTCGCCCATGTTAGGGCAATGACCAGATTCACAAATGGTATGCAGCTTGTACTTGTCAACAAGGCCACGTACGTTTTTGTAATTCTCACCTGTAGGCAGCTTTACTCGAAGCCATTTCGGCTTTTTCGTGCGGCCTTTGAGGTCTTTTTTAATTTCAATATTTGGTTGGTCTACCATATGCTATTAAACCATTGAAAACTATACTTGTTCAGCAAGACCGTGTACTTTTCTCCATTCTTCGACGGTATCTTCGACTACCCCACTGTGTGAGGTATGCGCAGCTACTTTTCCGCCGTTCCACAGGATAAGCTGGGGACTTTCGTGACGTACATCAACTTCCTCTGCCAAGGCTAAACTCAAGTTCCGCTGGGCAACTACATCTATGTATACCCAAGTCTCGTTGCTTTGAACTTCCACCATATTTAACCTGCGCATTGCGAAAAGACTAACACTACATCGCGTACTGTGCTTGTAAAAGAACACAGGGGTATTTAAAGCAAGAAGACCCGCAACATCTTGTAATGACTGCGGGTGCTCGAACTGAATTTTATTCGTCTCAGAAGGACGTTTATCCTTGTTGTGCAGGAACTTCAACATGTGAATATGAAGGACATTTTTCTGCTGTTCCACATGATGATAGTGCAAATAGTGCGGTAATCACCAACGCTGCTCCAAGTACTTTTTTCATCTTCTTTACTTCTAGTTTTCGCTACATTGCGAGCGATAAAAATAACGTAGAATTCTCAATTTTCTTACTCAATGAGCAACTTCCTTTCAACAATGATTCCTGTCGAGTGGAAGGCATTCTGGGATGAGGAAATGAATGAACCTTATCTCCGTGAGCTCGATGCGTTTGTAGAACAAGAATATGCCCAAGAGGCATGTTACCCACCAAAAGAGGAGATTCTTGCCGCCATTTGTGGGTTACACCCCATAGAGATTAAATGCATCATCATCGGCCAAGACCCGTACCATGGGCCCGGACAAGCCAATGGTCTAGCATTCTCGGTAACGCCAAAAACTAAGATTCCACCTTCCTTGAAGAATATTTTCAAGGAATATTGCGAAGATCTTGCACTCCCCTATCCCAAGAATGGAGACTTGAGTCCATGGAAGAAAGAAGGCGTACTACTCATTAATACGGCATTAACTGTTAGAGCGCACCAAGCCGGCTCACACGCAAAAAAAGGATGGGAGAACTTTACCCTAGCACTCATTAAACATGTGCTCGAAAATTCCAAGAATGCCGGATTCATATGCTTTGGCGCCCCAGCCACAAAATTGGCCAAAAAAGTAACTGCGGAATTGTCGGAAGAAAACAGAACTCTAATTGAAACTCCGCATCCATCGCCGCTCAGCGCTTATCGAGGGTTTTTCGGTTCCAAACCGTTCACAAGATTTAATAATGAACAGCTCAAAAAAGGGCTAGAAATCGTACATTGGGAATTGCCTACAACAGCGCAGCAATCACTATTCTAATAATCCAAAATTCAGCCTTTTCCAATGACTACGATGGGTGTTGTTTTTGCCGTAATAAACTTAATTGCAGTAGTTCTACTCATTTTTAAATTTCGAGGAACTGCTACTGAATCGGCTTCAGCTTCTGGTGATTTGCCCGGCTGGGCCAGTGACCAAATGAAGGAATTAAAAGGAACACTTGAAAACAAAGATTCCGAGCTAGAGCAAACGAAAGCATCCCTTACAGCACTGCAGGTTCAAACAGCCCAGCAAATCAGTTCATTGGAAGCCAACCTGAAGGCAGCAGAGGAAAAATTGGAGGATCAATCAAGAAACTTTGAGGAGCAAAAAGCTCAGGCTAAAGCTGATAAAGAGGTGATGGCCAACGAATTCAAGGTTTTAGCGGAAAAAGTACTTGAAGAGAAATCAAAACAGTTTAAGACCACCAATAGCGAAGAATTGGACAAGCTATTAGCACCGTTCAAGCAGAAGTTGGTTGATTTTGAGGCAACCGTAAAAGAAAACCACAAAGAAGAACTCAAAAACACCTCTGCATTGATGGAGAACATCAAAGCGTTGAAAAACATGAACGATCAGCTTAGCGCAGAGGCGAGCGGTCTAGCCAAAGCACTGCGAGGTGATACGAAAAAGCAAGGAAATTGGGGAGAATTCGTTCTAGAGCGTGCTTTAGAAATGAGCGGACTTACCAAGGACAAAGAATTCTTCGTTCAAAACAGTGAAACCACTGAAGACGGTCGCCGTCTACAGCCTGATGTCGTTATTCAGTTGCCTGAGGAGAAGAAAATCATTGTGGATTCAAAGGTGTCTTTAGTTGCTTGGGAAGCCTATGTCAATGCAGAAAACGAGGACGATGCGCTCAAGCATATGAAAGCCCTAATTTTGAGCATTCAAACGCACATCAAGCAACTGAGCGAGAAAGATTATCCGCAGCTTTATGACGGTGCAACCCCTGAATTTGTATTGTTATTCATTCCTATCGAGGCCGCATTCATGGAAGCCACGAAGTTTGACGGCGGGCTGTATGAGTTGGCTTTCTCGAAGAAGATCATCTTGGTATCTACCTCTACCCTGCTCGCAACGTTAAAAACGATTGCAATGGCATGGAGGCAAGAAAAACAAACGCGAAATGTTATTGAAATTGCCGAGGCTGGCGGCAAACTGTACGATAAATTTGTCGGCCTAAGCGAAGACCTGACTAAACTTGGACAACAGTTCAATACTGCTCAGAAAACCTACCAAGATTCGATGAATAAGATGGTGGAAGGTAGAGGCAATCTGATCAGTCAAGTAGAACGCTTGAAAAAACTTGGCAGCAAGACTAAAAAAGAATTGGACAGCAGGATTGTTGATCGTGCTAACCTCGGAGAATTCTCTGACGAACAGTCCCCTAAATCTCTAGACAGCTAATGGCAAACGACCAACTCATCTACGGCTTAAGGCCGATATTACAGGCAGTACAAGATGGACAAACCCTCGATAAAGTCTTTTTACAAAAAGGCATTGGCGGTCAGCTCTACACCCAACTAGAAGGAACCCTTCGAGACAGAGGTGTTGAACCTAAGTACGTTCCGGTAGAAAAACTCAACCGACTCACTCGCGGGAATCACCAAGGAGCCGTGGCGTTCTTAAGTCCCATCGACTTCCATGATCTCGAAGAGGTAATCGTCAAAGTTATGGATGAAGGCAGAACGCCTTTGGTCCTTGCACTAGACCGAATAACAGATGTTCGGAACTTCGGAGCCATCGCTCGCTCAGCGGACTGCACGGGTGTAGATGCCATTGTCTTACCGAAAAACGATAGTGCCCCTGTGAGTGCTGATGCAGTACGAACTTCAACAGGAGCTTTACTTGAAATTCCGGTTTGTAAGGTAAACCACATGAAAGATGCCGTTTTCGTGGCTCAGAGCCTCGGCTTAAAAATCATCGCTGGTACCGAAAAGACGGAGACTCCGATGTACGAAGCTCCTTTTGCAGAACCTTGTATGCTGATCATGGGTAATGAGGAAACCGGTGTGCATAAGAGTCTACTGCAAATGGCCGATGCTAAAGCCTTAATTCCAATGAAAGGACAGATTAATTCACTTAACGTGAGCGTTGCCACGGGAGTACTTCTCTACGAAGCAGTGCGTCAAAGAGGATAGCATGAAAAAGGCATTGCTGCTACTTTTTACCGTATTGAGCATTTCGGTTTTTGGCCAATTCAATTGCCAAAGCACCAAATTGAATCCACTACCCCTGCAGAGCAATGCTCCGATCAACTATAATTCTAGGTCAGATACCGCAGATCTCGTGCAGCTAAAATTGACTATTGATTCTAGAAACTTTGCCAATGGTCAACTCACAGGTATTGCCGAATACCAATTGGGTGCAAAATTGCCCTTCTCTTCCTTAAGATTCGACCTATTGGGATTCACCGTTGACAGTATAGTTTCACTCAGTGGTCCATTAAATTTCTCGCAGCAAGGCGAGCATGTTATCGTGAATGCATCGGCGGTTGCCGGACAAACCCTGCACTGGGACTTTTACTACCACGGTTCGACCACGAAGGATGCTAGTGGATGGGGAGGAATTCACCACGACGGGGCCTATCACTACAACCTTGGAGTGGGATTCGCCGCCAACCCACACGTTTATGGACGCAGTTTATTTCCATGCTTTGACAATTTTGTCGAGAAGAGCACCCTTGATGAAATGAACATCATCACACCTTCAGGAAAGGTTGGTGTAAGCAACGGTATTTACGTTGGCACAGATACGCTTAGCAGCGGAGATTTGGTTTGGCGCTGGGAAGGACAGGCGCCTATTCCCTCTTACTTAGTGAGTATGGCTGTTTCTGATTATCTAAAGCAAAGCTGGATCCACGACGGACGACCTTTTGAAATTTACGGCCGGGCGCAAGACACAGCGAATATGACAGCAGGTTTTGTCAATCTCAATGCTATCTATGATGCGTTCGTAGAGGAGTTCGGCCCTTACCGATTTGAGAAAGTCGGTTATGCCCTAACTATAACCGGTGCAATGGAACATGCCGGAATGGTGCATCTACCCCGCACTTTAGCTAATGCCAATCTAAACGGCGAGGATATTATTGCTCATGAATTGGCACACATGTGGTTTGGCAACGCCATCACTACAAAAACTGCAGAAGACATGTGGATCAACGAAGGCTTCGCTGAATTCGGATCACACTTTTATGAAGAAAAGGTCTACAGCCGGTCAAAATATGTACAGACTGTGCAGAATAACCAAGCGCTTGTTTTGAAACAGGCCCGTCAAAACGACGGTGGACATCTGGCACTGAGCGGTGTCAATCAAAACCAAACCTACGGCACCCACACCTACCAGAAAGGTGCCATGGTCGCTCATAACCTTCGCGAGTTCTTGGGAGATAGCCTATTTAGTCACGCTTCAAAAGAACTCATAGCTGGCAATACTTTTGGAAATTATGACGCCGCAGGCTTCAAGAGCTCTTTTGAAAGCTCTACAGGGATATCGCTCGAGAAGTTCTGGAACGATTGGATCTACAATCCAGGATATCACGGTGCTTGGGTGGAGTTAAACTATCCCGAAAATGCAGATTGGGCCAATGCCAATAAACAGGTCAACATTCACCACCTCAGCGCTCATACAGGGAATTACGAGGCTTCACAAGAGACTACACCAATGGTTGTATATAAGCATAGCTATAATTATGGCTATGGCGGTAAAGTTGTACTCGGCAACTCTTCAGATTACCCCGCTTCAAGCGTAGACTCAACCTTTACTTCACAAGCGTTGAATTTGGGAACAGGTCAAGACTTCTGGCTCAGCACTAATGATAGTGCAGAATCCTTAGGCACCTCAGTATATGACACCTTCAAATGGGCAGACTTAAACGGGACTAAAACATTGCCAAGAACGGGAGTTAAAATCACTCCAAAACCCAATACAACAGGTCTGAACGGTACATTTTACGTTTGGCATCATTACACCGCAGGTAATTACCCGAGCAATGGAGCCACCAGCAGAGATCATTTTTATTTCATAGGATATGAAGGAAGTCATGATCCACCGATTGATTATGAAACTGAATTGCCTTTCGAGGTGACCATCTCCTTCAATACTAACGCAAACAACGGTGGGTTAGACAGTGATTTGAATGGATTGCCGGGAAATCAGATGACTGTAGCCGAAAGTCCGAACCTCAAGTGGAAGACTGGGGTACCGATAGCCAATGCTACTACACAGGCCCTTGGAAATACAGGAGTTGGTAATATTCGCTTTAGACCGCAGCACGTTGCGCGTTACTACTACGTCGTAAATACCTCAACCTTATCGCTCGAAGAATCCCAAGGACAAGGATTTAAAGTATTTCCAAATCCTACTGATGGGTATTTAAAAATTGAAAGTTCGTTGGACCAAAAAGAATTGGCCTATGAAATCAGTGATCTTAAAGGACGGTTAATTACTTCGAGTACAGTTTCTCACGAAAACGGCTTTAGCCAATTGGCCTTGCCCCCTTCCCTAGCTACGGGCACCTATGTCTTAAAATGTGAAGCGGGTATTGCGAAGTTCTCTGTACGCTAGGATAACCTTAACCTGGAGGTCTAGTCCAAAATCAACATAACGGGACAATGATCGCTGCCCATTACATCATTTAAGATTTGTGAATCCTGTACTCGGCCCATGAATCCTGAACTGACCATAAAGTAGTCCAATCGCCAGCCAACATTTTTCGCACGAGCACCACCGCGGTAACTCCACCAACTGTATTTGACCGTATCTGGATACAACGTTCTGAAAGTATCTACAAAACCAGCTTCAATCATCGTCGTCATGCCGTCAATCTCAGCTTGTGTATAGCCAGGTGTTTTGTTGTAATTCGATTTTGGATTCTTCAAGTCTATCGCTTGATGCGCAACATTCAAATCGCCACAAACCACGACCGGTTTTTTCTCTTCTAATTTCTTCAAATAGGCTAAAAACGCAACGTCCCATTCTTTGGTTCTGTAATCGATACGCTTTAGTCCACTACTAGAGTTGGGAACGTAAGTGGTTACATAGTAAAAGTCCTCATATTCCGCAGTAATCGCTCGACCTTCGTTGTCGTGTTCGGGTATACCAATTCCCATAACCACCGAAAGAGGCTCAGTCTTGGAAAGAATGGCTGTTCCACTGTATCCTTTCTTCTCTGCGCTAAACGCATAAATATGGTAGCCTTGGAGGTCTGCTAATGCCTCTTTTACTTGCTCCGGCGTGGCCTTCGTTTCTTGCAACCCGACTACATCGCAATCCAAACGATGAAGGTCTTCAATCAAAGTTTTACCTGCAGCGGCACGAACGCCATTCACATTAAAAGAGAGTAATTTCATTTACATATTTCGTCTATACTGTCCACCTACTTCAAACAGCGCATTAGTAATCTCGCCCAACGAACAATGCTTGGACGCTTCCATTAATTCGTCAAATATATTGGCATTATTTACGGCAGCATCTTGAATTCTTGAAATACTTTCTTGGGCCAATTCTGCTTTGCCTTCGTGCAAAGCTTGAAGCATTCCAATTTGGTATTCCTTTTCCTCTACTGTAGCGCGAATAACCTCCGCAGGAACAATGGTTGGGGAACCCTTTTTGTTCAAGAAGGTATTGACTCCAATGATTGGGAACTCCCCGGTATGCTTCAACATCTCGTAGTGCAAGCTCTCCTCTTGGATCTTTCCACGCTGGTACATGGTCTCCATGGCACCTAGGACGCCGCCGCGTTCTGTAATGCGGTCAAACTCCTGCAAAACGGCCTCCTCGACCAAATCCGTCAATTCCTCAATAATGAAGGCACCCTGAATAGGATTCTCATTTTTCGCCAAGCCCAATTCCTTGTTGATGATCAACTGGATGGCCATCGCACGGCGCACACTCTCCTCTGTCGGCGTAGTGATCGCCTCGTCGTAGGCATTCGTGTGCAGCGAATTACAGTTATCGTAAATGGCATACAACGCCTGAAGTGTCGTACGGATATCGTTGAAATCAATCTCTTGAGCGTGCAAACTGCGGCCCGAAGTCTGAATGTGGTACTTCAACATTTGGGAACGCGCATCGGCCCCATACTTGTTCTTCATAGCATTGGCCCAAATACGACGTGCCACTCGACCTATGACCGCATATTCTGGATCAATTCCATTCGAGAAGAAGAAACTCAAGTTCGGCGCAAACTTATTGATGTCCATACCGCGGCTCAAATAGTACTCAACGTAGGTAAAACCGTTGGCCAACGTGAACGCCAACTGGGTGATCGGGTTCGCTCCTGCCTCCGCAATATGGTATCCTGAGATACTTACGCTGTAGAAGTTGCGCACCTGCCAATCGATGAAATAACTCTGTACATCGCCCATCAAACGCAGGGCAAACTCAGTCGAGAAAATACACGTGTTTTGTGCCTGGTCTTCCTTGAGAATATCCGCTTGCACGGTACCGCGTACAGTATTCAACGTTCTGGCCTTGATCTCTCCATAGGTTTTGGCGTCAAGAACCTCATCACCGGTAACTCCTAGCAATAGCAATCCTAGGCCATCATTGCCTTCGGGCAGCTCTCCTTGATACGCTGGGCGGGCAATACCGCGGTCGTCGTATTGAGCTTTCTTTACCGCTTCTACCTTAGACTCCAAACCATGCTCTTTGATGTAGATCTCACATTCCTGATCCACAGCAGCATTCATGAAGTAGGCCAAGAGCATTGGTGCCGGACCGTTGATGGTCATCGAAACCGAAGTTGTTGCATCAGTGAGTCGGAAACCGCTGTACAGCTTCTTCGCATCGTCTAGACAACAAATGCTTACCCCAGAATTCCCAATCTTCCCATAGATATCTGGGCGTCGATCCGGATCATTACCATAGAGCGTAACACTATCAAAGGCCGTCGAAAGTCGTTTGGCCGGCATACCTAGGCTCACGTAATGGAAACGTTTGTTCGTGCGTTCTGGGCCGCCTTCCCCTGCAAACATTCGCGTCGGGTCCTCGCCTTCACGCTTGAACGGATAGATACCCGCAGTATATGGGTATTCACCCGGTACATTTTCTAGCAACAACCAACGAAGAATATCTCCCCAGCTTCGGTATTTAGGCAATGCCACTTTTGGAATCTGTGTATGAGATAAACTCTCCGTGTGGGTTTTGATGTTGATGTCCTTGCCGCGAACTTGGAAAGTATACACCGGATCCTTGTAGCGCTTGACCGTTTGTTCCCACTGCTGAAGCTTTTCCCAATGATGCGGATCTAGGTCCATCTTAATTCGGTCAAAGCTCGCTTGCAGTTGGACTTTGAGCTCCTGATCCTCCAAGGTCTGAATGGAGCGGTGCAAGGCATATAGTTTATCTGCCACCTCAATCTGCGCGCTTATTTGCTCGCGGTGAATACGGTGACTTTCAGAGATCTCACTGAGGTAACGCGTGCGTTTCGGAGGGATGATGAATATCTTCTCGCTCATCTCACCCGAAATGGCATAGCTGCTCTCAAACCCGGCATTTGCTTTGGAATTAAGCATTTCAATGATGGCCTTGTACAATGAATTTGTACCCGGGTCATTGAACTGACTCGCAATGGTGCCATAGACCGGCATACTTTCGGGATCTGCCTCCCAAAGGTTATGGTTACGCTGGTATTGCTTTTTGACATCACGCAGGGCATCCAAGGCGCCGCGTTTGTCGAATTTATTCAAGGCAATGAGGTCGGCAAAATCCAACATGTCGATCTTCTCCAGCTGCGTCGCGGCGCCGTATTCCGGCGTCATCACATACAAGCTAGCATCGCTGTGGTCTAGAATTTCAGTATCGCTCTGCCCGATGCCCGAGGTTTCAAGAATAATGAGGTCGAACCCGGCCACTTTCAAAATATCCAACGCATTCTGCACATGGGCACTGAGGGCTAAATTTGCCTGGCGGGTGGCCAAGGAACGCATAAACACATTACCGTGTTTGATGGCGTTCATACGAATGCGGTCCCCTAATAAGGCACCGCCGGTCTTTCTTTTCGAAGGATCTACCGATACTACCGCAATTCGCTTATCATTGAAATCCATAGTAAAGCGACGAACCAGCTCGTCGACCATTGAGCTCTTTCCTGCTCCGCCCGTACCGGTGATACCGAGAATAGGCGTTTTAATAGTCTCTGCCTTGGCAGTAATCAGTTCTATTTCCTTTGCGTGTTGTTCACCACAATTCTCAGCAGCACTAATCCATCGTGCGATGGTTGCATGGTCTGCTTCGGCAAGAGCATCTATTTTGCCTGGGACCTCTTCGCCAACCAAAAAATCAGATTTCTCAACGAGGTCATTGATCATTCCTTGTAAGCCCATCTTTCGGCCGTCATCAGGATGATACAGACGAGTAATGCCGTAAGCGTGGAGTTCTTCAATTTCTTCCGGCAAGATGGTACCGCCTCCACCACCAAAAATCTTGATGTGGCCGGCGCCTTTTTCTTGCAAGAGATCGTACATGTATTTGAAGTACTCAATGTGCCCGCCTTGGTAAGAGGTCATGGCAATGGCATTGGCATCTTCTTGGATGGCCGTATTCACTACCTCCTCAACGGAACGGTCGTGACCGAGGTGTATAACCTCACATCCGGTACTTTGAATGATGCGTCGCATAATATTAATGGCTGCATCATGACCGTCAAAAAGCGAAGCCGCAGTGACGATGCGTACCTTGTTTTTTGGTACGTATGGAGCTGGGGTATCCATGGTTCTGTGATGTATTTGGGTCCTTAAAGATACATCAGAAGTGCCAATGATTCTTTTGCTATCTTCACGGCAAACCCAAAAAACATGAAGGTCTTTCAGTCTCCTTTTTTCTATTTACCCGCGGTAGTTCTAATCGCTATAAGTAACGACCTCCAAGACATTGGTTTATGGCAACGAATGGCCGTGGCAGGATTCATTGCAATTATCGCTTTAGGTATGGGAATCAAAAACTTGAAAAGCCGCCTAAGCATGCTTGAAATTCTGGCTTTTGGATTAGTCGCTTGGCCTTTGGTAAAACTTGGAAGTGTTAATGCGCCGAGTGAACTTTACGGCCACATCGCACGGATGTCCTTGCTCTTTGGGACAATGGTCATTTCGGCAGAGGCATTTCGTAACGATGAAAAAGGCACATTAAAAGCCTTTGGTATCGGTGCCCAATTCGCGCTTTTAATCGCCGCCTTAAGTATTCTGCCTTCCCTAGGTGAAGCGTATAAAGAAGGTGATATCTATTTAGCCAGCGGTAAGCTCTTTGCGCATAAAAACTACGCAGCGGCTACATTATTGATGCTGATCCCTGCCGCTCTTGCGGTGCGTCTTCCTGAAACATTAGGAACTTGGCTGCAAAGAATCGCCGTTGGATTAGCATTGTTTGAAATACTCTTTTTGAGAACCCGCGGTGTGTGGCTTGCAGCAGCCTTAATGGCATTAGTAGCAGCAGGCGTTTATGCCGCACAGAAAGACAGTACTTACCGAAACCAAAGTTTGATTGCTCTTGCAGTACTTGTGGTAGGTGTGGGCATCGCAATTGTTTTTGGTGGGGCTGAAAAGGTGTTCGACAGTAGCACTATCCAGAGCAGGATGCACTATTGGAAGGCTTCAAAGGAAATGTTCTTAGACAACCCTATCTCTGGAGTGGGCGGCGGTCAATGGAAAATTGAATACCCTGCAACAGGACTTAAGGGGACCAATGAAAGTGTTATGAATGGCACCACATCCATTCTAAGACCGCACAATGATATTCTTTGGCTGTTGAGTGAGACAGGTATTGGAGCCCTATTTTTTATAGGTATGATGCTTTTGGCACTACTCCACTTATTGAAGACGAAGGAACAGTTACTCTTTGGCTTAACCATAGTTGCATTCGGTGCATACGGCTTCGGTGAATTTCCGCTTGAAAGGACGACGCTACTTGTTCCATTTGCAGTGGCTATGGGCTATTTGGCCAGCCGAAGCAAATCCGTTTACGAAGCAGGAAAGCCACTATCCATGGGGTTATCCGCCGTAGCTCTGGTCTTTACGGTTGCAGTGAGTGTAGCAAGAGTAGGCGGAGAAAAAGAGGCAGCGCAGGCTTTAGACGGATACATGAAGCGAAACACTCGTGCTATGGTACAAAACAGTGTTGCTGCCACTGGTACTTTCTTCGAAATGGATATTTACAACAATCCAATGCCGTATTTCGAAGGGCTTGGAATCTTAATCTCTGGCGGTCAGAAGCCGAATGCAGGAATACTTAAAAAGAGTGCAGCAGCTTTTGAGCAAGCGCTTGAAATTCATCCTAATCATATTTTAAGTTTGAACCAATTGGCCCAGATTCGTAGGATTGAAGGGAATTATGCAGAGGCAAGCCGATTGTACAATCAGGTACTATCGATGAGTCCAAGAAATACTAGTGCAGCGCTACGCCTTGCAGAGGTTGAACGCGTTCGAGGTGATGTTTATGCTTCTATGAATGCGTTGAAAAAATTGGACAAAAAGTATACACCCCAGAATCTCAACGGTCTTGGAAGAGAAGCTACACAGACCCTTCAAGCATTTGCTGCAATGAGTAATCCAAGGCCTGCTTCACAAAGTTTGCACCGTAAACTTCAAGGTCAAAAGCCAGGTAAAATGTGGCAGATCTGGTCCCAATCAAGGAAAAATTAAACACTTGAAACAAGACTTGTAAAATATTTGGCACCGCTTTTGCGTTACCAATAGAAATACTACATTAGCATTATGCAACAGCAATTTATTCATACAGCAACCTTTAATAACCGCATTTATGTGTGGAAGGGTTGTGTATACCATATTGTGAAGGCATAGAGATTTAAATTATACAACCCAGGATATAGAAAGCGCCTTCACCATGTGAGGGCGCTTTTTTTATGTCTACAATTTGAACGAAATGAAAAATTTCTTCACCACCGTAAGAAAAGCAGGTCCGTTAAAAACGAGAAAGCAATTGAGCATCAATGGCAACATGGTTGATACTCAAGGAATGCTTACCGTTTGGAATCTTATGGATACCATGAACGAAATCAAAAGCGAACGTCTCAAATCATTAATGCTTGATGATCGTTACCGCGATAAGGTGAAGAACATTGATTTAAAGCTCTACAGCAATGCACAGTTAGGTGAAGATTTACTCGTAGAGAGCAACTTCGCTCCAAATGGAAAAAAACAGGTGGATCTGAAAGTTTATGTAAGTAAACGCGCTAAAGGAGAGCCTGCAAGAAGAGTATGTAAAGCGGTGTATACGCTAGCCATTGAGGCAAAATAGTATGGAGAATGGGCTCGTTTTGATGTGAGTGTTTGTGGTTATTTATTCGAGGGCCCATTCATGCAGGTAGTTGTACCCCTGCAATCAAAAAGCCCGGCGCTGCGCGCCGGGCTTTTATGTTATAAAGTCCTTTGAATTGCCCTTTCAAGCCAGAGAAGCACTTCTGAAATATCCGCATCCTCCTCAGTGAGATGGATAGCATGCGAACACATACTCCCCGCTTTCATGTGTTGCAGATTTCCTATTGGCTCCTGCCCTTTGACATTTATCCAAACTTCAAACCTGCCTTTGGTGGCCGGCACTAAACACCCTACTTGTTTTGAGGTCCGAATGCTGTAATATTTCTTTTTACCGCTGAGCTCAAATTCCAAACCGGTGGCTTCTAAGCCCTCAACGATGCGCTGGAATAACGGTTTCCAATGCTCTTTACCCTTAAAAACGCTATCCTCAACTTGGCTTTCGTCCATGTGCAAGGAGGTATTCTCCTTGGTCAGGTGAACCACCATATTCGCATGTCCGTGACCAATACCGAATTCCTCTTTCAAGCGCTTGACATTGGCCATGTGCTTCGGCTCGTTCCAAGAGCGAACCATATCCACCCAGTACGAAATGGGCTGGCCCGTTTTCTTCTCGAGTCCTGCAATGTGGCTATGAATTCCGGCGTTTAGGTCTTGGCTCATGGTTATCCTTTTAAGGCCTCTAAGCGTTGCGTAATCAAGGCTATTTTACCTTCGGCATCCGCTTGCTTTTTACGTTCCGAGGCAACAACAGCCTCAGGCGCGTTAGAAACGAAGCGCTCATTACTGAGTTTTTTCTCGACGCTTTTCAAGAAACCTTGGGTATAGGCCAATTCCTCTTCTAGCTTGGCAATCTCGTCTTCGACGTTAACAAAGGCATCTGCCGGGATAGTGTAATTGATTCCACCAACCACAAAGCTAAAGGCGGATTTCTTCACCTCTTTAACCTCAACAATAGCCTCAACATTGGCAAGCTTCATGATGAGCGCGTCGAAGGCTGCATCGTGCGCCGTACCCTCGGCAATCTCGATGGTCAACACCTCTTTCGGAGCAATTCCATTTTCATTGCGTACCGTACGAACACCACTTACGACTTCAGCGAAGTGCGCATAGGATTTTAAGATCGCCTGATCTTCTACCTTGAGAGTAGGCCAAGTAGCGAAATTAATGGTCTCCCCTTCTTTACGATCTGCGAGGTTCTGCCACAATTCTTCTGTAATAAACGGCATGAACGGATGCATAATTTCCAACAAGGTGTTGAAGATTGATTTGGTCGCATCCAACGCTTCGGCTGAGATTTGTTCGCCCTTCGCAGGTTTCACCATTTCTAGGTACCACGAACAGAAATCGTCCCAAACCAGCTTGTAAGTCGTCATCAATGCCTCCGACAATCGGTATTTTTCAAAGCTGCTTTCAAGCTCTACAAGGGCTTCACCAATGCGGTTGCGCATCCACTGTACCGATAGTGATTCTGAAGCACTCATGCCCTGGGAACCAGCTTCCCACATGCCTACCAAACGGAAGGCATTCCACACCTTATTGGCGAAGAACGAACCTTGAGAACAGAGGTCTTCATCAAACAATAAATCGTTTCCTGCAGGCGCAGTCATGAGCATACCTACACGGACACCGTCGGCACCGTATTTATCGATAAGATCTAGCGGATCTGGGCTATTGCCCAGAGATTTCGACATCTTACGACGCTTCTTATCACGCACCATACCAGTGAAGTACACATCCTTGAACGGGCGCTTTCCTTTGAACTCGTACCCTGCCATAATCATACGGGCTACCCAGAAGAAAATGATATCCTGTCCTGTAACCAGAGTATTGGTTGGGTAGAAGTAATCTTCCTCTTCCTGATTTCCAGAGAATACGCTGTACGGCCATAGCCAAGAACTGAACCACGTATCCATGACATCTTCGTCTTGGTGTACCGCATCAGTGCCGAGGGCTGCAACGGCTTCTTCTTTGGTCTTACACACGGCTACATTGCCCTCTGCATCGTACCAAGCAGGAATGCGATGTCCCCACCAAAGCTGACGTGAAATACACCAATCCTTGATGTTCTCCATCCAGTAGAGGTAGGTCTTTTCAGCGTGCGGCGGATGCAGCGTAATGTCCTTTGATTTTACACCGTCAATGGCCGGCTTAGCCAAATCCGACATTTTCAAGAACCACTGCATACTCAAGCGCGGCTCAATCACTGCATCGGTACGCTCGCTGCGTCCGACTTTATTTCTGAGGTCCTTGGTCTCAACCAATAGGCCTGCCTCTTCTAGGGCTTTGGCTACTTTTTTACGCGCATCAAATCGATCCAATCCGGCAAATTCACCGCCGTGCTCGTTCAGTGCTGCGTGTTGATCGAATACATCGATGACTTCTAAGTTGTGCTTCTCGCCCAACATTTGGTCATTTGTATCGTGTGCCGGGGTCACCTTTAGCGCTCCCGTACCAAATTCGATATCCACGTACTCGTCGAAAATAATCGGTACCGCACGCCCTACTAAAGGAACGATGGCCTTCTTGCCTTTCAAATGCTGGTAGCGCTCATCTTCAGGATTCACACAAACCGCTGTATCACCAAAAATGGTTTCAGGACGCGTCGTAGCCACTTGCAGCGCCTCATCTGATCCTTCGATCTTGTAGGTCATGTAGTACAGACGGCTGTTCTCCTCCTTGTGGATGACTTCCTCGTCCGACACTGCTGTTAATGCTACTGGATCCCAGTTCACCATGCGCAATCCGCGGTAAATCATGCCCTTCTGGTGCAAGTCGATAAATACATCGATCACTTGCTCGCTGCGCACTTCGTCCAAAGTAAATGCCGTGCGGTCCCAATCGCATGAAGCTCCTAGGCGGCGCAACTGCTTTAGGATGATACCGCCGTATTCGTCGGTCCAATCCCAGGCGTGTTTCAAGAAATCCTCGCGCGACAAATCTGACTTTTTAATGCCCTGTTCGCGCAGGCGTTTAACCACCTTGGCTTCCGTTGCAATAGACGCGTGGTCGGTACCCGGTACCCAACATGCGTTCAAACCAAGCATGCGAGCACGACGAATTAGAACATCCTGAACGGTATTGTTAAGCATGTGTCCCATGTGAAGTACACCTGTGACATTTGGCGGCGGGATTACGATTGTATACGGCTCTTTATCAGATACTTCGGCATGAAAGTATTTGTTGTCTAGCCAGTGGCTGTACCACTTAGATTCAATTTCTCCCGGGGTGTATTTTCCAATTTCGCGCATGGAAGTCGTTCTAATTATAAGTTGCAAAAATAAGCGCCTGCAAGCATCCAATGAACCCATAGGCTAAGAGATTGTTAATTTCCTTTGAAAGCCATCGCTTTCGAAGTACATTTGAAACTCTCAAACAATGAAATTGAACATGAAAAAATTCATCCTAACTCTAGCTGTGGCGCTATTCGGATTCGCTGCACAAGCGCAAGAGCAACCTACGGAAGGTGCAAAAATCCAATTCGCTGAAAAAGTGATCAACTACGGTAAGATCGAAAAAGGTGCGAATGGAACTCGTGTATTCAAATTTAAAAACGAAGGTACAGAGCCGTTGGTTTTGAATTCTGTACGTGCCTCTTGTGGTTGTACTACTCCAAAATGGACGCGTGAACCAATCGCTCCAGGAGCAGAAGGAAACATCACGGTGAAATACGATACAAACCGTATGGGTAATTTCCACAAGACTGTGACCGTAAATTCTAACGCAACGAACAAAACAGTTGTGCTTACCATCAAAGGACAAGTCATGAATCCTGCGGCTCAGAAAACTACGCCTACCAAACAAGGCGGTAGTGTGATTGCCAAATAAGGCAGGATTACGTCCCAATAATTTCAAGAAAGCCCCGTATTTTTGCGGGGCTTTTTTAGTACCAAAACAAACAGCAATGCCATCAATTTCGAAGAAAGGCACCAGCATGCCTTCCAGCCCTATCCGCAAATTAGTTCCGTTCGCAGAACAAGCTGAGCGCAACGGCAACAAGGTGTACTATCTAAATATTGGCCAACCCGATATTCAGACACCTTTGGAGGCACAGCAAGCCATAAAAGAGGCCGACGTACCAGTGTTGGCCTACAGCCACAGCGCAGGATTTGCTTCCTTGAGAGAAGGACTGTCGAACTATTACCACGGTAAAAATCTTCCGGTAAACACCGATGAAATCATTGTCACCACAGGAGGATCAGAAGCTTTATTATTCACTTTTGGATCTGCAATGGATGAAGGTGATGAAATTATCATCCCAGAACCCTTCTATGCCAACTACAATGGTTTTGCTACAGCGAGCGGAGTTAAAGTCGTACCAGTCGAAGCCAATATTGAAAATGGTTTTGCCCTGCCGCCTGTGGAATTGTTTGAGCAGGCCATCACCGAAAGAACGAAAGGCATCCTCATTTGTAACCCAGGCAATCCAACCGGCTACTTGTACAGCAAGGAAGAGCTAGAGCAACTAAAAGAAATCGTACTCAAACACGACCTGTTCCTAATCGCTGATGAAGTGTACCGAGAGTTCACCTACGACGGCGAGGCTCACCACAGCATTCTTAGCATGGAAGGTCTTGAGAACAACGCCATAGTTGTGGACAGCTTTTCAAAACGCTACAGCATGTGTGGTGCAAGAATAGGCTGTTTAGTCAGCAAGAATAAAGACTTTATGGCGACTGCGATGAAGTTTGCACAAGCCAGACTTTCACCGCCTACTTATGCACAGATTGCCAGCGAAGCTGCATTAAAAACGCCACAGCGCTATTTTGACGAGGTAAATGCAGAATATGTAGAACGTCGTAATGTATTGGTCGAAGGACTCAACAGCATTGACGGAGTTTTCTGTCCAAAGCCCAAGGGCGCATTTTACGCAGTAGCTTCTTTCCCCGTGGAAAGCGCTGAACACTTTGCACAGTGGCTATTGAGTGAGTTCAATCATGAAGGCAAAACATTGATGATGGCCCCTGCAGCGGGCTTTTACGCCAAACCAGAATTAGGAGCGAATCAAGCGCGTCTAGCCTATGTTTTAAATACAGAGGCGTTAAAGGATTGTATTGCTATCTTAAAAGCTGCATTAGAAGTTTACCCACACACCACTAGATAACCTACTGTGATTGTTCAGATAAACCAAAGCCTAGCGAAACTCAACACTTTTGGTATTGACCAGAAAGCGAGTCGATTGATATGGGCACATAGCGCAGATGAAATTGCGAACTATGTGAAGCACCACGGTGCCCCTACTCTTGTTCTAGGCGGTGGTTCAAATATGCTCTTGACGCAAGATGTGCCGGGAGATGTACTCAAGGTAGACATTCACGGACGTCGCGTAGTTTATGAAGACGATGATAAAGTGCACATCCGCTTTGGGGCAGGTGAAAACTGGCACGAAGTAGTCTTGTGGACGTTGATGCAGGGTCTTGGAGGAATTGAAAACCTAAGCTTAATCCCAGGAAATTGCGGTACTGCACCCGTTCAAAATATTGGAGCCTACGGTGTTGAACTCAAAGATGTTTTCGTCAATTGCGAAGGGGTCATGGTTGAAGACGGTTCGTTTTTCCACTTGAATAAAGAAGAAGCAAAATTTGGTTACCGAAACAGCATTTTTAAAAATGACTGGAAGGGAAAGGCCATCATAACGAGGGTAACCCTAGAATTGACCAAAAGAAACCATCGTATTCGCACGGATTATGGTGCAATTGCTTCAGAGCTGGAGGAGCGCGGCATTAAAGAGCCTACACCAAAGCAGATCAGCGATGTGGTTGTGGCCATTCGTCAAAGCAAATTGCCTGATCCAAATGAAATAGGAAACAGCGGTTCTTTCTTTAAAAATCCAGTGGTTAGCACGGAAAAAGCTGAAGAATTAAAAGAACGTTATCCAAATATGCCGTCCTACCCTGCCGAAGGCGGAACAAAACTCGCAGCCGGTTGGATCATTGATCAATGCGGCTGGAAAGGATATCGCAAAAAAGATGCTGGTGTACACAAGCATCAAGCGTTGGTGCTTGTCAACTACGGGCAAGCTACCGGTGAGGAAATTCATTCGCTGGCAACATCTATCATGGAGGATGTCTACAATAGATTTGGTATTCAACTCGAACCAGAAGTAAACCTGATATAATGCCTTCTGTTGCTTTTCACACCCTAGGCTGTAAGCTCAACTTCGCCGAAACCTCAACCATTGCAAAAGATTTCAGAAACAATGGATTTGAAGAAGTAGGGTTCAAAGAAGCTGCTGATGTTTACGTGATTAATACCTGCTCGGTTACCGAAAATGCGGACCGAGAATGTAGAAATATCGTTGGGCGTGCCTTGCGGGCAAATCCGGATGGATTCGTCGTAATTGTTGGATGTTATGCCCAGCTCAAACCCGAGCAAATCATGGAAATGCCAGGCGTAGACCTAGTGCTTGGAGCCACTGAAAAATTTAATGTCACGCAATTCCTTGGAGCACTTGAGAAAACCGAAGGCCCCGCACAGATGCACAGTTGTGAGATTGGTGAGGCAAATACTTTCGTAAGCTCCTACAGCGCTGGAGATAGAACTAGGGCGTTTCTCAAAGTTCAAGACGGCTGTGATTATAAGTGTACCTACTGCACCATTCCACTTGCTCGTGGTATTTCACGGAGCGATACGCTAGAAAATGTAGTCTCAAGAGCGCAAGAGATTGCAGAAAAGGGCATTCCAGAAATTGTACTCACCGGCGTAAACGTGGGCGATTATGGAAAGGGCGAATTTGGCAACAAGCGTCACGAAAATACGTTCATGGAACTCGTCGAAGCACTCGATCAACGGGTAGATGTAGATCGCATGCGTATTTCGAGTATAGAGCCTAACCTGCTGCGCAACGAGATTATCGAATTCACCCATCGAAGTAAGAAGTTTGTACCGCACTTTCACATTCCACTTCAAAGCGGCAGTGATACCCTCTTGAAGTTGATGAAGCGCAGGTATATGAGTGGACTTTACAGGCAACGTGTAGAAACCATCAAAGCTGCGAATCCAGACACTTGTATCGGTGTAGATGTCATAGTTGGCTTTCCAGGAGAAACAGAAGAATTGTTTTTAGAGACCTACAACTTCTTGAACGAGCTAGATATCAGTTACCTCCATGTATTCACATACTCAGAGAGGGCAAACACCTTAGCTGCTGGTATGGAGGGAGTTGTGCCAATTCCCGAGCGAAAAAGACGCAACAAAATGCTGCGAATTCTCAGCGAGAAGAAGAAAAGAGCTTTTTACGAAAGCCAGTTGGGTAAACGACGCCCGATTTTATTTGAAGGCGAAAACAGAGAAGGGTATATGTACGGGTATTCAGACAATTACGTTAGAGTACGAACATTTTGGGACCCTGAATTAGCAAATAAAACCAAAACTTTTTGTCTTTCAGGCATTTGCGACGAAGGATTTGTTACCTTAGAGGTAGAAAGCCGCACCGCCAATGCCACTGATTTTTCTAGAATATAAACCGCTCTGTAGCGAACGGGAGTTTTCCAACTTCTGGCAATTTGTCTCTGAAGGACAGGTGAATGATGGTATGGTAAACGAAGCCAGGCTTTTCAAAATTCGCGAAGGATTGTTCATTGGCATGGTTGGATTTGAACCTGAAAACAGGTCTGCTGTCATGGAAATTTATGGCGACACAAATACCGACGGCAGCAATCTTAAATCGCTCTGTAAAACCATTCGACTAAAACATACGGCGAAAGAATTACTATGATAGACCTCAGCGTCCTCACTGAAAAAGCTTCCTTAGTTGCTAAAGAGGCTGGTACATATCTAAGAAAAAGACAACGCACCTTCGACCGATCTGTGGTCGAGCTCAAGAGCATGAATGCGCTCGTTAGCGATGTAGATAGATCCACTGAAGAACTCATCGTTCAAAAGTTAATGGAAGTTTTTCCAGAAGCAGGATTTCTCACCGAAGAGGAAACTACCACGCAGAAAACAGATTCGCAGTACACTTGGGTCATAGACCCATTAGATGGCACGACCAACTTCGTGCATGGGCTCCCGATATACAGCGTAAGTATTGCGCTATTAAGAGAGGGCTGGCCTGTTTTAGGTGTTGTTTATGAGGCGGGAATGGACGAATGCTTTACAGCCTACGAAGGCGGTGGTGCTTACTTAAATGGAACGCGTATATCTACCACAACAAGCGAGCGACTCGAAGACACGCTTCTTGCCACAGGATTTCCCTATTACAACTTTTCAAAGCTGCAGGGCTTCCAAGACACGCTAGCACACATGTATCAGCACACAAGAGGAGTGCGACGCATTGGAACAGCTGCAGTGGACCTAGCCTACACGGCCTGTGGTCGTTTTGACGGTTATTTTGAATACGGTTTAAGCCCTTGGGATGTGGCTGCGGGCGTGGTCTTAGTTAGAGAAGCAGGTGGTATCGTGACCGATTTTTCAAACAATAATGTCCCTGTTGCCTCAGAAAGCATTATTGCCGCGAACAAATCTATTCATCCACTTGTATATACTATAATAGAGCAAAAAATTGGCTAATGTCAGATTGTAGAGTTTGGGTACTTCCAGGTATGGGTGCAGATTCAAGGATTTTCAAATCGTTTAGATTTCCTTGGAATGCTACGTATTTGGAATGGATTGAACCTTTGCAAAACGAATCGCTCTCGGCCTACGCAGACAGGCTTTTAGATAGATATCCTATCCAAGAAAATGACTTGCTTTTCGGCTACAGTTTCGGTGGAATTGTTGCTCAAGATTGGGCCTCTAGAAACAAAGTTCAACGCGTTGTATTACTCAACTCATTGCACCACGAAGCACAGTTAAGACCATTGTATAGAAACTTAGCAGCAACAGGAGTATTGAACTGGGCCCCAGAGGGAAGCATCATCAGAATGATCAAATTCATTGCCCGTCTGAACAGCCAACCTTCAAGAACCTTAGACCTCATGTTGGAGACTATGGAGCAGTTCGAATGTCAGTACTACCGTTGGGTCATTAAAGCCGTCCTGAAATGGCAGCGTCCTACCCCATTGGCACCGGTAGATACTATCCTTGGTGAATTGGACCCAGTCTTCACGCTCCAAAAGCCTTCTACAGACAGATTTTGGATCCTCGAGGGCGCAACCCACCTCAGCTTTTCATCGCACAGCACACAAATTTCAAATTTGCTGAAAGAAAAGGTGGACCCAGTACTCGTTTAGTACTTATCCGTTTATTTTTGGGTATATGAAAATCGTTCCTACACCCATTCCCGATCTATTCGTAATCGAACCGCGTGTCTTTGGTGACCATAGAGGCTATTTCTTTGAGTCGTACAGCAAGGACCATTTTGAGCGTGCCGGTATTTCTGCCGATTTCGTGCAAGACAACGAGAGCTTTTCCGGTGAAGGTGTTGTACGCGGCCTGCATTTTCAAGCGCCGCCAAAAGCACAAGGGAAGTTGGTACGTGTTCAGAAAGGCCGCGTATTAGACGTAGCCGTGGACATCAGAAAAGGATCCCCAACGTACGGAGAGCACTACAGCATTGAACTCAGTGGTGAAAACAAAAAAATGTTGTGGATACCGCCCGGTTTTGCGCATGGATTTGCAACACTAGAAAACGATACGGTATTTCTCTACAAGTGCACGGATACCTACAGCCCCGAGCATGAAGGCAGTTTACTTTGGAACGATCCTGACCTTGGTATTGATTGGGGTGTTTCAGCGCCTAAATTGAGTGCGAAGGATCAAATAGGCCCGGTATTAAAAGCATTCGACTCCCCGTTTACCTATGAAAAATAATATTCTCAGTGCCCTTATCGGTGCCGGCATCGTCTTGACAGCAGTGGCTATTGTCTCCTCTTCCACTGACGAACTTCATCCAATAGAGGCACGTCCAAGTACGGTAAAACCGTTTGAATTGCCAGAACAGATGAGTATTGCCGGAGAATCTATGCCTATGGAGCGTCTTGATGTACAAGAGAGTTTAGATCGTGAAATCTTAGTGAATTCCTATTGGCAGAGCAACAACCTGCTTATGCTTAAGCGAAGCGATAAATGGTTTCCGGTCATTACACCGATCCTTGCCGATGAAGGCATACCTGAAGATTTTAAATACCTCGCTCTGATAGAGAGCGGATTGCAGAATATCGTCAGTCCAGCAGGTGCTGCGGGGCCGTGGCAAATCATGAAGACCACGGGTCGTGAAGCAGGTCTCGTTATCAACAGCGAAGTCGACGAACGTTACCACATGGAAAAAGCAACGCGAGTGGCTTGTGCTTATTTAAAGGAGGCGTACGGGAAGTTTGGGAATTGGACCTTGGCGGCAGCGTCTTACAACATGGGAATGGCGGGAACT
This sequence comes from Cryomorphaceae bacterium, assembly GCA_011525035.1. GTDB lineage: Bacteria > Bacteroidota > Bacteroidia > Flavobacteriales > Schleiferiaceae > UBA10364. The sequence continues at coordinate 133,760 of WTIZ01000041.1, read as the reverse complement.
GCGCGTCGATTGGAGGAGCAAAAGGTGAACAGCTATTACGATTTACGCTTGAACAGTGAGACTGCTCGCTACATCTTTAGATTGGCTGCAGTCAAGCACATTCACGAACACTTAAGCGAATACGGTTACGTATACCATCAGACGGAAGGGTACACGCTCCCAGACTTTGATACGGTTCAGGTTCAGGGTGCAGTCGCCAGCTGGGTAGATTGGGCACAAGAACGCGGGATGACGTACAAGGATTTACGATTGTACAATCCTTGGATTCGTTCATCAAAATTGACCAATAGCTCAAACAATACCTACTCTATTCTCGTTGCCAAATAAGCATGAGCGAACAAATTGAAGTTTACGGTGCCAAAGCGCACAACCTGAGAAATTTGGATGTTAAAATCCCCCGCAATGCCTTGGTGGTCATCACTGGGCTCAGTGGATCGGGAAAAAGCTCGCTGGCGTTTAATACTATTTATGCCGAAGGACAGCGCAGGTACATGGAGACGTTCTCCTCGTATGCACGTCAATTCCTTGGGACGATGGAGCGCCCTGAAGTGGATAAGATTGAAGGACTGTCGCCTGTCATTTCTATTGAACAAAAGACGACTTCAAGAAACCCGCGTTCCACTGTGGGTACGGTAACTGAATTAAGTGATTTCCTTCGCCTGCTCTATGCTCGTGCTTCTACAGCATTCAGCTATAAGACCGGTGAACAGATGGTCAGCTACAGCGATAGCCAGATCATCGAGCTTATTGGTGAGCGTTTTATGGGTAAAAGGATTGCCGTCCTAGCGCCTGTTGTGCGCGCTCGAAAAGGGCACTACCGCGAGCTGTTCGAGCAGATTGTTCGAATGGGATTTGTCCGCGCCCGCGTCGACGGTGTGATCGTAGAGGTAAGTAGTGGATTTAGACTGGACCGCTACAAGACGCACGATATTGAGATTGTTGTAGACCGTATCCGAGTAGCTGCTACAGCCGAGAATAGGATTGCTCAAAGTGTTGAAACGGCGATGGCCCACGGTAAAGGCACGATCGCAGTCATTGATCTGGACAGTCAAGAATTGGCCTATTTTTCGCGTCAACTTATGTGTCCAACTACGGGTATTGCCTATCAAGAGCCAGAGCCAAATACCTTCTCATTCAACAGTCCTAAGGGGGCTTGTGTAAAATGCGACGGTCTTGGAACAGTAAAGGAAGTCAATTTAGATAAGGTCATACCGGATCCAAAAACTACCATCCGAAAAGGCGGATTTGCACCCGTTGGCGAATACAAGAAGAATTGGATTTTCAACCAACTAGAAATCATCGCACTCAAACACGGGTTCGATTTAGATACAGCCATCGAGGATATTCCAAAAGAAGCCCTCGATATTATCCTTTACGGGACCAATGAGGTCATGACTATTGACCACAAAGCTATTGGCGTTACAAAAGAATACAAGGTCAACTTCGAAGGTGTGATCAACTTCATAGGTTCACAATCGCGAGAGGCTAAGAGTCGTGCTATCCAGCGCTGGGCGGATGATTTCATGGAAAATGTGGAATGTTCGAGCTGTAAAGGTGCTCGTCTCAAGCGCGAAAGCTTGCACTTCAAGGTTGCTGGACAAAGCATCAGCGATGTCAGCACCATGAGCCTTGTCGATTTCTCAGATTGGGTACACAGTCTTGAAACGAAACTAGGCCAAAAGGAATGGACCATTGCCGAGGAAATCGTGAAAGAACTAAAGGCTAGAACGGCCTTCTTGCTTGACGTGGGTTTGGGCTATCTTAATTTGAACCGTAGTGCTCGCAGCCTAAGCGGTGGCGAAGCACAGCGCATTCGACTGGCCACCCAAATTGGATCGCAGCTGGTCAATGTACTCTATATCCTCGACGAGCCGTCGATTGGCTTGCATCAACGAGATAATGCACGACTTATTCAGAGTCTAAAGCAGCTCAGGGATATAGGCAATAGTGTTCTTGTCGTAGAGCACGATAAGGACATGATTGAAACTGCAGACTTCATTTTGGACATCGGTCCAAAGGCTGGAGTACATGGAGGAAACATTGTGGCCCAAGGAGGTATCGAAGATATTCGGGAAGCCGGCAGTATAACCGCAGATTACCTCAAGGGCATTCGTGAAGTACCTGTGCCTGCAGAGCGCCGTACTCCAACTGGATACATTCAGCTCAAAGGAGCCACTGGTAATAACCTACAGAATGTAAACGCAAAGATTCCTCTCGGCATTCTGACTTGTATTACGGGAGTTAGCGGTAGTGGTAAGAGTACACTGATTAACGGCACGCTCTACCCCATCTTGAACCATCTGATTTTCCGCGCAGTGGCGAAACCACAGCCGTATAAGAGTATTGAGGGTGCTGAACAGATTGATAAAATTATCGATATCGACCAGAGTCCGATTGGTCGTACCCCGCGTTCAAATCCTGCTACCTATACTGGTGTATGGTCCGAGATACGACAGCTTTTTGCCAACCTTCCTGAAAGTAAAATTCGTGGCTACAAGCCTGGACGTTTCTCTTTCAATGTGAAAGGCGGACGCTGTGAGACTTGTGAAGGTGGTGGTCTTCGCGTCATTGAAATGAATTTCTTGCCAGATGTTTACGTGCACTGCGAGACTTGTCAAGGTAAGCGCTTCAACCGTGAAACGCTGGAAGTTCGCTACAAAGGCAAGAGCATCAGTGATGTGCTTGACATGAGTATTGAGGATGCTTTAGGATTTTTCGAGCATGTCCCGAAAATCAAGTTAAAACTTAGCACACTTGTCAATGTTGGCCTCGGTTACATACGTCTAGGACAACCTTCGACGACCTTAAGCGGTGGCGAAGCCCAACGCGTAAAATTGGCCACAGAACTTAGTAAGAAGGATACGGGCAATACCATGTACATTCTAGACGAACCGACAACGGGTCTTCATTTTGAAGATGTACGTGTGTTGATGGAAGTGATTCAACAGTTGGTTGAGCAAGGAAATACGGTCTTGATTATTGAGCACAATATGGACGTCATCAAACAAGCGGATCACATTATTGACTTAGGACCAGAAGGTGGTTCAGGAGGAGGTGAAATCGTCGCTACAGGGACGCCAGAGCAAGTCGCGAAAAACAAGGACAGCATCACCGGGCAGTTTCTTGCACCAGAATTAAAGTAAGCGTCTAGAAGTCGGTACGATTTATGTACCTTATTGGGTAATAAACCTATTACCTATGAATACAATGAAACGTAAAACCTGGACTGAGATTAAATCCGACGACAGTTGGGCGTTGTTTAAGATCATGTCTGAATTTGTGGAAGGCTATGAGAGCCTGCGCCGCATCGGCCCTTGTGTGAGCATCTTTGGATCGGCAAGAACGGACGCTACTGAGCCGCAATACCTTCAAGCGGCGACAGATATCGCCGAGAAACTGACGAAAAAGGGCTTTGGCATCATTACAGGTGGCGGTCCTGGTATTATGGAAGCTGCCAATAAGGGTGCCCAAAAAGGATCTGGACCGAGCGTTGGACTGAACATCGATTTGCCCTTTGAGCAGAGCAGCAATCCATACATTGACCCGGACAAAAACCTGAACTTCGACTATTTCTTCGCCCGCAAGGTCATGTTCGTCAAATACAGCCAAGCGTTTGTAGTCATGCCGGGAGGTTTTGGTACACTCGACGAGTTGTTTGAAGCGATAACGCTGGTTCAAACGGGTAAGATTGACCGCTTCCCTATCATCCTCTACGGTGCAGAGTTCTGGGAAGGCCTGAAAAATTGGGTAGATACTACCTTAAAAGGGACAGGGAAAATCAGCCCTAACGACACAGATCTCATTCGCATCGCCAACGATGCAGATCAGGTCGTAGAAATCATTGAAGACTTCTACCAAGAGAAAGGCTATACTACCAATTTCTAAGGCTGTAGTATCAGCGGGAAGGAATGTATCCCTTTATTCGATACGACTTTCAAGAGGTATTGTCCGGAAGCATAGCTGCCGCGTAGCTGCATGACTTCTTCATGGACGGTGCCTCTTTCTAGTACCCTTCCGCTTAGATCAGTTAGCACATAGTTCGCGCGATCTAAACCAGCAAGGTGAATGGATCCATTAGAAGGATTTGGGTACATGGTGATTGCAGGCAACTGCTCGTCATCAATACCAATATTATTGACGTTTAACAACGCCACTCGGAGCGTATCAAATACTCCAGGAAGCCAATTGTAGGCCAGGTCCGCCGTAACAAAACCACTGAGCGAAATGGACACAGAGTCACCACCGCTTAGAGGCGTTCCTAAATCCGCTAATCCATCGATGCTACTGAGGCCGTCGATATCCGCAACGTCGAACTCTACAATGGCGTTGCTCAGGGGTGCTCCTGTAATGCTGTCCACCACTTGAACGTGAACACGAGAGGCACTCACATATTCAGGCTCTAAAACAAACAGCCCCTCTTCGATATCGGAACAAATGATTTTTTCAGATTGGAAATACGGATAAGCGCCCCAATTTCCGTTGAAGCCGTTTCCGAAATAATTTGGCGAAGTATCGTAATAGCCCACCTCGACAAGAAGCTCAGGAAACTTTGCATCCACTATCTGAACGCCCGAGGTGTAATAGGAAGTAACTACCCATTGCCCGTAGACGTGGGCATTGTGCGGAATCACTGTAGTGCCGGGTAAGGATTGAATACGGTCCAATTCTGTCATGTTCGACAAATCGCTCACATCGTAAGCTGTTAAGAATGCACCGCCTACCTCATCCGTAGTGAACAACGTTTGGTTGTCGTCGCTGATCCAAGTATTGTGGGTAAAAGCATTTGGTGTGCCCTTTGATGCCATCATATAGGCGCTGTCTTTGGCCGCTACATCTACCACGACATAAAGGCCTTCGTAAACGGCAGAACCCCATAAGGTATCTCCTCGAACCATACCGTCGTGGAGGTAGTACGTATCCCACATGCCTACGTAAGTAGGATTCCACGGATCGTCATTCAAATCAAAGATGAGTGCCCCACCCTCGCGAATATTTGCCCCAAAAAGGTAGCAGTAACCGTTTTCATCGATGTACAGATTGTGCGCAGTCTTGAGCGTATCGTACCCGCCCAAGGTATCCGGAATGGCATAGTTGATCGTTTTGTACCTCGGTGTCGCTTGATTCACACTATCGAGGTCAATAATCAATAATCCGTGTTCAGGAATGGTATTCCACGCAAAAGGATTATCGTGAGTGACATAGGCATAGTGCTCCCAGGTCTTCAAATCACGCCATATACTATATGGACCTTGAATAAATTGCTTTTTCTGAGGCTGATTGCCGCTGATATCAACAATACTCACTCCCGCGGTGGTACCCACTAGGGCATATTCCGTCCCAACAGAGTCGGTATATCCCCAGATATCACTATTGTCATTCATGTAGGTCGCACGACCCAGTAATGACATATTTAAGCTTGATTGACCGAATACAAAGCCTCCTAAGGCTAGGGTAAGTAGGAGGAGTATTTTTCTCATGTTAAAAGTCTAAAGTTATCTGTGGCGGCTCGTCCTCCCCTTCAAACGGTTTGGGTGGCGGAGGAGCTGCAGCTGGAGGTGTATCCTCAACAATTGGACCATCCAACACAGGTTCACTGACTTCAACAGCAGTTTGTGGCTCTGGTTCAGGCAATGGGTCCAAACCTACGATCTTGTTGAGCGTATCGGTGGTGAGTTGATTGCCCTTTGCTGAAATACCTTTCACCGTGATAAACTCACTGAGTATTACTTTCTCAGGATCTTTCGCTTGTCCCCCTTGTTTGCGGTAGACCATCTCAATCACCGGTTGGGTTGCATTCGACAGATAACTTAGCTCACTTTTCGCATGGGCCGTAATGATGTTCGTTTCTCGGTCACCACCCTCCCATTCGAAGCGCTTCACAAAATACCGCGCTTTCTCGCCGTCAAAATATACCGCGCTAATAGGACGGTCGGTTTCGAGTTTTTCGAGGTAAATCATATCTGTATCGAAATGCAGGGACAATTCCGGTACGACCACTTTGAGAGTTCCGTTCTTCAGACCAATGAGCAACCTGTCTTCGCCTTTGAAGCTTCCTAACAAGCGGCCGCGTTCGTCACTGTTCAATCGTTGTACAGTAGGGTCAAACCATACCTTACGTGCCTCAAGGGTACTCTCACCCTTCTCCTTAAGCTCGATACGCTTCACCGGGAACTTGGTCACTATGTTTCCTTTAGAAGCACGACCTTTAATGGCTAGATCTGCGAAGTCAAGGTCAATTTTCAATTTTTTCAGCTTCGCAAGTTGACGCAACAACACCTGAACCTTCTCTGCTTCTCCATTAGGATTCACAGTCAGGTAGGTGATTTTAGAATTTGCATAACCCTGGGTGATGTCGTACTCGCGGTCTCGGGTGATTGATTTCACGATGAAACGCTTCACATAGCTCACCTTAGATTTTCCGTCTAAATAAATGGCATTGTATACCGTTCGTTCGTCGCCTTTCTTCCAGACAGCGACGTGCAAAATATCCTTTCCGAAGAATGCCTTGTCTTTCACCTTGCTCACCGAATACTTTCCGTCACGACGAATGACGATGATGTCATCAATGTCCGAACAATCGGCCACATATTCGTCACGCTTCATGGCAGTACCGACGAAGCCTTCCTCTCTATTGACGTAGAGTTTTTGGTTACGGATGACCACTTTCGAAGCTTCCACGCTATCAAAGGTGGCAATCTCTGTCTTGCGCTCTCGTCCTTTGCCAAATTTGGCCTTCAGGTCTTTAAAGTAGGCAATAGCGAACTCAACCAAGTGTGCCAAATCGTGCTTAACAGCATCGATTTTTCCTTCTAGTTCAAGAATCTTATCGTTCGCCTTATCCGTATCGAACTTCGATATGCGCTTGATCTTGATTTCAGTCAATCGGACAATATCCTCTTGAGTCACTTCACGCATCAAATGGCCAATGTGTGGCTTGAGACCTTTTTCTATAAACTCAAGAACTTGCTCCCAAGTCTCGGCCTCCTCAATATCGCGGTAGATTTTCTTTTCAATAAAGATGCGCTCAAGAGATGCAAAATGCCATTGTTCCTGAAGCTCACCCAATCGAATCTCAAGCTCGGCCTTCAATACCTGCTTGGTAGCTTCCGTAGAACGACGTAGGATATCAGATACCCCTAAGAACAACGGAGTGTCCTCATGAATACTACAAGAAAGCGGCGCTATACTTACCTCACAGTTGGTAAAGGCATAAAGCGCATCAATGGTCTTATCTGGACTGATACCGTTCGGAAGGTGGACCAGAATCTCCACATTCTCCGCAGTATTGTCCTCGATCTTCTTAATCTTGATTTTCCCCTTGTCGTTGGCCTTCAAGATGGAATCAATCAAGCTCTGTGTGGTGGTCGAAAATGGAATTTCCGAAATCACCAAGGTATTCTTATCCTGCTGCGAGATTTTAGCACGAACACGCACTCTAGAACCTCGCAGACCGTCTTGATAGTTGGAGAAATCCGCTTGACCGCCCGTTGGGAAATCCGGGACCAATTTGAACGATTTGCCCTGCAACACCTTCACCGAAGCATCAATAAGCTCGTTAAAGTTGTGCGGTAAAATCTTCGTACTCAAACCAACCGCAATACCTTCCACACCCATCGCAAGAAGCATTGGGAATTTCATCGGCAAGTGCAATGGCTCGTTCGCACGGCCGTCGTATGACAGCTGCCAGTCAGTCACCTTAGGACTGTAGGCAACGTGCAACGCAAATTTCGTCAGACGCGCCTCGATGTAACGCGGCGCAGCCGCGCCATCACCGGTAAGAATATTCCCCCAGTTTCCTTGACAATCTATGAGCAAGTCTTTTTGCCCCATCTGCACCAATGCATCTCCAATAGAAGCATCCCCGTGCGGGTGAAAGCGCATGGTTTGACCAATGATATTGGCCACCTTGTGGTAGCGACCATCGTCCATCTCCTTCATTGCATGAAGCAAACGGCGTTGTACAGGTTTCAAACCATCATTCAACGCAGGTACAGCACGCTCAAGGATTACATACGAAGCATAATCCAAGAAGTAATCTTCGTACATCCCGGAGACCCGTGTAATACGAGTGCCTTCTTCGTGCCCTTGGTCCGATTGCATTTCCGGGCTAGGCCCGTCCATTTGTGGATCTAATTCTTCGCTCATTAGTTCAGAAATTCTTCTTCAAGGTTTTTCTCAACCCTTAGATTTTCAATGATAAATTCTTGACGCTTTGGCGTGTTCTTACCCATATAGAAGGTCAACAGGTCTTCAGAACGGTAGTCCTTACTGATCATCACAGGCTCCAGGCGAATATCCTGACCGATGAAGTGCTTGAACTCGTCCGGTGAAATCTCACCCAAACCTTTGAATCGTGTAATCTCTGGTTTTGGCCCTAACGACCCGATGGCATCGTTCTTTTCCTCAGCGGAGTAACAATAGCGCGTTTCTTTCTTGTTCCGCACACGGAACAAAGGCGTTTGCAGAATGTACAGGTGACCTTCTTTGACCAATTCCGGGAAGAACTGCAAGAAGAAGGTGATCAGCAGCAGACGGATGTGCATCCCATCGACATCCGCATCCGTAGCAATCACCACATTGTTGTATCTCAAATCGTCCAGGCCTTCCTCAATATTCAAGGCGGCTTGCAACAAGTTGAATTCTTCGTTTTCGTACACCACCTTCTTGGTAAGCCCAAAGCTGTTCAACGGCTTACCCTTCAGGGAGAATACCGCTTGTGTATTCACATCACGACTCTTAGTAATCGATCCTGATGCACTGTCCCCCTCGGTGATAAACAGTGTCGTCTCCAACCTTCTATCGCCTTTTGGGCTTGCTTTCTTATCGTTCAAGTGCACGCGGCAATCTCTCAACTTTTTGTTGTGGAGGGATGCCTTCTTCGCCCGCTCGCGGGCCAACTTCCGTATCCCTTGAAGGTCCTTCCGCTCGCGCTCCGCACGCTGGATCTTCTTTAAAATAGCCTCTGCAACATCTGCATTTCTATGCAGGAAGTTGTCCAGCTCCTTCTTCATGAAGTTGATCACATACGTTCGAACGTGAATCTCGCCTGGAGCCATTTCAAGCGAACCAAGTTTCGTCTTCGTCTGAGATTCAAAGACCGGCTCCATTACCTTCAATGAAATCGCACCAATGACACAGCTGCGAACATCAGAAGCATCGAAATTTTTTCCGTAAAAATCACGCATGGTTGCCACCAACGCCTCGCGAAGTGCGTTTTGGTGTGTACCCCCTTGCGTAGTATGCTGTCCATTGACGAAGCTGTAGAACTGTTCGCCTTGCATGCGCTCACTGTGCGTCAGTGCGACCTCGATATCATCTCCCTTGAGGTGAATGATGTCGTGCAACGTGTTTCCATCTAAGTTGTCTTGGAGCAAATCCTTCAGACCGTTCTCGCTGTAGAACTTCTCACCGTTCAAATACAGCGTCAAGCCCGGATTCAAGTAGGCGTAGTTCCAGAGCATCTTCTCGACGTATTCGAGAATGTAGCGGTAATTCACAAAGATCTCGGGATCCGGACGGAAGGCCACCTTGGTTCCTTTACGCTGACTGCTATCCGTGATGGCATCGTCTTCGGTCAGCTTTCCGTATTCGAATTTTGCTCGTTTGGTCTTTCCATCGCGGAAGGCTTGAACGATAAATTCAGTAGACAGCGCATTCACCGCTTTAGCCCCGACTCCATTCAGACCTACGGATTTCTTAAATGCTTTGCTGTCGTACTTCGCCCCAGTATTGATTTTCGACACAACATCAACCACCTTTCCCAGTGGGATACCACGGCCGTAATCACGAACAATGACTTGACCGTCCGAAATTTTAACCTCGATGGTCTTTCCAGCCCCCATGACAAATTCGTCAATGGAGTTGTCCAAAACCTCTTTCAGCAGGATATAAATACCATCGTCCGGGGACTTTCCATCACCCAGTTTTCCGATGTACATTCCGGGACGTAAACGGATGTGTTCATCCCACTCTAACGAGCGGATGTTGTCCTCGGTGTAATTCGATTGTTGTGACATATTTTTTGGAATCGTTAGCTCCCTAAAATAAAGAGATGCACTACGATTCCAAGCCCTCGAAAGAGGATTCTATACACAGGTTTTAAACATTGAAACGGAAGTGCATGATGTCGCCGTCTTGCACCACGTACTCCTTGCCTTCAACGCGCATTTTACCTGCCTCTTTTACAGCATGTTCACTACCTAGATTGTCGTAATCTTCGTACGAAATCACCTCAGCGCGAATAAAGCCCTTTTCAAAGTCGGTGTGAATAACTCCTGCCGCCTGCGGTGCAGTGAAATCACGCTTGATGGTCCAAGCACGAACTTCTTTCTCGCCAGCCGTGAAATAAGTTTGAAGTTCAAGCAGGTCGTAGGCTGCACGAATGACGCGGTTTACTCCTGCGTCTTCCAAACCTAGTTCTTCCAAGAAAAGTTGCTTTTCTTCATAGGTTTCCAATTCCGCAATATCGCTTTCAGTGCTCACTGCAATGTGCAAGCAGCCTGCATTTTCCTCTTTGGCCATGACACGCACTCTTTCGACGTGTGCATTGCCTTCTTTCGCTGAACTTTCGTCGACGTTACACAAGTACAATACTGGCTTGTCTGTCAACAGCTGCATTTCCTTGAGCAAACCTGCTTCGCGATCGTTGCGGTCAAACCCGCGAACGTTCTTTCCTTCCATCAAGAAATTCACCAAACGCTCCAAAGTCTCAACATTCAATTTTGCCTCTTTTTCGCCACTTTTGGCCATTTTTTTGGCCTTTTCGAGTCGTTTTTCAGCAGTTTCGAGGTCTTTTAGCTGTAATTCGATATCTATAGTCTCCTTATCACGGATAGGATCGACACTCCCATCCACGTGGGTAACGTTCTCATTTTCGAAGCATCTCAAGACATGAATAATGGCATTGGTCTCGCGGATGTTGCCAAGAAATTGGTTCCCTAAACCTTCGCCTTTAGAAGCACCGCGAACTAAACCTGCGATATCGACGATTTCCACATTTGCTGCCTGGACCTTTGCAGGGTTCACGAGCTCCGCCAATCGTTCCAAACGATGATCAGGCACGGTTACCTGACCCACATTGGGCTCAATGGTACAGAATGGATAGTTCGCAGCCTGTGCTTTGGCGCTCGATAGACAGTTGAACAATGTACTTTTTCCGACGTTCGGTAAACCGACAATACCACACTTCATAGTTGATGCTTTAGGCGGGCAAAGATATACTAGAATCTTGTTAGCAACGTGTGTATATATGGGAAGAGTTTAATTCGTTCTACCCCCTAGAATTGGCCTATTTTTGTTCGTATAAAAAACACGCATTTCTCATGTCACAAGAAAACCTTCAAGCCGTCGTATCGCAAGTACGCAGGGACATTGTTAGAATGGTACACGCCGTAAACTCAGGACACCCTGGTGGTTCCCTAGGTTGTGTGGAGTACCTCGTTTCATTGTACTTCAAGCATATGAACCACAATGCTGCAGATTTCAAGATGGACGGTGTAGGTGAAGATGTATTCTTCCTTTCAAACGGTCACATTAGCCCCGTTATGTATTCGGTACTTGCCCGTGCTGGTTACTTTGAGGTAAGTGAATTGGCCACTTTTAGAAAGTTGAATACACGTTTACAAGGTCACCCTACTACGCACGAGGGATTGGAAGGTATCCGTATCGCTTCTGGTTCACTAGGTCAAGGCCTAAGCGTTGCCTTGGGTGCAGCCGCTGCCAAGAAGTTGAACGGCGACGATAGCATCGTATTTACTCTTCACGGTGACGGTGAGCTTCAGGAAGGACAGATCTGGGAAGCTGCGATGTACGCTTCGGCGAAAAAGGTGGATAACCTCATCGCCGCGGTAGATGTCAACGAGAAACAGATTGACGGTTCAACGGACGATGTATTGGCCATGGGCTCGCTTCGTGCAAAATTTGAGGCATTTGGTTGGGACGTGATTGATGTAGCTCAAGGCAATGACCTTGATGCCATCGATGCAGCTATTACTGAGGCTAAAGGAAAATTAGGCAACGGAAAGCCTGTGTGTTTGTTACTCAGAACCGAAATGGGTAACGGTGTCGACTTTATGATGGGCACCCACAAATGGCACGGTGTTGCTCCTAACGACGAGCAGCTGGCAAGTGCACTTGCACAAAACGAAGAAACCTTAGGCGATTACTAAGACCTCAAGTCTTGAAAAAACTCACCGCCCTCATAGCATTCCTTTCTTGCACTGTGCTCTTCGCACAGCCAAAGCAAGAAGAGCAGCGTCCACCGCTGACAAGAATTCTCTTTGTCTTCGATGGAAGTCAAAGCATGTACGGGCGATGGGAAACCGGAGCAAAGATTGATGTAGCCCAGCGCTTAATGGGGCAAATGCTCGATAGTCTTCAAGAAATCCAAGATGAAGGTAATTTCCAATTGGCCCTTCGCGTCTACGGACACCAAAAACCTGTTCCTCCACAAGATTGTTCGGACACGCGCTTGGAAGTTCCTTTTGGAAAAGGAAACATCTACAAGATTAAACGTGTACTCAAAAGCATCACCCCGAGAGGAACGACACCAATCGCCGGTTCGTTGCTTAAGGCCTCAAGCGATTTCCCGGCCTGTGAGGATTGTAGAAACATCATTATTCTCATAACTGACGGTGTTGAAGCTTGTGACGGAGACCCTTGTATTGTCAGTAAGCGATTGCAGAAGAAAGGGATTATCCTCAAGCCGTTTGTCATTGGTATTGGTTTGGACGAAGATTTCAAAAACAGCTTTGAATGTGTGGGTACTTATTTTGACGCAGCCGATGAAAACACGTTCAAAAATGTGCTCGGGGTCGTTATTTCACAAGCACTCGACAATACCACAGCGCAAATCAACCTATTAGACATCAACGAAAAACCAACGGAAACAGATGTGCCTATTCTTCTCTATGACCACACCTCTGGAAAGGTCAAAGAGAGCTTTGTACATACGTTGAACTACAAAGGAGTTCCAGATACTTTAGTACTTGATCCGCTTATCGTATACGATATGGAAGTACACACTGTACCTCCAGTGCGCGTAGATAGCATTGTCATTCACAGCGGTACACACACGCATATTGGTGCGAACACACCCCAAGGAGAATTGGTCCTAAAGGCCTCTCCAAGAATGTCAAATAATATTTCTTGTATTGTGAAACCACAAGGCAAGGAGACCATATTGCACGTGCAAGAATTTGGAACCGCACAGAAGTACTTGAGCGGGACCTATGATTTAGAAATTTTAACGCTACCACGCATCGTACAGAAAGGTGTGCACATCAAAGCAAGTGCCTCCACTACCATTGCTGTACCTCCACCCGGAATGGTCACCATTCAGACCGGGGTGAGCGGCTTTGGAGCTGTGTTCGTGCAACGCGAGGATGGATATGAGTGGGTAGTCGATCTAAGCGAGAGTAGCGAACGCCAAGTGTTTCAGCTGCAACCTGGCCAATACAAAGTCGTCTTCAGAAGCAAATTTGCGCAGGAGACCGGATACAGTAAAAACAAAGAATTCAGAGTGAGCCCTGGCTCATCAACCATTGTGAAAATCAACTAAAATGAAGAAGTACACAGATTCAGGAAGTAAGGATACCCGTTCAGGCTTTGGAGCCGGTTTGGAAGAATTGGGTAAAACGAATGAAAACGTTGTAGCACTCTGTGCTGACCTTACTGGTTCTCTTAAAATGAATGCTTTCGCCGATCAGAATCCTGACCGATTCTACCAAGTAGGTATCGCCGAAGCAAACATGATGGGTATTGCGGCAGGTTTAACCATCGGTGGCAAAATCCCGTTCACTGGAACCTTTGCGAACTTCTCTACGGGTCGCGTGTACGATCAGATCCGTCAGAGCATCGCTTACAGTGGTAAAAACGTTAAAATCTGTGCTTCTCACGCAGGCTTGACCCTTGGTGAAGACGGTGCTACACACCAAATCCTTGAAGATATTGGCCTAATGAAGATGTTGCCGCACATGGTAGTGATCAACCCTTGTGATTACAACCAAACCAAAGCTGCAACCATCGCCATCGCTGAATATGACGGTCCAGTATACTTGCGTTTTGGTCGTCCTAAAGTGGCAAACTTCACTCCTGCTGATGCGAAATTTGAGATTGGTAAAGCAGATGTGTTGACCGAAGGAACCGATGTGACCATCGTTGCCACAGGCCACCTTGTATGGGAAGCATTACAAGCGGCTGAAGCACTAGAGGCTGCAGGCGTAAGCGCAGAAGTAATCAATATGGCTACTATCAAGCCGTTGGACGAGAAAGCAATTCTCGCATCTGCCTCGAAAACAGGATGTGTTGTGACTGCTGAAGAGCACAACCGCTTTGGTGGTTTGGGCGAGAGCGTTGCTCAGACGCTAGTAACTAACAATCCTGTGCCTCAAGAATTCGTAGCCGTAAACGACAGCTTCGGCGAGAGTGGTACTCCGGCACAACTCATGGAAAAATACGGTTTGAATGCTGATGCCATAGTGGCTGCAGCACAAAAGGTGATTGCTAGAAAGTAATCCTTCACTTAAACCTTTAGTATCTTCCATTCATCTAAAGAACAATGGAGGAAACAAAGAATATCAAGAGCCTCCTATTGCAAGAGCAGTGGGAGGCTTCTTTTTTTGAGATCGTTGAGCAATACAGCGAACGTCTCCTCTATTGTGCCGTGGGTATTCTCAAGAGTGAATCTTTAGCACAGGACGCCCTGCAAGAAGGGATGATCAACATTTGGAAAAACCTCCATAAGTTTAAAGGCAACAGCCATCCATTTACTTGGTGCTATACCATTGTCCGCAATGCTGCATTGAATGAGCTGAAAAAGGAAAAGCGACATATCAGCGCCGATTTAGACAGTGCCTATGCCGCTCAGAGCAACGCCGAGCTAAAATGGGACAGCGAACAGATCAATGCCAAGGTGCAAGAAGTTCTTGTGAGCCTCCCGGAAAAACAACAGTTGGTATTTGAATTGCGGTATTACCAAGATTTGAGCTTTAAAGACATTGCCGAACTCACAGGCACCTCCATAGGTGCACTTAAAGCGAATTACCACCATGCAAAAAACAAGATGGAAGAAAAATTAATCGGCCTTTTAAACCTTCCATAATTGGTACCACTCTAACTATAAATGGACAAAAAAGAAACATATACAGCAAGTGATGCTCATTTAAAAGAGCTCAAAGCCAAGCTTCACCGCATTCCGGAGCAGCATCTCGTGGACCGGACCTCGAGCCCTGTTGTTGCAATGAAGTCGCGCTACTTGACGTTCGTTCGCTGGTCCATGACCGCCGCAGCCACTATTGCCTTAGCCGTACTCTTTTGGCCGAATGCTTCAACAAATGACAGTGAAGTGACCGATGAGATTTTGGCTGAAATGTACAGCCTAGGTTATGTTCAGGCTGAGGATATGTACTCCTTTGTGGAGCCCGATTCGCTCGACTTCGCTGAAGTAGAGCTAGATACAGATGTGTATTACGACTATTACCATACAGATTACGAATACTTAGAATTATGAAAAAGACATTGATTTTTGGCCTCTTGCTCTCAGCAGCAGCGGTTGTGGCACAGCCGAAGATGGGCGATCGTGCCGAGCTTGAAAAAAAGAAAGAAAAGATAGAGGCCATTAAGGTGGCCTACCTCACTGAGGAATTAGAATTGACCGTAGCGGAAAGCCAAGCCTTCTGGCCAGTTTACAACGAGCGTCAGAACAAGGAACACGAACTCCGCGAATTGCAACGCACGAGCTTCAAGAAATTAATTGGCGACGAGCCGTCGGAAAAAGAGGTAGAAAAAATGCTGTACTCTTTTGCTGACACACAAATCGCAATAGAAGAACTGCGCAAATCGTACCTCGATGATTTCATCGATGTGATCGGCGCTAAAAAGACTGCGAAACTCATGCGCGCTGAAAAAGAATTTGGCCGAAGAATGATGGAACGCATGAAAGGCAAAGACCGCCCACGTGATAAGGGAAGACGTCCCGGACCAGACGGCGGACGCCCAATGCGCTAAGCGACTCATAAAACCACCCCACGGGGTGGTTTTTTATTGGAGGCAAGTACATCCTTGCTTGATGTAAATCCTTTATTTTTGACGGTCTATGGCCGATATCAAATCTTTGTTTTTAGATCATGTTGCTCAAGTGGTTGGCTCTCCCAGCGCACTGGTGATTGATCGCGCGGAAGGCAATTACTTGTACGATCCTGAAGGCAAAGCGTACCTCGATTTTATCTCGGGCATCTCAGTAGCCAATCTGGGACACGGTCATCCCTCAGTGATCGCGTCTGTTCTCGAGCAGGTGAAAAAACACATGCACGTGATGGTCTATGGTGAATTTGCCATTGGGCCGCAGGCAAAATTGGCCCAAAAAACTTTAGAGAAGCTTCATCCATGTATGGACCGTGTTTACTTCGTGAATAGCGGTACTGAAGCCATTGAAGCTTCCATGAAGATTGCGAAGAAATATACCGGTCGAAGCCAGTTCATCAGTTTTAAAAACAGCTACCACGGTTCTACGCACGGCTCGTTGAGCATCCAAGGATCTGATAAATATAAAGGCGGTTATTACCCGTTACTGCCAGATACCATGCAGGCAAATTTTAATGATTTCGCCGTACTCGAGCAGATCACTTCAAAGACTGCAGGCGTTGTGATTGAATGTATTCAGGCAGGTAGCGGATATATACCAGCGGATCCCGCATGGATTAAAGCTGTACGCGCACGTTGTAGAGAAGTCGGCGCCTTGATGATTCTAGATGAGATTCAAACCGGCATGGGAAGAACAGGACCATGGTTTGCACACTTGGACTATGGCTTTTGTCCAGATATCATGTGTTTGGCGAAAGCCTACGGCGGCGGTTTACCTCTGGGCGCCTTTGTAGCTCCTGAACACATTATGAAGGTCATCCAAGCAGATCCAATCCTCGGACACATTACCACCTTTGGCGGTAATCCTGTGAGCTGTGCAGCTTCTTTGGGCGTTTTTGAAGCGCTAGAATCTTCCCCAGAGCTCATGGCTGAAATCCCAGCCAAGGAGCAGCACATTCGAGATGTACTCGTTCATCCTAGTATTGAGAAGATCAGTGGTAAGGGACTCATGTACTGTTTGTGGCTCAAGCCAGAAATAGACGGTTTTGAAGTTATTGCTCGCCTCGAAGATGAAGGGTTGATTACCAATAGTTTCTTGTTCGCAGAAAACGCCATACGCATCACGCCACCACTGACCATCACTAATGAAGAGCTTGATAAAGGATTGAAGCTAATTCTTCGTGTCATCGAGGAATTGACTGCCTAAATCAAATCTTTCGAGGGCCAATTGGGCACTCGCCTTTTTCCCTTAAATTACCGCTCGGTAACACGCTAACACTCTAAAACATGACCCGTAAAGTCAAATTAAGCTTTACGCAGATCTTGAACATGAACGTCGGGTTCTTCGGCATTCAATACAGCTTCGGTCTGCAACAAAGCGCAGTCAACCCGATTTATGATTTTCTCGGTGCCAGTCCCCATGAAATTCCATTGTTGAATCTAGCCGGTCCAATGACCGGACTTATCGTACAACCAATAATTGGTGCGATGAGCGACAAGACTTGGTCGCCAAAGTGGGGACGTAGAAAGCCGTACTTCCTCGTAGGTGCCCTACTCTGCTCCCTCGCACTTTTTATCTATCCATTTAGTTCGTCCCTATGGATGGCAGCTGGGCTTCTTTGGATATTAGATGCAGGTAACAATACCGCTATGGAGCCTTACAGAGCCTTCATCGCAGATACGCTCGATGAAGAGCAACAACCTCTGGGTTTTCAAATGCAAAGCTTCTTCACAGGGCTTGGCCAAACCCTGGCTAACCTCAGCCTATTCATCTTCCCGATGATCTTTGTAGGAATGACCGGTAAACTTCCGACGTGGGTATTTGCCTCCTTCTTCCTGGGTGCCGTTATGTCTATTGGTACCATATGGTGGAGCATGCGCAAAACCGAAGAAGTCCCTCCAACAGACGAGGAAATCGCCAAGATTAAAGCCGAGCCACTGAACTTACTTTCTCCATTCAAGGACATCATCAGCGCCATTGGAAGTATGCCAAAAGTCATGTGGCAACTGGCGGCAGTATACCTATTCCAGTGGTATGCCCTGTTCTGCTATTGGCAAAACAGCTCGAAGAGTGTTGCATTAAGCGTTTGGGGAGCTACACCTGCAGATAATCCCGAGGCCTATGGAGAGGCCGTAAGTTGGACAGGATTGGTCAACGGCTGGTACAATATTGTCACCTTCCTAACGGCCTTCTTATTGGTCCGATTCGCTAAAAAACACGGCGCCAAGATGGTCCACTTCGCCTGTCTCCTTCTCGCAGCTGCAGGATTTTTAGCATTCCCACATATTGCCAATAAAACCATGTTGTTTGTGGCTATCACAGGTTTCGGTATTGGCTGGGCCTCTATGATGGGTATTCCTTATCTAATGGTGGTCAATGACATTCCAAAAGAGCGCTATGGCGTGTATATGGGTGTAATCAATATGATGATTGTCATCCCGATGATCTTCCAGAACTTAAGCTTCGGGTACATCCTAAAGAATTACCTGGGTAATGACCCGCGCCAAGCCATCACCTTTGCCGGTGTTCTGCTCATCATTAGTGCACTTCTGACGTTGCGTATACGTACATCAAAGGCGCAAGGGTAAACGAGATATACAGGATTAAAAAAGGCGCCCAGTGGGCGCCTTTTTTTTGGTTTATATGTTCCTACTCTTTGATAAACTTAAGGGTCCTTCCATCCTGAAGTCGCAATAAGTACATGCCTGAGGCATAACCGGAAACATCTATAGTGGATTGAACACTTTGGAAGGTTCCACGAGCAATGAGCTTCCCAGAGATATCGAGGACCTCGTAGCTCAGGCTACCATTTAGCTGATCCAATGAAATTTGAAGGGCGGTGCTTGCTGGAATTGGACGAAGTGAAACACCCGTCTCATATTCCGGAACATCCACGTAGTAGTACTTACACGCCGAGGTATCCGAACAGAACCCTGGTTTCACGATAATCGCAGCATAATACCCTGTATCAGGCGCTTGTAAAAACTCATTGCCCGGGTTTAGGGTATCTGCACCCATCGTGGTATCTACAAAAGCGCCCGTGTTACAGTTGAACCAGTAATAGGTGGCGCCTAGATCGGTACCAACATACATGCTAGCATCGACTATTGGTGCGAGCCATATAGAACTTGTATCCACTGTTGGCAAGTACTCTACCCTACCAGTGACCATAGAATCACAGCCCAATGCTGTCACTCCATTGTATACCACTGAGCCTGTATCCGTGCGCCATGCGTCTAAATAGAATACACTATCCCCAACACAAAGTCCTGCGGCAGCTATGGTAGTACTTACTGTGGCATTTACTAGAACTTCTTGTGCCACGACTGAATCACAGCCGGCTGGAGTCGACAAAGAGTCATACAACGTTGTTGCCGTCGAAATCCAGGTTCCAAAGATTTGAACACTATCTCCCTGGCATATGCTCAAGGATGGCAATGTATTTACTATTGCAGGGGTATACTGTACACTTTGTTCCAGAACAGAATCACACCCTATGGCAGTTACTAGGGTATCAGAATACGTACCTGGCTGACTGACCCACTGTCCAAAGATTTGTACGGAATCTCCCGGACAAATACTCTGGGTAGTTAATGTCGTTGTGGCAATATTGCACTGATTGATCAAGTTGATTGAGCCGAATCCTCGATTCGAACTCCCATGATTGCCAAAGGATGTACCTCCTTTCGCCCAAATGAGCGCAATAGAGCCTCCGTTGGCCGGGAAAGTATAATGATTGGTTGAAGCACCTATACGTGCTCTTTCAATATAAGCCGTTCGCGTTCCACTTGAAGTTATAGCACTGTAGGAAATAGATGAACTCAAAGTTGAACCGCCGTTCCACTGTCCCAGTTTTCGCTCTTTCACTGTACCGTTAGAATTCACGAGCATGATGTAAGTACCGTTCATGCCTGTACCGCCGAACCCCACCGCGAAGTATCCCGAAGCTGGACCGCTGATTTCTACATCAACCGAATCTGTATTGGTATTCAGGGTAACGTCCAAAGTCATCGTGGATCCTAAAGACGTGGATCCCTGATAAATCTGTGCATGCAAGGTCATTCCTAGCAAAAGGGATAAACTGAGGTAGAGGTTTTTCATAATCAATTGATATCTACTAAAATAAAAAACCCTCGGCGGATGCCGAGGGTTCATATAAAATCTTAAAATTTCATTTAAGCTTCACCTGTAGGACCACCAAAGTTCAATGGTACCTGCGGCGGTTCGTGCGTCTGAACATTCCCGAAGTTCTGTTCATAGCGACTTACATTGTCGTTCAAAGCACCTAGCAAACGCTTGGCGTGCTCTGGAGTCAGAATAACTCTCGACTGTACCTTCGCCTTCGGCACACCTGGCATCATCTGAATGAAATCCAAAACAAACTCTGTTGGGCTGTGATTAATAGCGACCAAGTTGCTGTATACCCCTTGCGCCATTTCTTCGCTCAACTCGATGTTGATTTGTCCTTCTTTCTGATCGGCCATGGTTACCTGCTTAAAATTATTCTACGTCTACGCTTAGCGTTTCTTGCATCTGCTCGTACTCTTCTTTCGAACCTACCAACGTTGAGCGGTATTTCTTTAGACCAGTACCTGCAGGGATCAAGTGACCTACGATAACGTTCTCTTTCAAACCTTCTAGAGTATCCTCCTTCGCGTTTACAGCCGCTTCGTTCAATACTTTCGTAGTCTCCTGGAACGATGCCGCAGAGATGAACGATTTCGTCTGTAGAGACGCTCTAGTAATACCTTGAAGTACTGGCGCAGCCGTAGCAGGACGTGCATCACGTGCTGTTACAAGTGCCTTGTCTTCACGAGTCAAGATGCTGTTCTCATCACGCAAGTCACGAGAGCTGATGATTTGACCCACTTTCAAGTTCTCGCTTTCTCCAGCGTCTTCAACAACCTTCATTCCGAAGATGTTGTCGTTCTCCTCGATGAAATCTACTGCGTGTACTAGGTTTCCTTCCAAGAACAAGGTATCCCCTGTATCTTGAATTTTCACCTTACGCATCATCTGACGAACGATAACCTCGAAGTGCTTATCGTTGATTTTTACACCCTGAAGACGGTATACTTCCTGGATTTCGTTTACCAAGTACGACTGTACTGCAGTAGGACCTTTAATCGCTAGGATATCGTTTGGTGTAATTGCACCATCAGAAAGTGGCGTACCCGCTTTCACGAAGTCGTTCTCCTGAACGAGGATCTGCTTGCTCAAGTTGATCAAGTACTTCTTCACCTCACCAGTACGGCTTTCGATGATGATCTCACGGTTACCACGCTTGATCTTACCGTAGCTCACGATACCGTCGATGGCAGCAACAACTGCTGGATTCGATGGGTTACGAGCTTCGAATAATTCCGTTACACGTGGAAGACCACCGGTAATATCACCTGCCTTCGCACTCTTACGAGCGATCTTAACAAGAATCTTACCTGCTGGGATTTCCTCACCTTCTTCAACCATCAAGTGTGCACCTACAGGCAATGTGTAGTGCTTCACTTCGTTTCCATCACCGTCCATTACCTGGATGGTTGGAATCAACTTACGGTTACGGTTTTCAGAAATTACCTTGTCTTGGAAACCAGTTTGCTCGTCAATCTCTACTTTGTATGTAGTTCCTTGGATAATATCCTTGTAAGCAATCTTACCTGGAGCCTCTGCAATAATTACTGCATTGTAAGGATCCCATTGTACGATCTCAGCGTCTTTCTTCACTTTCTGACCGTCTTTCACTTTCAAGATACCACCGTAAGGAATGTTGTTGGTCATTACTGTACGACCGGTCTTCACATCGACCAAACGCATTTCTCCAGTACGACCGATAACAATCTTGTCGCCATCTTCATTATCTACTGTACGAACATCTTCTAGTTCGATTTTACCATCGAATTTCGCTAGAATCTTGTTCTCCTCAGATACGTTACCTGCTGTACCCCCTACGTGGAAGGTACGTAGTGTCAACTGTGTACCCGGCTCACCAATAGACTGTGCTGCAATAACACCTACTGAATCACCTTGCTGCGCACCTTTATTGGTAGCGAGGTTGGTACCGTAACACTTCTCACAAATTCCGCGCTTCGTAGCACATGTCAATGGAGAGCGTACTTCTACAGTTTCGATGGCAGATGCATCAATCTTATTGGCAATCTCCTCAGTGATGAGTTCACCTGCTTCGATGTATACTTCGTCGGTCAACGGATCAACTACGTCGTTCAAAGAAACACGACCGATGATACGCTCAGCAAGCGATTCTACGATCTCTTCGCTCTTCTTCAGTGCAGTTACCTCCAAACCACGCAATGTGCCACAATCTACCTCGTTTACAACTACATCCTGAGCAACATCGTGTAGACGACGCGTCAAGTAACCAGCATCCGCCGTTTTCAATGCCGTATCCGCAAGACCTTTACGTGCACCGTGCGTTGAAATAAAGTACTCAAGGATGGATAGACCTTCCTTAAAGTTCGAGATAATCGGGTTTTCAATAATCTCACCACCTGCAGAACCTGATTTCTGTGGCTTAGCCATCAAACCACGCATACCAGAGAGCTGACGAATCTGCTCTTTAGAACCACGTGCTCCAGAATCAAGCATCATGTAGATTGGGTTAAAACCTTGACGGTCGTTGATCAACGTGCTCATCGCTTCTTGCGTCAAACGAGCATTGGTGTTGGTCCATACGTCAATTACCTGGTTGTAACGTTCGTTGTTGGTGATAAGACCCATGTTGTACGAAGCGAAAATGCCTTCTACTTCTTCCGAAGCTTCTGAGATCAATTTTTCCTTCGCATCTGGGATACGGATATCATTCAATGAGAACGATAGACCACCGCGGAATGCACGGCCGTAACCCATAGACTTAATATCATCTAAGAACTTCGCTGTAGCAGGTACATCTGTCTTCTTCAAAACATCAGCGATAATACCACGCAACGCTTTCTTAGTAAGTACTTGGTTGATATAAGGTACGCGCTCTGGAACTGCTTGGTTGAACAATACTCGACCAACAGTAGTCTCGATGAATTCCATCTTCATAGAACCATCTTCTTGCTCAACACGCCCTTTGATCTTAATCTGAGCATGCAGATCAACAGCACCTTCATTCAAAGCGATTCCCACTTCTTCAGGAGAGTAGAATACCATACCCTCACCTCTTACAGGCATTTCCTTAGTATTCTTCATGGATTTGGTCATGTAGTACAGACCCAATACCATATCCTGAGAAGGAACTGCAATAGGCGAACCGTTTGCAGGGTTCAAGATGTTGTGAGAAGCTAGCATCAATACTTGCGCTTCCAAGATCGCAGCTGGACCTAGCGGCAAGTGAACAGCCATCTGGTCACCATCGAAATCCGCGTTAAATGCCGTACACGCTAGCGGGTGCAATTGGATTGCCTTACCCTCGATAAGCTTCGGCTGGAACGCTTGGATACCCAAACGGTGAAGGGTCGGTGCACGGTTCAATAGTACCGGATGACCTTTCATCACGTTTTCTAGGATGTCCCAAACAACTGGGTCGCGACGATCAATGATCTTCTTACCAGACTTCACAGTCTTCACGATACCTCTTTCAATCAACTTACGTACGATGAACGGCTTGTAAAGCTCTGCAGCCATGTTCTTAGGAAGACCACATTCGTGTAGTTTCAATTCTGGACCTACAACAATTACCGAACGTGCTGAGTAATCCACACGCTTACCCAATAGGTTTTGACGGAAACGACCTTGCTTACCTTTCAATGAATCTGAAAGTGATTTCAAAGGACGGTTGCTTTCTGTCTTCACTGCAGACGACTTACGAGTGTTGTCGAAAAGGCTATCTACAGATTCCTGAAGCATACGTTTCTCATTTCTCAAGATCACCTCTGGTGCCTTGATTTCAAGAAGACGCTTCAAACGGTTGTTACGGATAATTACACGACGGTACAGATCATTCAAATCTGATGTTGCGAAACGACCACCATCTAGCGGTACTAATGGACGAAGTTCTGGTGGAATCACTGGAACTACGCTCATCACCATCCACTCTGGATTGTTCTCAATACGTGAGTTTGCATCGCGCAAGCTCTCTACAACCTGTAGACGCTTCAACGCTTCTTGCTTACGCTGCTGAGAAGTTTCCGTGTTGGCCTTGTGGCGCAACTGGTAAGACAACTCATCCAAATCAAGCGTACCTAGTAGCGCTTGAACTGCTTCAGCACCCATTTTGGCGATGAATTTATTTGGATCAGAATCTTCCAAGTACTGGTTCTCGATTGGTAAACGCTCCATTGCATCCAAGTACTCGTCTTCTGTCAAGAACTGCATGCGCTCAAGAGGGTTACCCTCGTTATCTACTGCATTACCTGCTTGAATTACTACATAACGCTCGTAGTAAATCACCATGTCTAACTTTTTAGACGGCAATCCCAATAGGTAACCAATTTTATTTGGCAACGAACGGAAGTACCAAATGTGAACGACAGGAACCACCAAAGAGATGTGTCCTACACGGTCACGACGTACTTTCTTTTCAGTCACCTCAACACCACAACGGTCACAAACAATACCCTTGTAACGGATACGCTTGTACTTACCACAAGCACACTCGTAATCCTTAACAGGACCGAAGATGCGCTCACAGAAGAGACCATCACGCTCTGGTTTGTGCGTACGGTAGTTGATTGTTTCTGGTTTCAAAACCTCTCCATGACTGTTTTCAAGGATGGTTTCTGGGGCAGTCAACGAGATTGTGATCTTGTTGAATGCGCTGTTTTGATTTTTATCGCTTTTTCTTAGAGCCATAATGCGATTGTATTAAAACCCGAGGCCGAAGCCTCAGGGATTATTCATTTTTTAGTCCAACGTTACTTTCAATCCTAAACCTTTCAATTCATGTAGCAATACATTGAACGATTCTGGGATACCTGGAGTCGGCATACGCTCACCTTTCACGATTGCCTCATAAGTCTTCGCACGACCAATAACGTCATCCGATTTCACTGTGAGGATTTCACGCAAGATGTTAGCAGCACCGAAGGCCTCAAGTGCCCATACCTCCATCTCACCGAAACGCTGACCACCAAACTGAGCTTTACCACCCAACGGTTGCTGTGTAATCAATGAGTATGGACCAATAGAACGAGCGTGCATCTTATCATCAACCATGTGACCTAGTTTCAACATGTAGATAATACCTACAGTTGCTCTCTGATCAAACGGCTCACCAGTACCTCCATCGTACAATTGTGTGTGACCGAATTCAGGAAGACCTGCCTCGCTCACGTACGAAGAGATATCATCAAGTGACGCACCGTCAAAGATTGGTGTAGCAAAGTTTTTATCAAGCTTTCTACCTGCCCAACCTAGTACAGTTTCGTAAATCTGACCGATGTTCATACGAGAAGGTACACCTAGTGGGTTCAATACGATATCCACTGGAGTTCCATCTTCCAAGAACGGCATGTCTTCATCACGTACAATTCTCGCAACGATACCTTTGTTACCGTGACGACCAGCCATCTTATCACCTACTTTCAGCTTACGCTTCTTAGCGATGTATACTTTGGCCAATTTCACGATACCTGCTGGTAGCTCATCACCTACGGTAATCGCGAAGCGCTTACGGCGGTATGAACCTTGGATATCATTTACTCGAATCTTATAGTTGTGAATCAACGTATCGATTTTGTCGTTGCGAACGTCGTCTGTCGTCCACTTACCACCTACGATACGGCTGTAATCTTCAATTGCGTTCAACGCTTTCAACGTAAACTTCGTTCCCTTAGGAATTACATCTTCGTTAAGGTCGTTGATGACACCTTGAGAAGTCTTACCCTGAACCAAAGCGCTCAATTTAGAAACGAACACCGACTTCAAGTCTGCCAATTCAGCAGCCATTTCAAGATCGAGCTGTGCGATTTCTTCTTTGTCTTCAGCACGTTGACGCTTGTCTTTAACCAAACGTGTAAACAACTTCTTGTCGATCACCACACCATTCAATGATGGAGAAGCTTTCAATGAAGCATCTTTCACATCACCGGCCTTATCACCAAAGATGGCGCGAAGAAGTTTCTCTTCTGGCGAAGGATCGCTCTCTCCTTTAGGTGTAATCTTACCGATGAGGATATCACCTGGCTTAATTTCAGCACCTACACGGATAATACCGTTCTCGTCGAGATCTTTAGTAGCTTCCTCACTAACGTTTGGAATATCCGCTGTCAATTCTTCAGCACCCAATTTCGTATCACGTACTTCCAAAGAGTACTCGTCGATGTGGATAGAAGTAAAGATGTCTTCACGTACTACACGCTCTGAGATTACGATTGCATCCTCAAAGTTGTACCCTTTCCAAGGCATGAACGATACCAACATGTTACGACCCAAGGCGAGCTCACCTTTCTGCGTTGCGTAACCTTCACAAAGAACTTGTCCAAATTCAACGCGATCGCCTCTCTTAACGATAGGCTTCAAGTTGATGGTTGTTCCTTGGTTGGTCTTCTGGAACTTCACCAAATGGTACGTCTTCACGTCTTCTTCGAAGCTCACTGCGCGATCTTCTTCGCTACGGTCGTAACGAATCTGAATCTGCATAGAATCTACGTACTCAACAGTACCTGCTCCTTCAGAGTTGATCAATACACGTGAATCTGTAGCTACTTGTCTTTCAAGACCAGTACCAACGATTGGTGCTTCAGGACGTAATAGTGGTACGGCCTGACGCATCATGTTCGATCCCATCAATGCACGGTTTGCATCATCGTGCTCAAGGAATGGAATGAGGGATGCAGAAATAGAAGCAATCTGGTTTGGCGCAACGTCCATGAAATCAATGGTCGTCGGCTCAACAACTGGGAAGTCACCTTCCTCGCGAACTTTTACCTTCTCATTAATGAATGTTCCGTCTGGGCTGATTGGAGCATTCGCCTGAGCGATAACTTTCGCTTCCTCTTCTTCTGCACTTAAGTATTGTGGTGCTTCATCAACAACAACTTTACCTTCTTCAACTTTGCGGTAAGGTGTTTCGATGAATCCCATAGAGTTCACTTTGGCATACACACAAAGTGAAGAAATCAAACCAATGTTTGGACCTTCAGGAGTTTCGATAGGACACAAACGACCGTAGTGCGTGTAGTGAACATCACGAACCTCGAAACCTGCACGCTCACGAGAAAGACCACCAGGACCTAAGGCTGAAAGACGACGCTTGTGCGTAATCTCAGACAATGGGTTGGTCTGGTCCATAAACTGGCTTAGCTGGTTGGTACCAAAGAAAGAATTAATCACTGAAGACAATGTCTTCGCGTTGATCAAATCAATCGGAGTAAATACCTCGTTATCACGAACGTTCATACGCTCACGAATTGTACGCGCCATACGAGCAAGACCTACACCAAATTGGTTGGCCATCTGCTCACCTACGGTACGTACACGACGGTTACTCAAGTGGTCGATATCATCAATCTCTGCCTTAGAGTTAATCAACTCAATCAAACGCTTGATGATTTCAATGATATCGCCTTTTGTCAATACCTGAGAATCTTCATCAGAACCTTCGTACAATTTCTTGTTCAAACGGTAACGCCCTACCTCACCTAGAGAGTAACGCTGCTCAGAGAAGAACAATTTGTCGATAATACCACGAGCTGTTTCTTCATCAGGCGGTTCCGCGTTACGCAACTGACGGTAGATGTGCTCTACAGCCTCTTTCTCCGTATTCGTTGGATCCTTTTGAAGGGTGTTGTGAATGATTGCGAAATCTGAAGATGCAATATCTTCTTTGTGAAGTAGGATAGTACTTACTTCAGCATCAAGGATTTCTTCCGTGTGTTCTTTATCTAGAATCGTATCGCGGTCCAAAATAACCTCGTTACGCTCAATAGATACAACTTCACCAGTATCCTCATCAACGAAATCTTCAATCCACGTCTTCAGTACTCTTGCAGCAAGCTTACGGCCAATAGAGCGCTTCAACGCTGCTTTGCTCACCTTAACTTCTTCTGCAAGGTCAAAGATTTCAAGAATGTCTTTGTCTCTTTCGTAACCAATAGAACGCAGTAGCGTCGTTACAGGTAACTTCTTCTTACGGTCAATGTACGCATACATCACTTGGTTGATATCCGTAGCGAATTCAATCCAAGATCCTTTAAACGGAATAATACGGGCTGAATAGAGTTTAGTTCCGTTTGCGTGGTACGACTGACCGAAGAAAACACCTGGTGAACGGTGCAACTGGCTCACAATAATACGCTCAGCACCGTTTACGATAAAGGTGCCTCGTGGAGACATATAAGGGATGGTTCCGAGATACACGTCTTGAACAATCGTTTCAAAATCTTCGTGCTCTGGATCCGTACAGTACAATTTTAGACGCGCCTTCAATGGAACACAGAATGTCAAGCCACGCTCGATACATTCGCGCTCTGAATAACGCGGTGGATCTACAAAGTAGTCCAAGAACTCAAGAACGAAGTTGTTTCTTGAATCCGAAATAGGGAAATTTTCCGCAAATACGCGGTGAAGACCTTCTTCTGATCTTTCTGATGGCTTCGTCTCAATCTGGAAGAAGTCCATAAAGCTCTTCAACTGAATGTCTAGAAAGTCCGGGAATGCCGTCTTAATAGCAGTTGATGAGAAGTTGATTCGCTCCTGTGGAGCATTAATTTGGTTTACCATTTCAGCCCAAAATGTTAATTAAACACAAAAAGGTTTAGGTCTAAGGGGACCTCCCCAAAGACCTAAACCGGATAACCTAGCAGGTGATCAATTACTTGATCTCTACTTCAGCACCAGCTTCTTCAAGCTGTGCTTTCAAAGCTTCTGCTTCGTCTTTTGATACGCCTTCCTTCAATGCAGCAGGTGCGCTATCTACTTTTTCTTTCGCTTCTTTCAAGCCAAGTCCAGTCATTTCCTTAACAAGCTTAACTACAGCAAGTTTAGAACCGCCAGCAGCTTTCAAGATTACGTCGAACTCAGTTTGCTCGTCGCCACCACCAGCTTCGCCGCCAGCTGCAGGACCAGCAACAGCTACTGCAGCAGCAGCCGGCTCGATGCCATATTCTTCTTTCAAGTAATCTGCCAATTCAGATACTTCTTTAACTGTCAAGTTTACTAGAGCATCGCCCAATTCTTTGATATCAGCCATTTTTAGTAAAATTTAAAAAGTTTAATTCTTAGTTATTTGTTATTCAAGGAATTACGCGTTGCGCTCTTCCAAAGTTTTTAGGAGACCAGCAAGGCTTCCACCGGCACTTTGAAGTGCAGAAACAACGTTTTTCGCAGGGCTCTGGAGCAATGTCAATACATCTCCAATCAACTCTTCTTTAGACTTGATTGCAGTTAACATTTCCAAGTTTTCATCACCTACATAAACGCTTTCTTCAATCCAAGCGCCTTTCAAAACTGGCTTGTCGTTCTTCTTACGGAACTCTTTAATGAGTTTCGCAGGAGCGTTACCAGCTTCAGCAAGCATAATACTAGTGTTTCCTTTCAATACGTCGTAAAGACCATCAAAGTCTTTCTCAGACGCATCCATAGCTTTCTTGAGCAACGTGTTCTTAACCACTGTCAGCTTGATACCTTTACCGAAGCTCGCTCTACGCAAGCTAGAAGTAGTATCAGCATCTAGTGCTTCGATATCCGCCAAGTAAATTGTCGGTGTATCGTTAAGAATAGTTGTTAGCTCTTCGATTTGAGTAAGTTTATCTTCTCTTGTCATGATGCTTTCCTCGTTTAAGATTATGAAACTGACTTAGCATCTACAGCAATACCCGGAGACATTGTTGAAGAAATGTATACAGATTTCATGTACGTACCCTTCGCCGCAGATGGCTTGAGTTTGTTCAATGTTCTGATCAATTCCTCAGCGTTCTCTTGAATCTTCGCTGCATCAAAAGATACCTTACCTACAGCTGCGTGAACAATACCGTAACGATCTACTTTAAAGTCGATCTTACCGGCTTTTACTTCACCTACAGCTTTTGCTACATCCATAGTAACGGTACCAGACTTAGGATTCGGCATCAAGCCACGAGGACCCAATACACGACCCAAAGGTCCAATCTTACCCATTACTGAAGGCATTGTAACGATCACGTCAATGTCCGTCCAACCGCCTTTGATTTTCTCGATGAACTCATCAAGGCCCGCGTAATCAGCACCTGCTGCTTTTGCTTCTTCCACCTTATCTGGTGTTACTAAAGCCAAAACACGTACGCTCTTACCAGTTCCGTGAGGAAGACTTACCACGCCACGAACCATTTGGTTTGCTTTACGTGGGTCAACACCCAAACGAACTGCCAAGTTAACAGATGCATCAAACTTAGTGCAGTTTACCTCTTTTACTAAGGCCGCTGCTTCGCTTACAGAGTATACTTTACCCTTTTCAAGTTTAGCGAGCGCGTTTTTCATGTTTTTCGTCAATTTTGCCATTGCTTCAAACTTTTAATTAAAACGGCTTCTCGCCTGTAACAGTTATACCCATACTTCTTGCAGTACCAGCAATCATAGACATTGCTGATTCAACGGTAAAACAGTTCAAATCAACCATTTTATCCTCTGCAATCTTGCGAACAGCATCCCAAGTAACTTTAGCAACTTTACTACGGTTAGGCTCTGATGATCCCTTCTTGATCTTTGCAGCTTCCATCAATTGTACTGCTGCTGGAGGTGTCTTAACGATGAAGTCGAAGCTCTTATCTGTGTATACAGAAATCACTACCGGCAACACCTGACCCATTTTGTCCTGTGAACGAGCATTAAACTGCTTACAGAACTCCATGATGTTGACACCCGCAGCACCCAATGCTGGACCTACAGGAGGAGAAGGGTTAGCCTGGCCACCACGGACCTGAAGCTTTACTACTTTACTAACCTCTTTTGCCATTTCTTGTTATTACTATTTAGCGTTGTTGTTGTGGCCGTTTCTCTAGTTGGAAGCATGAAAAACGAACCTATATATAGTCTCACATCTATATCAATTATAACTTCTCCACTTCCGTGAAGCTCAACTCAACAGGAGTCTTACGACCGAAGATTTTAACAGTAACCTCCAGTTTTTGTTTCTCCTCGTTGATTTTCTCAATGGTCGCATCAAATGTGCTGAAAGGACCATTGATCACTTTTACTGTCTCACCCACCGTAAATGGAATCAACAGCATTGCAGCATTTTCAGCCTCTCTATCCACCTCTCCGAGTAGACGGCTTACTTCTGATGCACGCATTGGTGAAGGATCTCCACCTTTTACATTTGACAAGAATCCAACCACATTAGGAAGGTTCTTAATCATGTGACTTACTTCACCTGTCAGCGTAGTTTCAACGTACATGTATCCCGGAGTCTTGGTCTTCTCTTTGATGACCTTCTTACCGTTGCGAACTTGCACAACTTTCTCCATAGGGATTACAATCTGACCAACAAGATCGCTCATGCCAGCATGTGCCATCTCCTTTTCGATGTAAGTCTTGGTCTTGTGTTCTTGACCGCTAATAGTGCGGAGAACGTACCATTTCATTCCAGTATCTGACATGATTATCCGAAAATTGAATACACAAACTCAAGCACTGTTGAGATTGCTTTGTCCATACCAAATACTACTAGCGAAAAGATGATAGTTCCTATGATTACGAGAACTGTGCTCTTTTGTAGTTCACTCAATGAAGGCCAAGTTGCTTTAACTGCAAACTCGTTCCAAGAATCTTGTAGTGATGTAATTATTTTGCTCATCTTTTTATCTCTTTGCACGGGCACAAGGATTCGAACCCTGATCAACGGTTTTGGAGACCGCTATTCTACCATTGAACTATGCCCGTATGTAGGCAGAAAGGCACCTCCTAAAAAGGAGGCACCTTAACTACCTTGTGGTTATTCAGTCGAGTGTATTACTCGATGATCTCAGTTACCTGACCAGCACCTACTGTACGACCACCTTCACGGATTGCGAAACGCAAACCAGTGTTAACAGCAACATTTGCGATCAGCTCAACAGTGATGCTCAAGTTATCACCTGGCATTACCATTTCAACACCGTCTGGAAGGTGAATTTCACCTGTTACGTCAGTTGTACGTAGGTAGAACTGTGGACGGTATTTGTTGTGGAATGGAGTGTGACGACCACCTTCCTCTTTCTTCAAAACATAAACCTCTGCTTTGAACTTCTTGTGAGGAGTGATTGAACCTGGCTTACAGATTACCATACCACGACGGATATCAGACTTGTCGATACCACGTAGAAGGATACCTACGTTATCACCAGCTTCACCCGTATCCAAAATCTTACGGAACATTTCAACACCAGTAATAGTTGAAGTCAATTTTTCGTCACCGAAACCGATGATTTCTACTGCTTCACCTGTGTTTGCAACACCAGTCTCGATACGACCAGTTGCTACAGTACCACGACCAGTAATTGAGAATACATCCTCGATTGGCATTAGGAATGGCTTATCGCGATCACGCTCTGGCTCTTCGATCCAAGCATCAACTGCGTCCATCAATTCCATGATAGTGTCAACCCACTTCTGCTCTCCGTTCAAACCACCTAGGGCAGAACCTTGGATAACTGGAGTGTTATCACCATCGTACTCGTAGAATGAAAGTAGATCACGAACTTCCATGTCTACCAATTCCATCAATTCTTCGTCATCAACCATGTCCGCTTTGTTCAAGAACACAACGATACGTGGAATACCAACCTGACGGCCTAGAAGGATGTGCTCACGAGTTTGTGGCATTGGACCATCCGTAGCAGCTACTACGAGGATAGCACCGTCCATCTGAGCAGCACCAGTTACCATGTTCTTCACGTAATCCGCGTGACCTGGACAGTCAACGTGTGCGTAGTGACGGTTAGCCGTCTCGTACTCAACGTGTGAAGTGTTGATAGTGATACCACGCTCTTTTTCTTCTGGAGCGTTGTCGATTGAATCGAAATCTCTTTTTTCAGACAAACCAGCATTCG
The DNA here is from genome assembly GCA_011525035.1 of Cryomorphaceae bacterium. Classification (GTDB taxonomy): domain Bacteria; phylum Bacteroidota; class Bacteroidia; order Flavobacteriales; family Schleiferiaceae; genus UBA10364. The sequence continues at coordinate 100,736 of WTIZ01000041.1, read as the reverse complement.
CCAAACAAGTTGTGATTGCTGCTGTCAATGTAGTTTTTCCGTGGTCAACGTGACCAATTGTACCAATGTTCAAGTGAGGCTTGGTACGTACAAAATTCTCTTTTGCCATGACTAGCGATTATTAAATATATAAACAGTGTAAAGATTCTAAATTTTAGAGCCAATGACGGGAATTGAACCCGTGACCTCTTCCTTACCAAGGAAACGCTCTACCCCTGAGCTACATCGGCCTTAGCCTTTGAGCGGAAGACGGGATTCGAACCCGCGACCCTCAGCTTGGAAGGCTGATGCTCTACCAACTGAGCTACTTCCGCGGTTGTGGGGGGAGCAGGATTCGAACCTGCGAAGGTTTCCCAACGGATTTACAGTCCGTCCTCGTTGGCCGCTTGAGTATCCCCCCGGTAATACTTGATTCTCACTTAAATCAAGTATAAAACTTGAGCCGATAGTCAGATTCGAACTGACGACCCCGAGATTACAAATCACGTGCTCTGGCCAACTGAGCTATATCGGCTTATATGTCAAAGATCTTCCGCCTCTTGCAAACGGACTGCAAATGTAGTAAAGAGATTCAAACGAGCAATACTTCTCAAAAAAAAAGTAGAGACTTTCTGCCTCTACTTTCAATGGGGGTTTTCAACTAATTGAATCACAATTAGTTTACTTCTTCTTTTCCTTGTGTTTTTTTAATTGTCGGATCAGTACTTCTACCACCAAATTCGCTGCTTCCTCAAAGGATTTGCGCTCTTTGGTTACGACAATCTCATTTCCAGGTATGGACATGCGCATTTCCACAATCTTATTTGCCCTCAGATGGTTGTTATCTACCTTCAGAAAGACATCTGTATTTATGGTTTTGTCAAAAAACAGTTTCGTCTTGTCAAGACGTTCTTCAATGAATCTCAAAAGCTTAGAATCCGCTTTGAAATTAACAGACTGAATATTTACTGTCATAGTACTGTGATTTATGAGCCCTTAGGGTGAGCTCGGTTATACGCTTGAACAAGTTCCTCAAACGTACTCGTCGTATACACTTGTGTTGAGCTTAGGCTCTCGTGCCCCATCAACTCTTTTACGGTGTTGATGTCGACCCCTGCATTTAACAAATGCGTGGCATACGAATGTCGTAAAGTATGAGGATGTTTGTCCACCACAGTCGTGGTCCCTTGAAGATAATGAACTACGCGATTATAAACAATACTTGGATATAGCTTTCCGCCCTTAGAAGTTGTTAAAATTTGTGGAACCTTGACTGGTACTTCTTTTCTTGACTCTACATATCGGTCATAATAAGGTTTCAAGGCTACAGGTATAGGTACTTGACGTGTTTTGTTGCGCTTACCAGTGATGCGTACCACACCGCGCGACCAATCAAAGTCCTCTTGCTTTAATTCAATCAGCTCGGCCTTTCGCAACCCAAGGCCGTAAAAGAGCAACAACATGAATTGGTCCCGGATGCCTTCAAAGCTGTTTTCAAATGCCTCATCTTTAACCAACTGTTCAAGGTCTTTCTGAGGAATACTCATCACCACCCGTTTTTGATCTTTCAGGCTTTTAATACTGCCCAGTGGATCATTGTGCGGTCGGCCCGTACGCTCACACCATTTGTAATAAGAACGCAATGCGCTTAGGGTTCTGTTGATCGAACGGTTGCTTATGCCTTGCTTACTGCGCCATACAATAAGCCGCTTCGCGTGGGCCCTAACGGCTTTCTCAGGAGACACTTCAAATTCAGCTTCAAGAAATGAGGCCCAGCGCTGGAGCTCTGTGCTGTAGGCAACAATGGTCTTCTCACTCGCTCGTTTCTCTGAACGCAAGTAATCTTCAAAAGCAATGAATGATGAGTGGGACATAAAAGCAACTTAATAAAAAAAGCCCAACGCTGGGCGTTGGGCTTTCTTATATATCGTGGTACAGATTACTATTCTTCCTCTGCTTGACGCAAAGACTGAATGTAAGCCGCTTTCATATTCATACGACGTTTTGCTTCAGTCGGCTTTGTGTGATAACGATCAGCACGAAGCTTGCGCACTACACCCGTAGAGCTGTGTTTTCTCTTGTAACGCTTCAGTGCGCGTTCGATTGATTCTCCATCTTTTACATTAATTACGAGCATAGTAACACCTCCTTTTATAATTGTTAGGCCGCAAAACTACATCCTTTTTTAATTTCTGGAAATATATAACTGCAAAAAAGTTGTGTCTACTCCGGAAAATTCTTCCCATTCCACAATTTCTTTCCAAGTAGGCACTGTAAAACGCTCTCGGTAGAAACAGATTCTTTTGGTCTGAGCGTAATTCAGCTCTGGAAAGCCCATAAGCTCTTCAAAGGTTGAATGTTCTAAAGAAAGTTTCGGAGGAGGTATAGAGTCTACGGTCAGTAACGTCGCCCACTCCTGTCGCCAGCGTTCGCCGTAATAGGTGTTTGATTTAAAATGGTCCATATCGGCGATGAAACCGTAGCGCGTTCGATAGCGAAATAATACACCTACCATTCCAGGGCCTATTCCAGGAAGAGCATCGAGAGCTGCAGAGTCACAGGTGTTGACATCAACGGCAGTCCACCGCCTATCCGGGGGCGATGTTTTAATGGGTGCTTTAATCGTTGTGACTCTGGTGGTAGTTGCTGTGGGTAGAGAAAAATCGACAGTGCCGAGAGTAAAGAACAAACTATCTTTCCTCAAGTAACGGTCGGCGTGCAATTCTTCAAGGTCCTTGAAGGGCCAATTCCGCTTTCTTCGAAACCACAAACTTCGCTTCGTTGCCTCAGAGATAGGCATGGAGTATATATGTGTTGAATCTACTGTATTGATTCGCAAGGAATCATTGGCCGACCACCAAAGCTCTAAAAAGGCCTGATGCTCTGCTATCCTCTTTTCTACAGGAAACAAAAACATCGCCCCAGAGACCAGGGCGATGCATATAAGAATTGCGGTTAATTCAAGCTGTTCTCTCACAAGGCTACTGTCTTTCCTATCCAATTTAGATGGCTGAAGACGTTGCAGCTACTATTGTGAGCAACTAAAAGTTTTCCTCTATTTCGGATCGTTGTCCGAATAAGAATCTGGCTCGGCGTTTTGCGGTGCCTTTAAAACTTTTCTAAAGAAGTAAATCGTCGCAGCGATAACTGTACCCTGCGTCAGAATGATCATGATTAATGCGGAGGTTGTCATTGTGCTGCTTTTTTACGTTTGTTAGAAGCCACCTTCACCATACCAACCAATGCGAAGAAGCAGGCGAGCAGGAAGAATCGGCTCATATCAATATAGAACATATTGGTGAGGACACCGTCCTGCATCCACTGTACTCCCGTGTTGATGTGGAAAATCTGGTTGATGATACTATCGTTTGCCCACGGCCAACCGTTCCCGGAGAACAGCGAAGTAAAGGCGGAAGACCAATCGCTTAATTCACCGTTGAGTGGCTTGAACATCGAAGTCAGGAAGATGATACCAATAAATAGTGGTGTGATGTATTTGATAATCGGGCGGTAGAATCTTGGAACCGTCATATCTGCGCCGTCTGTGATTTCTTTCCATCCCTTGTCCATTCCGAATACCCATGCGAAGAGGATAACCTCAGCGAGGGCGAAAATCACCAAACTCACTGTTCCTGTCCAGTAGTCGTATTCGTCGAACACACCTTTTTCGAAGAAGAAGATGGTCGGGAGGCCCATCGCTAAAATGGCAATACCTAAGATTAACGCGCTCTTGTTTTTCGACCAATTGAATTCGTCTTGTACAAAGCCCATCCAAGGCGTACCCATAGCAAGCGAAGAGGTGATACCTGCAAAGAATAGGAGACCAAACCAAGCTACCCCTGCGATAACAGCAAGGACACTGCCCCATTGATCAAACAGGAACGGCATCGTTTTGAAAGCCATCATAAAGCCTGCATTTTCTACAACCCAATCCAAACCTAGGTAACCTACGGCGATTGGGATAACTACGGCAGAACCCAAAACGATTTCTACAAAGCCATTCATCCACCCTGCAGACATTGCGTTCAGGGCGATATCGTCTTTCTGCTTCAAGTAAGAGCTGTAACAGTGAATGGTACCCATACCCACACTAAGGGTGAAGAAGATCTGACCGGCTGCTGCAAGCCAAATTTTCGGATTTGCTAGCGTTGTAAAGTCCGGTTGCCATAAATAGTTCAGACCGACGTAGGTAGAACAATCGGCACAACGTCCCGTAGAACCAGTAGTCCAAGACATGATGGCCAAGAAAGCACCAAAGCCAATCAATAGTGGCATGGCAATCTTCGCTACTTTTTCAATACCAGCACTCAGGCCGCGTGAAAGGATGTAAATATTTACAGACAGGGTAATTAGGAAGGCGAGCAATGCCCATACTGGGAAGTTGATGCCTGCGCCAAGGTCAACGTAGTTGTTGAAGAATTGGTCCAAACCGTCGAGGTCCATACCTAGGAAATCGCCCTTGAGGGATTTTAAGGTGTAGGTCAACGTCCATGATTCGATGTACGTGTAGTATGCCATCACCCCCATGTTGGTGAAGATCCCGAAGACACCGAAGTATTTCCAGAAACGCTTCTTGGTCATGTTGTCGAGAATGAACGGTGTGCTATGATCGCCGAAACGACCGCCGAATCGGCCCATCGCCCACTCTACCCACAAAAGAGGTATACCCATGAGCAAAAAGGATACGAGGTAAGGGATGATAAAGGTTCCGCCGCCATTTTGTACGGCTTGAACAGGAAAACGCAGGAAGTTTCCTAGACCAACTGCATTACCCGCCATAGCGAGAATGAGTCCGACGCGGGAACCCCAAGATTCAGTAGTGTTTGACATGTAACCTAAAGGTTAGTTTAGAATAAGCCCGAAAATAAACGATTGAAGCTCAAGGAGCAAATTGCGGGCTATAATCCTGCTTGCTCGGCAATAACTGCTAGCGCTTCACTAAAAGTGTGTGGCTTAAAGCCGAGTTCTGTCTTCGCTTTCGTGATGTCAAAACCGGTTCTAGGAGGGCGTTTTGCCGGTTGGTTCAAGGTCGTGCTGTCCACCCTTGTTACAGCATCCATAGAGAGGTCGAAGTGCGCTGCAACGTGACCAACGAGTTCGTAAATAGACATGAAGTCTGGACCGGATATGTTGTAGATGCCTTGCGCTTTCTGCGTGGCTGCCAACAAAGCTCCTTGGGCAAGATCTTCGGCGAGGGTGGGTGTACGGAATTGGTCGTCAACGACATTAATGGCCTGGCCCTTCTCAAGAGCGCCCTTTGCCCACAGAACAATATTACTGCGGCTCAAATCTTCAGCCATACCAATAACTAAAACAGTACGAAGGATGCTCCAATGGTCCAAGGCTTGCACAATCTTCTCCGCCTCAAGTTTAGTCTCTCCGTAATAACTCAATGGATTGGGTATACCCTGTTCGTCGTAAGGCCCTTCTGTACCATCAAAAATGAAGTCTGTACTAATATGCACAAGGTGAGCTCCCACCTCTCTTGCCGCCTCCGCTACGTTTTTAGTCCCTATTACATTAAGCTGGTAAGCCAATTCTTTGTTCTGCTCACACTGGTCCACATGCGTCATGGCCGCACCATGGATGATGACATCAGGTTGAAAATCTTTGACCACAGCGTTTACGGCCTCCGCATTTGTAATATCCATGGCGGCATATGATGCGCCACCGAGATTTACAGTACGGTTTTCGCCTCGAGCCGTCGCTAAAAAAGAATGCTGCTTGTAGCCTACGGTAGCTGCAGAAATTTTTTGACCTAATAGTCCGTTTGACCCAGTGTAGAGAATCTTCATCTGATGTGGTTAGCTGATTGCGAATTTATTTGGTCTTTTCGGTAAACCAAGCCCTCAAGTCTTTAATCTGTTCATCATTTCCCAACACGTAGAGTTTGGAATGCGGTGCGACTTTAAAGTCTGGTGACGGATTAACGGTAAGTAATCCTTGTTCACACACGTAACCAATGACAGTACATCCGGTCTGTTGCCTAATCTCTAAATCCTTGATGTTGCATCCACTAAACACTTCAGGCAATTCATCAACTACGATTTCTTCGATATTGGTTGCAGAGGATCCACCTACACTTAGGTGATCCAAGAAATTCATCACTCCAGGATTCATCAAGTTATGCGCCAGGTGTGCCCCTCCTACCAGGTTTGGACTAACCGTATATGTGGCGCCAGCCGCCAGAAGTTTGCGTTCTGTACTCTCAGTGTTCGCTCGAGCACCGATAGTCATGTTCGGGTTGAGCTGACGTGCAGAGATCACTACAAAGAGATTGTCAGTATCTGAGGCCAATGCGGCAATTAAGGAAGAAGCCTTCGCAATGTTTACCTTTTCTAAAATGGTGTCGTCAGTGGCGTCCCCAACAACGACCAAGACCTTTTGAAATTGATTTCTGAACTCTTCAGCTCGGTGTTCATCCTTTTCAATTACAACAACATCCGCTCCGTATGCGCGAAGTTTGCTCACCACCTGTCGGCCGTTCCTACCTAAGCCACATACAATGGCATGTCCTTCTAACTTTTCCACCTTGCGTTCAATTCTTTTGGTGAGTAAAAAATGACGAACACGTCCATCAATGGCCAACTGCGCCAAAAGACCGGCGCCGTAGGCAAAGGTTCCAAAGCTGGAAATGATTAGCACAATGGTGAACCATGTACCTGAGGTGCTTAATTCTGTAACCTCATTAAATCCCACAGTACTCACTGTCTGAACCACCATATAAAAGGCCGGAAGCCAATCAAGGTCTTCAATTAATCTATAGCCCAGCGTTCCTCCAAACAATATGAAGGAGAACAAAATGAGTACTTTTCTCAGGCTGTGGAAGGGATTGTTCATCTATTGAAAGTTACGAGCAATTGTCGTAAAAAAGGAAGCCTTCAACGATTACTTATCCATCAAATCTAAGAGTTATCCAAACCCTATTTGGACTTCTTCAGACCGTATTCGTTTTGGTAAAAAGCAGCGATTTCACCGAATGGTCCAAATTTATGCTGCGCCGCTGGGAACGGGTCGACCCACGGTCCATAAGGCGTCGACATTGGCTTGAGCTTCTTATTTGGAAAGTCCGCTTCAGGATTATTCTTTAATGGACGGGCAAAGCTGTTGATGTATCCCGCCACATCATATGCTTCTTCATCTGAAAGCAGTGGTTCGTCCGCTGTGGTTCCTAAAGGCATATTTCCTTTGATGAACTGAGCCGCCGTGATCACTCGGTGCATACCCGCCCCGTGATTGTAGGAATCCGGTCCCCATAATGGAGGATACAAATAGGTGTTGCTGCCTGGGTTTCGTTGGCCCTGACCATCTGACTGATGGCAAGTAGTACAATGTTGCACATACACTTTCTCGCCATGCTTTAGATCCACCGCTCGGTCTGGATAATTAACCTTTAAGAACTTGTTGCCGTTGATTTTTTCTCCGCGAGGCTTGTCCAAACTCAGCCACTCCATGTAAGCGACCATGGCCGCGAGCTCCTCAGAGTCCTCTGGCAAGGGACGTCCATTCATTGAACGCTGCATACACCCATTGATACGCTCCTGTATGGTCCCCTCTTTATTCTCACGGTTACGGAATTGAGGAAACTGACTAGGTACGGTGACAAAAGGTGCGGCAAACGGCTTAGTCCCCCCGTCCAAATGACAAGAATTACAATCTAAATTATTACCAGCAAAGGGTTTGCTTGAGTTTGGGCCTAGGTAGTCTGCCGTCTCCATAATGAGCCTTCGACCGTAAGCTACTTGTTCCGTGGTTGCAGGATTTGCATAATCTACATCTTCAAAGAGCTTATAATCCCAAGGAACATCGGGTAAGACCTGAGAATATTCAGGAAATTCTTGAGCTGGAGGAAGCGCGCTATCGACACTCCAAATCAACCCTACACCAAAAAGACCCATCAAAAGGCTGAGAACAATCCGACTCGTTCCTGTAGTGAGCTGAGCCAGCTGTTCCTTGCGGTGCTTCGGTAGATTTGAAAATTCCATACCGGTTTAGTGCGGCAATTTATCGCGAATGACGCCGTAGAGGAATGTTCCTACAAGGGCTCCAAGAAGTACTATTACGTACCCAGAGTAACCGGCGCCGATATTTACTACAATTGGCCCCGGACAAGCACCACTAAGCGCCCAGCCCAAACCGAAAATAGTTCCTCCAATCAAGTAGCGAGGAATGCTCCAAGCTTTGGGTGTAAACACGATCTGTCCACCCGCATAATCCTTGATTTTCTTTGCTTTAATAATTGCTACCATAGGAACGCCTAGGGCTACTGCCAATCCAATGATTCCGTACATGTGAAATGCTTGGAATCTGAACATTTCTTGAATTCTATACCAAGAAGCTGCTTCGCTCTTGAACATGATGATACCAAATAAGGTACCCGCGATTAAAAATTTAATATTCTTCATGGCTTAGTAAATAAGAGGGAACAATACGTGAGTCATAAGAAGCCCACCAATGAAAAATCCTACCACAGCAAGCAATGAAGCCGGCTGAAGATTAGAAATACCGCTAATTGCATGGCCCGATGTACACCCTCCGGCATAACGAGCTCCGAAACCAACCATTAAGCCACCGAGCGCCAAGATTACAATATTCTTTGCATCACCTAGGGCCTCAGTACCAAACTGGCTTGCCGGTACAAATCCTTCTGGATCTGTAAAGCCCAGTGCTGATAAATCTGCAATGGTATTCTCAGAAATAGCTACGGTATAGTCTTCAGGAGAAAGGAAATTGGCTGCAATGTATCCGCCAATACCTGCTCCGACTAAGAAAAAGAGGTTCCAGCTTTTAGATTTCCAATCAAATTGGAAGAAAGGCACGAAGCGATCTGCACCGCAAAGCGTACAGAGGGTGCGCAGGTTACTCGAGAAGCCAAAACTCTTTCCGAAAAAGAGCATGATAAACATAATCAAGGCGATAAGCGCCCCACTTATGTACCATGGCCAAGGTTGCATGATTAAATCCATAGTTCTGTTATCTAAGTGTTATTCGATTAAAGTGTTGAAGGACATACGTAATCCGTTAGCTCAATGCCTGCTTTTTTCATGGCACCGAAACCTCCAGCAACATCTACCATATTGTGGAATCCACGCGCTTTCAAAATAGAAGCTGCAATAACTGAACGGTAGCCACCTGCACAGTGAATGTAGAAGGTGCCTTCGCTTGGAATGTCTCCCATACGGTCGTTGATGTACTCTAGGCTGGCGTGGATAGCCGTAGGCATGTGCTCGCTCAAGTATTCGCCGTCTTTGCGCACGTCTACCACAACTGGACTCTGTACGTCTTTTAATCCTTCAGCAGTGATTTGCTCAAGAGTATCGACTTCTTTTCCAGCATTCTTCCAAGCGTCAAATCCACCTTCGAGGTAGCCAATCGTTTGATCATAGCCTACACGTGAAAGTCGAGTTAAAACTTCTTCTTCCATACCAGGATCTGCAACAACAAGAAGCTTTTGATTGATATCAGGAATCATCGCTCCTACCCACATTGCAAAACTTCCCTTAATACCAATAAAGATGGATTGAGGGATGAAGCCATGAATGAATTCGCTTTGGTGACGTGTATCAAGAATCAAGGCATCTGTTTCATTAGCAGCAGCTTCGAAGGCCTCAGCACTCATTGGCGTCATCGCACGGTCCATTACTGTATCTAAGCTTTCGTATCCCACTTTATTCAAGCGTACGTTTTCCGGGAAGTAGGCCGGTGGTTTTTGCAAACCGTCTGTCACTTCCTTGATAAACTCTTCCTCGGTCATATCTGCACGCAATGCATAGTTTGTTGCCTTCTGCTCACCGATAGTTCCCACGGTTTCTTTCGACATGTTCTTTCCACACGACGAACCAGCTCCGTGACCCGGATATACAATCACGTCATCTGCAAGCACCATGATTTTTGTACGAAGAGAGTTGTAGAGCGTTGCTGCTAATTGCTCTTGCGTCATAGTAGCCGCCTTCTGTGCCAAATCTGGGCGACCTACATCTCCCAAGAAAAGGGTATCGCCAGAGAAAATTGCATGGTCTTTACCACTCTCGTCTTTCAATAAATACGTGGTACTCTCCATCGTATGACCTGGCGTGTGAAGCACGTGGATTTCAACATCGCCTACTTTCAACACTTCTCCATCCTCTGCAATCTTGCAATCAAATTTCGGATTAGCGTTCGGTCCGTAGATAATCGTAGCGCCCGTTTTCTTCGCTAAGTCTAGGTGGCCAGAAACAAAATCTGCATGGAAATGAGTTTCCAAGATGTATTTGATGGTAACACCATCTTTTTCTGCACGATCCAAATATGGACCAACCTCACGCAATGGATCAATAACTACTGCTTCACCTTTAGAGGCTATATAGTAAGCGCCTTGCGCCAAACACCCTGTGTAAATCTGTTCTACAATCATTTCTGTGTAATTAGAAGTTCTTATGCTATTATACTATCTGCTTCAAGATGATGTATACTGCCATAACGAGTACAAACCAGCCGAAGCCCTTTTTCAATTTTTTACCGTCTATAAATTTGGTCGCATAGATACCTACAAAGATACCTGCTACGGCAATTGCTGTCACGGTCAACAGCAATGTCCAATCAATAATTAAATCGGGACGTTGAACATCACCAATAAAACCTATTAAACTCTTTGCAGCGATAATCAACAATGAGGTACCGACTGCCTTTTTCATAGGCAATTTGGCAAAGAGCACGAGCGCAGGAATAATTAAAAACCCACCACCGGCGCCAACAATACCCGTTAATACACCTACTACTGCACCTTCTGCAACAATTGCCGGTACATTAAATACTGGCGCAGTTTCACCTTCTTCATCCTCTTCCTCACGTTTGTCGCGAATCATACTCACTGAAGCTGCAAGCATTACCAAAGCAAAAAAGACCATGATGGCAATGTCTTTCGTCAACGTGAAAGCACCTACTGTAAGGATGTTTTGAGGTATGGCTGGAACTAGGTAAGCACGGGTTAAATACACCGCAATAAATGCCGGGATTGTAAATACTACTGCTGTCTTGTAATTCACATTACCCATAGTGGCATTGCGAATTCCACCTACCAATGCAGTCGTGCCAACAATGAATAACGAATATGCGGTACTAAGCTCCGCACTTTCCCCAAAGAGGTAAACTAAAACCGGTACAGTAAGGATAGAACCACCACCGCCAATCAAGCCGAGTGAAATCCCTATAAATACCGATGCGATGTAACCTATTATCTCCATGACTGTGTTTTGATTCCTCTAAACTAGCCATGTTCTATTGGACAAGGTGTGACTCAGCGCACACTAGAAGAGAATTCGTTGCATTTCCTGCTGCAACTCAAGCGCAGCACCTCGTGCAGCTTCAGCGAAATCTCTGTCTTTGCTTTGATAAATAATGCCTCGGGTAGAATTTACCAGGACGCCGTAGTCTTTATTGGTCGCCTTAGTAAGTACATCCTCTAGTGATCCGCCTTGCGCACCTACACCCGGCACCAAGAAGAAAGAATCAGGAGCAGCCTTCCTTACGCGCTCTAAGAATTCTGTTTTGGTAGCTCCTAGAACAAACATAAGTTGCTCTGGGGTCGCCCACTCTTGTGCCTTTTTAACAACAGTTTCGAATAATGCTTCGCCATCCGTGTTTTCAGTTAACTGAAAATCAAATGCACCTTGATTGGATGTCAATGCCAAAAGGATAACCCATTTGTCTTCGAAGGCTAGAAAAGGGCTGACACTGTCCACACCCATATAAGGAGCTACGGTAACGCTATCAAAGGCCATGGCATTGAAGAAAGCTTCAGCATACATCTTTGAAGTATTGCCGATATCGCCGCGCTTAGCATCAGCGATGGTAAAAACTTCCGGATAGCTCTCGTTTAGGTAAGCAATGGTTTTGCCTAAGGATTCCCAACCCTTCACTCCCATGCTTTCGTAAAAGGCAATGTTAGGCTTGTAAGCCACTGCGAAGTCCGCCGTAGCATCAATGATGGCTTTGTTGAAGGCGAATATTGGATCAGATTCACTCAATAAATGCTCTGGAATCTTATTGATATCCGTGTCTAGTCCGACGCAGAGTACACTTTTCTTTTTTTCTATCTGAGCTATGAGTGCTTGTCTATTCATCTTAAATGATATCTGTTCCTTCTTTCATCTTCTCGGCATTCTCCGCCATGTGAAGTTCGTCAATAAACTTCTGAATATCACCACCTACGACATCATTAAGATTGTAGGTCGTCAAACCTATCCTGTGGTCAGTTACCCTTCCTTGTGGATAGTTGTAAGTTCTAATTTTCGCGGAACGGTCACCAGTACTTACCATGGTCTTACGCTTTGCAGCCTGTTCTGCTTGCTTTTTCTTGAACTCCATGTCAAACATGCGCGAACGAAGCACCTTCAAAGCTTGCTCGTAGTTCTTGTGCTGTGATCGTCCATCTTGACACTCTACCACAATTCCTGTCGGTAAATGCGTCAAACGCACTGCACTTTCAGTTTTGTTGACGTGCTGACCTCCAGCACCCTGAGCGCGATAGGTGTCTTTTTTGACATCTTTCATATCAAGATCGACATCTACATCTTCCGCTTCAGGAAGAACGACTACAGATGCTGCAGAGGTGTGCACCCTACCCTGGCTTTCCGTGGCTGGAACGCGCTGTACGCGGTGTACCCCGCTCTCGTATTTTAGAATTCCGTAAACCGATTCACCGTTCACCTCAAAAGAAACTTCTTTAAAGCCTCCGGCGGTTCCTTCGTTCATAGAAATCACCTCAACCTTCCAACCGCGGCCTTCACAGTATCGTTGGTACATACGGAATAAATCACCGGCGAAAATGGCACCTTCGTCACCACCCGCACCTTGGCGAATTTCAACTAATGCATTCTTATCGTCCTCAGGATCTTTGGGTATCAGTAAGATTTTGATTTCCTCCTCAAGCTCGGCGAACGCAGGCTCGATCTCATCGAGCTCCATTTTGGCCATGTCTCGGAAATCCTGGTCTTTCTCTTCTTTTAAAACCGTTTTCGCCTCCTCTATTCTGCTACTTAATTCGAGGTACTTCTCTCTGGCGTCGACCAGGGGCTTAAGGTTTTTGTATTCACGGTTCAATTTCACATAGCGCTTGCTGTCGGAAATCACATCCGGTTGAATAATGAGATCATTCACCTCATTGTAACGCTGAAAGACTACGTTGAGCTTATCTAGCATTACTTGCTGTATTTAAAGGTTCCGAACTCACTCGTTATAGTCAGCTCTTTTGCTGCGCTCTCTTCAACGCGCCCTACGATCTGTGCTGCTACTCCAAAGCTCTCACTGATTGCAATGATATCTTCAGCAATCGCTGGATCTACATAAAGCTCCATTCGGTGTCCCATGTTGAATACTTGGTACATTTCTTCCCAACTGGTACCACTCTCCTGGTGAATCAATTCAAACAATGGAGGTATTGGGAACAAGTTGTCTTTGATCACATGTCCCTTTTCCAAGAAATGTAAAATCTTCGTTTGTGCACCCCCAGAACAGTGTACCATACCGTCAATCTGACCGCGGTATTTGTCCAAGATTTGTTTTATGATTGGTGCATACGTGCGAGTTGGGCTTAATACTAGTTTTCCAGCATCAAGATCTGTTTCTGTTGGCTCTGTTAGGCTTTTTGTTCCGGTGTACACCAAATTCTCGGGTACTGCTGGATCGAAGCTTTCCGGGTATTTTGTTGCCAATTCTTTTGAGAACACATCGTGACGCGCACTTGTAAGTCCGTTAGACCCCATACCGCCGTTGTATTCGCTCTCATAAGCTGCCTGGCCGTAGCTCGCCAAACCAACGATGACATTGCCGGCTTTTATGTTCGCGTTATCTACAACGTCCGAACGCTTCATACGCGCAACCACAGTACTATCTACGATTATTGTGCGCACCAAATCACCAACGTCGGCAGTTTCACCACCAGTGCTGATAATATCAATGCCGTGCTTACGGTATTCTTCTAGAAGCTCCTCGGTTCCACCGATAATCGCGCTCAATACCTCGCCAGTGATTAACCCTTTGTTTCTTCCAATGGTAGAACTGAGCATGATGTTCTCCGTAGCACCGACACACAGAAGATCGTCGATGTTCATGATCAACGCATCCTGAGCAATGCCCTTCCATACACTAAGGTCACCGGTCTCCTTCCAGTACATGTAGGCCAAAGAACTCTTCGTTCCTGCACCGTCGGCATGCATCACCAGACAGTAGTCTGAATCACCGGTTAGGTAGTCCGGTACAATTTTACAGAAGGCCTTCGGAAAAAGTCCCTTGTCAATGTTCTTTATGGCATTGTGCACATCTTCTTTCTGTGCACTCACACCTCTGCCGGTGTAGCGGTCTGAATTGTTACTCATAGTGCTGCAAAAATAACGAGAAAGCGCGCACGGGAGACCCGTGCGCGCTTCTCTTTTATCAAGGAGTTATCTACTTCGTTTGGATCCAAGATCCAATGATTAACTCTGAATCATTCTTAATACCGTTCAACGATTTCAATGTCTTCACATCTGAACCAACCTTCTTAGCAATAGAGCGAAGTTGGTCGCCACGTTGTACTTGGTAGTGTGTTGCGTCAAACTCTGTGTAATCACCATTCTTAGTGATCTTGAGCACCATTCCTGGCATTGGACGCGCACCACGCAACCCAGCGTTCAATTTCTTCAACTCTACCACGTTCATACCGTTCTCCATGGCAATTTTACCGAGTGAGCGGTCCTTAGGGCCTAGAGTAATAGTTTGACCGATTGGATTCTCGTTCTTCTTGGCTGGTGCCAATGCTGGCTCACCATCAACAGTAGCAACTGGTGCAGAAGGTACATAATCATCTGAAAGCACCTTGAAATCCGTACGACGGTTGATCTGGTTAGCCACCTCTTGATCGTCACCGCCTAATCTTTTGATAAAGCTTTCTGTAAGCTTGTCGCCTTCTTTGAATTTATCTGCTCCGTAACCTGCGTATCCGTTAGGAATAGTGAAAGGCTCACCTTCACCCATACCTACAGCAGTTAAACGATCTGCAGGGATGCCCTTTTCTATGAGGTAATCCACACAGCTCTGAGCACGTGCCTGAGAAAGCACCTGGTTCTTAGCGTCTGTATCACGGTAATCCGTATGTGAACGTAGACCAATAGTAATGTTCGGGTTGCGTTGTAGGATATTGAATACCGTATCTAGCGCTACTTTACTTTCGTCGCGTAGGTCAGATTTAGCAAGATCGAAGAATACGTTAGGAAGTACGATAGGAACTTCAATCGGATCCATTTTTAAAGTGAGGTTGTACGTCTTAACATACTCTCTGTCTTCCTTGACTCTTGAGTAATCCGTCAATGCAAGATCCTCTGTACTGATGTCACCAATAGCGTTCAAGAATTTCTTACGAGACATGTTCAATTTGTACGACATATCTTCTTCAAGACGTCCCTTTGGAATTCCGAAGTTACCGTTGGCATCGGTTGTAATTGTGAATGAACCGCCTTTTTTATCGCTTACTTCAATGGTCACGTCTTTTACAGGCTTGCCATTTTTGGTACTCACAACAGTACCTGAAACAACGAACTGTTTGGTCCACTCTGTAACGTACCAGATATCGTGCTCACCGCGCGTTCCTTTACGGTTAGACACCACAAATCCTCTTTGTGTGTTATCACCAGGAATCCAACGCAATGCGATATCATCACCCTCAGAGTTAATTGGGCTTAACATGTTTTCTACATCCCCAATTGGCTGTCCTAGATCGTCCAATTTTACACGGTAACAATCAAACCCACCCATACCTGGGCGACCGTTTGACGAGAAATACAAGTAACCGTCTCCGTGGATATACGGATACAGCTCATCTCCGCGTGTATTGATGCTCAATGAAGTTGGTTCTTTCCACTCGCGACGTCGTCTGTCGTAAGTCGTCATGTAAATGTCTCTACCGCCTTTACCGCCGCTTAGCTCACCTGCAAAGTACAAGATGTTATCATCAGGGCTTAGCGCAGGGTGACCTACAGAAGCATTAGAATCTACTGCAATCACAACCGGCTCTGGATTTGCCCAATCCTGCCCTACTTTCTTCGTAGAGTAGATGGCACAACCCATTTTTACATTCTTAAGCTTGATACACTTGGTGAAGTACATGGTCTTACCCCTCGAGTCGAAAGTAAGTACCCCTTCGTGGTCTTTCGTATTGATTACTTCGCCGATGGATTCGAGTTCTCCCCAAACAATTTCATCGTTTGCATTTGCCTCTTTTCCTTTCTTGCGCTTGCCTTTTTTCTTTTGCCCTTCAATCACGTAGATGTCAGAAAAACGCTGACCTGTCCAGCCGTCTTCTTTTTTCCCTGTTGAATTATCTCTCATGGAACTTACCATCAGGGTAAGGTCTTCTTTACCGCGCTTACCAGCGTAAGCAATGGCATAATCTGATTTCTTAGAATTTAAATCTTTCGCATTGTCTAACGAGAACAATGAACCTGATTCAACCCATGTAGCCGCTTGACGACATGCCTGAATACCTTCTTCAGCACGCGGATCGGACGGGATGAGCTTCTTATACTCTTCGAAGGCTACAATAGCATCTTCGTACTCGCCTTGACTTTGTAGCATTTCGGCATAGCCTAGACCTGCCAACGCACCATAACCCAATTTCTGGGCACGCAGGTAATAGCTGGCCGCTCTCTTGAACTGCCCTGTATTGCGGTAACATTCCGCCATATTGTAGGAGATGCGCTGCTTTTGCTCGCGGCTTTTCTCCTTAGAATAGGCTTTAGCGTATACCTCTACAGCTGTGCTATACTCCTTTGACTCAAAGTATTCGTCGGCCTTTTTAGTGGTCTTGTGAATTTCAATCTCAACATCCTCGATGTCGGCATCTTGCGCTACCATTGCCATAGGCATGGCGATCATAGCAGCAACAAGTAGAAAATATCTGCGTATTTGCATTAGAACTTTATTCTAGTGTTTAAGCGTTCCCAATATAGCCAAAATAAAAAAAGAAACCCCGCCGAAGCAGGGTTTCTCTAAAGTATAATTTCAATTGAAATCTGAATTAACGCGTGAATAGCATTTCACGGAACTTCGGCATTGGCCATTGCTCATCATCAATCATCAATTCTAGCTTGTCGCTTTCGTAACGGATAACGTCAAAGTAAGGCTTCACGTTGTCGTAGTAAGCGATTGCTTTCTCGCGTACATCTTCAAGCGCATTCGCGTCTTTACGAGCCTGAAGCATAGCATCCTTCGAAGACAAAATCTTAGAGATTCTAGCGCTGATTTCTTTGATCATTTCAAGCTGCTCTTTTGCAACACTTGCAAAGGTATCCGCATCCATAATCTCCTTCAAACGCTGTACGTTGTCAATCAAAGTATTCTGGTACTTAATTGCTGTAGGAACAATGTGGTTACCTGCTAGGTCACCAAGAACACGTGATTCGATTTGAATCTTCATGAAGTACGACTCGAGTAAAATCTCGTGGCGTGCTTCTGCCTCGCGGTGGCTCATTACCCCCATTGCTTCGAACATACCTAAAGTCTGCTCGCTTACGTATGCATCAAGTGCACGTGGCGTTGATGGCTCGTTGTTCAAACCGCGCTTTGCAGCTTCTTCCTTCCAAGCATCACCGTATCCATCACCTTCGAAGCGGATCGCTTTACTCTCAGTGATGTAACGTTTCAATACGCTAAAGATGGCTTCGTCTTTCTTCAATCCGTCTTTCTCGATAAGCGCATCTACATCCGCTTTGAATTCAATCAATTGCTCTGCCATCGCTGCATTCAATACAGTCATTGGCTGTGCACAGTTTGAAGCAGAACCTGCCGCACGCAACTCAAACTTGTTACCTGTAAAGGCAAACGGTGAAGTACGGTTACGATCAGTGTTGTCAAGAAGTACATCTGGAATTTTACCTACTACGTTCAATTTCAGATCAGTCTTCTCTTCAGGCGTCATTTTACCACCCTTAACATTTTCCAATTGGTCCAAAACAGCGCTTAGTTGCTGACCGATGAAAACTGAGATAATTGCTGGTGGAGCTTCGTTTGCACCCAAACGGTGCTCGTTACCTGCTGAACCGATAGAAGCACGAATCAAATCTGCGTGACGGTATACCGCCTTGATGCTGTTGATGAAGAACGTCAAGAACATCAAGTTGCTCATTGGAGTAGATCCAGGAGCCAAAAGGTTTACACCGGTGTTTGTTGCCAACGACCAGTTGTTGTGCTTACCTGAACCGTTGATGTTTGCAAACGGCTTTTCGTGCAACAACACACGGAAGTTGTGACGACGCGCCACTTTTTCCATGAGGTCCATGAACAATGAGTTGTGGTCTACTGCAACGTTTGCCTCTTCAAATACAGGAGCAAATTCGTACTGTGCTGGTGCCACCTCATTGTGACGAGTTTTTACTGGAATACCCAAGATGCGGCTTTCGTACTCCAATTCTTTCATGAATTCAATCGCACGCTCTGGAATAGAACCAAAGTAGTGATCGTCCAACTGCTGGCCTTTCGCCGGTGCGTGTCCCACTAGGGCACGACCTGCCAATTGTAAATCTGGACGCGCCGCAAAATATGCTTCGTCTACCAAGAAGTACTCTTGCTCCCAACCTAGGGTTGCATTTACTTTCGTTACGTTCTTATCGAAGTACTTACATACTGCAGTTGCAGCGGTATCTACTGCTTGCAATGCACGTAGTAGTGGCGTCTTGTAATCAAGTGCCTCACCCGTGTAAGAAACGAATACCGTAGGAATACATAGTGTGTTTCCGAAAACAAAAGCTGGTGATGTAGGATCCCAAGCTGTGTAACCACGTGCTTCGAACGTATTACGAATACCACCGTTCGGGAAAGAAGATGCATCCGGCTCTTGCTGTACCAACATACCGCCTGAGAATTTCTCAATCGCCTCACCATTTCCAGTAGGCTCAAAGAAAGAATCGTGCTTTTCTGCAGTCGCACCAGTAAGTGGCTGGAACCAGTGTGTGTAGTGCGTTGCTCCCAAATTCAAAGCCCAAGCTTTCATACCTGCAGCTACCTGATCGGCAATGTTGCGGTTGATTTTGGTACCGTTGTCCATTGCGTCAATAACAGCCTTGTAGGCCTCTGAAGTCATGTATTCGCGCATTGCTTTTCTGTTGAATACGCGAGAACCGAAGTATTCTGAAACTCTTGTTCCAGGTGCTTCGAAGTGCTGTGGCTTACGCCCCATTGTTTCTTCTAGTGCTAGAAATCTTACCGTTGGCATGTGGTTAAATTTTTATTTGCGTCAAAGATACCCCCTAAAAAGGAGGGGTGCAATAAAAAATTATTAACTATTTGCCGAGTAACCCCTTAAAAAACTAAGGATGAAATAAAGATTAGGTAAAAACCTAGCAACAATGCCCCTTCCAAACGGTCCAATCGGTCCTTCGTAAAGAGACTCATCAGTGGAATTATTAACAATGTGAAGAATACGGAAGCATGAAAATCAAAGGTAAAGAGAGCGGCATCTTGGAGGGTAATTGGCTGAACAAGAGCAGTAAAGCCCAATACCGATAAGATGTTAAAGATGTTCGACCCAATGATGTTTCCGATAGCGATATCACTTTCTCCCTTTCGTGCAGCCATGAAACTTGCAGCCAATTCTGGTACACTCGTGCCAAAAGCCACCATCGTTACTGCCACAAATCGCTCCGTCATACCGAAATGAATGGCAAGGGCGCTAATTCCACTGACGAAGAATTTTGCGCCAAAGGAAAGGCCCAACGCCCCGACGATGAGCAACACCACTCCTTTCCATACCGGAAGATGAATCTCTTCGATCTCTTCACCGATGGCAAGGTTGCGATTTCTTCGTGCTGAGCGAATCTTTTGAATATTGTACCCCACAAGAAGGGCAACAAGTAACAAACCTTGTCCGGTAGTAATTCCGCCGTAAAACAGGAATACCGCCAATAGTGCATTTGCCAAGAGCAGGAAAAGCCAATCATTGCGGTAATGCATACGCACCGCCTTCATCTTATAGACTAATGCTGTCAGCCCTAAAATGAGTCCTATGTTCGCGATGTTAGAGCCAATGACATTTCCTAGAGCAATATCACTTTTACCTCTCGTAGCAGCCACGACACTTACGAGCAACTCCGGGGCGCTTGTTGCAAAAGCTACCAAGGTCAATCCAATAACTACCTTAGAGACACGTAGCTTTAATGCAATACCAACACTGCCTCGGACGAGAAACTCTCCACCGACCAAGAGCAGGGCGAATCCGCCAAGGAGAAACAATGCTATCAAATCTTGGTGCCTCTTTTAATGGAATCGGTCACTTCTTTAAAAGCGTCGCGACCTTCTTCGATGGTCTTTTTCACTTCGGTCAATTTTTGATCCTCCGCGCTGTCCATAATTTCTCTCTTGATATCATTCGTGGCGTTGCGGACCTGCTTAATGACTTTTGCCGCCGATCTCGCCATCGTTGGGATTTGCTTTGGCCCGAAGAGAACCAAGAAGATCAAGGCAACGAGTATAAACTCGCCTCCACTGATGTTGAACAAAAGGAATGTATGTGACATGGGGCAAATTTAAACAAAAAGCCCCGTTGCGCTGCGCGCAACGGGGCTCCTTTCAAATATCAATTTTCTTATTTCTCCTTCGACGCATCGAACATTACTGGAGTAGCAATGAACAATGAGCTGTAAGTACCTACGAGGACACCTACAAGAAGTGCAAACATGAAACCACGGATGACTTCACCACCGAATAAGAAGATCACGAGAAGTACGAAGAACGTTGTCAAAGAGGTATTGAACGTACGGCTCAATGTCTGGTTCAACGATTTGTTCACCCCTGCTTCGAAGTTCGCCTTACGGCTTCCCATGTTTTCACGAATACGGTCAAATACAACCACTGTATCGTTCAACGAGTAACCAATTACCGTTAGGATGGCTGCAATGAATGCTTGATCTACCTCCAACTGGAACGGCAACACACCGTCGAGGATAGAGAACAGACCCAATACAAACAATACATCGTGCAATAGTGCAGCTACAGCACCCAAAGAGAACTGCCACTTGCGGAATCGACCCAAGATGTATAAGAATACTACGATGAGTGAGAAGATGATACTGTATACAGCACCTGTCTTAATATCGTCTGCGATAGTTGGTCCAACAACACGTGAACCTACCAAACCGATTGCTTCTTCCGTCTCGTCAGTAAAGAAATCTTCACGTGAGATTTCTTCCGAGAAGAATCCGCTCACACCAGCGTAAAGCTTGTTCGTGATGTCTTCGTCTACAGCAGGACCGGTTTCACCGATGCGGTAGTTTGTAGTAATGATAACCTGATTAGACTCGCCCAATGTTTTAACCACTGGCGTAAAGGCATTTCCTTCTGCATCTACCAACACTTCGCTTAGAGATTCTGCAACGTCGCTTACTTCAACACTTTGGTCAAAGCGTACCTGGAACGAACGACCACCTACGAAATCTACACCAAGGTTTAGACCTTTCGTAAATAGAGATGCTAAACCAATTACGATAACGATTGACGATACGATGTACGCCAAACGACGCTTCGACAAGAAGTCAAAGTTGATGTTGGTGTACCAGTTCTGCGTTGTCTTCGTAGAGAAGGCTACGTTCTTCTTCTTGCCCAATCGGTTCTCGAACACTACGCGTGAAATAAAGAGTGCAGAGAACAAAGAGGTCAGGATACCGATGATTAGCGTGGTTGCGAAACCACGAATTGGACCCGTACCGAAAGAGTATAGGATAATACCTACGATAAGCGTAGTAACGTTTGCATCAATAATGGCACTGTTCGAGTTCTTGTAACCGTCTACAAGAGCGGCACGAAGACCTTTACCCAAGCGCAACTCTTCACGAATACGCTCGAAGATGATCACGTTCGCATCTACCGCCATACCGATCGTCAATACGATACCTGCCATACCTGGAAGCGTCAATACAGCACCGAAGCTGTTGAGGATACCAAAGATGAAGAACATGTTCACCAATAGCGCCAAGTTGGCTACCAAACCTGCACCGCTGTAGTAGAAGTACATGTACAACAATACCAGTGCAAGTGCAATAGCGAAAGAGTTGATAGAATCTGAAATAGCCTCCTTACCCAATGATGGACCAACAACGTCCGCCTGGATGATACGAGCTGGAGCATCTAGCTTACCTGCACGTAGGATGTTTGCTAAATCGGAAGCTTCCTCAGCAGTGAAGTTACCCGTGATCTGTGTACGACCACCAGCAATTTCATTTTGTACTTGAGGGTAAGAGTATACGTAGTTATCGAGCACTACCGCTACAGAACGCTTCGGCGTTTGAGCCGCTGCCTCTGCAGTAAGACGTTGCCATTTTTGTGCACCAGAGCCGTTCATAGCCATGGTTACAATGTTGCGGTTGTATTCGTCAAGATCTGGACGCGCATCAACAATAACACCACCGTCTAGTTCTGGCGTGCCTTCGCGGTTGGTCTTAATTGCCAACAACGTGATGATATCAGAACCTGGTTCTGGCTTGTTGCTCCACAAGAACTTCGCATTGCGCAATTCCTGGTTCATGATCTGCTGAATCTCTGGACGCTTCAACATAGCGTTCACCTTCGCTGTATCGCGGATCAACGAGTAACCTACACGTGGACCTTGCAAAGACTGACCTGTCTCGCTTACCATCGGGCGGAAAATCTCAAAGAAAGGATTTACGTTAGAAAGAACGTCTGTTGAATCTGAAGATGTAGAATCTGCTTCTTCCGTACCGTCAATGCTCATTGCATCAAAGCTCTCCGTTTCAGCAACTTCTGTTTTCTCTGCTTCTACGAGGTCGCGCATGCGCTCGTTTACGTTCACCAAGAACGGCAATACCTCAGCACCTTCGTACATGTTCCAGAACTGAAGCTCTGCAGTACTCTGAAGGAGTTTCTGAACACGCGCAGGATCTTTCACCCCTGGCAATTCTACCAAGATACGACCCGTACCCTCCAAACGCTGGATGTTTGGCTGTACAACACCGAACTGGTCAATACGTGCACGCAAGACAGTAAATACGTTTGCGATGGCCGCCTCAACGTCACGACGAATCTCTGCTTGTACAGCATCGTTCGACGCGTTGAAACCTACCTTATCTGTCATTTCTGGAGTACCGAAAAGGCTCGCGTCACTTAGTAGACGACCACCACCGGTTTCCGCAGAAAGTTTATCAAACTCTGTAAAGAAGGTGTTTAGGTAGTTATCCTGACCCTGGCTCTGAGCAGCATCTGTATTTGCAATCGCTTGAACAAACATTGGGTCTTGTGCATTGGCAACTACTCCTTTGAGTACGTCCTTCACGCTAACCTCCAAGATGACGTTCATACCACCTTTAAGGTCAAGACCTAAGTTCATTTCACGCTTCTTCACCTCAGCATAGGTGTATCCCAACATTGGGTATACCTCTTGCGTCATCATGCTGTCTAGGTAAGCTGCTTTGACTTTCGAATCACCCGCAGAGAACTCCTCTGCATCACTTGCTACGCCATTCGCTACCCATGAAAAAGAGAGCTGGTATAGTGAGGCCAACCCTAGAGCAATCGCGAACGCGGTAATTAATCCTTTGTTTTGCATTGTGTGGATTATTTCTTTTTTCCAATAACGCGCAAATATAACTAAGTCGGGGTGGCTAACCTAACCATTTTTAATGCGGTATGAATCTTGTTGCGAGTTATCTTTGAAATATGATACAAAGATCACTCCTTATCCTACTCACGGCCCTGCTTACTCAGCTGGATTTGTGTGGACAGTCCAACCGACTGAGTTTTGACTGGACCCAAGGCCCAACAGTGGTTTCAGGGAGTGATACCTTAGGCATGGCCTTTATGGGCGGGGCCGATTTACCTCAGTTTTCCCGCGTAGACTTGAATTTAGACGGCACCGAAGACCTCGTTGCATTTGATCGTCAAGGGAACCGTTGGCTCACTTTCCTTGCAGAGAACAACACTTGGGTACCCGCGCCAGCTTATGCGGATAGCTTACCAAAGGTTCAATATTGGGGGCTTTTTCGCGACTATAACGGCGATGGAAAGAAAGATCTCTTCGCTTATGTTCTTGGCGGGATGGGCGTATGGACAAACAACAGCACGGACTCTCTTCAATTTGATTGGGCACTTTCAGGAACGTATTTGACTACAAATGTTGGCAGTGCCACGGCCAATCTTTACAATTTCAGCAGTGATATCCCAGCCATCGACGATATTGACAACGACGGTGATTTGGACGTGCTTACCTTCGGACAGCGCGCCACTATCGAATGGCACGAAGGTCTTACCCCCAACGGTTTAGACTTTGCGATGAATACCACATGTTGGGGTCGATTCGAGGAAGGTCTAAATAGCAATGACCTTGCTTTGGACGCATGTCAAGGTGTACAGAAAATGGAATTCAGTCAAAAGAATTCTGGCGGCGCCCATGCCGGATCGACGGTTCTTACACTGAACCTCAATGGAGATACACTAACAGATGTGCTGCTTGGCGATGTAAGCTTTACCAATTTAGTAGCCGCATTCAATGGCGGGCATATCGACAGTGCCTACATGTCAAGCAAGGACACCCTCTTTCCGACCAGCATCCCTACTAATATCGAGTACTTCCCCGCAGCCTTTTATGAGGATGTGGATTTTGACAGTATTCCTGACCTGCTTGTAGCTCCAAATTTGAACGGCTCCATCAATCAAGGCAATGCATGGCTCTATCAAAACACAGGAGCTTCAAACAACCCTGTTTTTGCTTCATTAGACAGCAGCTTCTTGGTAGACGAGATGATTGACGTCGGCTCCACTGCGCGCCCCGCTCTAGTGGATTTAGATTTCGACGGGGATTATGATTTAGTTGTCGGAGGCAAGGGTGCCTACTTGGCACCTGGGACCTACAAGAGCTCGCTGCACCTCTACACCAATGTTGGCACCAATACATCGCCTGAATTTGAATTGACCAATACCGATTATGTGAATGCCGGTTTCAACAACCTAGGAGAAGACCTTAGTCCTGCCTTTGGCGACCTTGATGGCGACTACGATCCAGACCTGCTTATTGGGGCGATGACTGGAGAGATTTTTTACTACGAAAACACAGGTACGTTTTTAGCGCCATCCTTCACCTACAAAGGCGGCTTGCAAAACATTGATGTTGGGAACCATAGTACGCCTGCACTTGGCGACCTCGACGGCGATGGAGACCTTGATTTAATGATTGGCAATGAGGCTGGAACCGTGGCGTATTATGAACACACCGGTACGTATCCAAACATATTTACCCTTGTCGATGCGAATTGGGTAGGTATAGACATGAGTACTCCGTTTGCTCCAAGCGGCTATTCAGTACCCTCTGTTATTTACGGCGCTGATACTACCCTACTGATAGGCTCTGAAGATCAAGGGATCGTACACCTAGATTCTTTGGCAAAAATCATGGCTGGGGCTACTAACGTTGATGCTGTTTTTGGAAGCGGCACCACTTCTTCTACCACCCGCGAGGAAACACCCTTTGGCGGTTCCAAGCGCAATGGACGCATGCAAATCATTTACACGAAAGATGAATTGCTCGCAGCAGGCGCCTCTTTTGGTCAAATAAATTCAATCGGCTTTGAGATAGGTACCAATACTAACCTGTACCTCACGCAAGGATTTACCATCAGCGTCAAACACATCAGCGATACCGCACAATCTACCTTCCAAAATTCAGGCTTTACCCAAGTATATGAAGGGATTCGGGTAATGACTACCGGGTGGAACGACCTGCAGCTATCCACTCCTTTTGCGTGGAACGGCACCGACCACATCCTCGTACAAATTTGCTTCTCGAAGCACGCACAAACCGGAGATATACCCGTAGTTCTAGGCAGCACCTCTTTTAACTCTGTGCTCATCGGCGACATCACTGGTTGGAACAGCATCACAAAGAACGGCTGTCTTATGCCCTATCTAAGCAAGAACAAGAAGCGACCAAATATGCGCTTCAATTTCACCCCAACTCTTCACCAAACAGATGCTCATATGCTGAGCTCTGGAAAGCGATTGCACCCGGCCGTTGCCGACCTAAATGCGGACGGCTACCCCGATGTTATTGTCGGGAACATGAGCGGCGGACTTCACTATTACCAAGGCAAGGCCTTCAACAGCATTGGTCTTGAGGAACAAGTGTTGACTATCGAGACCAGTATTCTTCCAAACCCGAGCATTGGGACTGTTTTATTTGAGGCCTCAGAGGCTTCTGAAGTTGCACTTTATGATCTTTTAGGCAAGAAAGTGGGCACCTATGATTTGGGCACACAGCATTTCTTAAAATTACCGAAAGGTCTATATATCGCTAAGTTCCTCGCAGAAAATGGCAGCATCTTAGCCACTGAGAAACTCGTCCTTCAGTGATGTCTGAAATAGTTGTCCTTTTTGACGGCCCGTGCACCTTGTGCAATAAGAGTGTCGACTGGATCCATTCCAGAGATTTTCATGGCACATTTTCCTTCGCGTCTTTGCAGAGCAAGTGGGCAGCAGAACATCTACCCGAACATTTAAAGAGTGAAGATTCGGTCGTTTTATTTATGCATGGCCAATTCCACATTCGTTCCAAAGCCGCCTTGCTCATACTCGAGCAGCTGCCCGGTTACCGCTGGACCAAAGTGTTTCACCTTGTGCCTACCTTTTTACGAGACCTGGTGTACCGAATCATAGCCAAGACACGCTACAGGTTCTTTGGCAAAGGCTATTGTACACTAGTCTCGGGACCAAGAATGCTCGATTGATTCGCCAAAATTTTTCGCATAAAAAACCCCCGAGCGCTGCGCGCTCGGGGGTTTTAGTTTCGCCCCTGCGGGGCTTTTTTTGCACCCTTAGGGCTTATAGATTCTCGTCAAGTGCAGCGTTCATCTTACGAACTGCAGCAGCAGAAGCTTCAAACTTCTCTTTCTCGTCAGCGCTTAGATCAAACTCTACTACTTTCTCCCAACCGTTCTTACCAACGATTACTGGAACACCGATACAGATATCGTCTTGTCCATACTCTCCGTTTAGCAATACAGAACACGGGAACATTTTCTTCTGATCGCGAACGATGCTCTCAACCAACTCTGCTCCAGCAGCACCTGGTGCATACCATGCAGAAGTTCCGATTAAACCTGTCAATGTTTTACCACCCACCATGGTTTCAGCAACAACGTACTCTTGCTGCTCTGGTGTCAAGAATTGAGTCACTGGCATGCTGTTGTACGTGGCGTGGTTAATCAATGGAATCATAGTAGTATCACCGTGACCACCGATTACCTGACCTTGAAGGTCGTTAGGCGAACAACCTAGTTGCTCAGACAAGCGGTACTTGAAACGTGCAGAATCTAGGATACCACCCATACCGATGATACGGTTCTTTGGCAATCCTGAGGTCTTAGACGTCAAATACGTCATCGTGTCCATTGGGTTAGAGATTACAACGATGATGATTTCAGGGCTGTGCTTGATCAAGTTCTCAGTTACCATCTGAACGATCTTCGCATTCGTGCCAATCAACTCCTCACGAGTCATCCCTGGCTTACGAGGAATACCTGAAGTAATTACTGCTACAGCAGAACCGGCAGTTTTGCTGTAATCGTTGGTTGAACCCACTACTTTAGAATCGAAACCATTCAAGGTTGCAGTTTGGTTCATGTCCATCGCTTTACCTTCTGCAAATCCTTCCTTGATATCAAGCAGTACGATTTCTTCAGCCAATTCACGACGAACCATGTTCTCAGCTACTGTAGCACCTACGTTACCGGCACCAACAACAGTAATTTTCATATGTGTTTGATTTTAATGTTATTCTGGTCCTACAAATGTACTTCACAGACCGCGATTATTTATCCTCTCACCGAGAAAACCGGGCAATTGATATAGGTTCAAAATTCCAACTCTACGTTGTACCTTTGTAGCATCAAAATTACCCTCTTATGGTAGCTTTAAAACTCATCGGAATCACTGTAGTACTGCTCGGTCTTGGCGTAGCAGGAATTGCTATTAAAATCTGGGCGAAAAAGGACGGAGAATTCGCAGGCACCTGTGCCTCGCAAAGTCCTTTCTTAAACCAAGATGGGGAGACGTGTTCGTACTGCGGAAAGAACCCTAATCAGTGCGAGAACAACCTCGAACAAGCTTAATTGGGCTCGTACGCCGACCATCCTTCGGTCTTCTGTACTTCTAATTCACCTTTCACGTTGCCAACGATAAAGTAGGCTTCAACATCTGGAAATTGTGCCACCAATTGCAAGGCATTCGGCCCTGCGACCATACATGCTGTGGCTAATGCATCTGCCAAGGTCGCATTGGAAGCAATAATACTCGCTGACAAGACATTGCTAATCACCGGCTGACCGGTTTCCGGATCTATGGTATGCACCACCTTCTGACCGCTTTCATCAACCCAGAATTTGCGATAGTTACCGCTCGTGGCAAGCGACATAGAATCTAAGGCAATGATGGTCTGGAACTGACCTGGAATACGGTCCTCCACAGGCTTCTCTATACCAATACGCCATCCACGGCCTTTCACATTTTCGCCTTTACAACGCACCTCACCCCCTACTTCAACCATGTAATTACGTACGCCTTTAGCAGACAAATAATCGGCGATAATATCCACCGTATACCCCTGTGCAATGGCATTCACATCAACTTGAAACCCTTGAGGCAAGGCATAGAGTGAATCTGGTTCTGGTAAGGCCAATTTAGCACTGCCCACAAACTGCAAAAGGCTATCTACATTGACATTGTCGTTGTAATCACCACCAGAAAATCCCCAGGCTTTGATGACGGGAGCAATGGTAATATCAAATTGGCCAGAAGTGAGTTCAGTGTACAATTTTGACAAGGTAATAACACGTGCAAAAGCCGTACTAATGCGAACAGAGTCTCCACGGTTCAATCGAGAGATTTCGCTATCGCTTACCCACAGGCTCATCTGCTGATCCATCGCTTTGAGGATGCTATCTATGCCCTCGCGATAGTCAACACCTTGTGGTACCTGATAGGATATGCTGTAGGTCGAACCCTGGGCTGGACCTTGGTTGGTCACCTGCACCAATTCAGGAGTTGAACTGCAAGAAGTCAGTATTCCGGTCGCAATAAGAATAGAAAGGATGTATCTCATGGGATAAAAATAAAAAAGCCGCTCCTGGCGGAGCGGCTTTGAGAATAAATCTTTGGGATTAACCACCGAAGTCGTCAAAACTAACGTTCTCTGGTGGTACGCCGAAGTCGTCTACCATCTTCAGAACCGCTGCATTCATTAGCGGTGGTCCACAGAAGTAGAACTCGATATCTTCTGGTGCATCGTGGTGGTTCAAGTAGTTATCGATAACCGCTTGGTGTACGAAACCTACGAAGCCATCACCTTCGTCATCCATGTTCTCCTTAGCTTTCCAGTTGTCCTCTGGTAGTGGCTCTGACAATACTAGGTGGAACTTAAAGTTCGGGAACTGCTCTTCGATCTGACGGAAATCGTCAAGGTAGAACAACTCGCGCTTAGAACGACCACCGTACCAGTAGCTCACCTTACGACCAGTCTTCAACGTATGGAACAAGTGGAACAAATGCGAGCGCATTGGTGCCATACCAGCACCACCACCGATATACAACATTTCAGCGTCTGTCTCTTTGATGAAGAATTCACCGTAAGGACCCGAAATAGTCACTTTATCGCCTGGCTTTTGATCGAATACGAATGAAGAACAAACCCCTGGGTTTACATCCATCCATCCGCCTTTCTTACGGTCGAACGGTGGCGTAGCAATACGAATGTTCAACATTACGATATTACCTTCTGCAGGGTGGTTGGCCATAGAGTACGCACGGAATAGTGGCTCTGGGTTCACCATCTTAAGATCCCATAGTTTGAACTTATCCCACTCTGCTTGGAATTCGTCAGGAGCCTTACCCAATTTCGGGTGAGACGTAATATCAATGTTCTTGAAGTCTACCGTTGTTGCAGGTACATCTACCTGAATGTAACCACCAGCTTCGAAGTCTAGTGTTTCACCTTCCGGCAGTTTTACAACAAACTCTTTAATGAAAGAAGCTACGTTGTAGTTACTTACAACTTCACACTCCCACTTCTTGATACCGAAGATCTCTTCAGGTACTTTAACGTTCATGTCGTTCTTCACCTTAATCTGACATCCAAGACGCCAGTTATCCGCAATCTCCTTACGGTTGAAGAATCCTGTTTCTGTAGGTAGGATTTCACCACCACCTTCAGTTACCTGACACTTACACATTCCACAAGTACCACCACCACCACAAGCAGATGGCAAGAAGATCTTTTGGTTGCTCAAAGTATTCAACAGGGTCGTTCCTGATTCTACTTCTACATCATCTCCGTTGATGTTCAATTTTACCGGTCCGCTTGGAGACAAACGCGCTTTTGCCTGCAATAGAATCGTCACCAACAAAAGGATAACGAGTACGAAGACAACTACCGATGAAAGAACTACTGTGCTAGATAAAAACATAGCTACTGTACTTATTATAATTTAATACCCATAAAGCTCATGAACGCGATACCCATCAAACCAGTAATGATGAAGGTAATCCCAAGACCGCGCAAAGGAGCAGGAACGTTTGAATAGCGGATTTTCTCGCGGATGGCTGCAATAGCAACAATGGCCAAGAACCAACCCACACCTGAACCGATACCGTATACTACCGCTTCAGCGATAGTACCGAAGGCACGCTCTTGCATGAAGAGTGAACCTCCAAGGATAGAACAGTTTACAGCGATAAGTGGCAAGAAGATACCCAAGGCGCTGTATAGTGCAGGTGCAAATTTCTCAACGATCATCTCGATCAACTGTACCATCGAAGCAATTACTGCGATGAACATAATGAACGAAAGGAAGCTAAGGTCTACATCTACGAACTCTTCACCCAACCAAGCCAATGCACCAGGCTTCAAAACATAGTTTTCAAGCAACCAGTTCACCGGAAGAGTGATAGTCAATACGAATGTTACAGCAATACCTAGACCAACAGCAGTTTTTACTGTTTTAGATACTGCGAGGTAAGAACACATACCTAGGAAGTATGCGAAGATCATGTTCTCAATAAAGATTGAGCGAACAAATAAGTTGATTAATTCTTGTCCCATGTCGGCTTAGTTTTCTTCAATGAGTTTAGTGTTTTTCGCACGTTGCGCCCAGATGATTAGACCTACAACGATCAAAGCCATCGGAGGGAACAAGAAGAACCCGTTGTTGGCATAGAATCCTCCGTTTGCGATGTACCAGCTGTCTGGAATCACTTGGAAGCCAAGCAATGCACCAGAACCTAGCAATTCGCGGAAGAAGGCAACTGCGATAAGAATGACACCGTAACCAATAGAGTTACCGATACCGTCCAAAAAGGCTTTCCATGGACCGTTACCTAGCGCGAAGGCTTCAAAGCGTCCCATGATAATACAGTTCGTAATGATCAAACCAACGAATACGGAAAGCTGCTTACTCACATCGTAGGCGAAAGCTTTCAGGAATTGGTCCACCAAGATTACCAAAGAGGCAACTACTACGAGCTGCACGATAATACGGATACGATTTGGGATAAGGTTACGAATCAACGAGATGATTACGTTACCTGCTGCCAATACAAACATTACAGAAAGTGACATTACGATAGCCGGCTCAAGTTTAACGGTAATCGCAAGTGCAGAACAGATACCCAGTACCTGAACTGTAATCGGGTTGTTGTCGTTGAAAGGATCAGAAAGTAGTCTCTGATTTTTCTTCGAGAACAACGATTCTTTTTGTTTTACTTCTGTACTCATGGCTTAGATGTTTTTGAAGTATTCAGCGTAAGGTGCAAGACAGTCTGTAAGCATGTCATTTACGCCGTTTGAAGTAATAGTACCTCCAGAGATACCGTCTACAGCGTAATCACCAGCAGAAGTACCTGCTTTCACTACTGAAATCGATTTGAATATTCCCGCTTCAGAGATTTTCTTTCCTGGGAATTGGTCTGTAAACATTGGCGTCGTGATTTCGGCACCAAGACCTGGCGTTTCACTCTTGTGGTCAAAAGTTGCACCAACTACCGTGTTACCGTCGCTTTCCAAAGCCAAGTAGCCCCAAACAGGACCCCAAAGACCTTTTCCGCGCATTGGAATAATGTAGTACGTATCACCTTCTTTCTCTGCCACGTACAATGGAACCGAACGGTCCATGTTACCCGCCTTAATGGCTGCGGCCATATCAATATCGAAAGCTGCTGATGCATCTTCAGATACTACTGTTCCGCCCTGAAGGGTCAAGCTTTGCTTGATGTACTCTCCAAAGGCTGCATCAGATTCTGAGCGATCTACCTCGATACCGATAGAGGCCAAAATGCTTTGTTTCTTCTCTTGGCTAATGTTTGAAGCTTGCTTGCTCTTAAGACCAAGAGATGCTCCAGACAAAAGCACAGCTACCAACACCACCATCACTGTGGCGAATGTGTAAGTATATGCGTTGCTATTTACGTTCATCGTGTTATGTAGTTTAGGCGTTAGCTAGACGCTTCTCGCGACGTTTGATGTTTGCTTCTACAACGTAGTGGTCAATTAGTGGCGCCATTACGTTCATGAAAAGAATCGCCAACATGATACCTTCAGGGTATGCTGGGTTGAAGACGCGAATCATGATACCGAAGAATCCGGCTAAGAAACCGTAGATGTATTTACCCGTTTCCGTCTGAGCGGCGCTCACAGGATCAGTAGCCATGAAGACCATACCGAACATGAAGCCACCCAACATCAACTGGTGGATAGGATTCAATCCCATAAACTCGTTCACTGCAAAGGCATTGAAAATACCTGCCATTACTAACCCACCTACAAAGAAGCTCAACATGATTCTCCAAGAACCCACTCCTTTGAATACAAGGAATAATCCTCCAAGAAGAATTAACAATGCTGAAGTTTCTCCAATAGAACCAGGAATCAATCCCAAGAATGCATTCATCAACGAGTATGTTCCTTCTGGACCGAACTGGGCCATAACTGTTTCCGTTGCTGGATTGCCTAGGCCTTGACCTACTGTAGTGGCCAAATCACCCATCGCTGTTGCACCTGAGTAACCGTCAACAAGGTCACCGCCTGAAGTATTGATCCATACTTGATCACCCGACATCCACGTTGGATACGCAAAGAATGCAAAGGCACGTGCAGTAAGTGCTGGGTTCAACAGGTTCATACCTGTTCCACCAAATACTTCC
The DNA here is from genome assembly GCA_011525035.1 of Cryomorphaceae bacterium. Lineage (GTDB taxonomy): Bacteria > Bacteroidota > Bacteroidia > Flavobacteriales > Schleiferiaceae > UBA10364. The sequence goes on along the minus strand of WTIZ01000041.1, from coordinate 67,562 downwards.
TTACCGATAAGTACAGCGAAAATAGTCGAGGCAGCAACCATCCATAGTGGAATGTCTACTGGCATAATCAATGGAATCAACAAACCTGAAACAAGGAAACCTTCATTTACAGGGTGGTTGCGCTTCCACGAGAAGAAAATTTCAACACCAAGACCAGCTGCATACGTCACAATAATAAGTGGCAACAACTTTAAGGCACCGAACAGGAAGTTATCTAATAATGTGCTGTCCAATCCGATCGCACCGTAGTGCAAACGGCCGATGTTCCACATTCCAAAAAGGAGTGCCGGAACCATAGCGAAAATCACTGTCACCATCGTGCGTTTCAAATCGATCGCGTCGCGAACGTGCGCACCCGAGTGGGCAGTGTGATCAGGAACGAAGGCCATCGTCTCCAATGCGTTGTGCAATGGGTAGAGGATGTTTCTCTTGCCATCTTTTTCAACAAGCGGTCTAGTCTGGTCGAATATGTTTTGTACAAACTTCATAATATGGCGTATTACATCATTTCTTTTCTAAGATCATTCAAACCGTTTCTCACGATTTGTTGCAACGGCAGTTTTGAAGTACAAGCCACTTCTGCAAGCGCGAAGTCTTCTGGCAATACTTCATAAATACCAAGCTTTTCCATCTTCTCGATATCACCGATCAAGATGGCGCGTAGCAACTGCTGCGGGAAAATGTCCATAGGAATGAACTTATCGTACTCCCCTGTCACTACAAATGCGCGCTCTTCACCGTGCATATTGGTATCCAAATCGTACTTTCTATTTGGGAACAACCATCCCCAGAATGCACGATTCGTTGAGAACTTACCAAAGCCTGGAAGTACCCAACCGAAGAACTCAGTTTGGTTTCCTTCTGGAATCGCAGTGATTTGAGATTTACCGAAAGTCATAAAACCTTCCGCATCCATCTGCGTACCGGTAAGTACATCACCAGCGATCACACGAGTGTTATCGAGATTAATATTTGCCGAATTAAAAGCAGCAAGATTCACACCTTGCAGCATGGTGGCATAACCACTGTTCGTTACTTTAGAACCTGTAACCGCCACTTTGTATTCTGGCGCGTACTGGCCATTGAGCACAGCACGACCAATTACAGGTAGGTCAACAGCGTTCACCGTCCAAACTACCTCTCCCTTATTAATAGGAGCAATTTGTGCGATTTGTGTTCCAACCAACCCCTTAGGATGCTTTCCTGAGAAGGTGGCATTAACTACACCTTCGCCACTCAAACAGTCTAGAGGAGCAACATCATCAGCCTGACTCACGTATACCTTACCTGTTGTCAATGCACCAAGTGCATTAAGAGCAGCAGCAACCTCAGCTTCTTTGCCTGCCAACTGGTAGGCGAGATCCCCAGCAAGAGGACCACTGTGAACTGCGTTTACGAAGATATCACGTGGCTCTTCGTTCATACTCGCTGCTACACCGTAAGGTCTAGAGGTAATGAATGCACCGGCACCTGTATTGGCTAAATGCTCAGCAACCGCAGAGCGGTCAGCCTTTGCAACATCTAGCGCACCGTGGTCTGCATAGGTAATGTCACTGTCCGCTAATACAACAACTGCCAAAATTTTACGCTTGGCACCGCGCTTAACTTCTGCTACCTCTCCGGAAACTGGTGAACAAATTTTTACTTCGGGACGATCCTTGTCAAAGAATAACGTGTCGCCCGCTTTTACTTGAGCCCCTGCTTTCACCGCCAATTTCGGCGTGATTCCAGGGAAATCTAAGGGACTTACGGCATAAGTTGAGGCGCTAACTGCACCCAAATCAGTCTGTGCAGCTGCACCGACTAGCTTAAGATCGTAACCCTTGCGAATCTTAAAGGATTGAGACATCGTACGTTTCAGTATGATTTTAGGCTGCAAAAATATATTACAGCGTTGGGAATCCCTATCCTTTTCGCTACTAATTGTACCTTAGTGGGCAAGATTATTTAACAATTATGCTAACAAGGTATATGACATTGGTCACACTGATGATTTTCAGTTCGATCAACGCCCAAGTATTAAACGATACAGTGGTTTATGATTATCTAAAAAGTGTCCAGATATCACCTGAAGGAGAACCCCTAGACTTTCCTGCATATGAATTGGGAGCCCGCAAGGGGCTTGAGCTGAGCTTTGACGACCTCGCGTATGAATGGAACAATTACAGCTACCGCATATTCCATTGTACCAAGAACTGGGAGAAGAGCGACTTATTAGTTAATCAATACCTCATAGGTTTCGAAGGGAACTACATGAACAACTTCGCGATAAGCGTAGGAACGTTCGTTCCGTACACCCACTATTCCATTAAATTTCCTAATGCTGAAACAAAGCCGCGTGTAAGTGGCAACTACGTCATCGAAATTTTTCAAAACGACGATCCTGAGGACCTGATTATCCGCCGAAGGTTCATCGTTTACGAGAGCTTGGTTATTCCCGGAGTGAGTGTAAGCCGCGCAGTAGATATGGAAGAATTCTCCACCCAGCAGCAAGTAAGTGCAACAGTTAGCCTCGCCGGTTATCCTGTTCAAGATTATTTCATGGACCTCGACTTAAGCATTTTGCAGAATAGAAGGTGGAACAATGCCAAGACCAACCTCAAACCTACCTTTATTAACGACGGATTACTCACCTATAATTTCATGGGCAGCGAATCCTTCGACGGTGGTACAGAATTCCACACTTTTGATACGAAGCGTTTGAATCAGGTCGGACTTGGTGTAAAAACTTCAAGGCTAGATACGTGCTGGGAAGTATATCTCTATGAAAAGAAGAACCGCTCCATTGCCGTATACAGTTTCCAAAACGACATTAATGGAAGGCGCTTTTTCAATCGCGCTGATGTCGGTAACCCTGACCTAGCAGGCGATTATTGCTGGGTCGATTTTTACTTTGAAAGTCCTGAGTTGGACGAGCCTGTTTATGTGTATGGGCAACTTAGTGATTGGGAACTCTTGCCGGAGTTTAGAATGGATTACAATCGAGAGCGTGGCGCCTACAGTAAAAAAATCTTGCTGAAACAAGGGTATTACAATTATGTCTTTGCCCATCCTGGGGAAAACGGAGGCATTAGCACAGCCCTAACTGAAGGCACACATTGGCAAACGCGAAACGATTACACATTAATTATGTACAACCGTAGTATGGGTTTGCGATATGACCGTATTATTGGATACTTCAAACCTTCACAAGCATTATAACATGAAGAAGCTCGCATCAATTTTAGCTATTCTACTAAGTATCAATTCTTTTGGCTGGGGTCTTACTGGCCATAGAGTAGTTGGTCATATTGCCATGGACTACTTAAACCCTGAAGTAAAAGCGCATATTCTAGACGTTTTAGAAGGTGAAGACCTCGCTATGGTGGCCAATTGGATGGACTTCATCAAAAGTGAACGTTCGTACGACAGCCTAAAGCCGTATCACTATTGTACCATTTTACACCTGGATTCAATGGACACGCACAAGCATCCTGCGGAAGGTGATATCTGGATGGCTATCGATAAGTTCTTAACGGAGATTGAAACTGGGCAGTACAGCGTCGATGAGGGATTTGCGCTCCGAGCCATCGCTCACTTGATTGGTGATGTACACCAACCATTGCATTGTGGACGCGGCACAGATATGGGTGGAAATATGGTCCAAGTCAAATGGTTTTACCGCAAATCCAACCTACACCGGGTTTGGGACAGCGAAATGATCGATTATTGGAAGATGAGCTACACGGAGTACTCAGACTGGGCTATGGCAAAAGTGAAGCAAGACCAGGTGGCACAGTGGCAAAACTCTTCCTTAGAAGATTGGATTCGCGAGAGCGTAGTGGCGCGAGATCAGTGCTACGATACCATGGGTGATCCTGAGCGAATGGGGTACCGTTACATCTATGACAACACGGAATTGCTCAACCAGCGTTTGACACAAGCTGGTGTTCGCTTGGCAGCAGCTTTGAACAAAGCGTACGCCGCTCGTTAATTTCATTAGCTTTCTACAGCAACGATTTCGAGCAGATTGACAATTACATCTGTAGCACTTTCCATGTCCTGAAGGGAAACAAATTCGTACGGGCTGTGGAACGCGTGTTCACCCGCAAAAATGTTTGGACACGGAAGGCCCATGAAACTCAATTTCGAACCGTCAGTGCCGCCGCGGATTTTGCTCTTGCGTAAAGGTAGACCTGCTGCTACAATTGCCTTTTCCGCAAACTCGACCACGTGAGGATGCTTGTCCAAAACCTCTTTCATATTGCGATACTGCTCGCTTATAATCACTTCATAGCTGGTCCGCTTAACTGCCTTTGACGCTTGCTTGGCCAAGGTGTTTAGCAGTGCCGCGTAGGGCTCTAAGTCTTCTGTATCGAAAGACCTTAAGATCATGGTAATGCGTACCTCTTCTACCCCACCCGATATCTCATACGGATGAACGAAACCAGCTTCGCCTTTGGTCGATTCTGGCGCCCACTCAGAGCGTGGCAAAGAGCCTAAGAACACGCCTGCAGCTTTGAGTGCATTCCCCATTTTTTTGTGTGCGTACCCAGGGTGGGTATTGGCGCCGCGGAAAACAATAGTTGCACCGTCCGCCGAGAAGGTCTCGTCTTCTAGCGAGCCCTTGGTTGCACCGTCCATCGTATATCCAAAATCGGCCCCAAGTTTTTCAAGGTCTACATGGTCTGCACCACGTCCAATTTCTTCATCAGGGGTAAAAAGTATTTTCATCGCAGCATGCGGTCGATCCGACTTCATGAGTAGTTCCGCTGCCGTCATAATCTCTGCTACACCCGCTTTATTATCGGCTCCCAGAAGTGTGCTGCCGTCAGAAGTGATGATGGTATGCCCTTTCATTTCTTTCAAGGGGCCAAATTGCTTCGGAGTAAGGACGATCCCTCCCTTCGGCAGGTGGATCTCGCCGCCGTCATAATCTTCATGAAGAGTTGGTATTACCCCTGCGCCGGAGTATTCCGGCGAGGTATCCATATGGGCACAAAAACAAACCGCTGGCTTATCCTCTGCACCTGCACTTGCAGGCACCGTGGCATAGACATATCCTTTATCGTCCATGTGCGCATCTTCCACACCCATCTCTAAAAGCTGCTGCACGAGCAATTCGCCCAAGTTTTTCTGCTTAGCTGTGGATGGTACAGTTGGCGAACTAGCGTCGCTTTGTGTATCTATTTGAACGTATTGTTTGAATCGGTCTAAAAGTGAAGGATACTTCATTGCAGTTAATTCTGATGCAGGGTTGACGGCGCAAACAGAGTGCGCACTATGGTTTCAATAAGTATGCGTAAATCAAGCAGTAGTGACCAATGCTCGACGTAGTAAATATCTGCTCGGATTCTCGCTTCGAGCAATTGTTCGTTTGCAGCACTATCGCCCCCGCGTAGACCTCTAGTTTGAGCAAGGCCTGTGAGGCCAGGTTTGGCCCAATGGCGCACTTTGTAACTACCGATTTTTTTAGCGTATAGCACCCCATCACCCGGAGTGTGCGGACGAGGACCAACTAATGACATTTGGCCTAAAAGAACATTTATAAGCTGTGGAAGCTCGTCTACCCCAACCTTTCTCATCCAAGATTGCAAGGCATTGCTCGTGCCGTTAGCGTTCAATGTGCGCAGCTTGAGTACAGTAAATCTTTTGCCTTCCAATCCTTCTCGAGATTGCATGAAGAAAGGATTACCCGCTCCGGTCAATATAAGGGCAAGGGCAAACAGAGGCAGGGCCCACGATAAAACAGTGGCAATGAATACTACCGAGAAAAGGATGTCAAAAACGCGTTTTATGCCTTTGTTCGTCCAATTAGATAAGGGCTCTTTACGCTCAGAGAACAACGGAATACCTTCGAGGGACTCTAAGAAGAGTTCACCGGCATAATTTGCGCCCATTTCGGGTAAAAATCTGAATCTCATGCCGTGTTCCATGGCGTATCGCTGTACTGCTGTATACTCTTTTGAGCTTGGCGCATAGCCACATATAATGTCCTGAACGTTGCGAACGTTTTCACCATCAAGATCCTTGGAATCGACCGTTCCCGCATGGCGCCAACCTAATTCTGGTCGGACAGCTACTAAATTCAATAGTGCCTCGGTAGTAGTATGCGTACCGGAAATGATAAAATTTCGCTGCCATTTGCCCTTGGCCATTTGGTTGCGTAAGAATTGGACAAAAATCAAACGGTAGATAATCGCACTGGCGTAGAAAAGACTGAAATAGGTCGCTAAAAACAAACGACTGTAGTAATAGCCCTTCAATCCTACCACAATTATCGCGAGGATGGCCATCTGTCCGAGTGCACCACGAACGACATTGGCCAACACATTGCGCTGCTCCAAACCACTAGTGTAGGAGAACATACCCGCCCAACGACCTGCACCGTACCAACTCACCAAGGTGAGCACGAGAAGCTGTAGATAGTAGTTGTAGTATTCCGGATTCGAAATGCGTAAGTCGTCAAACCGCCACAATCCTATGACCACAAAGAGGGTCAGGAGTAACGCACCGTCTAATAGCAGTGTGCCTAGTCGAAATATTTGAGAACTCTGATTCTGCATTTTTCTTCGGCCAAAAGATACTTACTTTTACGACGATGAGCACTACCCAAACTCCCATAGTCTACGCAGATGGCATAGGACCAGATCGAGCAGCCTTGTTGGCAGAGGAGTTTGGCATTCGAACGACAGCACAGTTTCTTGAACATTACCCGTTTAGATATGTCGATAAAACGCAGTTTTATTCAGTAGCTCAGCTGACCGCTGCCCCTGTAGAAGTACAGGTCAAGGGTCAGATCACCAAGATTGAAGAAGTGGGGCCGCCACGTCAAAAAAGACTCGTAGCGACCTTTACGGACGGAACCGGATTCATCGAGCTCGTTTGGTTCAAGGGTGCAAAGTGGATTCGCCGCTCCTTGAAACTGAATACCCCTCTGGTGGTTTTTGGAAAGGTGAATGCATTCAATGGCAAAAAGAGCATCCCCCATCCAGAAATCTCAGCCCCAGCGCTCAGTAGTGAGACCCAATCCACTCTTGAACCAGTGTACTCAACCACCGATAAGCTTTCTAAGAAAGGCTTGAATTCCAAGGGAATAGCCAAAGTGATGAAGGCTTTGCTGCGTAAAGAGTTAGAGCATCTTACAGATCCATTCACGACTGAATTTGCCAAAGAGCATGGTGTCGTTTCAAAAAAGCAAGCACTGTACTGGATACACTTTCCTAGCTCTCGGGAGCACTTGGAGGCGGCCAAAAAGCGAATCAAATTTGAAGAGTTTTTCTTCCTTCAACTCACGCAGCTCAGAAACAAACTGCGAAATAAAAGTGCCATTAAAGGCTACCCTTTTGCAGAAGTTGGTCAAACCTTTTTAAACTTTTACAACAACCACTTACCCTTTGAGCTTACCGGCGCACAAAAGCGAGTGGTGAAGGAAATACGCGCGGATGTAGCCACAGGAGCACAAATGAACAGGCTAGTTCAGGGAGATGTAGGCTCGGGTAAAACGATTGTTGCATTATTAGCGATGTTGCTTGCGATAGACAACGGCTTTCAGGCAGCCCTTATGGCGCCAACGGAAATCCTCGCAACGCAACACTACCAAGGACTTAAAGCGCTGTGTGAACCCGCAGGGATTACTATTGAGCTATTGACAGGTTCTACAAACAAATCCGATCGCGCTTCGATACATCAGCGCCTTCAAAGCGGCGAACTGCATATTTTAATCGGCACACATGCGTTGATTGAACCTACAGTGAAATTCGCCAATTTAGGACTGGCAGTCATTGATGAACAACACCGTTTCGGCGTGGCGCAGCGTGCCAAACTGTGGAAGAAAAACGAACATCCGCCGCATGTTTTGGTCATGACAGCTACTCCTATACCAAGAACTCTTGCCCTCAGCCTTTATGGGGATTTAGACATAAGTGTGATTGATGAACTTCCTCCCGGTAGAAAGCCGATTACAACGCACCACCTGTATGAAAAGAACCGGTTGAAACTCAACGGCTTCATGCAGCGTGAAATTGCCAAAGGACGCCAGGTGTACATCGTTTTTCCGCTCATCGAAGAAAGTGAAAAATTAGATTTGAAGAATCTTCAAGAGGGCTATGAGCAATTGCTGCGAGATTTCCCTCGACCCCAATACCAAATTGCCGTAGTTCACGGACGCATGAAACCGGAAGAGAAAGAAGGTGAAATGCAGCGATTTGCCTCAGGTAAAGCGCACATACTCGTGGCTACTACCGTCATTGAGGTTGGCGTAAATGTCCCAAACGCATCTGTAATGGTCATTGAAAATGCAGAGCGCTTCGGGTTAAGTCAGTTGCATCAATTGCGCGGCCGTGTTGGTCGTGGAAGCGAAGAAAGTTTCTGTGTTTTGGTCAGTTCATTCAAACTAAGTAATGACGCTAAAACCCGCCTGGAAACCATGGTGCGCACTCAGGATGGTTTTGAGATTGCTGAAGTCGATATGAACCTCCGTGGACCGGGTGATATGATGGGTACCCGACAAAGTGGTCAGCTTCAGTTCAAGTTGGCTTCTTTGACTCAAGACGGTACTATCCTGAGCTGGGCGAGAGGTGTCGTGGAACAATTATTGTCCAATGATCCTCAACTAAATGACCAAAATCACGTTCCTATTAAAGAACATTGGAAAGCTTTGTACAAAGACCAATGGGGTTGGAACAGGATTTCGTAATTCATGGTAGACATAGTAAAACGATTTATGAAGGCACAGCATCTGCTGATGCAACGCAATGGCGGTTATTCGTTCATTCGAGCAAATGTGCTTAAGCTTGTCGCGTCAATTGGCGTGATACTGCTGCTTCTATACTTGTTTGACCGATATGTTATTGACCTCAGCGCTGCTGCAGAATGGGCCACCAGTTTCTTTTCACCAGGAGGACTTATTGGGCTCTTCTTTTTGTCTGAAGTAAGCATTGGTTTTATCACACCAGAACTTCTGATCGTTTGGGCGGACGAAACGCTAAAGCCACGATGGATGCTCACCCTGTTGGCACTACTGAGCTATTCCGCCGGTATCGTCGGTTATTTCATGGGCCAATTCTGGCGTACTCGTGCCTTGGTTCGCAACCTGTTGTTGGACCGCTACACCCAAACTTTCGAACAACTCAACAGATTTGGGGGGCTATTAATTGTACTCGCTGCATTGACACCTCTACCCTATCCCATCGTGAGCCAGCTCAGCGGAATGAACAACTATCCGTTTAAAAAATTTGCCTTGCTCACCCTAGTGCGTTTCCTTCGATTTGCGCTTTATGGAGCCTTGCTCTATAATTTGTTCTAAACCCCCGATTTTCGGGCTTTTTATTCTCTTTCAATAGTGTAACTTTGGGACCTATTGAACAACTCGATCCATGAACATTTCTTACCAGTGGTTAAAGCGTTTTCTAGCTGTTGATTTAGATCCAAAGCGCGTTGATGAATTACTAACGGATACCGGACTAGAAGTCGAAGGTGTGCACGAAGTAGAGAGCATCAAGGGCGGCTTGCGTGGTGTTGTCGTAGGTGAAGTATTGACCTGTGAGCAGCATCCAAACGCGGACAGACTTCGCGTGACTACAGTGAACATTGGAGAAGAGGAGCCCGTACAAATTGTCTGTGGAGCACCAAATGTTGCCGCGGGACAAAAGGTTCCGGTAGCGACAGTGGGAACACGCTTGTATCCTGGTGGTGAAGAACTGAAAATAAAGAAGGGTAAAATCCGCGGAGAAGTGAGCTTCGGAATGATCTGCGCAGAAGATGAGCTAGGTCTAGGAAACGACCACGACGGTATCATGGTGCTTGACCCATCGCTCAAACCGGGTACTCCGTGTGCAGAGGTGTTCAATATTGAAAGTGACTTTGTTTTCGAAATTGGCCTAACGCCAAATAGAACTGACGCGATGGGACACATTGGTGTTGCTCGCGACCTTCGTGCTGCCTTGCTCGTCAAGGGCGAGGAAAGTCCAGAGCTAATCGTTCCCAAAGGCACGTATCAAACCGAAGGCAACAACCCTGTAGAACTTACTATCGAAAGTGATATGTGTCCGTCCTACTACGGCACCTACTTTACAGGAGTAGAGGTGAAGGAAAGTCCAGATTGGTTAAAGAACAGTCTCACCGCAATCGGCTTAACGCCAAAAAACAATGTGGTGGATATTACCAATTATGTGTTACACACCTTTGGACACCCGCTTCATGCTTTCGATGCGGAAAAACTAAGCGGTCAAAAAGTGATCGTTCGCCAGGCCAAGGAGGGCGAAAAGATGACCACTCTAGACGATGTCGAGCGTGAGCTAAGTGCACATGATTTAGTCATTGCCGACGAGCGCAAACCTGTTTGTATTGCAGGTGTACTTGGAGGCGCGGATAGCGGTGTAAGTCAAGCCACAACTTCAGTCTATTTAGAAGGCGCCTATTTCGACGCGGTAAGTGTTCGAAAAACTGCGAAACGTCATGGAATCAATAGTGACGCAAGCTATCGCTACGAGCGAGGTGTTGATCCTAACATTACCGCTGCTGCACATGCTTATGCTGCCGCTCTAATATGTGAACTAACCGGTGCTACCGCCAGTGTAGCCGACCACCAAGGCACAACAGACTTCCCTAAACTCGAAATCACCTTTAGCTTCGAAAAGGTATGTAAGTTGATTGGTGTGGAAATGAGCATTGAAAGTGCTTCTGACATTCTAAAGTGGCTAGATTTTGAAATTATTGGACTTAATGGGGACCAATGGACAGTCAAAGTTCCGACCTATCGCGTAGACGTTACTAGAGATGTAGATATTGCTGAAGAGCTGCTTCGTATCTATGGTTTCAACAACGTTGAGATTCCATCGGGAATGCGAATTAGTGTTGCAAAGCACGATCCACGTCCTGAAAAAATCGAGAAATCGGTCTTAGATCAACTTACTGGTAATGGTTTCTTCGAAATCATGAATAATAGTCTTTCGAAAGGGGCCGATTATGAAACCCTGCAATCCGAAGTATCTGGTAATCTCATTGAAATGCTTAATCCGTTGAGTCAAGATCTCAATGTGATGAGAAACAACATGCTATTTGGGGGATTGACGGCTATAGGGTTCAATCAAAAAAGACAGCAATCAAACCTACGCTTCTTTGAACGCGGTAAAACCTACGGAAAAGGTGGAAATGGTTATTTCGAAACATCGGTAATTGACTTGTTCTGTTCGGGCACATCGAATACCGATCACTGGAAAGCCGATGCTTCAGAAAATGATTTCTTCTACATGAAAGGCTTGCTCGAGGCAATGCTTAATAGATTTGGGTTTAACGCTACGATGACACGCAAAGACCACAGTCTTTACGGCGAATTCTTGAACATTAAAGTCGGGAAAACCACCATTGGTCACCTCGGCTCTGTACACCCAAAAGTCTTGGGTCACTTTGATGTTAAAGGTACCGTTGCGCACGCCTCGTTGCATTGGGAGCAAGTGGTACAGCTTATGATTTCTAATGGCACACAACCTTTCGCAGCATTGCCGAAGTTCCCAAGCGTTCGTCGTGACCTTGCACTTCTCGTAGATACAGCGACTACGTATGCTGAACTTGAAGAAACCATTACACAGACTGAGCGCAAACTCTTGAAGAATGTATTCTTGTTCGATGTGTACGAAGGGGACAAATTACCTGAAGGCAAAAAGAGCTATGCCATCGGTTTGACCTTCCAAGATCCAGGAAAGACACTAAACGACAAGGCTGTTGAGAAGAGTGTCGGCAGAATTGTACATCAGTTGGGTGAACGATTAAATGCCCAATTGCGTTAATCGAACATGCTAAAGGTCGCTTGGGCCCCTATTTATCACCATCCTCTTCCTGAGAACCATCGCTTCCCGATGGCTAAATACTCGCTGCTGCCTGAACAATTGATTCACGAGGGAACACTTGCTGAAGACGATTTTTTTGCGCCCAGTATGCTAACACCCGAGCAAATCACTCGAACGCATTGTCCTGAGTATTGGAAAGAGCTGGACGAGGGTACTTTAGACCCTAAGGCACAACGCAAGATCGGCTTCCCGTTGAGCAAACAGCTCATAGACAGAGAACGTACCATCTGTCGGGGTACTATTGACAATACCGAATTTGCCTTGCAATACGGTTGTTCCATGAATATTGCAGGAGGCACCCATCATGCATTTTACGACCGCGGAGAAGGATTTTGCATCCTAAACGACATCATCATTGGCGCACACCATCTGATAGACAACCACGGGTATGAGCGAATACTAGTGGTAGATCTAGACGTTCATCAAGGCAATGGAACGGCAGCACTTGCGGCTGATGATCCGAGGATTTTCACCTTCAGCATGCACGGTGCGAAGAATTACCCTTACCACAAGGAACAGAGCGATCTCGACCTACCTCTACCTGATTTTATTAGCGACAAAGCATACCTCAGCTTACTTGACTATCACTTGAAAGATCTGTTTGATCGCATCGAGCCGCAATTTGTCTTTTTCCAAAGCGGCGTAGATGTGATACGCGGTGATAAGCTCGGAAGAATGGACCTCACATTGGACGGATGCAAGCAGCGTGATCAACTTGTCTTTGAGCTTTGTCACTCAAATGATGTACCCGTAGCCGTCAACATGGGCGGTGGTTATAGCCCTGAGATTCGCCGAATCATCGAGGCACACGCCAACACCTTTAGAACGGCGGCATTCTTTTATACCTAAAAACGGAGCGCCGTCTGTGTAAATCTTACCACGGAAA
>WTIZ01000041.1:46214-54748 GCA_011525035.1 Cryomorphaceae bacterium | reverse complement strand
AAAAAGAAAACGGCCTTCACTAACTGAGTGAAAGCCGCTTATAAAGCTGTTTAGGCGTTTCTTATTTCGAAAGGATATCGCCCAAAGCGTTGTCGTAAATCTTTTGGTAATCTTCTACAGATCCCCAATCCTCGTCATCAACGCGAACGCTTCCTTTAGTAACGTGACCTAAAAGATCAAACGCACATCCGTTAAGCATCATCAAGTCAATAAACTTATCCTTGTTCTCCTCACTAACAGTCACAAGGATACGCGAAGCACTCTCGCCAAAGAGAACAGCGTCCTTACGGAACTCAGCAGGAAGCGTGATATCGAAGCCCAATCCGTTTACCATACCCTTTTCGAGCAAACCGACGAATAAACCACCTTCGCTCAAATCGTGCGCGGATTTGATGGCTCCTTCACGGATCAACATTTGTACTTGCTTTTGATTCGCAAATTCTTCTTCAAGATCGAAGTGTGGTGCAGAGCTGTGCTCTACTCCATGAACATTTACTAAGTATTGAGAAGAAGAAATATCGTCATGATTTGTACCGATCATGAAAATCAAATCTCCTTTGTCCTTATAACCGAGTGTCGTTACAAATTTCTTGTCTTCAACTACCCCAATCATACCGATGGTAGGCGTAGGGAATACAGGCTCAACAGTATCGCCAATCTGCGTCTGGTTGTAGAAACTTACGTTACCACCTGTAACTGGCGTTTCGAATTTCTCACAAGCTGCGCTCATGCCCTTGATAGAGCCGACAAACTGCCAGTATACTTCTGGGTTATACGGGTTACCGAAATTCAGACAGTTCGTCACTGCTGAAGGAATACCCCCAGAACAAGTAATGTTTCTTGCGGCTTCACTTACGGCCATGGCACACCCTACTTCAGGATCAACATGTACAAATCGTGAATTACAATCCACACTCATGGCTAATGCCTTATCTGTACCCTTAATATTTACAACACCAGCATCCGAAGGTGCGTTGGTACTCATGTTACGAGTACCCACCATACTGTCGTACTGCTCGTAGATAAATCTCTTTGAAGCAATGTTTGGCAAGGCCACCATCTGCTCAGCGACCGCTTTAAGATCAGCTGGCTCTTCAACTGAAGCAATATCAAATTTCTTGTACTCCTGGTAGTACGCAGGCTCTGACCATTCTCTGTGGTATACAGGCGCGTCTCCACCGAGTACAGCGCTGTCTGCAGGAATACTACCCATGAGCTCTTCGCCCCAGTAGTAATTCACTGTACCGCCTTCTGTTACAATACCAATCTCTTCACATTCAAGATCCCACTTGTCGAAAATATCAAGAACCACCTGCTCCTTTCCTTTTTCAACAACCACTAGCATACGCTCTTGGCTCTCTGAAAGAAGGATTTCCCATGCTTCCATTTTCTGACGTAAAGGCACTTTGTCCAACCAAATATCCATACCGTGCTCGCCAGCAGCAGACATTTCACAAGATGAACAAGTAATACCTGCTGCACCCATATCCTGCATACCTACGACAGCATCAGTTTCGGCCAATTCCATAGTTGCCTCTAGCAACAATTTTTCTTGGAACGGGTCTCCAACTTGTACTGATGGGATATCCTCTGCACTGTCTTCGTCCAAATCCTTAGAGGCAAACGAAGCACCGTGAATACCATCTTTACCAGTTGCTGATCCTACGATAAATACCGGATTTCCGACGCCCGTAGAAGTAGCACTGATCTGCTTACCTACCTCAACGATACCGGCAGAAAACGCATTTACCAATGGATTTTGGTGGTAGCACTCGTCAAAGTACACCTCGCCTCCCACGATAGGGATACCGAAGCTGTTTCCGTAATCGCCAATACCCTTGCTCACGCCTTTAACCAACCACTTTGTGCGGTCTTCAGTTGGTTTACCGAAGCGCAGTGAGTTGAGCTGAGCGATTGGACGAGCGCCCATGGTGAAAATATCGCGGTTGATACCACCCACACCTGTTGCAGCACCTTGGTACGGCTCGACTGCTGAAGGGTGGTTGTGACTTTCAATCTTGAAGGCACAAGCCAAACCGTCGCCGATATCTACAAGACCGGCATTTTCTTCACCTGCTTCAACGAGCATGTGTGGGCCTTTTTTCGGCAGCTTTTTCAACCAAACAATAGAGTTCTTGTACGAGCAGTGCTCACTCCACATCACTCCGTAAACAGAGAGTTCTAGGTAGTTGGGCGTGCGGCCAAGAATTTCTTTGATTTTATCAAACTCTTCAGGAAGTAGGCCCATTTCTTTGGCCTGATCTAAAGTGGCAACGGATGTGCTATTCATTTTAAAAAAGAATTTGTGCAAATTTACGCATTCTAAGACCAACACATTTCATTTCAATGCGCAATCTTTCTCACACTTTTGGCCGTTTTGTTGTTTATAACCTACTATGGCTTTTTCCCTTAACCAGCTGCCAAAACACCCAAGAGTATGATGTGCTCCTCAAGGACTTCAAATTACACAGTCCCAATGATGCTGTTTCTAGTAATGAAGGCTCAAATTTTTGGATTGCAGTGCAAGACGGAAAGATTGCAGAAATCATTGATATCACTCAGCAAACCATTCTACCCAAAGGAAAAACAGAACTCTCTCTTGACGGACAACACCTCTACCCTGGGTTTATTGATGCCCACGGACACCTTTTTGGTTATGCGGAAATGTTAACGATGGTCAATTTGGTGGGTGCGCAAAGCAAGGAAGAGTGCCTTGAACGCATTGAGAAGTTTATAGAATTACACCCTAATAATGAGTGGATTATTGGCCGCGGCTGGGACCAAAACGATTGGCCCGTAAAGGAATTTCCTACTTCCGAAGATTTAGCCTCTTTCGGTGGGGTAAAGATCTACCTGACACGAATAGACGGACATGCCGCATGGGTGAATCAAACTGTACTGGATGCGTTTAACATCACCAATGAAACAGCGATTGATGGTGGAGCCATTATCGAAGGGGTACTGGTGGATAATGCAGAACAACTGGTAGAACTGCCCGAGCACAGCTCAAGGTTTTGGAGAAACGCGCTCTTACAAGCGCAAGACAGTTTGGTGAAGTACGGATTGACGGCGATGACCGATGCAGGTCTAAGCGCAAAGAAAATCCTCATTCTTGATTCGCTACAAAACGAAGGTCAATTCGGTTTAGTGGTCAACGCGATGATCTCTAATACCGAAGAGGATCTTTCTTATTTTGAATCTCATGGGCCAATTCTCAAAGACCTCCTTCGGGTAAAAAGTGTCAAAGCATATCTCGACGGTGCCCTTGGCTCGCGAGGCGCATTGCTCAGAGCACCTTACCACGACCTCCCGGAGCACTATGGGTTGCCACTATTAGCACCGAGTGATTTAGACCTTTTAAGAGACCGCTGCTTGCAAAACGACTGGCAACTCTGTGTTCATGCTATCGGTGATAGCGCACACCATGTTTTATTGGAGAGCTTCAATGAATTGGACCGTGAAAAAGACCTGAGATTTAGAGTGGAGCATGCGCAGATTATGACACCTGAGGACAGCGCCTATTACACCCACCCAAATATTGTTGCTTCCGTTCAACCTACGCATGCAACAAGCGATATGTATTGGGCCGAGGAGCGGTTAGGTCACCACAGGATCGGGCACGCATACAGCTACAAGCGCATTCTGAACGCGTCCGGCTTGCTTGCCTTGGGCACAGATTTCCCCATTGAACATATCGACCCATTAAACACCTTCTTTGCCGCTGTAGACAGAACAGACAAACAGCATTGGCCGGAAGGTGGATTTAATGCTGACCAGAAACTAAGTCCCAAAGAGGCCCTCGAAGGCATGACCTTTGGCGCTGCGTACAGCGCTTTTGGAGAAGAGCAATACGGGAGCATCAAAATTGGCCAACGGGCCAACTTTACTGTGTTAAATCAAGACCTTTTCAACAGCTCAGAACGTCACAGAGAAAGCTGTAAAGTCGTCAAAACAATTCTCTCAGGAAAAGTTGCTTTTGAGGCAAAATAGCAAGTGTACGATTGACCTTTTTTAGTATCTTGAAGCTCACTTAACACGACACACAAACATCACGATAACATGAACAACCCTACTCGCTTATTTGATTTCCCGAGATACCAGCAAGAGCATTTCCCGTTAGAGGTAATGATGTCTTCTAAAGTCGGAGGAGAATGGAAGAGCTACAGCACAAGTGAATTTATTGACGCCGTAAACCAAGCAGCCCGCGGCCTACTAGAGTTGGGCATTAAGCACGGAGATAAGGTAGCGTTGATTGCGCACAACAACCGCTGCGAATGGAACATTATGGACCATGCACTATTGCAGATTGGCGCCGTAGATGTCCCGATCTACCCAACGATGACCGAAGATGATTACGAATACATCTTCAACCACAGTGAAAGCATCTACTGCTTTGTTTCGAACGACGAACTTTATGATAAGGTGACCAATGTTCTAGACAAGTGTAAGGGCATGAAGAAAGTATATTCTTTCGAGAAGTACGAAGGGCGCAATCACTGGTCTGAAGTACTAGCCTTGGGCGAGAGTATGGACCGTCAAGAAGAGATGGAGCAGTTCATGGCCAGCGTGAAGCCTGAAGATTTGGCAACTATCATTTACACTTCTGGTACCACAGGTCTGCCAAAGGGGGTAATGCTCAGTCATGCAAACATCTCTACAACGGTAATCGCTGCTACTCCTAGAATTCCAGGACTGCCAAGAGGGCAAGCAAAAACATTGAGCTTCCTTCCAGTATGTCACAGTTTCGAGCGCTTCATTCATTACCTATATATGTACAATGGAGCCTCTATCTACTTCGCAGAAGCTTTAGATACGCTTAAAGCGGATCTCAACATGGTTCAGCCGACAATCTTCACAGCAGTACCACGTCTGCTCGAGAAGTTCTTTGACGGCATTGTTGCGAACGGTACCTCAGCAGGTGGCGTGAAAGCTAGAATCTTTGAATGGGCTGTTTCTCTAGCACTAAAATGGGAGCCTGAGCATGCTAACGGAGCATTCTACCACTGGAAACTCGGTATCGCAGATAAATTAGTCTTTAGCAAAGTGCGCGCTGCACTCGGAATGAGCAATATCGCTGCCATCGCGTGTGGATCTGCTGCATTACAACCAAGACTACTACGTTTCTTCTCAGGTATGGGCGCACCTATCCTTGAAGGGTACGGCCTTACTGAAACAGCACCTGTTATTTCAGTGAACACTACGGCAGAACCAGGCATGATTCGCGTAGGTTACGTTGGGAAATGTATCGATGGTGTAGAAGCTAAGATCGCAGAGGATGGTGAAATCCTTGCAAAAGGACCAAACATCATGATGGGGTATTACAAACAACCAGAGCTCACTGCCGAGGTAATGACCGACGGTTGGTTCCACACTGGTGATATCGGTATTATCGAAGATGGATTCATCAAGATTACCGATCGTAAAAAAGAGATGTTCAAAACATCAGCCGGTAAATACATTGCCCCGCAGTTGATCGAAAACGAACTAAAAGCATCACACCTCATTGCACAAAGTATGGTTGTAGGTGAAGGACGTAATTTCCCTTCAGCAATCTGTATCCTCAACGAAGACGGTGTAAAAGAGTGGTGTTCTCGTCACGATATCGCTTACACGGACTTCGATGCTATGTCTAAAGACCAACGCGTGATCGATCGTGTTTGGCAGGATGTAGAAAAAGCCAATGCCAACTTCGGTCAATGGGAAAAGGTGAAAAAGATCATCATTGATACGGAAGAGTTTACCGTTGACAATGGCTGTCTAACACCAACCTTTAAGGTGAAGCGTAAGCCTATTTTGGCGAAGTACGCAGATCAAATCAACGCCATCTACCCGTCATAAACCGACGGTTAATCGCATAGTAAACCGCGCCTCTGGGCGCGGTTTTTTTTTATCCCAAACCTTCCGCCTCCCCGGCCATTCAAAAATGTTGGGCACAAAAAAACCCACTCCTATCGGAGTGGGCTAAAAAATCTTTACACCGCTTAAGTAAAGCTTATAGAGCAGCTACGTGCTTTGCTAAGCTAGACTTCAAGTTTGAAGCTTTCTTCTTGTGGATGATGTTGCGCTTTGCCAACTTATCCAACATAGAAGATACGCGTGGTAGCATTTCTGCTGCCTCACCTGCATCAGTGGTGCCGCGAAGTTTTCTCACAGCGTTACGTGTCGTTTTGTGGTAGTAACGATTGTGAGCAGCCTTTCTGGCTGTTTGACGAATTCTCTTTAAAGCAGACTTATGATTTGCCATGTCTTTAATTAATTTTTAGTTGTGACCCGTACGGGAATCGAACCCGTGTTTCCGCCGTGAAAGGGCGGCGTCCTGGACCGCTAGACGAACGGGCCAAAATGTTCCAGAACATTCCCCTCTTTTGTTTGGGGAGTGCAAATGTAACAACGATTTTCAGTTCTGCAACACCTCGACTTAAAAAATCGAACTTTTTTTTATCCTAGTAAGCCTTAGCAAATACTACCCTTTGCGTACTTGGTTTACCCGTTAGAATACACTTGCCTTCCTCTTGTTTGTTATTCAATGGAATACAACGGATGGTCGCCTTAGTTAAATCTTTGATTTTGTCTTCTGTTTCAGTCGTTCCGTCCCAGTGTGCGTATACGAATCCAGGATTTCCTTTCATCAATGCTTTAAATTCTTCCCAAGTATCAGCTGTTTGACTGTTTTCATCTCTGAAGGATAGCGCCTTCTCAAATAGCGAAGCCTGGATTTCATCAAGCAAGGCCGGGATAGCTGTGGCTACCTCATCCTGCTGCATAAACTGCTTGGTCAAAGTGTCGCGACGTGCTACCTCAACAGAGCCTTTCTCAAGGTCTTTAGGTCCGATAGCTATCCTCACAGGTACTCCTTGAAGCTCGTACTGATTGAATTTCCAACCCGGCTTGTGCGTATCTCTATTATCAAACTTCACTGTTACACCCGCAGCACGCAGATCTTTCATAAGACCTTCAGCCACTTCTGAAATAGCATCTAATTGCTCTTGCCCTTTGTAAATAGGTACAATTACCACTTGGTATGGAGCCAATTTTGGAGGCAACACCAAGCCATTATCATCACTGTGCGTCATGATCAAGGCGCCCATCAATCGGGTACTTACACCCCATGAAGTGGCCCAAACATATTCCTGAGTACCCTCTTTCGTTTGGAATTTCACGTCAAATGCTTTCGCAAAATTTTGCCCCAAGAAATGTGAAGTACCTGCTTGCAAGGCTTTACCATCCTGCATCAAAGCCTCGATACAATACGTTTCTAAAGCACCGGCAAAGCGTTCGCCTTCTGTTTTCAGACCGCGTAACACTGGAATTGCCATGACCTCCTCCACAAATGTTGCGTAAACATCGAGCATTGTTTCGGCCTCCTGAATAGCCTCTTCCTTGGTTGCATGGGCTGTATGACCCTCTTGCCACAAAAACTCGGCAGTACGCAAGAACAAACGCGTTCTCATCTCCCAACGAACGACATTCGCCCATTGGTTCACCAGAATAGGCAGGTCGCGGTAACTCTGAATCCAATCTTTATAAGTATCCCAAATAATGGTCTCTGAAGTTGGGCGAACAATAAGCTCCTCCTCCAACTTCGCTGCAGGGTCTACAACTACACCGCCTCCGTTTGGGTCGTCTTTTAGGCGGTAATGTGTTACCACAGCACATTCTTTTGCGAAACCGTCAACATGAGAGGCTTCTTTCGAGAAATAAGACTTCGGGATAAACAAGGGGAAATAGGCATTCATATGGCCTGTTTCTTTAAAGCGACGATCGAGGTCAGCTTGGATGCTTTCCCAAATAGCAAAACCGTAAGGCTTGATTACCATTGATCCGCGCACACCTGAGTTCTGTGCCAAATCGGCCTTTACGACCAATTCATTGTACCATTTAGAGTAATCCTGCTCACGCGAGGTTAAATGCTTTCCCATTGTAATAGAGTTGGTATGACTTTTGTAAATTGTAAACTGAATGGCAAACTTACTGAAGTTATGAGGAAAGGCGTGTTTTTATTGGCGATTAGTTATGCACTATTGGTTAGCTGCAGCAGTGCGGTTTCATTAGCGGATAATTATGCTGAAGATGAAAACTACTATGACCCTACTCTACCCTCACCACAGTTTGCGCGCACTTCTCTGACTTTGCCACAGAGTTATTCCGAAGAAGAATTGGACGATATCTGGACAAATTCAACTGAAGTTGTAGCTCCAGAGAACAGCAGCCAGGGAAGCATCTGGTGGAACAACACACCTTCTTCAGGCTGGTCCAATACAGGTTTCAACTCTTTCAATCGTCCTGGTAGCTCATTCTCCTTCTTTGGAGGCATGGGGCCTATGTTTAACCCATGGTCGCCTTGGAACAACCCTGCTTGGGTTTGGAACAATGGTTGGGGTATCGGCAACACATATGGACAAGGTTACGGATGGAACAACGGATGGAATAACGGATGGGGTTGGCACGATCCGTATGGCTGGAACAACGGTTGGAATAGCGGCTGGGGATATGGCTATGATCCCTACGGATATGGATACAACCCTTACGGCTGG
>WTIZ01000041.1:17974-46114 GCA_011525035.1 Cryomorphaceae bacterium | reverse complement strand
GGATATGGATACAACCCTTACGGCTGGAACAACGGTTGGGGCTGGAACAACGGTTGGAACAACAACTCTTGGTCTTCGACAGGCGGAAATAGCTCCGGAACAGGAACAACCAGCACAACAACGACCGGTTCTACTACTCGAACCAACTACGGCAACCGTAGGCCGTCAAAATACACGTCTACCCGCGGTGCTGGAGTGAGCAGTGGTCGAACCACTGGCACAACTAGCGGCACCACTACAAGTACAGGATGGCGCGGTATTATTGAAGCCGCAAACAATCTTCAGCAAGAAGCTGCCGCGCAGCAAAACGTGCGCTCATCGGTACAATCTACCTCGCGCAGCTCCTCTTCAAACAACAACGCTTCACGTTCTTACACGCGTCCAACAGAACGCTCGAGCCGAACGTATGAGCGCAGTAACACAAGATCGTACAACTCAACACCGTCGAGAACTTACGACAACAGCAGAAGTACATCGCCTTCTCCTTCACGCAGCACACGTTCACAGAGTTCGAACAGCAGTAGCGGCAGAAGAAGATGATCAGAAAACTAAGTGCAACTTTTTTGTTTCTTGCGCTGCATCTAACCTCAAGCGCTCAGGACCTCGACTATTTTGCAGAGCTCAACGCCCCCTTAAGTTTCGGGGATAGCAGATTTAATGCTTTAGCCGGGAATATGGTTGGAATGAGTGGTTCATTGACAGCATTGGCGCTCAACCCTGCCACCGTTGGACTGTATCGGCAGGATGTGTTTTCTGCAAGTGGCAACATTTTCAACTCGCGCAACCGCAGCACCAACGGAGGAACTCTCGGTAATTCTAGCAACTTGAATGTGGGTAATGTCGGCTTTGTCGCTCGTGATCCAAATAATGGATGGCATGTGTTCTTTTCATACAATACAGACCAATTGTACCGCGGAAGACTGCGCAACAACGAGGCAAACGGCGGCTCTATCTTATCTCAATTCATCAATAACGCAGCAGGGACACCCCCGGAGTATTTGCCGGAATTAGGTCCCTATGAAGACATGATGTACCAGAGTTATGCCGTCGATTATAACTCAAACACGGGCAACTACTTCGCACCAGCCAATCTATTTGATGTCAATACCAAGCACTTGTATTTTCGACAAGGTATGCGCAATCGTTGGACATTAGGCACAGGAAAAGGCCTTACACAAAGATTCTATGTCGGTGGTTCTTTGAGTTTTGTACATACGTTTGAAACCGTCGAAATCACACACGAAGAATCCTTTAACGAAACGACAGATCTGACCGACTTCACCATGGAAGAATGGTGGAACAATAGCGCGGTTGGAATAACCGGAAATATTGGATTTTACTACCGTCCTGTGCAGTCTTTGCGCATTGCTGCTGCCTTCGAATTACCAAGTGTTTACGGGTTCAATCAGGATTGGGAAACCAAGTTCAGGGCCGATCGACCCTCTATTTCCGCCAGTGGTATTACCGCGGAGGGCTATGGAGAGATGTACCAGTGGTCTATGATGACTGCACCAAAGCTGCGCGGTGGAATAACGCTAGTCGGTGGCAGAGCGGGGTTGTTAACCGTAAACTACACCTATGCTCCGACTGCAGCTGGGAGAATGTTTTCGAGAAATGAACGCTACTTGAACGAATCGATTGACTCCCTACTTGCTCCGGTACATCAAATTGGAACTGCGGGTGAGCTGCGTTTTGGGATTCTTACCCTTCAAGCGGGGGTTACTTATGTAAGCAGCGCTCAGGAGCAGTTAGGAAGCCACCTTCAGATTGGCGGTGGTGTGAGCATAAAATCGGATCAAACTACGTACAATATCAGCTTCGGAAGCATTGTTCGAAACAAGCAATATTACATGTACAGTGCGGATTTCACGAACGCTGTTGACTACTCAAACACACTTTCTGTTCTAAGTACCGGGGTTACCTTCAAATTCTAGACGATTTTTAGTCGTTTTGGCTTAATTTGCAAAAGCCTAAACCCAATGTATTGTTAGCCGTTATTTTAGCGGTATAACCATTTAACTTTCATAGAACAGCATTATGCAAAAGTTTTGGACGCTTCTACTAGCATTAACCATCACATTCACTGGCTTCAGCCAACGTAAATCGAAAGACGACGCGCCAGCGTGGACAACAGCAAACACCAGCGCTTTCAAATTTAGAGACATTGGTCCTGCAACGACTTCAGGTCGTATTGCAGATCTAGCTGTGAACCCGGAGAACAAGGCAGAGATGTATCTCGCCCTAGCTTCTGGCGGTGTATGGAAAACTTCGAACAATGGAACGACTTGGCAACCCATTTTTGAGCATGAAAATTCCTACAGCACAGGCTGCATAGAGATTGACCCGAACAATACAAATACCATTTGGGTAGGAACCGGCGAAAACAACAATCAACGCTCTGTAGCTTACGGTGACGGGGTATATGTAAGTCGCGACGGTGGTAAATCGTGGACCAACACGGGTCTAGAAAGTAGCGAGCACATTGGTATGATCGCCATTGATCCGAGAAATTCAGATCACGTTTATGTTGCTGCTTACGGCCCACTTTGGAACAAGGGTGGCGAACGAGGTATCTATGAGACCAAGGATGGCGGAAAAAATTGGACCCGCATTTTAGAAGTAAGTGAACACACTGGATTTAATGAAATCCATATGGATCCACGCAACCCGGATGTGATGTATGCAACGGCTCACCAAAGAAGACGTCACGTATACACGCATCTAAGTGGTGGCCCTGAAAGCGCTATGTACAAAAGCACCGATGGCGGTAAGCATTGGGATAAAGTTGGCGGTGGCTTCCCAGGAGGAGATGTCGGTCGTATAGGTATGGACATCAGCCCAGCGAACCCAGATGTACTTTACGCAACCGTGGAGGGTCATGGTATGTACAAGAGTACGGATCGCGGCGAGAGCTGGAGCAAGCAAAGCGGTCATGAGACCAGCGGTAACTACTATGTAGAGCTCATCGCGCACCCTACGCGTGTAAATACGGTGTACAGCATGGACACTTATGCTCACGTAAGTATCGACGGGGGTAAGAGCTTCAATCGCATTCCTAAAAAAGACAAACACGTAGATAACCACTGTCTGTGGATTGATCCAGCAAACACCAAGCACATGATCATTGGTACAGATGGCGGATTGTACGAGACTTGGGACGAGATGGGCAGCTGGAATTGGCGTGCGAATCTTCCTACGATCCAATTCTATCGCGTAGCCGTAGATAACGACTGGCCGTTCTACAATGTGTACGGTGGTACGCAAGACAACAACTCATTGGGTGGTCCTTCTCAAACGATCAACCGCAGAGGAATTATCAATAGCGACTGGATTGTGACCAATGGTGGTGATGGTTTTGAAAGCGCCACTGACCCTGAAGATCCAAACATCGTCTATGCACAAGCCCAATACGGCTGGTTGGTTCGATTCAATAAACAAACAGGCGAGAAGACTCCTATCCAGCCGCAACCTCGCTACAAAGAG
Organism: Cryomorphaceae bacterium; assembly: GCA_011525035.1. GTDB lineage: Bacteria > Bacteroidota > Bacteroidia > Flavobacteriales > Schleiferiaceae > UBA10364. The sequence continues at coordinate 42,631 of WTIZ01000041.1, read as the reverse complement.
GCCGCCTACCGCTGGAATTGGGATGCACCGCTTATTGCGAGTAAGCACCAAAAGAAGACCCTGTACTTTGCTGCAAACAAAGTATTTAAATCAAACGACCGCGGCGGAAGCTGGGAAGTGATTTCAGGAGATTTATCTCGTCAATTGGACCGTAACACCCTCCCTATCATGGACCGTTACTGGGGCCCAGATGCGATTGCACTCCACAAGAGCACGTCCATCTACGGCAACATCGTAACTCTTCGTGAGCATCCAAATAATCCTGGAGAGCTTTGGGCAGGTACCGACGACGGTCTAGTGTGGAAGACAAGCGACGATGGGAAAAATTGGTCGAGCATCAAGAATTTCTCTGAATTGCCAAAAACTAAAGTAGGCTCACTAAGCCTTCCATTAGTGTACGTACAAGATCTTGTCTTGTCTGCACACAAAGAAAACGTTGTGTACGCCGTGTTCAACAACCACAAAAACGGTGATTTCAAGCCGTACATCTACAAGAGTACCAACGGCGGTAAAAACTGGGAAAGCATTGCCAGTGATCTGCCAGAGCGCGGTACAGTGTATTCATTGGTTGAAGATCCGATCAATCCTGATCTGCTATTTGCAGGAACAGAATTCGGTATGTTCTTCACGCTTGATGGAGGTGAGCACTGGGCGCAACTAAAAGGCGGACTACCGACCATTGCTGTGAAGGATATCGCCATCCAAGAGCGTGAGAACGATTTGGTTATTGCCACCTTCGGTCGCGGTTTCTATGTATTGGATAATTATTCGCCCTTACGTGAGTTGGAGTATGTACTCGACCAAGATGCTGCGTTCTTCTCTACAAAGCCTGGACTGCTTTTCCAAAGAGCGAACGTAGGTGGAATTGACTACAAGGGAAGCCAGCACTACCGCTCGAAGAACCCTCCAATGGGTGTGACCTTCCAGTTACATATCGCAGACGGTGCCGCACGCGTCAAAGATGAGCGTCCGGAAGCCAATAAAGAATTGCCCCACTACCCTACTATGGACCAGCTTCGCGCTGAGGATTGGGAGGAGTCTCCGTACTTACTGTTTGTCGTGAAAGACGAAGACGGTGCAGAGGTGGCTCGATTCACTCGCGGCGATTTCAAAGGCATACAACGCTTTACTTGGAACGCTAAATACAGCAGTAAAGCAGGCATTAACACAAACGGAGAACCAAAAACTAATCCAGGCACTACCACCTTCGTTAAGCCAGGAACATACAGCATTTCTGTACTGCGCTCAACGAATGGACAGCTTGAAGAATTGGTCTCAGGACACACTTTTGAAGTGAATCACCTGTACAACTATGAGGATATTGACTATGCGTTCAATGCAGAAGTTGATGCCGTATATGCTGCTGCGAACCGCATTGACAGCGAATACAAGGAACTTAAAGACGAATTGAGCCAGTTGCGTGCTGGATTCAGAAACACCGTTGGCGCTTCTGTGGAAGACCTTTCGGCAGCAAGAGCTATTGATATGCAGTTGAAAGAGTTGAGCTTATTGCTTAACGGAGATCCATCTCGAACTAAGCGCGAAATGGAAACTGTACCGTCTCTAGGAGATGTTGTGGGTATTCTTGCGTGGGGTGCTTGGAACCACCGCGGTGCACCAACAGGTTCTATGAAAAACATGATGGAGGATGCTAAGGCTATGATGAAAGATGCACAAGCAGCCCTTGATACTATTGAGGAAGCCATCGACCAACTAGAAGAAAAAGCAAGTGCTCAAGGGGTTCCTTATTGGGACTAATTGATGTAACTTTGCGCCCCTAAAATTGAGTAGGAATTATGTCTAACAAGATTGACGAAGCATTGATCGAAGCCATTGGCGATGCACACGAGAGTTTTTCGGCAACGACGCCGTTAAGAGCTGATGCATTCGACAAATCGGACGAAGAGAAGATTGCTATCATCACTGAACATGTAAAAGGTATCCTAGAGACACTGGGCATGGACTTAGAAGATGACAGCCTAAAGGGCACTCCAAAGCGTGTAGCTAAACTCTACGTGAACGAGGCTTTTGGTGGATTGAATCCTAAACGCGAGCCGAGTATGAGCACGTTTGAGAATTCATACCGCTACGACGAAATGCTCGTTGAAAAGAACATAGTGCTTTATTCTACCTGTGAGCACCATTTGTTGCCGATTGTGGGCCGCGCCCATGTTGCCTACATCTCGAAAGGAAAAGTAGTTGGCCTCAGTAAGATGAATCGCATCGTGGACTATTATGCCAAGCGTCCTCAAGTTCAAGAGCGACTTACACGTCAGGTAGTTCAAGCACTTCAAGAAGTATTGGGCACCAAAGATGTAGCGTGTGTGATTGATGCAAAACACCTCTGTGTGAACTCACGCGGTATTAGAGATATTGAAAGCTCAACTGTAACTGCTGAATTTGGCGGCGTTTTCCAAGAGGCAGCGAAAAAGAAAGAATTCCTCGACTACATTAATTTAAAGACCGATTTCGGCGCATAATGAACCCATTGTACAGCACGTATCCCGTTCATATTGAAAACAGCCTCACTGGCGCCAAGGAGCAGCTCGTTCCTGTCAGCGAAGGGCGTATTGGGATGTATGTCTGTGGACCAACAGTATACTCTGACGTTCACCTTGGGAATGCGCGAACTTTCACCTCCTTCGATTTCATTTTTAGATACCTGAGCCATTTAGGATACAAGGTGCGTTACGTACGAAATATTACCGATGCTGGTCATCTTGAAAACGATGCTGACGAAGGTGAGGATAAGATTGCCAAAAAGGCACGTTTAGAGCAATTAGAGCCGATGGAAATCGTTCAGCGTTACACGGTCGATTTTCACAAGGTCATGGATCGCCTTGGCGCACTACCTCCTTCCATTGAGCCTACAGCTACTGGTCACATTGTCGAGCAGATTGAAATGACCCAAGCCATCATTGATAAGGGCTGGGCCTATGAAAGCAATGGGTCGGTCTATTTCGATGTGGATGCCTACAACCGCGATGGTGGGGATTACGGCGTTCTTTCCGGCCGTAAGATGGATGAACTTCAAAGCGGTTCTCGTGCATTAGACGGACAAGAAGAAAAACGCAATCCAGCAGATTTTGCCCTTTGGAAAAAGGCCTCTCCTGCACACATCATGCGTTGGCCTTCGCCGTGGAGTGTTGGTTTCCCTGGATGGCACCTCGAGTGTTCTGCCATGAGCACCAAATACCTCGGTGAAGAGTTTGATATTCACGGGGGCGGAATGGATTTAAAATTCCCGCACCACGAATGTGAAATCGCACAAAACACCGCCACTAGCGGTAAGAAAGGAGCGAAATATTGGCTCCATGCAAACATGCTTACCTTGAACGGAAAGCGCATGAGCAAGAGTACTGGGAATACCATTTTACCTGGAGAATTATTCAGCGGAAACAACCCATTACTTGCCAAAGGGTTCCGTCCATCTGTAGTTCGCTTCTTCATGATGCAAGCGCATTACAGCAGTGTACTTGATTTCTCTAATGAAGCACTTTTAGCAGCTGAAAAGGGTCACGACAAACTACTAGCTGCATGGAGCAAGCTGCAAGGATTAGAAGCTTCGGGAAGTGGCGATTTCGATCTACAAGCCTGGATAGATAAATGTTACCAAAGCCTCAGCGACAACTTTAATAGTCCTATCCTTATTGCACATCTTTTTGAGGCCATCAAACTCATCAACCAAAACGAAGGGAGCATCGCATTGAGTGCATCGGACCTTAGCGTCTTTAAAGAGAAGATGAATGCCTTTGTATTTGACATTCTCGGTCTTCAAATGGAAGAAGGCGGATCAGCGCACAGTGAAGCCCTAGATAAAGCCATGGATTTGGTTATTGAACTTCGTGCTAAAGCGCGCGAGAACAAAGACTGGGGAACTGCTGATTTAATTCGCGATCAATTGTCTGCTGCCGGAATTAAACTAAAAGACGGTGCCGAAGGTACATCGTACGAAATCTAGGATTGAAATTACTCCAATACATATTGGGATGGCCGCTATTACTCATTCTTTGGGTATACAGAAATCTCATATCACCATTAACCGCACCTGCCTGCCGCTATAATCCAACCTGCAGCGCTTACGCCAAAGAAGCCGTGAAACTTCACGGTCCATTCAAAGGCTTTGCTTTGACCGCAAAACGCGTTGCATCATGCCATCCTTGGGGTGGACACGGTTGGGATCCTGTTCCTGGAAGTGAATTAGAACAACAACTAAAAAACAAAGACCTCTAATCATGAAAAGACTTTTCATTTTCCTTGCAGCTAGCAGTGCACTCATCGCATGCAATCACGCGGAAGAAGCAGATGCTTCTAGTGGTGCTACTTGGGTAAGCGAACTCAATTACGACGGTGAAGACCATTTTTACGGGATGCGCCAACTCACCGACGGTGGGGACAATGCAGAAGCCTACTTCAGTTTTGACGGCACTATGCTCACTTTCCAAAGCAATGCTGAAAAATGGGGAAATGAGTGTGACCAGATCTATGCTTTTAACTGGGATACAGATACCATATTAGAAAACGAACCGCCAATGATTTCTAATGGATTAGGGCGTACTACCTGTGCGTACTTCCTACCCGGCGACACAACCATCCTCTACGCTTCAACATTCACAGGGGATAGTGCGTGTCCTGAGGTGCCTGAAAGAGGCGCAGGCGGCGCTTATGTCTGGCCGATCTACGAAGACTTCGATATCTATGTAAGCGATTTAGAAGGCAACCTTATCGACACCTTGATCAGTGGACCTGGTTACGATGCTGAGGCTACGGTTAGTCCAGACGGTAAGCACATTGTATTTACATCGACACGCTCTGGTGACCTTGAATTATACGTCTGTGATATTGACGGATCAAACATCAAGCAGGTAACCTCAGGATTAGGTTACGACGGCGGTGCATTCTTTAGCCCCGATTCGAAGAAATTGGTTTTTAGAAGCTCGCGTCCACAAACGGAAGAAGAGATTGCGAAATACAAGGGTTTGTTGGAACAAGGATTGGTCGAACCGACCAATATGGAAATCTACACGTGTAATATTGACGGTTCAGACCTGAAGCAAATCACCTCACTGGGACAAGCGAACTGGGCACCGTATTACCATCCTAGCGGCGAGAAGATTGTATTTTCATCGAATCACCACAGTGAGCGCGGCTTCCCGTTCAACCTATTTATGATAGATACAGACGGCACCAATTTGCAGCAAATTTCGTTTGATAAAGCATTTGATTCCTTCCCGATGTTCTCGCCTGACGGTAAAAAATTAGTTTTTGCTTCGAACAGAAATAACGGCGGAGGAAGAGCAACCAATCTGTTTATTGTAGATTGGAAGGAATAAATGAATACTATGATCGCCACCATACTTTGGGACTTTCCTAACCACATCCCTATCGCAGGATTTCAATTGAGGTTCTACTCGTTGATGTTTATCATTTCTTTTGTCCTAGGACAATACGGGATGCAATACATCTTCAAGAAGGAAAATGTCAATCCGAAGTTGATGGACAGCCTCGTTTATTGGATGGTTGGAGCTACCATTGTTGGTGCACGATTAGGCCACGTCTTCTTTTACGATTGGGGGTACTACAAGAACCACATTGGAGAGATACTCATGGTTTGGAAAGGAGGCCTTGCCTCTCACGGGGCTGCTATTTCTATTGTCCTAGCCATGTATTGGTGGTCAACACGTATCGCTAAGAAGCATACGCTTTGGACCATGGACCGTATTGTGATCGTAGTCGCACTGGCAGGCGGTTTTATTCGCATGGGAAATTGGTTCAACAGTGAAATTTACGGAGCACCTGCAAACAGTGCAGTAGAGACTGTATTTGTCGAAGCTGGAAGAGCTTCGATTGTACGAGGTTACGGTGGCAATCTTGAATCGGTGAATTTTGAAAGTACAGAAGAGGTTTTTGAAACCGATTCACTTAACTATCCCGTGCTCACAGCTCAACTGCGCTTCTTCAATCTTAACGATGCCCAAAGTGAAGAGTATACCAATACCTACTTAAGCAGGATTTTAACTGCCTCTTCAAAAGACAATAGCAACCTGCTGCCCTATCCGAACGCCACAGCGCAAGGATTCTCGGACGCGAATGGAAGCTACGCAGAAATCAAAGTACTCGGTGTTCCGCGCTACCCAACCCAGCTGTTTGAGGCAGGAGCGTATTGGATCATTTTCGTTTTGTTGGCCTTGCTGTATTTAAAAACAGGTGTTGGACAGCGACGCGGCTTCCTCTTCGGTACATTCCTAATAGCAGTCTTTGGTTTCCGATTCTTCATAGAATTCTACAAAGAGATTCAAGTTGGATTTGAAAATTCAATGTCCCTGAACATGGGCCAATGGTTAAGCATCCCGTTGGTACTTTCAGGACTTTATTTGATGCTTACATCTAAAGAACATAACTCATGAATGCAATGCGCAAATACGCAGTCTGGATCGTAGCACTCGGTCTTGCTGCATTTATTATCCCAGGTGTTATCGGCGGTATTGGAAAAATCGGATCATCCTCACAGCCAACGGTAAAGCCTCAGGCCAGCGAACCTTATGAACCGCCGTTCCGTCAGGATGGAACTATCTATGCGGTTAATGACCAAGATACAGTGGCTACTTTCCGTGGTGAATACGCAAAGACGCCAGAAAGCATTGAAATTGGTATGATGTACCGCCGTTCGGTAAGTCCTGATATGGCCATGCTATTCTTTATGGACGGTGGTGATCGTCCTCGCAGTTTCTGGATGAAGAATACCTTGGTGAGCCTTGATATCATTTACATCAACGCCAATAACGAAGTTGTAAGCATCCAAGCCAATGCTCAACCGCTGAATACTACTAGTCTCCCGAGCGAGGCACCTGCTTCTTATGTACTTGAAGTATTGGGCGGCACAGCAGCTACCTGGGGCATTGAAAAAGGAACAACAATCACTTGGTCAGATAATTAATTCTACCGCGCCGCGGCCAATTTAATTTATGTATCTTTGCCGCTTATAACATTACAAACATCTAAATGTGATTTTGGTATGTACCTAACAAAAGAAAAAAAAGCAGAAATCTTCGCTGAATTCGGAGCATCTGCAACAGACACAGGATCTGCAGAAGGACAGATCGCATTGTTCAGCTTCCGCATCTCTCATTTGACAGAGCACTTGAAGCAAAACAGAAAAGACCACAACACTGAGCGTTCGTTGATCGCTCTTGTAGGTAAGAGAAGAAAACTTCTGAACTACTTGAAGAAAACAGACATCACACGTTACCGTGCGATTGTTGAGAAACTAGGTTTGAGAAAATAATTTCAGACTAGCGGATACACAGAAAGGCAATTTTTACAATTGCCTTTTTGCGTATAAAAAAGTATCTATTTACACTATATATGATTCCTAAAGCAATTATCGAAACCATTACTCTTCCAGACGGCAGAGAGATCACTCTTGAAACTGGCAAATTGGCCAAGCAAGCAGATGGCTCTGTTGTTGTAAAGTGTGGTGGTACAATGCTGTTAGCCACTGTTGTGTCTAGCAAAGAAGCGAAAGACGGCGTCGACTTTCTTCCGCTTACGGTAGATTACCGTGAAAAATTTGCGGCTAATGGTCGCGTACCTGGAGGCTTCCTCAAAAGAGAAGGCCGCCCATCAGACAACGAAATCTTGACGATGAGATTGATCGACCGCGTATTGCGTCCTTTGTTCCCAAAGGATTACCACGCTGAGATTCAATTGATGATCCAAATGATTTCTTACGATCCTGAAGTTGAAGCTACTTCACTTACGGGTCTTGCTGCATCTGCAGCAATCGCAGTTAGTGACCTTCCATTCGACGGCCCTATTTCAGAGGTTCGCGTTGGACGCATTAACGGAGAGCACATCATCAACCCTACCCCAGCTCAAATCGAAGAACTAGAAGTCGATATGGTTATCGGTGCTTCGAAAGACAGCGTTGTAATGGTTGAAGGTGAAATGCAAGAAATTTCAGAAGAGGAAATGGTTGAAGCGATCAAGTTCGCTCACGATGCCATCAAGGTACAGATTGAAGCGCAAGAGCGTTTAGCTGCACAAGTTCCTGCTTCGCACAATAAGCGTGAGTACAGCCACGAAGTACACAGCGACGAAGTTCGTGAAGATGTAATGGCTGCTACCTACGACAAGGTATACGAAGTTGCTAAGAGCGGTTTGCCAAAGCACGAGCGTTCAGCTGGATTCAAAGCAGTATTGAACGAATACCTCGAAGGTAAAGACGAAGCTTGGTTGGAAGAGAACACAGGTTTTGCAAAGCGTTACTTCCACGATGTGGAGTACAAGGCAATGCGTTCAATGGTGTTGAACGACGGCCAACGTTTGGACGGTCGCGATACTACTGAAGTTCGTCCTATCTGGTCAGAAATTGACTACTTGCCGGGTGCACACGGTTCTGCCGTGTTTACACGTGGGGAAACTCAGTCATTGACCACAGTTACCTTGGGTACTTCGTTGGATGCAAACAGAATTGACGATGCTACATTTACTGGCGAAGAGAAATTCTACTTGCACTACAACTTCCCACCGTTCTCAACTGGTGAGGCTCGCCCTATTCGTGGAGTAAGCCGTCGCGAAGTTGGTCACGGTAACCTTGCGCAGCGCGCGTTGTACCAAATGGTACATCCAGATAATCCGTACACCATCCGTGTAGTAAGTGATATCCTAGAATCAAACGGTTCGTCTTCCATGGCAACAGTTTGTGCAGGAACACTAGCATTGATGGACGCAGGTATCAAGCTAACTCGTCCTGTAAGTGGTATTGCTATGGGTCTTATCTCTGACGGTGAGAACTACGCTGTACTTTCTGATATCTTAGGTGATGAGGATCACTTGGGTGATATGGACTTCAAAGTTACCGGTACTGAGAAAGGTATTACTGCTTGTCAGATGGATATCAAGATCAAAGGTTTGAGCTACGAAATCTTGGTGAACGCTTTGAAGCAGAGCCGTGAAGGACGTATGCACATCTTAGGTGAGATGTTGAAGACAATGCCAGAGTCACGCGAGCAATTGAAACCAAATGCTCCAAAGATCATGACATTGACCGTGAAGAAAGAGTTCATTGGTCCTATCATTGGTCCTGGTGGTAAGAACATTCAAGGTATCCAAGCAGATACAGGTACGACTGTAACCATCGAGGAAATCGACGAGCGCGGTCATATCGAAATCTCTGGTAAGGATTACGACAAGATGAACCAAGCGTTGGAAATGATCCGCGCAATCGCTTTCGAACCAGAAGTAGGTGAAATCTATGAAGGTATCGTACGCGGTGTTCAGACTTACGGCGCATTCATTGAAATCGCTCCAAAGGTTCAAGGGTTGCTACACATCTCTGAGATCGACTGGACGCGCATCAAGAATGTTGAAGACGTACTAAAAGAAGGCGACAAAGTTCGCGTTAAACTTCTAGACGTTGACAAAGCAGGTAAGATGAAGCTTTCTCGTAAGGTATTGTTGCCAAAGCCTGAAAAGGACGGCGATAAGCAAGAAGGCTAATTTTAGAATAAGTTATGCGGACCAGTTGCTTAACGTGATTGGTTCGCTCATTAAAAACATTTCTCTACCATGAGACAGTTAAAAATCACCAAACAGGTTACCAACCGCGAAACAGCCTCGTTAGATAAATATCTACAGGAGATTGGTAAAGTTGAATTGATTACTGCAGAGGAAGAAGTGGAGTTGGCACAGCGCATCAAAGCGGGTGACCAAATCGCCTTGGAAAAATTAACCAAGGCCAACCTTCGTTTCGTTGTTTCTGTAGCTAAGCAATACCAAAACCAGGGCTTGACGCTTCCGGATTTGATCAACGAAGGGAACTTGGGATTGATTAAGGCTGCACAACGTTTCGATGAGACTCGTGGTTTCAAATTCATTTCATACGCCGTATGGTGGATTCGTCAGAGTATTCTTCAGGCATTGGCAGAGCAGAGCCGTATTGTTCGTCTTCCGTTGAACAAAATTGGTTCAATCAACAAGATTAACAAGGCGTACGCCTACCTCGAGCAAGAGCACGAGCGTCCTCCAAGCGCTGCTGAAATCTCGAAGCACTTGGAGATGAGTGAATCTGATGTAAAGGAGAGCATGCGTAACAGTGGTCGTCACGTTAGTATGGATGCACCTTTGGTAGAAGGTGAAGACAGCAACTTGTACGACGTACTGAACTCTTCAGACTCTCCGCACCCGGACGAGGACTTGATGATGGACTCTTTGCGTACAGAGATTGAGCGTTCGTTGGCTACCTTAACTCCTAGAGAAGGTGATGTTATTCGCTTGTACTTCGGTCTAGGCGGTCAACACCCAATGACTCTTGAAGAAATTGGTGAGAAGTTTGATTTGACTCGTGAGCGTGTTCGCCAGATCAAAGAGAAGGCAATTCGTCGCATGAAGCACACTTCTAGAAGTAAAATCTTAAAGACCTACCTCGGTTAATAAACTAGGTAAGAACTTTTTTAGCAAGCACCCCATCCAGCCGGATGGGGTGCTTTATTTTTGTACAAACAATAAGAGCATCGTCATGGCATCACCTATCATTTCTCCTTCTCTTCTAGCCGCGGATTTCGGCAATCTGCAACGCGATTGTCAAATGGTCAATGAAAGCGAGGCCGATTGGTTCCACATCGATGTCATGGACGGCGTATTTGTTCCTAACATCAGCTATGGAATGCCAGTGGTTAAAACCATGGCGGATAATTGTGATAAGGTCATGGATGTGCATTTGATGATCGTTCAGCCTGAGCGTTACATTCAAACGTTCAAAGACTGTGGCGCAGATATCCTCACTGTACACTACGAAGCATGTACACACTTGCACCGTACCGTTCAAGAGATCCATAATGCAGGAATGAAGGCAGGTGTGGCGTTGAATCCACATACTCCCGTGAGCGTATTGGAAGATATCGTTCAAGATTTGGACGAGGTGTTGCTGATGAGTGTGAATCCTGGATTTGGCGGTCAAAAGTTCATCGAGAACACCATCAAAAAGACGGCTCAAGCACGTGAATTAGTTGATAAAAGTGGCTCAAAAGCCATTATCGAGATTGACGGAGGTGTGAATCTTGAAACGGGCGCTCGATTAGTAGCTGCTGGCGCGGATGCCTTGGTTGCCGGTTCCTTTGTCTTCAAGAGCGAAGATCCGAAAGCGACTATTGCAGCTCTTAAGCAACTCTAATTAACGACGGTATTCTGCGCTAAGCGCGTACACCTGTTCGAGGATTGCCTTTTCTACTTCGTCTACCTCTAGACCGCGGCGTTTCATCATTCTGTCCGCTGTATCTAAAGCCTTATCGATACGATACTCCATAGTGCCTTGTGGTCCGCCCCAAGTGAACGAAGCAATGAAGTTGCGTGGAAAACCTGCACCATAAACGTTTGCACTTACACCTACGACCGTACCTGTATTGAACATGGTGTTAATGCCTGATTTACTGTGGTCGCCCATGATAAGGCCGCAAAACTGCTGTCCCGTCTTGGCGAATCGACCGTCCACGTATGACCATGCCTTTACTTCGTCGTAGTTGTTTTTAAGGTTTGAATTGTTGGTATCTGCACCCAGATTACACCATTCACCCAAGGCACTATTGCCCAAGAAACCGTCGTGGCCTTTATTCGAATAGCCGATAATTACGCTGTTATTGACTTCCCCACCCACTTTACAATGTGGGCCTAAAGTGGTTGCTCCGTAAATTTTAGCTCCCATCTTTAAAGCACTACTTTCACCTAATGCCAAACCACCACGGACGATACAACCTTCCATGATTTCAGCATTCTTTGCCAAATAAATTGGTCCCGATGTAGCATTGAGGATACTTGCCGTGGCCTTCGCTCCTTCCTCTAAGAATACTTTATCTCCAATGACGGTATTCGTAGCATCTATCGGAGCGCTAAAGCGGTCTTTAGTGAGTAGATCAAAGTCTAGATTCAATTCCGAAGCATTCTTACTCCAGATATCCCAAGGACGGGTAATGAGGTTCAAAGCGCCACTAAATGGAATAATTTCCGACGGCTCATCTTCCCACTTCTCGCCTTTAAATGCCAATAACTCATCGCCTTGAATAAGGGCTTGACCGCTACTTAAACCAGCAACAGCCTCTAAAAATGCATCCGTAGGACATACACTACCACTTACCAATACCTCGGCTTCAATAGAAGGATACTTCACATTCAAATACGCCTCAGTACCATAGCCTATCTCATGACCACGCTTCGTGTATTTCTCAGCGATAGTGATAATGCCACAGCGCAATTCTGCTACAGGCCTCGTATAGGTTAAGGGAAGTAAGTGAGAACGGTGTTTGCCGTCAACGAGTTGAATCTTCATTCGGTGCGTTATTGGTTCCTTCGAATTTAGGGCAAAAAAAAGACCCGCACACAGCGGGTCTTAAATTTTGATACGCTAGGTATCTTATCCTCTCTTACCGTAACGGCTGCGGAATTTATCCACACGACCTGCGGTATCAACAAGCTTCACCTTACCAGTGTAGAACGGGTGAGAGTAGCTAGAAATTTCCATTTTGATTAGTGGGTATTCAACACCATCTACTTCGATAGTGTCTTTCGCTTCAGCACAAGACTTAGTGATGAATTGATCGCCTGTACCCATGTCTTTGAAGACACACAAGCGGTAGTTTTCTGGATGAATTCCTGTTTTCATTTCGTTTTGTATTTAATAGCCTGAGTTTTTGCCCAGACCCCATTTCCGTTATTTCGGACGGCAAATATAAGTTAAATGTTCGCACGCCGCTTAATTGGTGGTGCAAAAATAGTGATGTAGCTTCGCTAGTAGATGAAAATCCTGAAAATTATCATATCGTTCGCGCTGTTTACGACCGTTGTCGGTTGTAGGAATACGATAGAATTCCCGGGGACCAATGTAGAATTGGGCTTTTCGTCTGATACCATCTATCTCGATACGGTCTTTACAGGACTGGCCAGCTCTACGCGTACCCTGAAGGTTTTCAACCCCTCGGATGAGAATATCACCATCGATCGCGTGTATTTGGGCCGAGGTGCCGGGAGTTTCTACCGCATGAACGTCGATGGGGTTAGCGGTAAAGACGTCGAAAACGTCGAGGTATTGGCCAAAGACAGTACCTATATCTTCATTGAGATTAGTCCCGATGCGGCCGGGTCAACAGAGCTCGTTTACAAAGACAGTATACTGTTTGAAAATGGCGGAATACAGCAACATGTAGATGTGGTTACTACCGTTTGGGATGCTATATACCACTTCCCTACCAATGTGTTGACTATTAATCGGCCTGAGCCACTCCCCCCATTGAAACTTGCCTATTCTGTTCTGGGGGAAAACGAAGTTTGGGACAATACTAAACCACACGTTGTTTATGGCTATGCAGTCGTCGACAGTGCACACCGATTAACCATTGAGCCAGGAACTCAAGTTCATTTCCATGCCGGTAGTGGCCTCTGGGTATACCGCGACGGCGAGCTGTACGTCGATCCAAATGAAACCGGAAGCATGGACGACGCTGTAGTATTTCAAGGGGACCGTTTGGAACCCTCTTATGAGTGGGTGCCCGGTCAGTGGGGCGGTCTGCTAGGCGGCGTATTCATCCAAGGTGGTGCGCAATCAAAAGCAATACTCAACAACCTGATTATTAAAAATTCATCGACTGCATTGCGGGTTGATAGTGCTTGGGGAACCCTTCCCAATCTTACTGTAAACAACACCATTATAACCCACAGCTCGAGAGTGGGGCTGTACGGCGGATACGGTAACATTTTAGGGACCAATCTCGCCATCGGTCCTAGTGGGGTGTATGGTTTTTACGGTTTAGGCGGGAACTATCGCTTTGACCACAGCACCATTAACAACACATGGAGCTTCTCCTCTAGAGGCGGCACTGGTATTGGTATGGTCAACTTCTTTGAAGACGCCGCAGGCAACCGTTATACCAGAAGCCTAAGTGCTACATTCACCAATACTTATATCGGAGGTAATCTCGCCAGCGAAGTGGCCATGGGCATTGATAACAACGAGGTTTTTGATGTACGATTTGAAAACAGTGCACTAAAAATCGAACCGAATCCCGAAGCCGGTCATTACACGTTGACCGACACGACCATGTTCAAGGATTGTGAATTTAATTTGAATTGGGGCTTCTCCTCCACCCCTTGGATCCCCGAAGACCAGTGGAGGTTCTTACCAGATTCTGTTTCCCTATTATTCAGCAAAGCGAAGGCAACTGCCATTAGTCCGCTGCTCGATCTTGGAGGTACTGGTAGAAGTACCCCTGCCACTATTGGCGCTTTGGAACGCCCTTAAAGGTTTTTAAGAAATTCTAGGGTATTCACCCCATCGGCATAATCCCACAAACGCGGCTTCTGCGCAGTGCCAAGCGGAAGATAACCTTGACCCACAACACATTGAACGCTATCTCCCCAAGCCTCGAGACGTGCCTGTGGCCCTGACTCAGGATAAGTGCTGTAGTGAAGTATGGACACAGGGGTGTGCAGCTCTTCGTTCTCGCGAACAATGATGAAGCCGTTTTCTAAGAAATCGTCTTGGTTTAGCAAGAATAAAGCACGGTAGTAGTCGTAGTTGTTGCCGTACTTATTGTTGTTTACCACATCGCTGTAGTCCACAATATTGGCAAAGACGTTTTGAATGTCGTACCCTTCAGGAACGAGCAAGTGACTTACATTTCTGCAACCCATACCGAAGTAGGAGAAGATATCTGCACCCAGTCCTTTAAGCTCATCTTCAGACTCATTTCCTGTCAAAACAGCCACTGAGGTTCTGTTTTTGCGGATGATGTTCGGGTATTTACCAAAGTAGTATTCGAAATAACGCGAAGTATTGTCACTTCCCGTCGCAATAACAGCACCCATATCTGAGAGCTGCTCGACAAAAATCCAATCGCCCTCAAAGAGCTCGTCAAAGCGCAGCAACACTTTCACTAAAACTGGCAAGAGGTATTGATCGTCACTACTCATTTTAATGAGTGCAAAGTGGCCTGAGAGGAATACACTCAAAAAATCATGCATGCCTACCAGTGGTAGGTTTCCTGCCATTACAATACCCACTCTCGTGCGATTAACTTCTGCAGTTCCTCCCTCGCGTTCACGCCATGCTTCAAGGTTCTCTTTGGTGAGCTCATTGCCCCACGCTTCGAGCGCCTGCATGGTGTTTTCTTCCACGAACCAACCGTTATGTCTGAAGGAACGCGTGATCGCAGCGCGCAATTCTTCTGCGAGATCTTCGTGACCGTTAGAAATAGATTTCCCTTGGACGAATTCTCTTATGAACACTCCTAATTGGGAAACTGCTTCAATCCTATGGTCAGTAAAAAACATTGGCGCTACATTTGCGTTAAGAATTGCAAAGCTAAAACAACAGGGCTATATGGCTATTAAAATCACTGACGAATGCATTAATTGCGGTGCTTGTGAACCGGAATGTCCGAATAACGCGATATACGAAGGTGCACTAGAGTGGCGATTCAGCGAAGGAACCGACCTCAGCGGTAACATTATTACCCCTAACGGCAATAAATATGACGCCGATGAAGCACAAGAGCCTGTTGATTACGACGTTTACTACATTGTAACTGATAAGTGTACGGAGTGTATTGGATTCCATGAAGAACCTCAATGTGCGGAAGTATGCCCTGTAGACTGCTGTGTACCGGACGAAGACAATGAAGAAACTGAAGAGGAACTTATGGCGAAAAAAGACTTCATGCATGTTGAAGAATAGCCTTTTTGCGCTTCTCCTGCTTAGTCTAACCGCCGCCGCCCAACCCAACGAACAATCTTTACAAAGACTAGGTAACGCATACCTTCTGCCTTCAAATGCTTCATCTGCGGATTCATTGGCTGAAGTATTCGCCGATAGTCTATGGTCGTTCATTAGTATCGATAAGAATTACGGCAAAACGCTTCCTTCCGTCAGAAACTTAAGTGTTCAACTACCCGCAGACCAAAGTTTCGCGCTCTATACCTGGATTGTTCCCCAGCCAAATGGTGGATTTACTTACCACGGCTTTTTATGGAATCCCGATTGGAAGGGACCTAAACGCATCGTTCTAGAAGACTATGGGACAGAAGACGCGGCTTACCGTTGGCTTAAGGGTGGCTCATGGGTTGGTGGCATATGCTACGACATTATCACCAAAAAGAGCAAGGGCAAGAAAGTATATACCCTCCTAACTTTCAGGCCTGGTCGCTCCTACCACACAAAATACATTGATGCCGTAGAATTAGGCAGTTCTAGAAAGCAACTCCACTTTGGTTCACGCATCTTCAATATTCGAAGCAACGGTGACGAACGTTATGCGAGACGTCCTTATCGAATACAGTTTAGATACAACAGCGCTCTTTCAGCTGCCGTGCGTTGGGACGGCAAACACGCAGGGATCATCTGTGACCACCTTGCACCTTCGAAAGAGAATCTGAAAGAAAAATGGTTTTCCTACGGCCCGGACTTTTCTTACGACCGTGTATATTGGGAAAAAGGGAAATGGCAGATTCAGGAAGCCTATCCGCTCGTTCAAAACCTAGAGGTAGCACCTACCAATGGAAGGGTGCCAACTACCTTGGATCCAAGAAAATAATTGCTGAATGCTTAGTGATTGAGCATCACTGGCATTACCAACATCAATAGGTCTTCACCTTCGTCTACACCATCTGCTGGGATAAGAATACCTGCACGATTCGGTGCGCTCATCTCCATACGAACGTTATCAGAACCTAGGTTGCCTAGCATTTCCAACAGGAAACGGCTGTTAAAGCCGATCTCTATGTCATCGCCCTGGTAATCACAAGCCAAGCGTTCGTTCGCTTTGTTGCTGAAATCTGGATCTTCTGCGCTGATGCCCATTTCTGCGCCTGCGATACGCAAACGAATCTGGTGCGTCGTTTTATTTGAGAAGATAGCAACACGCTTCACTGAAGAAGAGAATGCGCTGCGATCTACCAACATAACATTCGGGTTCGATTGCGGGATAACTGCCTCGTAATTCGGGTATTTACCGTCAATTAGTCGACATACCATAACCACGTTGTCAAACGAGAACTGTGCATTGGTGTTGTTGTAAACCACCTTCACCTCCGAAGAATCATAGCTCAATGAACCACGAAGCATATTCAACGGCTTCTTCGGCATGATGAACTCAGCAGTGCTCTCTGCACCTAGGTCTGTTCTTCTGTAACGCACAAGCTTGTGTGCATCAGTAGCTACGAAGGTCAATCCGTTTGAATCGAACTGGAAGAAAACACCACTCATCACCGGACGAAGCTCGTCGTTTCCTGTAGCGAACAACGTTTTACCGATAGCCGTAACCAAGACCTCAGCAGGAAGTGTTGTAGATGTTGCGTCCTCAAGCTCTGGGAATTTTGGAAACTCATCACCGTCGATAAAGGCCAATGAGTACTTACCGTAATCTGAGGACAATTCTATCGTGTGCGACCCTTCGTCAAACGTGAAGGTCAATGGCTGCTCCGGGAACGTCTTCAACGTATCCATCAACACCTTAGCAGGTACTGCGGCAGAACCAACATCTTCTGTTTCGACTTCAAGATTGACACTCATAGTCGTTTCTAGATCAGAAGCGCTCACTACCAACTCGCCTTGTTTCAACTCAAAAAGGAAGTTGTCTAAAATAGGCAGGGTATTGTTGCTTTGAATGATTCCTCCAATGAGTTGGAGTTGTTTCAACAGCTTAGAACTAGATACGATGAATTTCATAATAGGTCGTCTTATCAATTGATAGTAAACAAAGATAATCGGACAGCTATCTTTTATCCGTGTCCAATTCTTTTTTTAATCACAGGTTTTTGTTAATAACCGCTAGTTGAATTCCCAAGGGGTCAACATGAGGTTACGCCAGCCGTAGCGCTGTATAAGTGCCATTCTCCCGTCCGGCAGTTCAGCGTAGAATCTGTCAGGGTCCCACTCGTGCGGTGTACCGTCTTCTCCCACCAAGATGCCTTCGGTTTTCTTGTAAAAGGCGCGCGTCTCCAAGATCTCTCCTTCGGTGGTATGGACATAGAATGAAAATGCGGGAGTCGAATTAAAAATACTGTCTTTCTTCTCCCAGATATTATCTGTGGAGACAACAGCACCCTCGTACTTCAATGTACGCACAGCAGCCACCGCCGAATAGAGCAGCTGTGGATTGCTGTAGGGCAATGGCTCGAACTCACCGCCCACTAAAGACCAACTACCTGCATCATTTGCAGGAGCCTTCAAATCATCACCCTCTTTGCGGGTAATCATCCAAAAGAAGCCTTCAGGACCATTCACATTCATCTCAATACTTTCAATCTGCCCAGGAGCAAGGCCGTATATGGTTCTGTCGCGCCACATAGAAGGCTCCGTAAAGAATCGGGTGGTCAAATACCCATTAAAACCTTGGATGTAAACGGAAAAGGGCATTTCTGAATCGACCATGCGGTAATAGGTACCTAACATATCCGGGGTCTCTGTCCCGACGATATAGCTTTTCACTAACTCTTCTCCGCTATATACCTCAACCCATTTGCCGTAGACTTCCATGCGCTGATTTACGGCCGGAACTGCACTTTTAGAAACAAAGTTCTTCAGCGTTACACTGCCTAAGGTTTCTAACAATACCTCAATAGCATCCTTACGAACAGGATGCTGCCCGTCTACCAACCAGCCACTTTCCGTGCGTTCAAGAACTACCTGTGAAGGTTTCTTATCGCTAATTACAACCTTGGTAATACTCGCCGTATCGGCAATAGCAAAGTCGTACTGTGCCTTAAGTTCTTCCATGCCGTCGCTTTGGGTGGGTGAACCACAGCTTACCACAACGAGGGCCAATAATAGGCCGTAAAGACTGTTTTTAACGTGCATATTTTCTTCTTCTGTATAGGGTCAACATACCGGCAACAAGCAACAGTAGCACCTCAGGCAAGGCCACATTGATTGCTTTCCACTTGGCTGCTTCATTGGTCAATTTCTCTTCACTCAGCAATCTCAATTTAATGTCGCGGGTACGTGTTTCCATAAGGCCGCGATCGTCCAACATGTAGTCCGTGAGGTTCAAAAGCAAATCGTCATTGCCGTATTGAATGTTGGTGTACTGATCAAAGCCCAGCGGTAAAGGTTGACCACGAGGCAGCTCCGGGTTAATGAGGTTCACCTGGTTGCGAATGATATCTCCGTCGCTGAAAACAGCAATGCTCGTTGGCGCACTCTCCTTGATTTGAGGCAATGCATTACCCGCAGTGCGCGGCGCAATCCTATTGGCATAGGCACTTTCAAAAATTCCTTCGAGGAGCACACCTGCCAACAGGTCTTTGCTGCGGAAGGTACGTGGGTCCGGACGGTTGTACAACGTTTCTAAACTCACTGTATGCGGCGCAGGTGTGCTCTTGGCATTGGTTGAGCTCAGCAGCAATGGGGTTTTTAGAATACCAGGAGCCTCCAAAGTATCGAGGGTGCTCGTAAATTCTCCTTTGACCGCATTGAGGTTGGCTACCGCAGGATGGTCAGTTGGCCCCAATAATGGGAAATAGACCCAAGGGTTGATGCTGCGCCTGTCGTTGATTCCTGCGCAACGTATGTCTTGAATGAGGTTGGTGTTTACTCGAACGCCGTATTTGAAAAGCAGATCAGTAAGGTTCAGGTCGAAATAGGTGGGGTATGCCAAAAATTCTGGACCGAAGCTCAAGCTATCCATTTCTGCATGAACGCCATCCACAAACCACATGAGGTGTCCGCCTCCCATGAGGAATTGGTCTAATAGGTATTTGTCCAATTCCGAGAAGGCCTTCGTAGGTTTAGCAACCACCGCCAGATCAAAGCTGTTCAAGCGGCGCACCATGTCCTCGATATCTGGTGAACCGTCGGCCTTTGCCTTGTAGGTCTCCATAGAGAATCGTTCGACCGCGTAATGTTCACTCAAGGCCAATCCTATGCCCGCCGTCTGTGAGGCCGTAAGCTCGCCGTGGCCGGTAATCATGGCAATTTTTTGTCGTTCGGTTTGCAGCAGCGCAGATAGTGAACGCGCCAAATTGAACTCAAGTTGCTGTATGCTAATGTTTACTTGTTCTGCTGGATCGAAAACCATCACATCTTCCAACAGAATGACCGTCTCTTCCTTCTCTTTATAGCTCATCACCGCCGCTGGAAAGACATTGAGCACGCTCTCGCCGTCCTTGGTTTTCACCTGAAGCTGCACGGCATTTATGCCCTTGGTGGCCAATTGGTTCTTAAACTCCGCTTGCTTTTCAGCTTCATTCGGATTAATGAATTCAAAGAATACATTGCCGTTGCGTGCACTCCACTCTTCGAGCATGAATTGCGTTTCAAGCTTTAGACGCTCAAAACCCGCGGGGAATTGGCCCTCGAGGTAGACCTTGATGAGCATGGGCTCTTCCACCTGATCCAACAAAGATTCCGTCCCTTCGCTCAGTGAATACCTTCCCTCTTCGGTTAAATCTATTCTGAAACGTACGCTTTGGCTGATAAGAATAACCAATAACGCACCCACGAAGTAGGCTGTTTTGGTACGAGATGTCGCGTGAAGGTGGCGTCTGCTGAGTACGATAAATGTTCCTGAGAGAAACAGTAGTACCACACCAATGAAGTACCCTAGATCACGGCCGTCTAATACACCTCGTGATACAGAAGTGTAATGTTCGTTAAAGCCAAACTGTCGTACTGTAAGTTCCCAGCCGCTGAATTTGTAAATATCTGCCAGTGCTTCGAAGCCAAGGTACATGCCCATGTTAAGGGCTACCCCTAGAACGAAGGCTACCACATTGTTCGAGGTGAGTGCGCTAGCGAAAAGAGCTACTGCAGTGTAGGCCGCACCCAAGGCTAAAAGACCAATAAATGATCCTATAGCCGCGCCCCAATCCAAATTTCCTACCGGCGAGCCTAAAGCGCTCATGCTCCAGAGGTAGATGAGTGTAGGGGCAATGCTCAATACCACGACAGAAAGTGTTCCGAGGTATTTGGCGACGACTAGTTGTGTCGTTGAAATTGGCCGAACCGCCAATAGCTCCATCATGCCTGAACGAATCTCATCGCTGAAGACCCGCATACTTACCGCTGGAATGAGGAACAAGAACACCCACGGCGCAAGACCGAAATAGTTGGTCAATGAAGCGTAGCCGCCCTCCAATAGGTTGAAGGGTCCGTTAAAAATCCAGAGCATCAAGCCGTTCACGAGCAAATAAATGCCGATGATCAAATAGCCTAAGATGCCCGAAAAGTAGAGCTGTAATTCTTTCTTTAGTTGTGCAATCATGCTTCGCTGCTGTCGGTCTTATGGCACGTCCATGCCTGGGGTTTATCGTAAAATAACGCTTTAGTCTTGGGCCATACCTCTCCAAATAACGCACTCTCGCGGTAAGCGTTTAAATCGGCCTCACTCTCCCAATGACTGAACGTAAAGAAATGTCTTTCACTCTCTAGCAGTTGTACACCGTGGCAACCGGGTTGTTCGGCGATGTTATTTTTGCTTTCGGCAAAAATCATACGAAAAGCAGTGCCCTGTTCAGAGTTTGGGTCAATGGCTAATTTCACAATGCGTTCTATCATACGAAGTCTATGCGTACCCAATCGTGAATCTTCATTCCGATTAATTCATTACTACCTCGGATATGTTCACCGCCGCTCTTACCCACGGCGATAGAAAGCATACCTTCCTCGTTCCATAGGGCCGCTAATTTTCCTTGCGGTACGTCAGCGATGCGGTCGTAAATTTTCTTCATGTTTCTATTGCGGGCCAATTCCACTGAGAAGGTCCTGCCCTTCAATTGGTTTTGGAAGCTCTCGCGAGAAATATTCGTTACACACGTTCCCATGCGGTCGATGTACACTACGTTGCCACTAATGGCAAAATCGCCGATGCCGGCAGCCGGCTCTTTTACCTTCTTCACTGAAGTGATGGCTGGACCAAGCATTTCTATCTTTCCTCCGCTAAACAGGTGTGATGCCGCGGCCGCAAACAACTCCTTTTCGTCGTTGGGGTCGATCCCGCGGATGTCTAACATTCTCGCCCCGGTTATTTTCTCGTTTTTCAGGACACTGGTAAGCAATCCATTGTTGGTGCCTAAAAAGAATTGGCCACACGCCTTCAAACAGATGTATTCGCCACCTTCCATTGGGGAGGTCCCAATCATGACACAGTGTATGGTGCCCTTTGGAAAGTCGCGGTACACACCTCTGAGCATATGCGCCGCCTCGAGAATATTATGAGGCTCAACCAAGTGACTGATATCCAGCAATCTAGCCTCTTCTATGCGACGCATTAAACGAATCTTCAACCGAGCAACAGTATTGTCGCGCAGTCCGTAATCCGATATTAATGTGATTATTCCCATAGATGCTCGCTGGTGCAGGTGGTGTATTGGTGAAAATGTAGTTACTTTGTCAAAAGTAAGGCAATTCCGCCTTCTAAAACAGTACTCAACACAGCAGTAATTGACACAAAAAGTTTTTGAACTCACGTCGGCTGATCCAGCCCAGTTGTATGGGCCAAGCAACACCTATCTCAAGCAGATTGGCGCTTACTTTCCAGCACTTAAAATTGTTGCTCGTGGCCACGAAATAAAGGTTACGGGACCAGAGGAAACCCTAGAAGAATTTGAGGACAAACTCGAAGCTATTGTCGCCTATGTCAGTAAGAACAAGCGCCTCGACGATCGAGCATTAGAGGAGCTCATTCAGGCAAAGGATACTGCGCGTACCAAACACACCATGCTCAAAGACGAAGTAATTCTGCACGGCCCTCAAGGTCGCATCATCAAAGCGAAGACCACCAACCAACACAAATTGGTGGAAAGTGCGATGACCAATGACCTCGTCTTTGCCATAGGTCCCGCAGGAACAGGTAAGACCTATACTGCTGTTGCTTTGGCCGTTGCTGCACTAAAGAACCGAGAGGTGCGTAGAATCATTATGACGCGTCCTGCCGTAGAAGCTGGTGAAAACTTGGGATTCTTGCCTGGGGATTTGAAAGAAAAATTGGACCCGTACTTGCAACCGCTATACGATGCACTGCGAGATATGATTCCTAAGGAAAAGCTGGAATTCTACCTAGAAAACAGAACTATCGAAATCGCTCCGCTTGCCTTTATGCGCGGTAGAACGCTTGACGATGCCTATGTCATTCTCGATGAAAGTCAGAATACGACCACTTCCCAGATGAAGATGTTTTTGACCCGTATGGGGGAAAATGCACGTTTCATCATTACGGGAGATACTTCACAGATCGATTTGCCAAAACACCAGAAAAGTGGGCTCAAAGAGGCCATCACGACATTGAATGGTGTTAAGGGAATTGGATTTGTACACCTCGACGGCCGAGATGTGATCCGTCACCCATTAGTTAAAAAGATTATTACCGCTTACGAGAAAAAAGATTGATCATGAATCAAGAGCCAACGTATCAATTTTCAGGACAGACCAACTTTTACCGCGGAAAGGTTCGCGACGTATATACCATCGGCCAAGATGTATTGGTGATGGTGGCCTCTAACCGTATTTCTGCTTTTGATGTAGTATTGCCGCGTCCAATTCCAGGAAAAGGCCAAGTATTGAATCAGATTGCAGAGCATTTCTTAGTTGCTACTGAGGACATTGTTCCAAACTGGCGAGCGGTCACTCCAGATCCTCAGGTAACTATTGGTCAGCGTGCCGAACCGTTCAAAGTGGAGATGGTGATCCGCGGGTATCTTGCAGGCCACGCTGCGCGCACCTACAAAAGCGGTCTACGCGAATTATGCGGCGTAACCCTACCAGAAGGGATGAAGGAAAACGACGCCTTTCCAGCGCCGATTATTACCCCTGCGACGAAAGCTGAGCATGGCGATCACGACGAGGACATCTCTCGTGAAGACATTATTGCGAAGGGTATCGTTAGTGAAGGTGATTACCAGCAGCTTGAGAAATACACGCGTGCCTTGTTCCAACGCGGTACTGAGATGGCCGCCGAGCGCGGACTGATCTTGGTAGATACCAAATACGAATTCGGGAAGTTGGCCGACGGTACTATTGTGTTGATCGATGAGATTCACACGCCAGACAGCTCGCGCTACTTCTACAGCGAAGGCTATGCAGAGCGCCAAGAAAAAGGCGAAGCACAGCGTCAGCTTAGCAAAGAGTTCGTTCGTGAATGGCTTATGGAAAACGGATTCCAAGGAAAAGAAGGCCAGCAGGTGCCTGAAATGACGGACGATTTCGTAAATCTTGTAAGTACTCGTTACCGTGAGTTGTTCGAGAAAATCACAGGAAAGTCTTTCGAGCAAGCGCCTTTAGAGGGGGCTGAAGAACGCATTAAGGCAAACGTAGAAAACCACCTCGCCGCCCTTTAGGAATAGTATTTGCACTGCATGTACTAACCCCTTAAAGAGAACGATGATGAAAACACTTAAGGCCACCACCCTATTGGTATTCCTTTTGGCTGCATCGAATGTATTCGGGCAGCTCAAGGTCGTGCGCTTTGGCATGAAGGGAGGCGTAAACCTTCCTCAACAAACCCTTAGCCTCAACGACATCAACAGCATCGTTAACGACCAGACCTATGACATTTCAAACATTCAAACGGAATTTAGCGACGGGTTTAATATTGGTATGATTACTCGAGTGAGCCTGCCGCTCATTCCAGTATACGTTCATGGTGAAGCACTCTATACGCAGTTCGACGAAACTATTGC
>WTIZ01000041.1:0-17874 GCA_011525035.1 Cryomorphaceae bacterium | reverse complement strand
TTCCAGTATACGTTCATGGTGAAGCACTCTATACGCAGTTCGACGAAACTATTGCAATCACCGACGGCGGAACAGATTTTACGATAAACTCAACCGTACAGCGACTGGACTTCCCAATTAGTGCCGGTGCCAAAATAGGTCCGGCATTTGCTGGATTGGGCGCCACGCCCTCTATCCCATTTGCGAATAGAAGCGACCTTTGGACGCCCGATGTAGACGCGAACTTCACATGGGGATGGCACATTCATGCGGGCATCAAGCTTTGGAGAATCCTCGGCGAAGTCAAGTATGAAAGTGGTTTTGGCATGCTTGCCGGTAATGTGAACTACAATTACAACGATACGGATTACCAGTTCGAGCTAGATCAGCGTAGAGCGCAACTTGTCGTAAGCCTCGCGTATTTCTTCCAGTAATTACTCTTCGAGCAACTTCAGGTATCCCTTGCTGTAGAAGTGATGTATTATGCCAGCAGCATAAGCATCGTGCTCAATATCAACCATTCGCTTCTTTAGCTGTGCTCTATTGACTCCGTCTGTAGCGAGATAGAAGTAGGTATACCCTAAGATTCGGCCTCCTTCGATCAAAATAGCACACTTCTCGTTGTCTTTTCTACCCGGACCAATCAGGGTGCCCTCTTGCGGAAACAGATACTCACGTAATCTACTCAACGGAAGCTCTTTAGACTTCGCCTTCCACTGCAGATTCTTGGTATGCTTAAAGTAATGCTCGCGGTCTTTATCTAGGAGAAAAGTGAACGGATCTAGGGCCTCGTTCATCATCACGCGCTGCAAGAATTCGTAGAGTGCTTTGGGCCCTTCAAAATAAAATTGAGGCGCCTTATGACGTATAGGATAGACCCTTACATACTCGACCATCGCACTCTTCTTAGGCTCTGTAAACAAACCGAAATTCAGAAAACTGCGCTTTTTGGTATTGTTGTACATCGGACGCTGGGCATCCACCGTTCGTTTGTATTGAATCTGCGCTATAGCCTCATTGCCAATATGCTCTACTTCTAAACGATGTGCGTCTGCCTGTAAGGCTAGAGCAAGTTTATTGTCGGCAACGAAGTGTCTGTTTACACTATTCTGAAGGTCCTTGCTACTACCAATGTAAATGGGCTCTCCAGCTTCGTTGTAGATGTAATAAATACCCACCTTGTTTTGAAGGTTCTTCACCTGCTCCTTGAACGGGTTACGCTGCTCACTGGCCGATTTTGAAACGAAAACCTTATCCAAATAGCTGTCTCTATCCTTCTGAAGTAAAATGCGCAGCAAATCAGCCGTTAATCGAGCATCTCCTTCAGCACGGTGACGGGCAGAATTTACAAGCCCAAGCTCTTTAGCTACTGTTTTAAGACCATAATTTTCCCAATCTGGGAAGATGCGCTCACAATAAGGAATGGTATCTAAGGTTGCTCTGTGGTAATCAAACCCAAGCTGCTCAAACTCTTGCTGAAACACCCGGTAATCAAACCCAATGTTGTGCGCCACAAACGTGGTGCCCTCAGTAATCTTTACAAGACGCTTTGCCAACTCATAAAACTTAGGCGCAGTCCGAACCATCTTGTTGGTAATGCCTGTCAGTTTGGTCACGTAAGGGTCAATAGCTATTTGAGGGTTCACCAAAGAGACGAACTGATCTACGATTTCACCATCTTCCATTACGAACACTGCTACGTCTATGATCTTTTCAGCACCCCAGGTGCCGCCCGTACATTCTATGTCGATAACTGAGAACCTCACGCCGAATAATTTCTTGCCCCGAAAATAGCAGAGCCGATACGAACGTGGGTAGAACCGTGGGCTACTGCAGTTTTATAATCACCACTCATGCCCATGCTCAATGTGGTCCATTCAAGGGATTCTTGGAATTCATCGAAGAGCGACTTTAAATGGGCGAACTCCGCACCTATAACCTCAACATCGGAGGTATTGGTGGCCATACCCATGAGGCCTTCCACGCGGACATTTGGGTATTGGTCCAATTCTGTCAAAACCTCTCGGAGCTCCCCTTCATCGAGACCAAATTTTGTATCCTCTTTGGCAATATGCATTTGAAGCAAACATGAAATCGTCCTGCCGTGCTTTGCCGCTTGCTTGTTGAGCTCTACCAATACCTTTTTGCGGTCTACCCCGTGCACTAAATGCACAAACGACGCCATGTATTTGATTTTATTGGTTTGAATGTGGCCAATCATGTGCCAGCAAATATCCTTGGGGAGCTCTTCATGTTTGGCGGCCATTTCTTGGATTTTATTCTCTCCGAAATGACGCTGCCCTGCATCATAAGCTGCCTGCAAATCCTCTACTGGCTTTGTCTTGCTCACAGCAACCAACTGTACATCGCCTAATTCAGCGCGGTATTTCTCAATAGATTCTGCTATACTCATTTGAATAGATGGAGCAACATCCCACTTCTTAATTTGGGGGCAATATAGGTGCTTTTCGGAGGCATTGTCCCCCCAGCCAACGCTGTTTTTTTCAATACTTCTACACTCACCGGCGGCAATCTAAAACCTACCCTAGAACCATTAACAGCCATTGCCGCACTTTGATCACTATTGCCTTGATGAATGTAGGTAATTCGCTTGTCCGTTTTAGCATCTTTAATGCCTAGCATAGGCTCGAGAATAGCGTTCATGAGGTAACTCGGTGGCAACGAACGATCGACCGCAGTCGGTAGAACGACGGTGAACCACTGTCCTTGAATGAACAACTCTAGATCACCCTCAACTTCATCGAAGCCGCCCGCTTTTGGGGATACCTCAAACTTCGCTTCAAAATCGGCCACTGTGATTTCATCAGAACTCACTTTTACCCAACGCTCAAATGAATCAATACCAAGTTCGGATTCATCCATAAACATGGTAAGGATATGCTGCGCCGCAGCGTTGCTCTGTAAGGATTGTGCTACCCTACAGGTACTGCCGTAACGGTGGTGACCATCTGCTAAAAAGTATTCATCGAGGTGTTCCATGGAGGATTGTAAAGCAGCTGCATGATGCGCATCGACAGCCCACAATCGGTGGCCAATTTCATTCGTCGTATAAAAATCAAAAAGCGGCTCGTCCGCCTTGATGCGCTTGAACAGTTCCTTTCGATCATCATTCGATGGGCCAAATACGAGTATGGGCTCAGCCTGGAAACCGGTCGTTTCCAAATAATCGGCGAACAAGCGCTCTCTACTTTCGAGCGTATTTTCATGCAAATGAATACGGGCTGTATTCACATCGAGTAAACCAATTAAACCCGTAAAGGATTTTCCATTGGTACGCTGTTCATAGAGGAAGTACCCTTCTTTTTCATCTTCTCGAAATACTCCGGCTTCAATAAAATCGTCCAAGCGTTCTCGAATACGCTGAAAACGCTCTTCATTGGTCAAAAGAAGATCCGTTTCAGGACGAATGACCTGAAGAAATGAATAGGGATTATTCTCGAGCTTGTCTAAGAGCTGCCTCGCCGAGTAGGAGTCCACCGAGCGGCTCGGCACAAGATGCGCCTTATTCCCCTCCGGGCGGTAAGCGCGTAGTGGTTTTAACATGTTGGTCGTCTGTAATTAGGTAGGTGAAAGGTACTGCAAATAGACCAATAGAAATCTACCCAAGCGGAAAGACAAATGCACAAAAAAAGGCCTGTGGAAATCACAGGCCCTTATGAAGTATCAAAGTACGTTTGGCTTAAATAGCATCGATATGCGCGGCCAATTCGGTACCAATACGATCTTGCGCTTCGAGCGTCGCTGCACCGATGTGCGGTGTAACACTCAATTTACCGTTCATCAGAACCTTCACCGCTGGTGTCGGCTCGTTAACAAATACATCTAGACCTGCACCTGCCACTTTTCCGCTCTCCAGTGCATCCAACAATGCTTCCTCATTGATAACACCACCACGAGCAGCATTGAGCAATACAACACCGTCTTTCATTTTTTCTAACTCACCAGCACCGATCAAATCGCCTCCTGGAACATGTACAGAAATGAAATCACTCTCAGTTAGAACTCGGTCAAAACCTACGTTTTCACAAGTGAACTTTGCCGATTGACCGTCGAAGAAAGACAACTCAACATCTACGTTGTCCTCGTGGATGTCAGAGAACACAACCTTCATCCCTGCTCCAATAGCAAGTTTAGCAAGCGCCTGACCAATACGTCCAAACCCGACAATACCGAGCGTGCGTCCACGAAGCTCTACGCCTTTGGCATAGCTCTTTTTCAAAGCGCCAAATTTCGAATCTCCCTCAAGAGGCATCTGACGGTTTGAATCGTGCATAAAGCGCACTAAAGATCTCATGTGTCCCATCACCAACTCCGCAACTGAATCCGAAGAAGCAGCAGGAGTGTTGAATACTTTGAGACCCTTCTCACGCGCATATTCTACATCGATATTGTCCATACCAACACCACCGCGACCGATACCTTTCAAGGAAGGACATGCGTCAATCATATCTTTTCTCACTGTGGTAGCTGAGCGCACGAGAATAACATCGATTTGCTCCTCGTTGATATAATCGATCAGTTGATTTTGGGCAACTTTTGTGGTTGATAGCTCGTGGCCCGAGGCCTGAATAGCTGCAGCTCCTGAAGCTGAGATTCCGTCGTTAGCTAATACTTTCATTTAGAATTTATTTTCAAGTTCTTTCATACAATCTACAAGCGCAGCAACACTATCAAGATCCATGGCATTGTACATGGAAGCTCTATATCCACCTACAGAACGGTGGCCATTCACCCCAGAGATGTTCTTCTCAGCGATCAACGCATCAAAAGCTTCTTTATGTGCTGCCTCGTCGTTCAATAAGAAACATGCGTTCATTGTAGAACGATCTTCTACAGCTGCGGTACCCACAAACAATGGGTTGCGATCAATCTCGTTGTAAAGCAATGCCGCCTTTTCTTCATTGCGCTGTTGCGCAGCTTCTACTCCACCATTGGCTTTTAACCAGCGTAGCGTCAACATGCTTACATACACAGAGAATACAGGTGGCGTGTTGAACATACTCCCTTTGGAAATATGCGTGTTGTAGTCCAACATTGTCGGGATGTAGCGGCCCGATTTACCCAATGCGTCTTTCTTCACAATAACCAAAGTCGCTCCTGCAGGCCCCAAGTTCTTCTGAGCGCCAGCATAGATCAAATCAAATTTACTCACATCTACAGGACGCGAGAATATATCTGAACTCATATCACAAATCAATGGTGCCTCGGTCTGAGGGAACTCTTTGATCTGCGTACCGTAAATCGTATTGTTCGATGTGCAGTGGAAGTAATCGGCGTTATCGTCAATCGCGTACCCTTTTGGAATGTAGTTGTAGTTGGCATCCTTCGAAGAGGCTACTACTTCCGCATTTCCGAGGCCGGCTGCTTCTTTGTACGCCTTAGAAGACCAAGCACCTGTATCCAAGTACTGACCTTTACCATTTTCACTCAAAAAGTTGAACGCAAGCATTGCGAACTGCATCGAAGCACCACCTTGTAAGAACAATACTTCATGAGTATCTGGAACCTGAAGTTGGTCCTTGACCAAAGCAACCGCCTCATCCATGACTGCGACGAAGCTTTTACTACGGTGAGAAATTTCAATAACCGACAATCCTAGGTTGTCAAAATTGATCAAAGATTCAGAGGCCTCTTTGAATACTTCTTGCGGCAGAATACACGGTCCAGCAGAGAAATTATGGGTTTTCATTTTTGCATTTATTAAATGAGCTACAAAACTAAAATGTTCTATAACCAATAAGGTTAAAGCAGAAGAAAAGTTTCGGTTAATATCCACGAGCTTTCCACAAATTCTGCTCCGTTGGTATAGCAGGCACAAATAACCGTCAATTCTGCCACGTAGTGCGTAACTTTGGTCCTCATTTTTGAATTAAACAACCACAAATATGTCTAACGGAATTTTCAACGTACCGGTTGCATCTAACGAACCTATCTACGATTATGCACCAGGTACACCAGAAAGAGAAGCACTACTAGCTTCCTACAAAGAGCAATACGCAGCTACTGTAGATGTACCTATGTACATTGGCGGTGAAGAAGTTCGTACGGGTCAATTGGGTAAACTAACCCCTCCGCACGAGCACGGCCATGTTCTAGGTCACTACCACATTGGTGATGAAAGCCACGTAAAGGCTGCTGTAGATAGTGCTCTTGCCGCGCGCAAACAATGGGGCGCCATGCCTTGGGAGCACAGAGCCGCAATCTTTCTTAAGGCTGCTGAGCTGATCAGTACGAAATACCGTTACAAAATCAATGCTGCTACGATGCTTGCGCAGGGTAAAAACTGTTTCCAAGCAGAGATTGATGCAGTATGTGAGTTTGCCGATTTCTTGCGCTTCAACGTTGAATACATGACGCAGATTTACAGCGACCAGCCGGAGAGTGCTCCTGGCATCTGGAATCGTCTAGAATACCGCCCTCTTGAAGGATTTGTATTTGCTGTAACACCGTTCAACTTTACAGCCATCGCAGGAAACCTTCCAGCAACACCAGCACTCATGGGGAATACTGTAGTATGGAAACCTGCGGATAGCCAGATTTTCTCTGCCAACGTAGTTATGGAAATTTTCAAGGAGGCTGGTTTACCAGACGGTGTCATCAACCTCATCTACGTAGACGGACCTGTCGCGGGAGATTACATCTTTAGCCACAGAGACTTCGCTGGTCTACATTTCACAGGATCTACAGCGGTCTTCCAACACTTGTGGAAGACTATTGGAACGAACATTGACAAGTACCGTGCATACCCACGTATCGTAGGTGAAACTGGCGGTAAGGACTTTGTAGTTGCACATCCGTCGGCACCTGCGCAGCAAGTGGTTACGGCGCTCTCGCGTGGTGCTTTTGAATTCCAAGGTCAAAAATGTTCAGCTGCTTCTCGTGCTTACATCCCTTCAAGTATGTGGCCAGCAGTAAAAGAAGGATTGCTTGCAGACCTTGCAACTTTCAAAATGGGTTCACCTGAAGACATGGGCAACTTCATCAATGCAGTCATTGACGAGCGTGCCTTTGATAAAATTGCTTCTTACATCGACTTCGTGAAGGAACAAGACGATGCGGAAATCATTGCAGGTGGTGGATACGACAAGAGCGTAGGTTACTTTGTAGAGCCTACCGTAGTAGTTACTTCAAATCCTAAGTTCCGCACTATGGTAGAAGAAATCTTCGGCCCTGTGCTTACTATCTACGTTTACGAAGATGCGGATTGGGCTGCAACGCTAGAGTTGGTCGACAATACCTCAGATTACGCCTTAACCGGTGCGATTTACTCGGCCGATCGCTATGCTGCTATCGAAGCAACGAACGCCCTTGAAAATGCTGCCGGTAACTTCTACATCAATGACAAGCCAACAGGTGCAGTCGTAGGACAGCAACCGTTTGGCGGAAGCCGCGGCTCAGGAACAAACGACAAGGCCGGTTCTTACATGAACCTACTTCGTTGGGTAAACGCTCGTACGATAAAAGAGTGCTTGGTTCCTCCAACGGATTACCGTTACCCATTCTTGGGATAATACAGAGATTGAAAAATTAAAAGGGCGCCCGATGGGCGCCCTTTTTTATTGGTCTTAATTGACTTTGTAATTGAATCGAATCGCGTACAATAAGACGGGCATTCGAGAGCCAAAATTGTACCCCAACTTCCAAGCCGTCTCACCGTAAAAATCTGAATTTGGACCTACCCAGTTTCTTGTTCTTCCGCGTTCTGCGGCCAATATCATATCTATGCGCGATGCGTCTTGCAATGGCGTGAGTAAGACCACTTCACCAAGATCATCGTAATAGTATCCATCTGTGAACTTATAATTAGTAAACCCGGCGTTCATAGTCAATCCAAAGTATGTTTCTCTGTTGGCATTCCACATGGTGGGATTTTGCCAATACCAGCGACGTCCAAATTCGAGACGCCCGTAATTCTGGGTCTCAACATACAGATTGAAATTGTAGTTCGCACTTTCTACACTGTTACTCCCTCTGAGGAATCCATGAGTATATAAAAGCCAACCTGAGCGCTGTGTGCGGTATTCTACACCCGCATCGAAATAGCCGAAAGGCAGTGTTAGTGGATTCGCCTTAACGACCAATGAAGGAACATTCGGCTTGAAACGGTCAACAATTTGTACGCCTGGTTGTACCAATCGCTGTGCATTTAACGACAGGGTGCAAATAAGACCTGCCATTAACAAGCTGTATCTGAGCAATGATTTCTTATTCATAATCAACAACTTAAGATTTTACTTTTGGTGCATGGAATCCTTGAATCTCTTTTCTTGTAAGGTAGACCACCTTCTTTGTATCAAAGAACTCGTCCGAGAAGAATTGGTTCAAATGGGTGAGCTGTGCCTTCAGCGGTCCCAGCTCCTCTGCCAAATCTCCACCTTTCAAATACAACAAGCCGTTTGGACGCTTGTCGTCAAAGTTTTTCTTGGCCAACTTTCCTTTGATCCATGGTATAAAGCGTTGCATATGAGTCACCGCACGAGAGACGACAAAATCATATTGGTACTTCAATTCCTCAGCGCGAACATGCGAGCCTTCCACATTCTCCAATCCAAGCGCCTCTGCTACCGCGTTAACAACCTTGATTTTTTTGCCAATGGAATCGACCAAATGAAATTCTGTGTCAGGAAAAAGAATGGCCAATGGAATGCCTGGAAAACCACCGCCTGTACCTACATCAAGTACTACCTGCCCCGGCAAGAAATCATAGACCTTCGCAATGCCTAAACTGTGCAAGACGTGCTTTAGGTAAAAGGACTCCATGTCCTTGCGACTAATGACATTGATCTTTGCATTCCACTCCTCATAGAGGGGCCCAAGGCGCTCGAATTGCTCCTTCTGTTTCGGGGTCAATTCTGGAAAGTGCTCGAAAATAAGTTCAGCTGTATACATGTGGCAAAGATATGCCCGGCAGTTGGTACTTTTGTCCTCAATGAAATTCCAACTCGAACATACCGATCCAAAGAGTTCTGCACGCGCAGGAACCATCACCACAGATCACGGTCAAATACAAACACCCATCTTCATGCCTGTAGGAACTGCGGGTACTGTGAAAGGTGTGCACACCAAAGACCTGAAGGAGGATACCAAAGCTCAAATCATCTTAGGCAATACCTACCACTTGTTCTTACGTCCTGGTACAGAGATATTGAAAGATGCAGGCGGTCTACATAAATTCAACGGTTGGGATCGACCTATTCTAACGGACAGCGGCGGTTATCAAGTCTACAGTCTTGCCAACCAACGCAAGATCACTGAGGAAGGTGCGACGTTTGCCTCTCACATTGACGGCACAAAACACCTGTTCACTCCTGAACGAGTTATGGACATCCAGCGCGAGATTGGTGCAGATATCATTATGGCCTTCGACGAGTGTCCGCCCTATCCAAGCACTTACGAGTACGCCAAGAAGTCCATGCACATGACCCATCGTTGGCTCGATCGCTGCTTTGACCGTCTCGACCAAGTAGAACCCCTGTACGGCTACAACCAAACGCTATTCCCGATCATCCAAGGCTCTACCTACGAAGACCTCAGAAATGAATCGGCAGAATATATCGCAAGTAAAAATGCGGACGGTAATGCCATTGGAGGCCTTAGTGTTGGTGAACCCGCTGAAGAAATGTACAAACATGCTGCAGGTGCATGTGCCATCTTGCCAAAAGATAAACCGCGGTATCTCATGGGTGTGGGAACGCCTGCAAACATCTTGGAAAACATCAGCCTCGGAGTAGATATGTTTGACTGTGTGATGCCCACTCGCAACGGACGTAATGGACAAATCTTTACCAGCGAAGGCATCGTAAACATCCGCAACAAAAAATGGGAAAATGTGCACGAACCTCTTGATCCGAACGGAACAAGCTTCGTAGACAGCCAATATACCAAGGCATACGTGCGCCATCTTATACATAGTAAGGAAAGCTTGGGCGCTCAAATTGCCTCCATGCACAACATCCGCTTTTACCTATGGTTGGTAGAACAAGCGCGCGCCCATATCATCGCCGGTGATTTTGCAAGCTGGAAAAACGAGATGGTTCCGAAATTAGAGCGTAGATTGTAGTTGTGAACAAGCTGGATTGGTACATACTGCGCAAATTCATGGGCAGCTTCTTTTTGACCATGATTTTAATCTTGGCCATTGCTATCGTTTTCGACATCAGCGAAAAGATCGATGATTTCCAAAACGGCGCGACTATGAATGAAATTGTCTTTGATTACTACATCAACTTCATCGCCTTCTACGGGAACCTTTTTAGCGCGCTCATCCTCTTTATATCGACCATCTGGTTCACCTCTAGAATAGCCTCAAACACGGAAGTAGTGGCCATTCTCACCTCAGGCACCAGCTTTAATCGGCTCCTTCGTCCCTACTTTATCGGTGCTACCATCATCTGTATCCTATCCTTGACATTGAATCACCTGTTGGTACCGCAAACCAATATCAAGCGGATTGCCTTCGAGGAGAAGTACATCACCGGGGTGAATCGTCCCATCAATCAAAAGGTCCACAGGCAAGTATTGCCGGGCCATTATGTGTACTTCGAAACCTTCTCAGGCCTTCGCCAAAGCGGGTACCAATTCACTTATGAAACCTTCGACGACCACAGACTCATATCCAAATTGAGTGCTGATTTCGTTCGTTTAGATACTGCAACTGGAGCTTGGCGTTTGGACAACTACCGTCTTAGAACGGTAGATAGCCTTGGCAATGAATTCATAGCGACGGGCAGACGATTAGACACCGTTCTTCAATTCACTTCAGAGCAAATTGCACCCAAGCTGAGCTCTATAGCCACGATGAATTCAGCAGAACTCAGCGCCTTTATCGCGCAAGAAGAAATCACTGGAAACGAGAACATCGCATCGTATCAAATGGAAATGCAGCGCCGCTCCTCCTACCCGCTTAGCTCTTATGTCTTTGTACTACTCGCGGTATCCCTGGCCAGCCAGAAGAAACGCGGAGGACTTGGTATAAATATCGCCATCGGATTGGTGATCTGTGCGATTTATGTTTTTGCCATGCAAATCTCTCAAACCTTTGCAACTACAGGGGTTTTATCTTCCGACAAATGGCTGGGAAAAACATTGATGTGGATTCACATTCAACCTGCAGAATTTGCGATTTGGTTGCCTAACCTACTGTTCGCGATCATCGCTGTTTGGCGGTACAATAAAGCGCCGAAATAAGATGAATTCATATACCAAGGATCAACTCAATCTACACTTTATTGTGTTCATCTGGGGCTTCACCGCCATCCTCGGTAAGTTCATAAGTATCGATGCTTTGGCATTGGTTTACAACCGCACAGCAGTCACTTCGGTAGCCATTGGAATTTACCTCCTTGTGTTAAAGAGAGGCTTTAAGGCCAATTCAAAAGATCTGCTCTTCATGTGGCTTTGTGGTGTACTTATCGCAGTGCATTGGATCACCTTTTTCGGAGCCATCAAAATTTCAAACGTCAGCATCACACTCGCAGGTGTTTCTACCGGAGCCCTTTGGTCGTCATTGCTAAGTCCGATTCTATCCAAAACAAAATTCGACCCCATAGAACTCTTGCTCGGACTCTTAGTGATCTTGGGAATAGGTATAGTATTTTACGAAGAACCCAATACAGCTGATATTCGACACTTGTCCTATTTCGGTTTCGAACTGACCAATTTTCAATTGGGGCTCATCATTGCCCTATTCAGCTCAATGCTAAGTGCGTCCTTCAGCATACTAAACAAGCAACTGGTCACCCGTTATCCAAAACCCGTACAGGTCACTTTTTGGGAGCTCACTTTTGCATTCCTTTCTATAGTGATTTACTCGCTGATCGTCGGTAATAATCCAATGAAATTGTGGGCTACACAAAATTCTGATTGGATCTACATCGCCATTCTCGCACTGGCTTGTACCGCTTATCCATTCATAAAAAGTGTCGAACTTCTTAAGCGCTTAACGCCCTTCAGTGTAATGCTTGCGATTAATCTTGAACCGGTTTACGGAATTTTGTTGGCAGCATTATTTTTTGGGGCTTCCGAAAGCATGTCTCCCCAATTTTACATCGGGGTATTTATCATATTAGGAACCGTTATCGCCAATGGGATTATAAAAGCACGCAAAAGAAAAGGCTAAAGCAATTTGTTTTGGTATTTTGCGAGCTGTGAAAACACATGAAACATGGAATATCTTTCTTTCGAAAAACCTATCGAAGAGCTTGAAATTCAATTAAATAAAGCTCTTGAACTAGCGGATGAAACGGGCGTTGATATGGCCAAAACCATAGACGACATCCGCAAAAAGCTAGTGGATAAGAAAAAAGAAATCTACGGAAACTTAAGCGCTTGGGAGCGAGTTCAACTCTCTCGCCATCCACAGCGTCCATATACACAGGCCTACATCGAAGCGCTGACCGAAGGCAATTTTATCGAGTTACACGGCGATCGCGGTGTAAAAGACGATAAAGCCATGATCGGCGGTTGGGGTAAAATGGGCGACCAGACTTACATGTTCATTGGCCAACAAAAAGGGGTGAACACTAAAATGCGTCAGTACCGCAACTTTGGTATGGCAAATCCTGAAGGGTACCGTAAAGCACTTCGATTGATGAAACAAGCTGAAAAGTTTGGCAGACCAATCGTAACTTTAATCGATACTCCTGGAGCTTTCCCTGGTTTAGAGGCCGAGGAACGTGGACAAGGCGAAGCTATTGCTAAGAACATCATGGAGATGTCTCGTCTTAAGGTTCCTGTGATTTGCATCATTATTGGCGAAGGGGCCTCAGGAGGTGCTATCGGCATTGGTGTTGGCGATAAAGTTTTAATGCTTGAGAACACTTGGTATTCGGTAATTTCTCCGGAAAGCTGTTCTTCCATCCTTTGGAGGTCTTGGGACCACAAAGAGAAAGCAGCAGAAGCCCTAAAACTGACGGCTACCGACATGAAGAAAAATGGATTGATCGACGGCATCATCAAAGAGCCTCTAGGCGGTGCACATGCACATCCAGAATTGATCTTTGAAGAAGTTAAAAAGGCGATCATCAAGCATACAAAGGCATTGAGCAAATTGAGCCCTGAAGAACGCGTGGAACAGCGCATGGAAAAGTTCTTTAATATGGGTGTATACGCTGAATAAGAATTATGGAAGACCCGCAATACAGCAATCAAGCGCCAAGAAATCTTGGACAGACTACCAACCTGACTGCAGGTGGCCGAGTACCGCCGCAAGCAGTTGATTTGGAAGAGGCTGTGTTGGGTGCACTTCTCATTGATAAGAATGCGTTAGCCAAGGTTATTGACATCTTACACCCCGAGGCATTCTATAAAGACCAACACAAGAATATTTACAAGTCCATCACCATCCTATTTGGTGATAATCAACCTGTAGATATTTTGACTGTTGCCGCGGAACTACGGAAAGAAGGCATCATCAAAAAAGCGGGTGGTGAGTCGTACCTCGCACAGCTCAGCCAAAAAGTCAGTTCTGGTGCACATATTGAGTACCACGCTCGGATCATTCTGCAAAAACACATTCAACGCGAGTTGGTACGTATCTCTTCGGAGATCATCGAGAGTGCCTTTGATGAGACTACCGATGTCTTGGAACTGTTGGACAATGCCGAACAAAAGCTCTTCGAAGTTGCACAGGGCAACCTCAAAAGAAATTATGAAAGTGCCGAAGACCTCATTCGTCAAGCCATCGATAAAATTGAAAACATTTCGAAGCAGGAAGGACTTTCAGGTGTTCCGTCAGGTTTTGCTGCCTTAGACCGAGTTACTTCGGGTTGGCAACCTTCAGATTTGATTATTCTCGCAGCTCGTCCAGGTATGGGTAAGACTGCTTTTGTACTATCTATGGCTAGAAACATGGCCGTAGAACACCAGAAAAAAGTCGCCGTATTCTCTCTTGAGATGTCTTCCGTTCAGCTAATTACTAGGATCATATCTTCCGAAACCGGACTAAGCTCGGAGAAGCTTCGTAAAGGTGATCTGACGGATAGAGAATGGAACAACCTTACCTCAGGTGTAAAAGACCTTGAAAAAGCGAACCTCTTCATTGATGATACTCCAGCATTATCCGTGTTTGACCTTCGTGCAAAGGTCCGTCGTCTCGCCAGCACACAGGGTCTAGATTTAATTATCATTGATTACCTGCAGTTGATGACCGTAGGAGGATCCAAGACCCAAGGAAACCGTGAGCAAGAAATCTCAACCATTTCTCGTTCATTGAAGTCTATCGCAAAAGAACTGAATGTTCCTGTAATCGCACTTTCCCAGCTTTCACGTGCCGTTGAAACGCGCTCTACTTCAAAGCGTCCTCAGCTGAGTGACCTTCGTGAATCTGGTGCTATTGAGCAGGATGCTGATATCGTGAGCTTCATTTACCGCCCACAATACTACGGGATAGAAGAATGGGAAGATGGAGATCCATCAGAAAACCAAGCTGAAATTATCATTGCAAAGCACCGTAACGGTTCGTTAGAAGATGTTCGACTTCGTTTCATCGGAGAACTTGCCAAATTCGCTGACCTTGATCAAGGATCGACAATGATGATGGAAAGCAAGATGAACGAAGGTGGCGGAGGAAGCTACGGTGGAGGATTTAGCCCCTCTAACGACGGGTACGATAATCTTCCTACACCAGGTCTTGACGGAGGCGATGTACCGTTCTAAAATCGCCATATTCACACTCTTCTTTTCGCTGTTCTTTAGCGCTTCAAAGGGCCAGATGCTCATTCCTATGGATTACGAAGGGCAGAGCGATCACTTGAAAGCCTACGGTCTAGTCTATGAGGCCATAGCTTCTGGGTACGATTGCCATTGGCTGCTCAACTACAGAGGCGGGTCTTTTGCCATCCTAGATGGAGATCAAAACATCATAGAAAAAGCCCTGCGTAAGGGTATATCTTACGAAAACAGTAGTGCCCAGGCACTGCTAAACTTAATGGCTGAACTTAAGAGCCCAAGTACGAATACCAACAGTATTGAACTTGAAAGGGTGCCTAGGATTGCCGTTTATTCTCCAGCAGGCAAGCAACCCTGGGACGATGCAGTAACTCTCGTGCTTACTTATGCGGAAATTCCATTTGTCACCATTTATGATGAGGAAATACTAACTGGTCAACTGGAAGAATACGAATGGCTCCACCTCCACCATGAAGACTTCACGGGTCAATATGGTAAGTTCTACGGGGCATACAGAGACGCAGCCTGGTACATCAATCAAAAGGCGCAGTTCGAAGCAGATGCACGCGCATTGGGCTATTCTAAAGTCAGCCAAGTGAAAGGTGCTGTGGCAAAAACCATTTCATCATACGTCAATAATGGTGGCTTTCTGTTTGCAATGTGTTCCGCCACCGATTCCTATGACATTGCCTTATCCGCAGAGGGTGTAGACATTTGTGAAAGCATGTTCGATGGAGATCCATCTGCTCCGGGTGCTGCCCTTCAGCTAGACCATTCAAAGTGCTTTGCCTTTGAGAATTTCAGATTGGAAACCAACCCCTTACGATACGAGTATTCATCCATAGATATCACCGAAAAACGGGTGCGTAAGTTGAAAGAAAATCAAGACTACTTCGAGCTGTTTGATTTTTCTGCGAAATACGACGTGGTACCCACCATCTTGGTTCAAAACCACACCTCTCTTGTCAAAAGCTTTTACGGTCAAACTACAGCCTATAGCCCAGAAACTCTTAAGCCTTCTACTACCGTGCTGGGTTCAAATAAGGTGGATAAAGCCGCTCGATACATACACGGAACCTTTGGTGAGGGGTATTGGACGTTTTACGGCGGCCACGATCCAGAGGATTACCAGCACCGCGTGGGCGATGAGCCTACTGATTTAATAAATCACCCCAATAGCGCAGGTTATCGATTAATTCTAAACAACATTCTTTTCCCTGCCGCGAAGAAACCGCCACAGAAGACCTAGTTAAATAGCGTCCAGCGAGCACTTAGCTGCACCCAACGGTCTGTCCTCGGTGTTGCACCGAAAGCATAGTAATTGTAATCCGCTAATCCCTCAAGGGCATTTACGACACGCACGCCGGCTATAAAATTGGCTATTCGTGCTTCAAAAAAGGCCGTTGCCCAAGGATAACTCCCGGCCAAATGATCGGTTTGCATGGCCCAGATAGGCACACCTACTAAATACGTTGGCGTATAGAAAGCGTCCTCAATACTCACATTAACTCCGGCCTTCAACTCAAACCTTGTTCCGATACTCGTTTTATAATTCACCTCAGTAAAACCGCCCCAATTCGGTGTAGCAAATCCTCCAAACGAAGATTTATAAGTACCATATCCTTGAACACTAAGGTTCAAGCCTTTCCTATCACTAGTTATTCCTAATTGTGCTCGAGAATAGCTGCCGTCCCAAGTCGCTAATTCATCAAAGGATTCGAGATAACGCATACCTCTAATCTGTGCACCGTACAA
Source organism: Cryomorphaceae bacterium (assembly GCA_011525035.1). GTDB lineage: Bacteria > Bacteroidota > Bacteroidia > Flavobacteriales > Schleiferiaceae > UBA10364. The sequence goes on along the minus strand of WTIZ01000041.1, from coordinate 1,452 downwards.
TACGCCTTCCTTTATCCATTTGTCCCCAGATACCCAATGTGCTTTCCCCTCATTCTTGAAATAGGGCACATCAACGGTTCTCAAGTCGTACGAATAGCCATATAGCTGCTCAAAACGGTACATATGGGGTTGGTGTAGAATGTTCCATTGCAACTCTAGCTTCCCAGAGCCAACCCGCAACTTTGCACGCGCCATTGCATCAACAGCGCCCGCGTTGTAGCCTATGGCGTTGTATTTTAGAATAACTCTGTATCTGTTTAATGATTGATGAGTTGTAGAAAGCATCACATGCCCTCTTAAAAACGGGGTAACCTCCGAACTAAATGACTCCGTATAATGAATGGAATCACTTCTAAATCCATCCCATCCTAAGGAGTTACTCTGTAAATATTCAAAGCCTGTATAAAAAACAGTTTGTAAAACGAGTGCCTGGCCTATAGGGTTCAATTGAAAAAATCTAACATAATCCAAATCCACCTGAGCCTTGGACAACCTTAAAGAATCAGAGTACCTTAAAGTTCGTTGTTCCAGCACAGGTGCTATTCCGGTGCTGTCCCAAAAGTATTCTGATGCTGAATTTGCATTATTTACAGCCCAGCTTCTTGAATTGAAAGAAATACTAGCAACTAAGTCCTGGTTATTACTTAGATCACGTTTTGTCCAATACTTAACATTTAAATCTTCTTCAAAGAGCTTACCTACAGCATCGCTTATAGCGTAATTGCGTCTTAACGTTGGTACATTGCTTTCGAATAAACTAGGAGAAGATAAACCTCCATTCTGACCTGATCTCGAATTAAAATACGATACCTCCAATTTCGATTCTGTCGAAATATTATATGAATCCAATTGCTTCAAAGAAAATTGTAGCTCATGGCCATCCGTACCTTCATTACGAAATAATCCTAGTGTATTGTTACGCAGGTAATCAACGTATAACTGCTTGGCTGAATCCACCGGCGCGAGTGCTGTAATTCCAAATACTTGGCCACCACCGATTCCAGTATGTAATCTCAAATCCGAGCGCGGAGAAGAAGAACGATAAGCTAGTGGCATCTGCAAATAACTTTTGGAAAATCTATGCCAACCGTCTAGACCCGATCGCACAATAGGTTCCAAAGAATTATAATTAAGTCCACCAATAGCTGAATTTTCCCTTTGGGTCCAATTCCATGAATCCTTCAACCAGATTTGGTCTTCCGCGCGCTCATCCAATAATACTGTCAAAGAATCCCAGCGCTGATTTTGGTACAGGTAATATCCCTTACTATTATAAGGATACTGGGCTTTGACCCCAAAATTGGGCAATAATTCCACTGTATCAGCATCTTCCACAAGAGTTGAATCCATCTGGCCAACCATGGAGGTTGAAAGCAATACGAATAATGAAAGTAGATAGGGCCTCATACAGGCGTAAACTTAATCAATAATGCTGCAATAACGCGTAAATAC
>WTIZ01000027.1 GCA_011525035.1 Cryomorphaceae bacterium | reverse complement strand
CAACCCCTTATATGTGATGGTTTATTCCGACCGAGAAGAAGTGCACCTGTGAAATTGGAATGTGCAGGTTTATGCACTAATTGGGGGGAATGTTATCGCAGTTTAAGAGGCTTGTTAGTGGTGGTTATTTTTGGTTTGTAATATTCCTTTAAGATACGAATTAATTATTGGACAGGGTCTGATTTGATACATTTTTCGAACTACTTGAAAGGCTCTATTGAGATGTTGAGGTGTTTGCCCAGGCCGATGGCAATTAGTTTGTGATAGGTAGATACCTGTATATCACTAAGTCCTCTCTCGATGCGAGAGATGTAGCTTTTTTTAGTGCCTGTGCGGTTGGCAAGCTCCTCTTGCGTTATGCCGAGATCCTTGCGTGCTTGTTTGAGCATTACACCTAAACGGAATGCGAGGGCATCAGCTTCGAACTTTTCGCGAGATGCAGTGCCAAGTTCGCCGTATTTCTCTTCGATCAGTGTTTCAAGAGAAATGAGTTCAATTTTATCGCTCTTTTTGGCTGTTGTAGTATTCATCTCGTAGTCGTTTTGCTTTTTCTATTTCCCTTCTTGGGGTCTTTTGGGTCTTCTTTATAAAGCCATTTGTCAGTACCACTAAGTTTCCTTCATCTAGAAAACCAAGTATTCTTATGCTCTTTTGCGGGGTGATCACGCGCACTTCATATAGGCCTTGGGTGTTGTGCAAACGCTTAAAAAACTTGGCAGGCACCGCGCGTTCGTGTCGAATTAAATCTAAAACAAACTCAATCTTCTGCTGAACCTTGGATTCTTGGGATCGATAGAATTCGATGAACGAGGATTTAAATATGAGGACGTCTCTCTCCACAGCAAAGTTAACTAATAAGTTTACTTTTTGAAAGGTTTGAATCCTTGTAATTTCTGTTGTTGCTCGGGGGATTCATTGCCAAATTGTTCCCGCAGTGCAGTGTCGAGGGGGCTTTCGATGGCCAGGGAGGTGTGCTTTGCGACGTGGGTGTAGATCATGGTCGTTTCAGGTTTGCTGTGGCCGAGGAGTTCTTGGATGTAACGCATATCCACGCCTTTTTCTAATAGGTGGGTCGCGTAGCTGTGGCGCAGCATGTGCGGGGTGACTTTTTGATGGATGCCTGCCTTTTTTGCGGCCCTGTCAACGATGCGGGCGATGGAGGTGGGGCTGTATTGGTCTTTTTTCTGGCCTTCGAACAGGTACACTGTGGGCTTGTAGAAGTGGACGTATTCCTTTAACAGCGGGTAGAGGCTTTGTGGCAGGGGGAGCATGCGTTCTTTGCCCCATTTTCCTTGGCGAATATGTATGGAGGCTCTTTCGAGGTTGAGATCGCGCGGTTCAAGGTTGAGTACTTCGCCGCGGCGCATGCCGCAGGAGTAGAGGAAGGAGATGATCAATCGGTGCTTTACATTTTGGGTGAGGGCAATCATTCGAATGACTTCGTCCACGGAGATGACCTTGGGTTTGGTTTGGGTGGCACGAGGGCGTACGAGGGTATCCGGTGTGATGGGGTTGTTGAAATGTTGGAGCAGCAGCTTCAGCGCGCTGACGAACTGGCGTTGGGTGCTGTTGGCGTTTTGGAAGATGTGCTTCGCGCGGTATTTGTTGATCTGGTAGATGGTCAGCTTTTCAGGTGGTGTTGGGTGCAGGTCGCTGAGTAGCTTACTGACCATACTGGTGTAGGTGTTGATGGTGTTTTGGGCGTAGCCGCGTGCGTAGAGCATGTCGAGGTAGGATTCGAGGTGGCTGCGGATCTCGGGGTTGGTGCCTTTGGACAAGGATCGCGGGAGGGGTTTTTTGGTGACAATTTCTAGGGAGCCGAAGGGTTCAATGGCGGTTTGTAGGGTGGACCAGTTCTTCTTAGAGTAGGCCAGTAGCCAGCACTTCAACTCCTTGCGCCAGGTGGCGCCAATGCGATGTAACGCTCGGTTTAGGGGACGGTGGAAGGGCGTCCTTAAGGAGAAGTATCTCCCGGAGGAATCGCGAAAATCGCCGACGGTGATGATGAAGTGCTTGGCCATGGGCTAGGTAGAAAAGGGTTTCTTTCAAATTGGCCCGGGAAAGGAAGCAGTGCAAAGATTGTGGAGAAGTAAAAGTTTTACATTTAAGGCATGATTAGAAAGAAGCTTGTCGTTGTGGTCCTCAGTGCTATTGGACTTTTTGGATGCAGTAATCAGTGGTTGGACGACTATCGATTGGACCCTAATAGGCCTAGCGAGGTCAGTATGCAGGTGCTTCTGCCGGCCATTCAGGCAAATTATGCGATGGTACAGGGCGATGTGTTGGCCCGCGCGAGTGCGGAATGGATGCAGCATATGACCAGCCAGATTCGTACGGCGTTCGAATACAACTACGACAGGACGTGGAACAATGCTTATGCGGGTGGATTGTACGATCTAAAGTTGCTTCGTGAGCAAGCCATAGCGCTTGACGCGCCGGCCTACGCGGGCATTGCGGATATTATGACTGCACTGTATATGGGTTTGTTGGTCGACCACTTTGGCGATGTGCCGTTTACCCAGGCGCTTAGCGGCAGTCAAAATTTGAAGCCCGGCTACGACAGCGGTGCCGTGGTGTACGACTCTATTTTCAGTTTGCTTTCAAGAGGCAAGGAGCAGTTGTTGCGGTCTTCAGCTATGGTTCCAGGCGATGATGACCTTATGTTGCAGGGCGACCTAGGTGCTTGGGCAGCTGTAGCAGATGGCCTTGTAGCGCGAAACTTAAACCACTTGAGCGAGCTGCCTGCCTACGATGCGGCTGCGGTGATTGCGGCGTGCGATTCGGCTTTGGGGGTAGGGGTGGATTTTCAAATTGGTTTTGAAGAGGAAATCAATCAAAATCCTTGGTACCAGTTCACCGTCATTGACCGCGTGGGCTATTTTACCCAAGAGGGATTTTTGCACAGCAGGATGGATTCCACAGGGGATCCAAGAATAGCCTTCTATCGCTCGAGCGATTTGTGGTCCATACCGTCGTTGGGTGCTGCCACTGCGGATCTTCCCGTGCTTACCACGTTTGAATTGGAGTTCATCAAAGCAGAGGCGCAGTTTCGTAGCGGTGATCTAACAGGAGCCAGAGGTTCGATGGAGCAGGGCATTGCAGCGAACATGGCCTATTTAGGGGTAGCATCGGACAGTGCGCAACTTTATATAGATAGTTTGCCTGGGGCAACCACCCTTGAATTGATCATGGAGGAAAAATACATTTCCATGTTTACCCAAGGGGAATCTTGGACGGATTGGCGCCGAACGGGCTATCCGACATTGAGTGCGGACCCGCTGTGGTACCTTACTGAGATTCCAAGGAGAATGCCGTATCCAGAAAGCGAATATTTGTACAACAATCAGCAGGTTCCTATGCCGGAGGACGCCACGTTTGACGAGCGCTATGGCATATCTGGGGAGTATAGAATTTTTTGGGATAAATAGCCCTGGTTATTCTGCGGGGCGCAGACTTTCGACCATGATTTCGATGCTCATCTGACCGCGGAAGTGGTTTTCTGTCAGGGTGATGAGGGCGTCGAAGGGTTGGCCTTCTTTGAACGCTTTTTCTAGGTGACCGTACCCAAAGGCGATGCCGGAAATGGCCGGTCCACCTTCCTGGTGCTTGACGTTGAGCTTGAGGTGGGTTTTGTCGCCACCTACCGCGCGGGTTTGCCCCGCATCCACGAGATTTTTGAGCAGGAATATAGGTGCCGGATTTTCGGGTCCGTGCGGGTCCAATTGCTTCAGGATTTTGTGAAAGCGATCGGTGAATTGGCTCAAGTGGGCCTGTGCGTCATAGAAGTAGTTCTGCTCGAGCTGGTCGGTGCTGAGGTTCTTTTGGCAATAGGCTTCGAAGGCTGCCTTGAAATGGGGGAGTTGGCTCTCGTGCAGGGTCATTCCGGCGGCATATTTGTGCCCGCCGAATTGGATCAAATGCTCCTCACAGGCAGAAAGGGCCTCATAGAGGTCGAAATCCGTTACTGAACGCGCGCTGCCGGCCAGTTTATCGCCACTCTTGGTGAGTACGATGGTAGGTCTGTAGCGCGTTTCCACAATCTTGCTAGCCACAATACCTACTACGCCCTTGTGCCACTCGGGACTGTATAGAACGTTGGAAAATGGGTAGTTGTCGGGGTCCAATTGGTCTTTGGCCTCCTTGAAAATCACTTCTTGCACTTCGCGACGTTCCGTGTTGAATTGCTGGATGCGGTGGGCGAGGTCTTGTTGCGCCTCACCTTCCTTTGAGCGCAGCAGCTCTACGGCGCGAAGACCACTTTCCATTCTCCCGGCGGCATTGATTCGCGGGCCAATGGTAAATCCGAGGTCCCGGAAATTCAGTTCGTGGGGATTTTTTGCGGCCACTTGGAGTAGCGCAGCAATACCCGGTCGGCTTTCACCATTTCTCAGGCGCTCCATACCGAAATGGGCCAATATTCTATTCTCTCCAGTCACGTGTACGATATCAGCGGCAATGGAGATGGCGCACAAATCGAGCAGCGGGTAGAGGTAGTGCTCGTGGGGCAGTCCCCAGCGCTCGCAGAGCGCTTGACAAAGTTTAAATCCTACGCCACACCCGGAGAGTTCTTTGTAAGGATACAGGCAATCGGGGCGCTTGGGATTGAGGATGGCCTTGGCCAGCGGTAGTTCTTGTTCAGGGCGGTGGTGGTCACAGACAATGATGTCTATGCCCAGCTGTCGGGCATGTGCAATCTGGTCGAAGGCCTTGATGCCACAGTCCAGCGCAATGATCAGTGTGATGCCCAGCTCCGCGGCAAGATTAATGCCGTCAAAGGACAATCCATAGCCTTCTTTGTAGCGGTCGGGAATGTAGGCTTCGATGGGAAATTTACCGTCGAGAAAATCGGACATTAAAGCGACAGAAGTGGTGCCGTCCACGTCGTAATCGCCGTAGATCATCACGTGTTCCTGCTTGATCCTCGCTTGCTCAATACGTTCTACAGCGGCCTCCATATCCTTCATGCGATACGGGTCGTGCAGGTGCTTTAAATCCGGTCTGAAAAACGCCTTAGCGGAACTGAAATCTTCGATGCCACGAACGGCCAGCAGGTGGGAGAGCAGTGGGTCTTTGGTGACCTCCGCGGTTAAGATGGATGTAATGCCTGCTTCGGGAGCCGGCTTTGGGCTCCAACGCATTAGGAATCTTTTTTAATCAGTTCAGTTTGATAATCCACACTGTATTTGTGGATGAGTGCGAAGAGCTCATGAATGAATGCCGGCGACATGTCTTTGCCTTCCGCCTTAGAAGTTTGCTCTTGGACCAATTTTAACCACCGTTCCATGTGGAAGATGCTCAGTCCCTCGCGCTCTTTGATGGCAGCGATGTCCTTGACCTTGGCAAACCTCTTTTGGAGCACATCCACAATGGCATCGTCCAAGACATCGAGTGCCTCGCGCAGGGAGGCGAGCTCTGCATTGGGCTGAAGCGGTACCTCAGTGTGAATTTTCAGCTCGCGTATAATCTCGCCCAGCTTGGCCGGGGTGATTTGTTGCTTGGCATCGCTCAAGGCGCAATCTGGGTCGCGGTGTGTCTCAATCATCAGACCTTCCATTCCCAGGTCCATGGCCACTTGACTCACTTCTTTAATTAGGCTGCGGTCTCCCGCAATATGACTCGGGTCACAGATGATTTTTATCTCAGGCATCAAGGCACGCAAATCAAAGCTGTGCTGCCATTCTGGTTCATTGCGGTAGATGCTCTTGGCCGTAGAGAAGAATCCACGGTGTACGGCTGCAATGCGCTTGGTACCCGCCTTTTGAAAGCGCTCAATAGCACCCGCCCATAGGCCAATCTCAGCATGAATAGGGTTCTTAACCAGCACGGGGATATTCACGCCCTTCAGTGCTTCTGCAATCTCCTGGACGTAAAATGGATTCACGGTCGTACGTGCCCCAATCCAGAGTACATCGGCTCCCTCTTTAAGGGCAAGTTCCACATGTTCGGCGTTGGCCACTTCAACAGTGGTTGGGGTGTTAATGGCTTTACCAGCATCAATGAGCCAGCGCATGGCTTCGGCGCCCACACCTTCGAACGAACCGGGTTTTGTGCGCGGCTTCCATACGCCGCCTCGCAGCAAAGAGATGGGTGCATTCGCACGAATCTGTTGGGCAGTTTCAAGCACCTGCTCGGGACTTTCCACACTGCAGGGACCGGCGATCAATAGGGGTCCGCTGTCATTAGTATCGAACCATTGCTCGATAGATTGTGCTTTGATGGAAGTCATACTGAATTAACCCTTTTCCTTTGCTTGTTGTTTGGTCAGTCCTCCTATGATAAGGACCAATTCTCCTTTCACACCACCACGCTCTTCTACCTGAGCAAGTACCTCACTGGCACTTCCGCGAATACACTCCTCAAACTTCTTTGAGATTTCACGGCACAGGGCTACTGGGCGGTCGCTTCCACAAAATTCGACAATTTGCCCGAGGGTTTTGATGATTTTATGTGGACTTTCATAGAGCACCACCGTTGAGGTGGCCGCTGCAATGTTTTGAAGCTTGGTTTGCCGGCCTTTTTTTGGCGGTAGGAACCCTTCAAAATAAAAGGTATCGCACGGCAAGCCGCTACTTACGAGCGCCGGAACAAAAGCTGTGGCGCCCGGCAGTGTAATGATTTCAATACCTGCCTCTGCGGCTGCGCGTATGAGCAGAAACCCAGGATCGCTGATCCCCGGGGTGCCTGCATCACTCACCAAGGCAATGGTGGTGCCCGCCAGAATCTGGCTGATGTAGCGCTCCACGACCTTGTGTTCGTTGTGCATGTGAAAGCTCTGTTTGGGCGTTTCAATCCCAAAGTGCGACGTCAATTTTCCCGTGGTGCGGGTATCTTCGGCCAAGATGAGGTCCGCCTCTTTCAACACATTAATGGCGCGAAAGGTCATGTCCTCCAAATTGCCCACAGGGGTGGGTACGACGTACAGCGTTGCAGACATAATTACCCGAAGCGTTGTTCTACCGCCGCCATAAAGCGCTCTGCGGTTTCCTCGTTATCTGCCCAGCCGTATTCCGGTGCAATATGTGTGTTTAAGAAATCTTGCGCTTCTCCTAGGCTGCCTAGGGTGTTGAGTTGGCTCACAACGCGGTTGAAATCTTCAGCCGATCCGTCAAATAAATCTTTTACAAAGCCAATTCTATCGTTCAGCCCAAACTTTAGTGCGCCGCCTGCCAATCGGTCATTCAAACTTTTCTTTTCAGTGCTTTGCGCCTTTTCAGCGACACTTTCACTCTTCACCATTACTGGCTCAGCAATGTCCTCCACTGGAGGCTCAGGTGCCGCTGGTGCTGGTTCAACGGCTTCGTCCAATTGAAATACGGTGCGGTCTTCGCGTGATTTTAGAACAGGTTCTTCTGCTTCTATTTCTTCTACTTCTTCAGGTAGAATTTGAGCAGCTTTTGCAGCTTCTTCTTTTTCGATCTCTTCAGCGACATCTACCAGCGAAAGTTGGTTGTCCTCTTCCTCAGAAGCGGAAGTCGTCGCAGGAGCAGCTGCTGCAGGCGCCTCAGGGGCAGGTGCAGGTACATCGATTTCAGGAACACTGACTTCAGATTGAAGTTCTGCAATCTTCGCACGAAGTTGAGACTGCATATCCTGCTGCGCAGCGGCAAGTTGTTGTTCAATGGTTTCTTCGGCTTCGAGCAAAGCCAAACCTTTATACAGATCGAGTACGGCTTTTGCCGCCTCTGAATGACTCTTACCTCCTATTTCTAGGGCCAATTGGGCCAATTCTGCTTCAATCTGCGTTCTCTTCTTCATAAACCTTTCCTCTAGCTGTGATATTATCTACCTTTAACGCCAAAGTAGCATTAATCTGTTCTCATGTTTCAAAGCGGTATAGAATTTAACCAACAAAAAGGCGGTTGGATCGAGGTAGTATGTGGTCCTATGTTTAGTGGAAAGACGGAGGAGTTAATCCGCCGCATGCGCCGTGCCCAAATTGCGGGACAGAAAGTCGAAATTTTCAAGCCCGCCTCGGACATCCGCTACGACGAGCAGGAGGTGGTGAGCCACGACAAAAACTCCATTCCTTCGACACCCATCGACAATAGCTCGAACATGCTCCTGCTTGCAGACGACGTTCAGGTCGTAGGTATCGACGAGGCCCAATTCTTCGATGAAGGCATCGTTGAGGTTGCTAATGCCCTCGCAAACCAAGGAAAGCGCGTCGTGATCGCAGGTCTCGATAAAGATTTCAAGGGCCGCCCGTTTGGACCCATGCCCAACCTACTGGCCACCGCAGAATATGTGACCAAGCTTCACGCCATTTGCCGCCGCACGGGCGGTCCTGCACACTTCTCCTACCGCATCGTGGAAGGAGACCAAACCTTTATGCTGGGCGAACACGGTGAATACGAACCGGTGAGCCGCTCGGTCTACAACGAATTGAACGCACAAAAGAGTGGCCATTAAAGCCGCACATATTGCAACACTTGCCGGCGCAACTTTGCACGGCCCCTCGGAGGCATCATTCACCCAATTCGCCTTCGACTCCCGACGTATCCACAGTGCCCAACCTACCTGTTTTATAGCACTCGCCACACCGCACGCGGACGGCCACCACTACATTGACAGCGCCATCGCGCGCGGCGCTACCACCGTCATTTGTAGCGACGCCTCTCATGCCGCAAACCACCCGTCCACCAGCTTTATCGTGCACCCTGCGCCGTTGGAGGTGCTCAGGGCTTGGGCTGCGCAGCAGCGGGAGGCCCTCTCGGGCGAAGTTGTGGCCATTACGGGCAGCAACGGAAAAACCGTAGTCAAGGAATGGTTGTACGAGCTGTTGGGTGCACCGGAGCACATTCACCGCACACACGCCAGCTTTAACAGTGAGCTAGGGGTTCCATTAACATTGAGCGCTCTAACGGATCAGCACCAAAGTGCCCTTGTAGAGGTGGGTATAGATGAGGTGGGTGCCATGCAGCGCCATGAGCAATTGGTACGGCCTACCATTGGCATCTTTACCACCTTGGGCGATGCCCACGGGGAGAATTTTGAAAGCGACGAGCAGAAATTCAAGGAGAAATTCAAGCTGTTTCAGCATTGCCACAGCTTGGTCATTGGCCGTAAATGGCTGAGGTGGGCACAAGAATTGGGACTAAAAATCCCCGAGCGCACACTTGTGTGGGGGCAAGGGGAGGAATTGGACCCAGATGCCATTAAAGACTGGCCGTTTAGCGGCGATTACCAAAAAGAAAATGCCTTGAGTGCCTTGGGCGGCGCATTGCTGCTAGGCGCTTCTATGGAAGATCTGCAGCGTAGACTTTCGCTTTTACAACCGCTCGAGATGCGCATGCAATTGCGTGGTGCGAAGGACGGCGGCTATTTGCTTGAGGATACCTACAGTTCAGATTTAAGCAGCCTCCGCTGGGCCTTGGAAGAGCTCGCAAGCAGCGCACCCACTTCAAGAAAATGGGCGGTGCTCAGCCATCTAGGCAGCGAGGAAAAAACAGCAGAGGCCAAAGCGCTTGCAGCTACATACGGATTGGACCGCATTTGGTGGGTAGAAAAGCCAGAGGATGTGGGTGAGTTGACCGCGAGTTTCGCTGGATTGGATTTGAATAAAACCACCGTATTGGTGAAGGGCCGACGCGCCTATAAATTGGAACAATTCGCCGCAACCCTGCAAGACCAATACCACAGTACGTGGGCAGAGGTGAACCTGAGCGCCATGCGTCGCAACTTGCAGAAGTTCAAAGCGCATTTGGCCCCGGAGACGAAGGTCATGGCCATGGTCAAGGCGGCCAGCTATGGGTCTGGCACTTTAGAGGTGGCTCGTTGGTTGCAAAACCTGCATGTCGATTACCTCGGCGTTGCTTTTGCGCAGGAAGCATTGAGCTTAAGGGCTAGGGGAATTACCATGCCTATACTGGTGCTTAATGTAGACCCACAACAGATGCCGCTGCTTGCTGCGGCGGGTACAGAGGTGGAGTTGTTTGCTTCTCATCAGCTCGATACTTGGCTCAGTGCAAAGAGAACGGAGGTGCTGAAGGTGCATCTCAAGATCAATACAGGGATGAACCGATTGGGTTTTGCGCCCGAGAAGGTGGAGGAATTATTGAAAGAATTGGCCACAGAACCTCGAGTGGAAGTGGTAGGCGTATTCTCGCACCTCGCTGCGGCCGACGACCCGGATAAAGATGAATTTACACGCAAACAGCTAAGTACTTTTGAAGCGGTAGCGAAGGCTGTGAAGGCGCAATATCCAGGGGCTGTGGCGCACGTATTGAACACCCACGGCATCCATAGATTTTCTAAGGACGCCCACGAGATGGTGCGCTTGGGCATTGGGTTGTACGGTGCAGGAAGTTATGAGGGCATTGCCCCATTGGAAGAAGTCATTTCTTGGAAGTGTACCGTGAGTCAGGTCAGCGACCTGAAGCCGGGTGATTCCCTAGGCTATGGGATTACCTTCACTGCCGAAAGGCCAATGAAATACGCCACCTTGCCTGTGGGGTATGCCGACGGTCTGTCTCGCGCGTTATCTGGTGGAAAAGGTGCAGTATATATCGCCGGTCACCGTTGTGCCATCCTGGGAAGGGTGTGCATGGACATGTGTATGGTGGATGTAAGTGGCTTGGAGGTGAACCCTGGCGATGAGGTGGAAATTTTAGGCCCCCATCAAAGCGCCTCAGATCTGGCAAAGGCGGCAGGAACGATTTCCTATGAGGTCCTTACCGGAATTGGCCCCAGAGTACCAAGATTGTACATCAAGGATTAGGGAGAAGACTTATTCGCTGTGGCTCCCTGCATTACGGAGTTTTTGTTGTACTTTATAAGTTCAATCAACTCTTAAACGTAACGCATCCTTATGGACTTAATTACCACACCATTAATCATCGGATTGCTCGTACTATTGGCCACACGAGCAGTATTTACCGTCAAGCAAAAAACCGCCGTAGTTATCGAGCGATTGGGGAAATTCCAGCGCATCGCCCAAAGCGGTCTTCAGTTCAAAATTCCATTTATCGACCAAAAATCGGGTACGGTAAACCTTCGTGTTCGTGAATTGCCGGTGAACATCGAGACCAAGACGAAGGACGACGTATTTGTCAACCTCATTGTATCTGTTCAGTATTACGTTACCGGCAACGCTGAAGGCATTCGCAAAGCGTTCTACCAGTTTGATAATCCAGAGGCACAGATTCAATCGTACGTGTTCGATTCTATCCGTTCCGAAGTTCCCAAACTCATTCTTGATGACGTATTTAGCGAGAAAGACAAGATTGCTGTTGCGGTGCAAAATGAATTGGCAGAGACCATTTCAGGCTTCGGCTACGAGATCGTGAAGGCGCTTGTAACGGATATCGATCCAGATGCCAAAGTGAAGAACTCGATGAATGAAATCAATGCTGCCAAGCGTTTGAAAGAGGCGGCAAAAGAATATGCTGAGGCCGAAAAGATCAAGGTCGTTGCGGCCGCCGAAGCGGAAGCCGAAAGTAAGAAGCTACAAGGGGAGGGGATTGCGAATCAGCGCATCGCCATCGCCAACGGTCTCAAGCAAAGTGTGGAGGAAGTACGCGGTGCCATGGAAGAAGGCACTACCGGTCAGCACGTGATGAACATGCTCTTTATGACCCAGCATTACGATACCATCAGCCGTCTGGCAGATAACAACGTCAGCACCATCTTTATGCCATACTCTCCGGGTACGGTTGGCGATCTACAGACGGAAATTCAGTCGGGATTGTTGGGTGTAGAGATGCTCAAGGAAGCCAAGGAAAAAGCTGCGAAAGACGTGAAGGACGCTACGAAGTAACCGTCTTTTCAAAGGTGAACTACAAAGGGAGCTACGACTGTGGTTCCCTTTTTTCTTTCAGGCTCTGTAGCGCAGTTAAACCGACCATGAAGGTAATGAGCAGCGCACCTGCCTGCTTGTCGAGCAAACTCTCAGTGGTACCACTCAACATCACCAATAGCCAGATGTAACGCAGTACGCCTGCACTTTTGAACAGCCCCCACAAAAAGATGGCTGCCAATAAAAGGACTGCAACAATGCCGCCTTCTGCCCAGCTTTGAATCCAGATGCTGTGGAAATCGTACATGAATTCGTCAAGAGTATAGGCTTGTTTGCCTCGGTAAAATTTAGCATCTACCTCGCTCAGGCGTTCGTTCAGTTCAAATTCGCCGGCGCCATTACCCACACCAACTACGGGGTGCTCGGCAATGATATTTAGGCCTTCACGCCAAATAAAAATGCGGTGGTTGGTCTGTTTTCCATCCACTTTACCGTCAATACTTCGAATCTCGTTGCGCAGATCTACCAAGCGCCCCCGAGGTCCTGGCAGGGCAGTAATAAGTACGGCTCCTACAGCCAACGTGGCCACTGCTAAACCGACAATCTTTCCTCGTTGCTCCCTGTTTTTCAGCGCCAATTCCACAAACCTCCCCAAAACAATCACAGGTACGAGTAATAGGTGAATGCGTACACTTAATACGATGACCCCAAACAATAACCACAACACAGCGGCCCCTCGAAGCGCACTTAATCCATAGGTCTTACGCCAGACTTTACGCTCCAAAATGAGTGCGGCCACGATGAGGTAAAGGCTTTGGAAATGAACACCCAATCGGCCCCCCAATTCAAATTCTTTATAGTTGACCCAACCGTTGAGGTATAGACTTTTACAGAAGATGATGGTCCAGCTTACGAGCGTCGCCCAAGCGAAAGTTTCCATCCATCTTTTCACCCAGCTTTGGTGGTCATTGAGTCGCACGGCATGCATCAAAACACCCATCACGGTGATGGGCAAAACCATGATGACATCGCCCCAGCCTTCGCTGCTGTGTTCGCTCCAAGTAGTACTGAGCCATTGCCAATCCGTAAACACAGCAAACAAGAGTAAAGGGGCAAATCGGAAATACTTCTTACCAGCAGCCAGCACCCCCAAGGCCATGATGATCAGTCCATACACAGGACTAAGCCAAGGAAAGGCGAACGGGAGCAAGGCTGCGCCAATACCGCCGGTGATGTGCAAGTAAGTATGTGGTTTTGTCATTGGTTATTTAACGCCTAGAAGGGCGTCCATCGTACCTTGATCGAGCAAAATACTTGCTGCAGCGTTGATTTGTGCATCCCGCGTTAAACCACGCTCTAAAGTACCTTCCAAACCGAAGTGCTTCTGAACGAGGTAATCTTCTAGATACTCGGTAATCTCAGCACGCTGGCTTTCGAGCACTTTTCCTTTTCGCTGCTCAACATTGGCAAGAAGGTCTTGAATATCTTCTTCACTCAGGTAGTCCAATTCTGATGCCGCCTTTTCCAACTGCTTTAATTTTCGCTCGCCCAAACTTTCAAAGGTGAACGCTTCGCCGGCCAAAAACTCTTTGAAAGCCGTCCATTGTACTTCGCTTAGGGCAAAAGCATCTGGAACAGCACCTTCCATCGAGCCCATCACGCTTGCTGCGTAGCGTAAATCCAGACCCTTCGAGCTCATCGCGCTGACAAATTCTGGATAGTAGGCATCAGCCAACGTCGAATCTGGATGTATGCCGTCGCCATCCACCACAGGTCTACCACTGGCCGTAGCAAACTCCTTCTGTGCTGCTTTCTTGGTACGCTTTCCATTCTCGTCACGATCGTAATTGACCTTTTGAATACAGCGTCCAGAAGGCGTATAATATTTGGCGACAGTGACCTTCATTTGAGCGCCGAAGGGAAGCGGTTTAATCTGTTGCACCAAGCCTTTCCCAAAGCTCTTCTCACCTAGGATGACCCCTCGGTCTAAATCTTGAATAGCGCCGGCGACAATCTCCGAGGCCGATGCACTGCGGTCGTCCACCAGCACCGCCAACGGCAGATCCGGGAACAGGGTTTTAGCCGCCTTGCGGTACACGTCCTGAATCTCTCCACCGCGACCACGTGTGCTCACGATAGTATCCTTGGTGTCGCTGAAATAACTAACAATCTTCACGGCTTCCATGAGCAATCCACCACCATTGCCGCGCAGGTCTAATATGATGCCTTTTGGATCTTGTTTTTTGAGATTCACCAAAGCATTTCTCACCTCAGAAGAAGCTTTTGCTGTGAATCCATCGAGGTATACATAGCCGATTCCGTCCTCGCGCATACCATAAAACGGCACCGCCTTAGAAGTAATGTTTTGACGGTTGAAGGTAAAGACCTCCTCCTTGCCACTGCGCTCGACCACCACCTTTACTTCGCTATCCGGTGTTCCTTTCAGTAGGGAGCTCACATCCGAAATGGAAAAATCATCAATAGACGTGTCGTCTACCTTTTTGATAATATCTCCGACCTGAATTCCGGCAGCTTTCGCAGGCCCGCTGTTGTTTAAATCAGAGATGTAAATGTCCTTTTCAATTTTCTGAATAACACATCCAACGCCGCCATACTCGCCGGTTTGAAGCAATCGAACATCCTCAATCTTATCTTCAGGATAATACACGGTATACGGGTCCAATTCTTTCAGCATCCCCTTAATCGCACTCCCGACAGCCTGCTCTGCGCCGATCTCATCGACATAATTCACCTGCACCTGTTGCAGCACGGCGGTAAACACTTCTAATTGCTTGCTCGTTTCAAACGGATCTCCAGCTGCCGCACTCATTAGTACGCCTGCACTTACAATCACCGCCCAAAGGCTCATCTTATTTTTCATCTGCCAATTCTTTTTTTCGCTGCTCTTCATAGGCCTCAAGCAACTTCAAATATCCTGCCTCAAGAAAGGCGTAATCGTTCGGTCGGTTTCCTAAATAGCGGATGGACCAGATCTCAGCCACGCCACTATCGAAAACTTTGTCTTTATTCAAGCGGTACAATTCCCGCATTTGTCTCTTCATCTTGTTGCGCTCCACAGCTTTCTTCAGCCCGCGCTTCGGCGCCACAATCGCCACCTTTCTCTGCAGGCCATCCTCGAGCTCGGCTTCCAAGTAACGTAGGCTAAATGGAAAGGCTTTCACCCCACGACCTTCCGTATGGAGGCCGTCGAAATGTTCCTTTTTAGTGAGGTGTTCTTTTTTGGGAAAACTGTAGCGCATAAAAAAAGCCCGGCGCATGCGCCGGGCCCTCAATTTACAATATATCTTACTTCTTGTTTGCCACTTTGATGTAATCGCTGATGGCCTTTGTCATTGATGGGGCGTCCGGCGTTGGTGCAGGGATATCAACAATCAATCCGTGACTTTCTGCCTCTTTTTGCGTCGTTGGTCCAAAACAAGCCAAGCGCGTTTTATTTTGTTTGAACTCCGGGAAGTTCTCGTACAAACTCTTAATCCCAGAAGGAGAGAAGAACACCAAAATGTCGTAGAATACATTTTCTAGATCGCTCAAATCACTCACTACCGTATTGAATAGAATCGCACGTGTGTAGTCAATGCCTGCATCCGCCAATGCTTCTGGGATAGAAGGCTTCAAGCTGTTTGAAGAAGGCATTAAGAATTTTTCGTTTTTGAATTTCTTCAACGTTGGGATCAACTCTTCAATCTTCAGATTGCCGTGGTAAATCTTACGCTTGCGGTAAACCACATATTTCTGCAGGTAATATGCAATGGCTTCTGAAATACAGAAGTAACGTGTATCTGGACTGATCTGAACACGCATGTCTTCACACATACGGAAGTAGTGATCAACAGCATTCTTAGAAGTCAAGATAACGTTGCGGTAATCTCTAATCTGGATTTTATCCTTTCTAAAGTTGGAGGCGGTTACCCCTTCCACGTGAATGAATGAGCGGAAATCCACATCTACCTTGTGCTTATCGGCAAGTGTGAAAAAAGGGTGAGATTCGGTGGTTGGCTCTGGTTGTGACACCAAAATCGACTTCACTTTTGTTTGTCTATCTGCCATGAGTGTTAGTTGACGAACGAAAAAATTAATACTAGTTCGAGCGTGCAAAGGTAAGACATTGCATAAAAACGAGCCCCACCGCTCCGGATATTTCGAAGCACTGGATTCTTTAGAGCAAACCAAAGCAATCCGATAAAGTGGCCTATACCAAGCAGATAAATGCCAGCATGCAACCAGGCGTCATTAATAAGCAAGCTGCATAGTACGATGAGACATACCAGGCTGTACACGTAGCTCAACTGAATACCTCCAAAGAGATCTGTCCCATTTTGAAGCGCATTATTTGAGGAAAACAACAGGCTCAACAAAATGGAAAATACTAGACGGGCCAACAGGATGATGGTTATAGCAAGGGGCGCTTCCCACCACAATAATTTTAATTCCAAAGCTTCTCCAAGCACATAAAACAAGGCTGCCGGGAGCAATAGACTAACCACAGCGGCGCCTAAGCGGCCGCGAGAATCACTGAGGTCTTCCCATTGAAGACGGATCCATTTGGCGAATACCTCTGGCTTCAGAGCTCGGAATACCCCAAGAACTGCGAAGAATCCAATAAACAACCATTTTACGTCCATCTAGGACGCAAAGTTACTGTAAAACGACGTGCTTGTATTGAATGCTACCGTCCGAATATTCTGCGTGCAAGATGTAGTTGCCTCGAGCAAGGGCGCTTACGTCTAAAATGGCTTGATCTTCCAAAGAGGCTGAATAGTCGAGCTGTATGAATCGGCCCAGTGTATTGTACAAACGAATGGCCACTAGTCCCTCTGCTTTGACCTTCAAGGTTGACGAAGCCGGGTTAGGGTATACCATCAAAGGCATGCCTTCAGACTCTTCAAAACCAATACTGCTTCCTGTACTCTTGTAGAGTGTTTTTGAAGCGGTCATCACGTAGTCGCCAGAAGTCTGACCGTTGCTGTTGGTGAAATTAATAGCGGCATATACCGTAATACTGTCTGGGAAAGTTGTCCCGTCAATATCAAAAGTCCAATGAATACTATCATTAGAAACCGCAGTTCCTCCACTGGTGTGTGTGATGTAATCGCTAACACGCTTCGCGCCAGTACCTGGATTTGAGGTGGCCAATTGGTTCCCATTAGCATCTTCGACTCTTGCCATGAAACCGACCTTCGAAGATGTACCGTTTGGTTTTACGCCGAGGGTGATTCCAATTGTATTGCCGTCAGAAATGCTATCTACTGAGGACATAATGCCGATGACTTCACCGCCCATAGGACTGCCCGAGCTGTGGCAATAGCCGCTGGCACAAGTTTGTCCGTTATCTCCGGGTGAACCGCTTTTTCCAGCAGGTGACCCCCCGCTGTTGGTGTACGAATATGTTGAGATGCCCATAAGGGCGATAATGAGTAACGTTTTCTTCATGGGGCTTCTTATTATTAAGTGAATGGTGAAACTCTGAGTTGAATTTATAACAATTTTTCACCTTTTGTGTTTAATTTCACAACCACTCAAGAAAACTACACAAGCATGGTGGATCAATTTCAACATCCAGATTACTACCTACTAGACGAACTGCTCAGCGAGGAACACAAAATGATTCGTGACGCTACCCGTGAATGGGTCAAGCGTAGCGTAAGTCCAATCATTGAAGATTTCGCTCAGCGTGCCGCCTTTCCGCAACACTTAGTAAAAGAAATGGGCGAGGTAGGGCTTTTTGGGCCTTATGTACCTGAAGAGTATGGAGGTGCCGGTCTAGACCACATCAGCTATGGACTAATGATGCAGGAAGTAGAACGCGGAGATTCAGGCATTCGATCTACTTGTTCTGTACAAAGCTCTTTAGTGATGTTCCCCATTTACGCTTACGGTAGCGAGGAGCAAAAGCAAAAATTCCTCCCAAAATTGGCCACGGGTGAATACCTCGGTTCATTTGGACTCACGGAGCCAAACTTCGGGTCTAACCCAGGCGGAATGACCACCAACTTTGTTGAAGACGGCGATGATATCATTCTAAATGGTGCGAAGATGTGGATCTCAAATTCGCCGTTTTGTGATATCGCTGTTGTTTGGGCGAAAAATGAAGCCGGACGTATCAAAGGTGTCATTGTTGAACGTGGTATGGAAGGATTTACCACACCGGAAACACACAACAAATGGTCGCTTCGTGCTTCGGCTACGGGCGAGCTTGTGTTCGACAACGTACGCGTTCCTAAGTCAAATATTTTACCGGGTCGTGATGGCCTCGGTGCACCGCTATCCTGTTTGGATAGTGCGCGCTTCGGTATTGCATGGGGCGCTTTAGGTGCTGCTATGGATTGTTACGATACAGCATTGAGGTATTCGAAAGAACGCATTCAGTTCGGTAAGCCTATTGCTGCTTTCCAGTTGCAGCAGAAAAAATTGGCAGAGATGATTACCGAAATCACCAAGGCACAGTTGCTGACATGGCGTTTAGGTCACCTTAAAAATGAGGGTCGTGCTACTTCTGCACAAATCTCAATGGCGAAGCGAAACAATGTGGAAATCGCATTGAAAATTGCTCGCGAGGCGCGTCAAATGTTGGGTGGAATGGGTATTACTGGAGACTTCTCAATCATGCGACACATGATGAATTTGGAGAGTGTGGTGACCTACGAGGGTACGCACGATATTCATCTGTTAATCACCGGTTTAGACATCACCGGAGAAAACGCCTTCGTGTAGATTAATTCGTAATTCGAATCACATTTACCCCGTCAAAGGAACAGCTGTATTCTTTGATCGGTAGCGTATAGCTGGTATCTACGCTTTGGCCATCCAGAAGTTGGTATTGGTGTGCGTCGCACCCACAGGTAAAATAGAAATCCCCATTGGTACTTTCTAGCACGCCACAACCGTCGGCCCAGTGCTCTGGACAGGCGGCTTCGTAAGCGGCGAAATCGTAGAATTGACCGTCGAAATACCGGCGGTAAACTAAAACCCCAGCATGGCCTGCATTTGGCAGTAATAATTGGCCTCCAACGACCGTCAGATTGAAGCTCGAAGGGTCGCTCACGTAGACTGTTTCATCGACCAAAGGTTCCGGAATATCGTAGACAACATTGGTGTTGTTGCATGCACTTAATCCCAACGCCAGCAATAGCAGGGCCTGTAAGGGATTGTTTATCAGTCTGTAAAGTCGTTTACTCATTGGCTGCAAGATAGCTCGATTTCCTTGTCAATTCTCCGGTTCTGATGCTTATATTTACGGACTTATAACCCAAAAGTAAAGCCAGTATTTATGGTCAAAAGAATACTCACGCTTATTATGGTCTTTGCTGTAGCGTTCAGCTACGGTCAAACACGTCCCGGTTCTATCAAGGGAACGGTCAAGGATAAGCGCACCGGCGAAGTCATTCCATTTGCTACGGTAATCGTAAAAGACAAGGATGTTGTCATTGCAACAGGAACGACAGATTTCGATGGAAAGTATAACATCAACCCAGTTAATGCGGGGGTGTACAACCTTACTTGTAATTTCATCGGTTACGCAGATTTCAACCTTAACGGTGTAACGGTTTATTCCGGAAAGCCCAAGGTGGTCAATTTCAACATGACTGTCGAAAGTACGATGATTCAGGAGGTCACGGTTACCGCCCAAGAAGAACTCATCGAAACGGGGAAGACTTCGGAAATTGTAAGCTCGGAGGAAATCAAAAACCTGCCGTATCGTAACCTTAGTCAGATTGTTGGTACCACAGCAGGTGTATTCCAACAAGACGGTAGCGGTTCGTTCAACGTTCGTGGTTCACGTTCGTCTACCAACGTCATCTTTATCGATGGGGTAAAGGTTCGTGGTGATGTCAACCTGCCGCGTGATGCGATCTTGCAGACGGAGGTTATTACGGGTGGTGTTCCCGCACAGTACGGTGACGTTACCGGTGGTGTAATTTCTACGACTACCAAAGGTCCAGCACCGTATTACTTTGGTTCTTCTGAGATTTTGACCAGCTCAGTTTTCGACCCATACCACTACAACTTGGGTGCCCTAACCCTGGGTGGACCGATTATCAGAAATAAGAAAACAGGACAGCCTATTGTTGGTTTCCTCCTCGCTTCAGAATTCCAATACAACCGTGACGGATCTCCTCGTTCGTTGACTACTTGGAAAGTGAACGATGATAAGCTCGCAGAGTTACAAGCCAATCCATTGGTACCAGCTTCTTCAGGTTTTGGTGTGCTCAATGCAGCAGATTTCTTAAGACAAGAAGACTTGTCGCCTCAAAACTACCGCGAGAATGTAGCGCGTACAGCCGTTCGTGTATCAGGTAACTTGAAGTTTGTGACCTCAGAGAAGACGACCTTGACTATAGGTGGTCGTTACAACATGAATCAAGGTCGTAACGGTAGCAGATTTAATGAGTTGATGAATTATGCAAACAACTCAGAGTCGTTTGCACAAGACTGGTCGACCTACGTGCGCTTCCAGCAACGTTTCGGGAATCCATCAGATTCTTCGAACTCTCTTATTCGTAATGCGTTCTACACCATCCAAATGGACTTCACGCGTAACGAGCGTTTGACGCAAGATGCACGTCACAAAGACAATCTTTTTGCCTACGGTCACATCGGTACGTTCAAAACACAGTACCGTCCATTGTATACGCTAGGCTCAGATACCATTACAGATCCAAACGATCCTAACTATGGAAAGGTAATGGATGCCTATACCCTTGCTGTATTCCAGAGTGCCAATGTGGATTACACGCCAGGTGAAAACAATCCAATCCTTGCAAACTACACCTCAAACTTCTACGACTTTGTGGATCAAAACTTGATCTTCAACAGAGCTCGCTCGCTAGAGGATATTCGTGCAGGTGGTGGTCTTCTAAACGGTGACCAGCCATCGTCTGTGTACGGTTTATGGGGGAATGTCGGTGCAAACCAAGCTTCTTACGGAAAGACGTTAAACGACCAGTTCCGTATTACAGCCTCTTCAACATTTGATATCAAGGACCACTCGCTTATTGTGGGTGTGGAGTACGAACAACGCTTCGACCGTTCTTACAGCGTAGGAGCAACTGGATTGTGGACATTGATGCGTCTATTGCAAAATGATGCCATCCGCGAATTGGACCTAAACAATCCAATAGCTTCTTACGACAACAATGGTGTATTCCAGGATACTTTGAACTACCCGCGTTTGTTTGATGCGGATAAGCCAAGAACATTCGATCGCAACTTGCGTGAAACTTTAGGATTAGATCCTAACGGCACAGATTGGTTGGATATCGATTCGTACGATCCATCAACGTTCTCGTTGGATATGTTCTCTGCGAATGAATTATTAAACATTGGTTCGAGCCAATACATTGGTTATTACGGTTTCGATTATCTAGGAAACAGATTGACAACGCGTCCATCGTTGACAGACTTCTTTGCTACAGACGCTCAGGGCAACTCACCACGTTTGATTGGCGCTTTTGAACCAATTTACATGGCAGGTTATATCCAAGACCAGTTTACTTACGAAGACCTCTTCTTTAATATAGGTGTTCGTGTTGACCGCTTTGATGCGAACCAGCCAGTCCTTGCAGATCCTTATGTATTGTACCCAGCATATTCTGTTGGAGATCTAGGTGCAACTACCCTAGCAGGTTATGACGTACCGGAAGGTATTAGTGACGACGCAGTAGTATATGTTGACGACCAAGAAAACCCATCAGCCATTGTAGGGTACCGTGAAGGAACTACTTGGTACACTGCAAACGGTGAGGTTGAAGCAAATCCTAAGAACATTGCGGATTTAAGTGGTGGTATTAAGCCATTCTTGAAAAACCCGGGTATTGAAGACCAGAAATTAGCAGTTACTGCCAATGAAAGTTTCAAAGACTACACGCCACAGGTTACAGTGAGTCCACGTATTTCGTTCCAGTTCCCTATTTCGGATGAGGCGGAATTCTTCGCACACTACGATATCATGGTGCAGCGTCCGGATCCAGGGGTAAACAGAATGAACCCAATCACCTTCTTACAGTTGGAGAACGGTAATAACGGTGGCCTATTGTCTAACCCAGATTTGAAACCACAGCGTACTACGGATTACGAGATTGGTTTCCGTCAGAAATTGAACGACAACAGTGCACTTAAATTAAGTGCCTTCTACCGCGAGATGCGCGATATGATGCAGTCGTTTAGTTTCACTGAGGCTTATCCAGTAACCTACATCGCATTTGGAAACTTGGATTTCGGTACAGTAAAAGGATATACCGTACAGTACGATTTACGTCGTACAGGTAATGTTCGATTGAATGCAAACTACACTTTGCAGTTCGCTGACGGTACTGGTTCAAGCTCTACTTCGGGTGCAAACATCGCCCGTTCAGGACAGCCAAACTTGCGTTACATCCTACCGTTGTCGTACGATTCACGCCACCAGGTAGTAATGAATATGGACTACCGCTACGGTGGAGGTCCAGCATACAACGGCCCTGTATGGTTCGGAAAGCGCGTGCTTGAAAACGCCGGTCTGAATTTGGTAGTGAATGCTAACTCGGGTACTCCATATACGCGTCGTGTTCTTGCCTACGGTTTGACAGATGCACAAACGCCGATGACCGGTAACATCAACGGTTCTCGTTTACCATGGAGCTTCCGTGTAGATGCAACGGCCAACAAGGTTTGGAACTTCAATGAAGGTCCATTAAGCAACTTTGAGATCTACGTTCAAATGCTGAACGTTCTGAATACGCAAAATGTATTAGGTGTATATCCTTACACGGGATCACCTAGTGATGACGGTTACTTGAGCTCGCCTCAAGGTCAAAACGCTATTCAATTCCAAGCGAGCGCACAATCGTTCGCAGATTTGTACAACATCAGCTTGGCAAACCCTGGTTTGTTCAGCTTGCCACGTCGTATCCGTCTAGGTTTACGCATTGGACTATAATTAAAAAGCATTCGAAAAACAGCATATGAAAAGAGTATATCTCCTTTTACTTTCAGCCGCTTTTACACTGCCACTTTCAGCCCGTGAGGTTCAAGGTGCCAGCGAGAACTCAGGTAGTGCCAATACCGGTTCTATGAAAACAGTCGAAGAACTTTGTCAGCCTTCAAAGGCACAGAGTGATTTGAGCATCAACAACGTTCGTGCGACCATCCTAGGTGGTGGTGATATGTGGTGGGATTTGAACACCGCACGCTACGAGGTGCCAAAGGGATCGAACAAGCACTCTATGTTTGCCGGTTCATTGTGGCTTGGTGGTGTAGATGAAGGTAACCAGTTGAAATTGGCAGCAATGACCTACCGTCAGTCGGGTAACGACTACTGGCCAGGTCCGCTAACTACTGATGGTACAGCTTCGACAAACAAAGAAATCTGTGATAAGTACGACCGCCATTGGATCATTTACCGTGAAGAGGTAGATGTGCACAAGGCATGGTTGGAATGTTTGGACGATCCAAACTGTAACGATGCAGAGCTCTTCCCAGGGTACGAAAGCCAGATTCCGCAAAGCATTAAGGATTGGCCAGGTAATGGTGTAGACGGCGAGTTGCCGTACCAATTGGCTCCTTTCATTGACCGTGATGGTGACGGTGTTTACGATTACTTGGTAGACTACCCTGCATACGATATCGATAAAGAGTACGACTGTCGCGACAAGGAAACTGACGTTCTTTACGGTGACCAAACCATCTGGTGGGTATACAATGACCGTGGTAACGTTCACACGGAATCACAGGCAGGTGCCCTAGGTTTCGAAATCCGTGCGCAAGCGTTTGCTTTCTCAACCAACGATGAAGTGAACAACATGACGTTCAACAACTATCGTATTATTAACCGTTCTACGTTCCGTCTTACTAATACGTACTTCTCAACGTGGTTTGATCCAGATTTAGGGAACTACACGGATGATATTATTGGTTGTGATATTGCTCGTGGTCTTGGATACTGTTACAACTCAGATACTGAAGATGAAGGTGCATTGGGTTACGGATTGAATCCACCTGCTGTAGGTTTCGACTTCTTCCAAGGTCCTTTCGCAGATTACTACGACGGATTGGATAATGACCGTGACGGTTGTGTGGACGGTGTGAAAGATCCTGAAACAGGTGTTTGTGTTGCTGAAGATCCAGCAACGGGTGTGAACGAGCGTATCATTATGAGCCAGTTCATGTACTACAACAACACGGCATCAAACATCTCTGGTAACCCGGATAATGCAACGCACTTCTACAACTACATGCGTGCACTTTGGAAGAACGGTTCAGAGTTGATTATTGAAACGCCTTCAGGTGCAGGTGATCTTGGTAACGGTGATGGTTTTGTTGCTTCAGGTAACGGTACTTCAACACGTTTCGCTTACCCAGGTATGTCTTACGATACTACGGGAGCGTACCCTCCATATTCGCCAGTAGATTGGTGGGAGAGCCCAGCGAACAAAGAAGATAAGCGTGGTCTCCACAGTGCAGGTCCGTTCTCTTTGGCACCGGGTGCTTTGAACTTTGTAACTACAGGGGTAGTTTGGGAGCGTGATCTTATCAATAACGATCTATTTGCTTCTGTAGAGAAGGTGATCATTGCTGACGATAAAGCGCAGAAACTGTTCGATAACTGTTTCCAAGTATTGAACGGTCCAGACGCACCGGACGTAACGGCTCAAGAGCTTGATCGTGAGGTGATCTTGAAATTGACGTACGGCCCAGGTTCTAATAACGTAGGCTTTAGCTACCGCGAGCGCGATCCGCTAATCACAGTTAGCCCTGACGATCGTGATTCAATCTTGAATGCAAATCCAGATTACTTCGATTACAAGTTCGAAGGTTTCCAGATTTTCCAATTGGCAAACTCAGACGTAAGTATCTCTGACATTTACGATCCTACACAAAGCCGTATGGTTGCTCAATGTGATATCAAGAATGGTCTTACACAGCTCATCAACTGGGAGGTAGATCCAGACTTAAATGCATTGGTACCGCAAGACATGACTTTACAATCTAACAATGAAGGTATCTTCACTTCGTTCCAGATTACTGAAGACCAATTTGCTACTGGTGATCGTACGCTAATCAACCACAAAGAATACTACTTCACTGTGATTGCTTACGGTCAAAACCAATACCTAGAGTTTAATCCGACTACTGCTCCGGGAGGACAGAAGATTCCATTCCTTGCAGGTCGTCGTAACATTAAAACGTATACTGTAATTCCTCATCAGATTGATTCTGAGAAAGGCGGTACGGTACAGGTGGCTCAGTACGGAGACGGTCCTATCATCAAACGCCTTGATGGTGTAGGTAATGGTGGTACTGAACTTGAACTGCTTCCTGAAGAGGTAGATGCAATCATGAGTGGCAACTCAGATGGTCAACCGTCGTACATGGGCGGTATGGGACCTGTTGCTATCAAGGTGGTCGATCCACTTGAGGTAAAAGACGGTGAATACACCTTGACTTTTGATGCTGCTAATGCAACGGCTAACTGGGAAATCACAGATGGAACAGGCGCTGTAATTGCAGAATCTGATACAACCATCTCGTTCTACAACGAGCAAATTATTCCAGATCTCGGATTGTCTGTAGCTGTTCAGCAAGCGCCATCACCTGGTGGTGATGATGAAGGTTCGTACGACAATGGTGTGATTTTCTCTGAGATTATTTACGACGATCCTTCGAAAGAGTGGTGGTCGGGTATCAAGGATGATAAATCGTACACACCGTACAACTGGATTCTAGCAGGTACGAACAGCTTCCCGACAGAGGAGCCTGCAACATTGTACCCAGATCAAAATGGTGATGCTAAAGGATACTTTGAAAACATCGTAGATGGTACTTGGGGACCTTACATGTATGCCTCAGGAAATAACCGTGTGAATGTAAACGGCTATCCAAACTACGGTATGGGTCCAGCGGTGACTATCGGACGTAACTTGAACGATGCTGCAAATCTTCATTCTGTTGATATTGTCTTTACGCAAGACAGAAGTAAATGGACTCGTGTACCAGTATTCGAGCTTGCTGAAGAAGTAGGTTTGAGTGAGCATGGTGATAAGAAATTGACACAGCGTCAGGATACTTCTTGGACGTTGAACAATGGAAACCTTGTACAAGATCCAAACATGGCACCGGGTTGGTCGTACTTCCCAGGTTATGCTATCGACGTAGAATCTGGTAAGCGCCTATCAATGGCCTTTGGTGAAAACTCATGGTTGCCGGGCGAAAACGGTAATGACATGCTTTGGAACCCAACGGATCGCGAGTTCTTGCCGCCAGGTAACACTGTAAATGGTGGTTACGTATTTGGTGGTCAGCACTACATCTACGTGTTCGCGGATGAAGATAAAATCTCTGGAAGCAACGTAGACCTTTCTTACTCTGGTCCAAACATCAACAACTGGCCATTGAAGGATTTGATGGAAGATCTAGTGAAGACTGGTGGTTTAGGTAACATTGCCAAGGCTAATTTCTGGAGAGCATGTCGTTGGATTGGTATGCCAACCCTACGTCAAGGATTGGATTTTGATCCTTACACAGAGCTTCCTACAGAAACACGTATACGTATTCGTATGAACGCTGCATATCAGAACAGTCAGTTGGCTGATGCACCGAACGGTGGTTTACCTCAGTTCCAGTTCAACACGTCAAACATCGCAACCAAGACCTTTATTGACTCAGTAGGTTCGAGTGCTCTAGAAACCATTCGTGTGGTGCCGAATCCATACTACGGATTTAGTGCGTACGAAGGTTCACAGTTGGACAACATTGTGAAGATTACCAACCTTCCTGAAACATGTACGATCAGCATCTTCTCGACTTCTGGTACACTGGTACGTCAGTTGAGAAAGGACAACTCACTCACGTTCATTGAGTGGGATCTGAAGAATACATATAACGTTCCTATCGCATCGGGTGTGTACATCATACATGTTGATGCAGGTGATTTGGGCGAGAAGGTTGTGAAGTGGTTCGGTGCACTCCGTCCAGTAGATTTGAACTCATTCTAAGAGAGAATAAAAATGAATATGAAGAAATACATCATTGCATTTTGCGCACTGGCTCTAGTAGGGACTGTGCAGGCGGGTAACCCGCAGCGTGCAGGTTCAGCAGGTGCTTCAGAATTATTGATCAACCCATTTGCTCGTTCATCGGGTTGGGGCTCTGTAAATGTTGCTGGAGCAAGCGGTATGGATGCCTCATTCGTAAACATCGCAGGTATTGCGGCAATGGAGGGCAATACTCAAGTTACCTTTAACAACACACAGTGGTTGGTTGGTGCTGGGATCCAAATGAACGGTGCAACACTCGTGCAGCGCGTCAGCGATGTGGGTGTCCTAAATATGGGAATTAGCGCATTTGATTATGGCGAATGGGAAGTGACTACAACGGACCAGCCGGAAGGTACTGGCGCGACAATCTCTCCACAGAGTATCGTGATCAACCTAGGCTACGCACAGAAGTTTACAGAAAACATCTACGGTGGTGCTAACGTGAAAATCTACAGCAGCTCGATTTCTAACTTGAATACGAGTGGTGTATGTTTCGACGCGGGTGTTCAGTACCGCACAGGTATTGACGACCGATTCAAATTTGGAATCACCTTGCGTAACGTAGGTCCAGGTATTACCTACGAAGGTGACGGTTTAGGGGTAACTCTTCCAGTTCCTACGTACGGTGTTGCTTACACACAAACATTTGAAAGCCGCTCTGCGATTTTCGAGCTACCAACAGCATTGAGCATTGGTGGTTCATACGACTGGTTGCTTGAGAATGGAAAGGTAACGGGTGCTTTGAACTTTACATCAAATGCATTTGAAAAGGATACCTACCATGCAGGTGTGCAATACAGCCTGAAAGATTTATTCCAAGTTCGCGTAGGTTACGTTGCAAGAGACAACCGTGCTGACGGTATCGGTACTTCTGCTATCTCAGGAATCTGTGGTGGATTCAGCTTTAACGTACCAACAAGTGACGACGGTTCTTTCGCTATTGATTATGCCTACCGTGGTACTACTTCGGCGTTTAATGGTATCCACACTATCGGAACACGAATCAACTTGTAATAAGAAAGATTTTATACCTTTGAATTAAGAGAGAGGCCTTCTGTGGCCTCTTTTTTAGTCAAAACCTATTCGTTATGTCAGCAGTAAGTTATTATACCGCAGAAGGACTTAAAAAGCTCAAGGAGGAACTTGAGCAGATGAAGACTATTGAGCGTCCTAAAATCTCTCAGCAGATTGCAGAGGCCCGTGATAAAGGAGATTTGAGTGAGAACGCAGAGTACGACGCTGCGAAAGAGGCTCAAGGTCTACTCGAGATGAAGATTAGTAAGCTCGAGGATGTGCTGGCAAATGCACGCATCTTAAGTGAAGAGAATATCGATCTAAGCAAGGTTGGAGTCTTGACGAAGGTGAAGATCAAGAACCTTGCGAACAGCGCAACCATGGAGTACTCGCTTGTCGCCGAAAAAGAAGCGGACATTCGCAAGAACAAGATCTCTGTAAGCAGTCCTATCGGAAAAGGTTTATTGGGTAAAAAAGTAGGGGAGACCGCCGAAATTCAAGTGCCTCGTGGGGTAATGAGTTTTGAAATCCTTGAAATCTCTATGGCCTAGAACCATGGCCAGCATCTTCACGAAAATCATCAATGGGGAAATCCCATGTTATAAGGTGGCGGAAGACGATAAGAACATCGCCTTCCTCGATATACGTCCTATAAAAAAGGGACACACATTGTGTGTGCCAAAGCTCGAGGTCGATGAGCTCTATGAGTTGCCAGCGGATGATTACCAAAGCCTCATGGCGTTTTCGCAGCGTGTTGCTCAGAGCTTGAAGCGCGTGGTGCCTTGTAAAAGAATAGGCTCCTTAGTCTTGGGTATGGAAGTGCCGCACGCACATTTGCATTTGGTACCAATAAATGCTGAACATGAATTAAGCTTTGCTAATGCGCAATCCGGAGTCCCTCAAGAGGAGATGATTGCACTTGCTCGTGCTATTTCAGACGATCTGGATTCTGTTGAATAAAGGCCTCCCAGCTGCCGCCTTTCCCTTTTGCTTTTGGTCGCTTTCCGCCTGAACCGTGTTTAGGAGCTGGTATGCCGCTAGTCTGTGCATGATGACACACTGCTGCTGCGAGTGCATCCGAAGCATCTAAGTATTTGTGGCTCACACCAGGATACATACTCTGGAGCATTCCGCTTACTTGTTCTTTACTGGCGTTTCCGTTTCCTACAATACTTTGCTTGATTAAGCGGGGACTGTATTCAAAAACCGGAATTTTCTTTGAAAGTGCTGTGGCCATACATACGCCTTGAGCGCGGCCAAGCTTTAACATCGATTGTACGTTCTTGCCAAAGAAGGGAGCCTCTAATGCCATTTCATCAGGCTTGTAGAGTTCAACGACCTTGCTCAGCTCTTCAAAAATATGAGACAATCTTGTGTAGTGATCGAGCTTGGCATTGAACTTCAATACGTCAAGTACTACGGGCTGAACTTTACCTTTTACAATATGAACAATGCTGTAGCCCATAACTACAGTTCCGGGATCGACTCCGATGATTACTTTGTCAATCTCCTGTTCCATCGTTAAATGACCATTCCGACGTAAGCAGCTGTGAAGAGGGATGCTGCTGTACCAGCAATTAGTGCCTTTACGCCTAATTCACTCAATTCTTTCCTGCGATCAGGTGCAAGAACACCGATCCCACCTATTTGGATACCGATACTTGAAATATTTGCAAATCCACAAAGCATATATGTGGCGAGTACAATGGATCTTTCGCTGCTGAAAAGTCCACCTTCCTTCATTTCCGTAAGGCTTACGTAAGAATAGAATTCATTCAGTACAGTTTTCTCACCGAGCAATTGGCCAACAAGCATGATATCGCTTGCAGGTACTCCAAGGATCCAAGCCAAAGGACTAAAGATGGCCCCTAAAATGAATTCTAGCGAAAATGCTTCAAATTGGCCGTTGGTGATGTTAGTAGTCCAGGTGTTCAATCCGGTCCAATCTCCTACGGTATGAATAATGATGTAGTTCACCCCATAAACGAGGGCCACAAAGACCAAAAGCATCGCACCTACGTTCACCGCAAGTTTCACACCTTGTGTGGTACCGTTTGAAATGGCATCCAAGGCATTAGAACCCATACTCTGCTTTGAAATCTCTGCGACTTCATTGAATTTCTCCGTCTCCGGAATAAGAATTTTCGCACTCATAATTGCAGCTGGTGCACTGAGCACTGAGGCAGTAATGAGGTGCTTTGCGAAAAACAACTTGCCTGCCGCATCGGCACCACCGAGGTACCCAATGTATGCCGCCAAAACGCCGCCAGCGATCGTTGCCATCCCACCACTCATCAAACAGAGCAATTCGCTTTTTGTCATTTTAGAGATGTAGGGTTTAACCAACAATGGAGCTTCCGTCTGCCCAATGAAAATGTTCCCCGCGGCTGCTAAAGATTCAGCACCACTAAGCTTGAGCGTTTTTTGCATGACCCATGCCATAGCTTTCACGACGCGTTGTAAGATCCCATAGTAGTACAAGAGGGAGGTGAGTGCTGAGAAGAAAATTACCGTAGGAAGTACTTGGAAGGCGAACAGGTATCCAAAGCTGTCTGTATCAGTAATTAGCCCGCCGAATAGGAATTCTGAGCCCTCCTTGGTGAAATCTAGCACAGTTACTGCACCCAAAGAAAACTTATCGAAGGCCCATGAAAACCCGGGAACTTTCAGTACTAGGATGGCAAGTGTCAACTGCAAGAGACTCGCGTTTAGAACGGTCTTCCACTTAATGGCTTTGCGGTTGCTGCTCAACAGCCAAAGTATGCCAATAAGAACTGCAATACCTGCAATCCCTCTTAAAATAAATTCGATCATGGTTTTAATTTATCGATGCGGTCTCTGAGTCGTGCGGCCAACTCGTAATCTTCATTTTCAACAGCTTCCTCGAGCTGTTTTTCTAGTAATGTAATACTATCTGCTTGCGTTTCTGACGGGGTGCCTTCTTCCGCGACATCTTCTTCAACGCCGTCGGCAACACGCTCCTCTTTCTCGGTAATACCGGCTTGTTCTAGGATGGAGGCCAAAACGTAAATGGGACAATCGACACGGACTGCTAGTGCTACTGCATCAGAGGGTCTCGAATCAAAAATCAGCTGAGCGCCGTGCTCATTTCTAGCATAAATAGAGGCATAGAACACACCATTAACCAGACGATGAATCAATACTTTCTCAATCTGTGTGCCCAACTCATCTAGCATGTTTTGCCAGGTGTCGTGTGTCATGGGGCGCGGCGGTGCAATGCTCTTTTCCAAGGCTACGGCAATACTTTGCGCTTCGGCACCTCCAATTACTACCGGAAGTTTTCGCGCATCGGGTCCTTTTTCCGCAAGGATGAGCGCATACGCACCCGATTTCCCTTGACTGTAGGAGAGTCCTTTAACCGTAATTTCGATTTCCTGCATTAGCTAGCGGCCTTGAAGGCGCGCAAAGCATTCACCAATTTGGGAACTACTTCGAATGCATCACCGACAATACCGTAGTCTGCAGCTTTGAAGAATGGAGCTTCAGGGTCTGTATTTACTACTACAATGGTCTTTGATGCACTCACACCCGCTAGGTGTTGAATCGCGCCAGAAATTCCGATTGCAATATACAGATTAGGGTTGACTTGAATACCTGTTTGTCCAACGTGTTCGCTGTGTGGACGCCATCCAATATCACTCACTGGTTTAGAACAAGCTGTTGCTGCACCTAGCACCTCTGCAAGCTCCTCAATCATGCCCCAGTTTTCTGGGCCTTTTAGCCCGCGGCCAGCACTAACCACAGCTTCTGCTTCTGGCAATGCTACCTTACCACTGGCAACTTCTGTACCTACGACTTGGAGTAGATCAGTAGAGGCGACCTCTTGCGACTCTGTAACGCCTTCACCGCTTACATTTTCAATACCTATGCTGTTGGGTACGAATGAAATGATTGGAGAAGCTCCGCTGAGTTCAATGGTTTCAATGCCTTTGGATGAAAATGCGCCGCGCTTTACTTGCAGTGGCGAAGTTCCCAAAGGAAGGCTAATGGTATTGGTACTCAATGCGGACTCTTTGATGGCTGCAAGGGCCGGAGCAACACTCCTTCCGAGTGATGTACCGGCAATGACTACACCTGAAGCATCCGCGCTTAGGGCTTCAAGCTGTCCAGCGATTCCCATGGCGGTTTTGCCAAGACTAATTTGAATACAGTGGTCTGCGCCGTAATCGGCGAGTTCGGCAGCTGGTGCTTCTGAGCTGGTTACTGCAATGACCTTAGCGCCTATCATGGACGCCCAGTTTTTAGCGTAACCTACGGCTTCGTAAGAGGCTTTCTTATACGCCCCATTCCAATCTTCAACAAATACTACAATCGACATCGTTTCAAATTTTAAATGGCTTTTGCTTCTTCATGAAGCAGGCGCACAAGTTCATCTACATTATCAGCATCCACCATTTTTACTTCGGCTTTACCTGCTGGTTTTTCAAAGGCCACAGCAGAAGTAAGTCCTCCGGTTTCACTGGAGGCTACTACTTCAAGCGGTTTGGTTCTCGCGGACATAATGCCACGCATGTTAGGAATACGGAGGTCCTTCTCTTCAACTAAACCTTTTTTGCCACCAATAACCATTGGTAATGTGGCTTCATAAGTTGCGTGTCCCCCGTCTATTTCAGAGGTTGCCGTTGCAGTGCTGTTTTGAATGGAAAGTCCAACACATGCATTGGCGAAGGGAAGGCGAAGCATTGCTGCAAGCATTGCAGGTACTTGTTGACCGTTGTAGTCTATACTTTCTTGACCGCAAATGATAACGTCGTAAGAATTTGCCTCGATGTGGTTCTTGAGTTCTTTGGCTACTGTGATAGCGTCCATAGGGGTGGCATCTATTCTTACCGCTTTATCTGCACCAATGGCGAGCGCTTTTCTAAGCGTTGGCTCGGTGGTGGCCGGGCCGACATTGATTACGGTGATTGATCCGCCTTGTGCTTCTTTTAAGTGAAGCGCTTTGGTCAATCCAAACTCGTCGTATGGATTGATAACGAACTGAACCCCCGCAGGATCAAGTGACGTACCGTCGGCTGTGAAGTTGATCTTCGCAGTAGTGTCTGGCACGTGACTAATACAGACTAGTATGTTCATAGTTGGGTTATGATTTGCCTCTAAATTACTATGCATGCATAATAAATCCAAAGAAATTTGATGCAAAGACGCATTTTTATCATTCGTTCAAATATCGAAGGAAAGTGCTTGTTTGGCGTCAAAAATTGGCCCCACTTTTTGTGAACTCATTGAACTGCTAATAGGGAAGGAGAAAAATCTGCTAATGTTGACATTGCATCTTATATTTGCCGTCCTGACACATCAATTGAAACTATGAAAACGATTCAGTTTAGAGAGGCCGTTTGTGAGGCCATGAGCGAGGAAATGCGCCGCGACGAAAACATCTACTTGATGGGTGAAGAGGTTGCAGAGTACAATGGTGCATACAAAGCATCAAAAGGGATGCTAGATGAATTCGGTCCAAAGCGTGTTATCGATACGCCTATTGCAGAGCTTGGATTCGCTGGAATCTCAACCGGTGCTGCTATGAACGGTTTGCGTCCTATCGTGGAATTCATGACGTTCAACTTCTCTATGGTCGCTATTGACCAGATCATCAACAACGCTGCAAAAATGAAGCAGATGTCTGGTGGTCAGATTAATGTGCCTATCGTATTCCGCGGACCTACTGCATCTGCAGGTCAGTTGGCGGCAACACACTCGCAAGCATTCGAGAGCTGGTACGCAAACTGTCCAGGTCTGAAAGTGGTTGTTCCTTCAAATCCTTACGATTGTAAAGGTTTGTTGAAGAGCGCTATCCGCGACAACGATCCTGTAATTTTCATGGAAAGTGAGCAGATGTACGGCGATAAAGGTGAGGTGCCAGAAGGCGAGTACACATTGCCTATTGGTGTTGCTGATATCAAGCGTAAAGGAACTGATGTGACTATCGTGTCTTTCGGTAAGATCATCAAGGTTGCTTACGAAGCTGCTGATAAATTGGCCGAAGAAGGCATTTCTTGTGAAATCATCGATTTGCGTACGGTTCGTCCAATCGACTATGCAACCGTTATTGAAAGTGTAAAGAAGACCAACCGTTTGGTTTGTTTGGAAGAAGCTTGGCCGTTGGGATCTATCTCAACTGAGATCACTTACAAGGTTCAACAAGATGCTTTCGATTACTTGGATGCACCAGTGAAGAGAATAACGACTACTGATACGCCAGCACCGTATTCACCAACACTTCTTGCAGAGTTCTTACCGCAGGTTGGACAGGTGATTGATGCAGTGAAATCAGTGATGTATGTTAAATAACCTAGAGGATTTACACTCGAAGTCGAGGTAAAGACTCTTCTACTTATATTTGCAGCCCTCTTTGTAAATGCATGGAGGGCTGATTTTTTATCAAACCATCGTTATAATGGAAAACTTGCTTTATGTAGTCCCGCTTTTGGGAATTGTTGGTCTTGTTTACATGTTCGTTCTACGTTCATGGGTAGTTAAACAGGACACTGGAACTGAAAAAATGTCAAAATTGGCTTCTTACGTTAAAGAAGGAGCAATGGCATTCTTGAATGCTGAGTACCGCATCCTTGCCGTATTCGTAGTTATTGCTGGCATTCTTTTAGGAATTATTTCTTCTGTTGTTGAAACCACACACTGGTTCATCGTAGTAGCCTTCGTTATAGGTGCAGTATTCTCTGCAGTTGCTGGTAATATTGGTATGCGTATCGCTACTGATGCGAACGTTCGTACTACGCAAGCGGCCCGTACTTCTTTGCCAGAGGCGTTGAAGGTTTCGTTCCGTGGAGGTACAGTTATGGGACTAGGTGTTGCCGGTCTTGCTGTATTTGGTCTTAGTGCATTGTTCGCTTTGCTCGTAGGCTGGTTCATGACTGAAGGCGGTAACTTCTACAACGACATGACTGTTGTTTTGGAAGCCCTAGCCGGTTTCTCTCTAGGTGCTGAATCTATCGCGTTGTTTGCGCGTGTAGGTGGTGGTATCTACACAAAAGCTGCCGACGTAGGTGCTGACCTTGTAGGTAAGGTTGAAGCAGGTATTCCTGAAGATGATCCACGTAACCCTGCAACTATTGCAGATAACGTAGGTGATAACGTAGGTGATGTTGCGGGTATGGGTGCCGATTTGTTCGGTTCGTACGTAGCCACAGTATTGGCTTCTATGGTATTGGGTAACTACGTCATCAACGAGCACCTTCAATCTACAGGTGAAGCGTTGGGTATGGGTCCAATTCTTCTTCCACTCATGATTGCAGGTGTAGGTATCCTATTCTCAATCATCGGTACTTTCCTTATCCGTGTGAACAGCAATGATGCGAAAGAGCCAGAGGTTCAGCGTGCATTGAACATGGGTAACTGGACGTCTATCGTATTGACTGCGATCGGTTCATATGTATTGATCAACATGATGCTTCCTGCAGCCATGGACATGAACTTCTTCGGTGAAGGAGTGAAGACAGTTACTAGCGGTGATGTATTCGGCGCTGTAGTTGTTGGTTTGGTAGTAGGTGCATTGATCTCTTACTTCACAGAATACTACACTGGTTTGGGTAAAAAGCCAGTACTTGATATCGTACAAAAATCATCTACAGGTGCTGCAACCAACATTATTGCTGGTTTGGGTACAGGTATGATTTCGACTTTCGCTCCAATCCTTTTGTTCGCTGGCGCTATTTGGGCTGCTTATGCATTCGCAGGATTCTATGGTGTGGCGATCGCAGCTTCTGCGATGATGGCTACTACTGCCATGCAGTTGGCAATCGATGCCTTCGGTCCTATCGCGGATAACGCGGGTGGTATCGCTGAGATGAGCGAACTTCCAGACGAAGTACGTGAGCGTACAGATATTCTAGATTCAGTAGGTAATACTACTGCGGCGATCGGTAAAGGTTTCGCTATTGCTTCTGCAGCACTTACTGCATTGGCATTGTTCGCTGCCTTCGTAACCTTCACAGGTATTGACGGTATCAACATCTTTAAAGCGCCAGTTCTTGCGATGCTATTCGTAGGGGGTATGGTTCCTGTAGTGTTCTCTGCATTGGCAATGAACTCTGTAGGTAAAGCTGCGATGGAGATGGTAAAAGAAGTACGTCGTCAGTTCGCTGAGATTCCAGGTATCATGGAGTACAAAGCAGAGCCTGAGTACGACAAGTGTGTTGAGATCTCTACACAAGCATCTTTGAAAGAAATGATGTTGCCTGGTGCAATGACCATCATCTTCCCACTAGTGATTGGTTTCTTGCCGATGCTATTCGGTTACTCGGGTCAAGAGGCAGCTGAAATGCTAGGTGGATACATGGCAGGTGTTGCTGTATCAGGTGTTCTTTGGGCCATCTTCCAGAACAACGCTGGTGGTGCTTGGGACAACGCTAAGAAGTCTTTTGAGGCTGGTGTTATGATCGACGGTGAAATGACCTTCAAAGGTTCAGAAGCGCACAAAGCATCTGTTACTGGTGATACTGTAGGTGATCCATTCAAGGATACTTCAGGTCCATCGATGAACATCTTGATCAAACTTACTTGTTTGGTAGGTCTTGTTATTGCACCAATTCTTGGTGGCGGTCACGAGAGCCACGCTGCTCCTACAGCTACTGAAGAAGTAGTTGAGGTTCGTCAAGAAGTAATGAAGATGAAGTTGAAAGACGTTGCAGTTCGTTTGGACGGAGCCATTACAGGTGAAGCTACCGCTTCAATGGATGTAACCGTAGAAGATATGGCTGCAACTATCAGCATCTCATTCGCTTCAGAGGAGTTCAACGGTACTTTCTCTTCTTTAGAAGCAGATACCGACGGTATGAACTTCGATGCGCACGGTATGGTAAGTATGAACGGTGAGGAGCTTGGTGCTTCTACCCACTTCCACCTTGACAAAGAAGGTTCAATTAGTGAATTTGTAATCTTGTTCGAATAAGAATAGGGTTCCCCGAATAGAAAAGCCCCGGCCGTTGGCCGGGGCTTTTTGTTTTCCACCAAATTTTGCGCGGCTTCTAAATGCGCTGAAACAAGTCCAGATAGAAGCGGCAAAGGTCGCGGTACGCATCTACATGCAGGCGCTCATTGATTCCGTGAATTCGAGGTAAATCTTCCGGAGTTAATGCGATAGGGAGGAAGCGGTATGTCTGTTTAGCGAGCCCATCAAAGTTCTTCGAATCTGTTCCTCCTAACGTGAGGTAAGGGCTCACGAGTGCTTCTGGGAACGTTGCTCTAATGCTCTGTCCTAGAGTTAGGAAATCTTCGCCTTCGAAAGATGATGTAGCAGTAGGGCCTGCGCCGTAGTCGTTGTACCATTTCACAGTGCCTCCATATTCAGCAGCACGCTGGCTGTAAGCATTGACAATATCATCAACGGAGTATCCCGGTAGAATACGTGTATTGCACACTACCCGCGAAGATGACGGAACCACATTGTCCTTAATACCAGCACCTACCATGGTTGCCACGGCGGTATTGGTAGTAAGTGCGCGGCCCGTTGAGGAACCTTGGTAATTACTCAAGATTAGAGAGTTGGTTAACGGACGTAAGCCGAAGGCCCACTTTAACCCAAAAGACATCTCAGGGGCAAGGTGGGTCATAAACCCTTGCAGCGGTTCAGTGAATTCAGGTTTGAAGATGGGGTCCTCATTGAGCGAGGTGATGAATGCTGAGGCACTCAATATAGCATTCTCCGTATCCGGCATACTGCTGTGACCACCAGGTTGCTCGAAGTTTACTTCAACACTGATGTACCCTTTTTCTGCGACACCAATAAGCGCTACAGGGGTGTTTTCAAGTCCTGGCACAGAGCCCACAGAAATAGTTCCAGCTTCATCAAAAATGGTACGGAAGGTGATGCCTTTTTCACGGCACATTGCTGCCGCCACACCGGCGCCATTACGACCACCTATTTCTTCGTCCTGACCAAAGCAGAAATAGAAGTTATACGAAGGGTTCCAGTCATTAGAAAGCAAAGTTTCGAGCGCTTCGAGGATTCCAAAGGCGGAAGCCTTATCGTCTAAGGCACCTCGTCCGTATACGTAGTCGTCAACGATTTCCCCTGCGAACGGTTCGGCTTCCCAGTCTTTGATAGTTTTAAGGTCTACCGGGACTACGTCTAGGTGGGAGATAAACAGGATGTTCTCTGCGTTGACTGAAGTGCCGTCGAGCTTCATCCAAAGAGTATGGGTACTTACCGTATCTATTTGAAGCTTTTCATACACGGTAGGGTAAGAAGCTTGTAAATGTTCAAATAAGCCTTCAAAAGCCGCACTGTCGATCATTATGGGTACTTGGCTGATGGTTTTGTAGCTAAGGCCTTTGGCAAAGATCTCAGTAGCCTCCGCACGGAGTTCAAAACGTTCAGTATCCTCAGTAGGGAGGTACTTATCCTGTATGCTTTCGAGTTTAAAAACTGGAAGGACGGCGATTAAAACAATTGCGATTAAGGCAAGGATGATCTTCTTCATATACGTATACTTGATGTAGCGTTTGTAACTTTGCTCAAAATACGAATAGATGTACACAGGATTACTACACTTGCACCACTGGATGCCGTTTTTATGGCTACTACTTATTCTAGTGGTTTTGGTTCAGAATTTTTTAGTCTGGAAATCGGACCGTGAATTCAATGCGAGCCTTCAACGTCAGAATAAAATCACATTGATCTTAACCCACATTCAAGTGACGGTCGGTTTGATCATGCTCTTTGGTTTCAACATGGATATGTTTTCAGACATGGGAACTTTGATGGGAGATGCTGCACTGCGTTTTAAATACGTCGAGCACCCAACAACGATGTTGCTTGGAGCGGTTTTGATTACCGTGGGCAATGCGAAAAGCAAGCGCGCCGAATCTGGTCAAGAGAAGGCAAAAGCGGTTGTGGTTTGGTTCGGAATAGGGCTGGCCTTAATCGCATTGAGATTTCCATGGGAGGCCTTCTTGCAAGGCGCATAACTACTTCGACTAAATGATAGAACTCAAGAAGAAACGATCTTCCGAAAGGGAGCGCTGCGTTCTTGTTGCTATTGTCAATAAGCAGCAGGATGAGGAGAAGGCACTCGAATATTTGGAAGAGTTGCGCTTTCTCGCAGATACGGCAGGGGCAGATACGGTGCATATGTTCACCCAGAAATTGTCGCAGCCAAATTCTAAGACCTTCTTGGGTACAGGAAAGATGGAAGAGATCCTGGGTTATGTCAAAGCCGAGGATATTGATATGGTGGTTTTTGATGATGAATTGACCCCGTCGCAGCTCAAGAACATTGAGGCGATGATGGAGGTAAAAGTCATGGACCGAACCAATCTCATTCTTGACATCTTTGCTGCTAGGGCACAGACGAGCTATGCGCGTACGCAAGTAGAATTGGCCCAATATCAATACCTACTTCCACGATTGACACGAATGTGGACCCACCTGGAAAGACAGAAAGGGGGGATCGGTATGCGCGGGCCTGGGGAGACGCAGATTGAAACGGATAGGCGAATTATTCAGCAGAAAATCTCTCAGCTTAAAAAGAAGTTGCAGAAGATTGATGTGCAGATGAGTACACAGCGCAGCAACCGTGGTAAGCTCACTCGTGTAGCGCTTGTTGGGTATACGAATGTGGGTAAGAGCACATTGTTGAATTTGCTTTGTAAAACGGATGTGCTGGCGGAAAACAAGCTGTTCGCGACTTTGGATACGACGGTGCGAAAGATCAATATTGACAACCTACCATTGCTATTGACAGATACCGTTGGGTTTATCCGCAAGTTGCCTACACAGCTGGTCGAGAGTTTTAAGAGTACCTTGGACGAGGTAAGGGAGGCAGATGTGCTGATGCATGTGGTAGATATTTCCCATCCAAATTTCATGGAACACATCGATAGTGTGAATGGAATTTTACAGGAGATTGAGAGTTTAGATAAGCCGACCATTATGGTCTTTAATAAGATCGATGCCTTCACTTACGAGGAGGCCGATGAGTTTGATTTAGAATTGA
Organism: Cryomorphaceae bacterium; assembly: GCA_011525035.1. Taxonomy (GTDB): domain Bacteria; phylum Bacteroidota; class Bacteroidia; order Flavobacteriales; family Schleiferiaceae; genus UBA10364. The sequence continues at coordinate 27,410 of WTIZ01000027.1, read as the reverse complement.
CGCCAAGAAATTACGATCTTGACCATTGGAAAAGAAGCTGGATGAACAAGATTGGCGAGCGCGCAGTGTTCATCTCGGCTCAAGACAGAAATAATATTGACGAACTAAGACGCACGGTCTACCGTGTGGCATCAGAAATACACGCATCAAGGTTCCCATTTAATACCTTTTTGTACTAAACCTACAACGACATGAGTCAAAGACCCATACGCAAAGCGGATACATTGAAGTACCACCAGCAGCCCAAGCCGGGTAAGATTGAGGTCATTCCTACGAAGCCCTCAAACTCTCAGCGCGACTTGAGCATTGCCTATTCTCCAGGTGTGGCAGAGCCATGTAAGGAGATTGCAGCTAATCCGGAGGACGTATATAAGTACACGGCAAAAGGAAACTTGGTAGCGGTAATTTCAAACGGTACAGCGGTCTTGGGTCTTGGAGATATCGGCCCTGAGGCGTCTAAGCCAGTGATGGAAGGAAAGGGCGTATTGTTCAAAATCTTCGCGGATATTGATGTGTTTGATCTTGAATTGGACGCGGCAGATCCTGATAAATTCATTGATACTGTAAAAGCAGTTGCTCCAACTTTTGGGGGCATCAACCTTGAGGACATCAAGGCGCCCGATTGTTTTTACATCGAAAAGCGCTTGAAGGAAGAGCTGAATATTCCAATCATGCACGACGATCAGCACGGTACTGCCATCATCACGGCGGCTGCTTTATTGAACGCGTTAGAGATTTCAGGAAAAGACATTGCAACCATCAAAGTGGTCTTTAATGGTGCAGGTGCATCGGCCATTTCGTGTGCGAAATTATACTTGAGTCTAGGTGTACAGCCAGAGAACTTGTTCATGTGTGATTCTAAAGGATTGATTACTTCTTCGAGAGACAGCTTGACTCCTGAGAAGGAAATTTTCGCAAAGGACCATGACCCTGCAGATTTAGCAACAGTGATTGCTGATGCGGATGTATTTGTCGGCCTTTCTAAGGGTGGTATTGTGAGCAAAGACATGGTGAAGACCATGGCAGCCAATCCTATTGTTTTTGCCTTAGCGAATCCTGATCCAGAGATCAGCTATAAAGATGCCATGGCTGCTCGTGAAGACATCATTATGGCCACGGGCCGCAGTGATAATCCGAACCAGGTGAACAATGTATTGGGCTTCCCATTCATTTTCCGAGGAGCGCTAGATGTGCGTGCTACGACCATCAATGAAGAAATGAAATTGGCTGCTGTAAGAGCCATTGCGGAACTCACGAAGGAGCCGGTTCCAGAGTTGGTGAACCTTGCCTACGGCGAGAGCAACCTCACCTTTGGTCCAACCTACATCATCCCTAAGCCTTTCGATCCAAGATTGATCACTACGGTGGCCCCTGCGGTTGCCAAGGCTGCTATGGACAGCGGTGTGGCGAAGGCGCCTATTTCGGATTGGGAAGCATACAATCGAGTACTTAGTGACCGATTGGGACGTGATGACAAGTTCATTCGTTTGCTGAATGAAAACGCTTCTCAGAAGCCACAACGCATCGTCTTTACCGAAGGCGATCAATACCGCATCTTGAAAGCCGCTGAAATTTTGATCAATGGCGGAACTGCAAAGCCCGTATTGCTTGGGCCTAAAGCCAAGATTGAGAGGATCATCGAGGAATACCAGTTGGAATTGAGCAGCGCAGAGATTGTTGATGTAATGGCCGACGCAGAAGGACGTGAAGAATATGCACAAAAGCTTTACAGTGTCCGTAAGCGCCGCGGTTGGACTTTGGCGGAATGTCGAAGCAAGATCAAGCAACGCGACTATTATGGAAACATGATGTTGCGCGAAGGTGATGCGGATGCCTTGATTAGCGGGCTGACGGTAAAATACCCAACGGCATTGCGTCCTATTCTACGAATTATCGGCACCGAGCCTGGACTTCGTAAAGCCGCAGGTATGTACACGTTGTTGACCAAACGAGGTCCAATGTTCTTCGCAGATACAACCATCAATTTAGACCCTACCGTAGAAGAAATTATTCAGATGGTATTGAACGTGGCAGATACGGTACGTCGCACCAATATCGAACCTAAGGTGGCCCTATTGAGCTATTCAAACTTTGGTTCGAGCAACGGGCCAGATGCACGTAAAATGGCGCAGGCCAGTAAGATTCTTAGAAAGGAGCACCCTGAGCTTATCGTTGACGGTGAGATACAGGCCAACTTCGCTCTGAATCCGGATCTCCTAGAAGAAAGTTTCCCGTTCTCAGATTTGGTCGGTCACCGCGCGAATGTATTCATCTTCCCGAACCTTGCTGCAGGTAACATTACCTACAAGATGCTGCAAAGTTTTGGAGCTGCCGAGGCCATTGGTCCAATGCTTATTGGAACGCAGAAAAGTGCACACGTATTGCAACTCGGAGCTTCGGTTCGTGAAATTGTGAATATGGCTACGTTGGCGGCAGTGGATGCGCGCACGCGTAAAGGTTAACTAGAGCTGCTCAAGCGAATACAGCAGCGGTCTTGACGGCGCAGCGTCATTGTCTATAGGAGCAACCTGCAGATTCAGCAGGTAATTTCCAGGCACAACGTGATCCGGGATATGGGCCAACTCTGTGATGGTCCTGTGCAGGCTGTTCTCTGGCTGTTCTCCCCAAAAACTTCTGTGGCAAGCAAGTGCGCCACCGTCTTCTTCTTGGTCCACACTGGGTTGATCAATGATTAAATGATCGATACCTGCACTGCGTAAGAAGGCACCTATTTCAGCATCTAAATACGGCCAATCACTATTGCTGTAGTTTCTACTTCGGTTGGCGTCTCCGCAGTCGGTTTTGAGAATGACGGTAGTTACGTCTGTGGTTCCACCTTCAGCTTCGGCTTCTTGCCACGCCTTTTCAAAATTGGCCATGCTTACCTTTCCGTTTTCAACAAGCGGGTACAATACAAGAGCAATGGTGAAGGGGCTCTTAAAATGCTGGTGTATGGAATGGCGTTCCTCAGTGATATGACCGGCAGTTTCTGTATGAGTTCCGTGGGCATGTGGATTGAAATCAATAGAGAAGAAATTCACACCGCCACCCATAGCTACCGATCCCTTCCAATCGCCTAAAACGACTGGATTGAATGCAGGGGCATCAATGTACCAAGCACGCGCCACATCGCTCACCGGCATACTCAGATCTGCAAAAGGCGTACTTAAATCTACTGCGTAGTTTGCGCCGCCAATGTGTAGGTTAATCTTCATCGTTGTGATCTATCATGAGACCGGCAATAATGGCATCGCTGGTCATCCAATTCTCTGGTAAAATACGGAACCCGTCGTTAATCGGCGCTATAACGCCGCTGCGGAGACCTTCGGCAATATTTTTTCTGAACGCTTCTTCAACAGCAGTACTTAGCCCGCGCTGCGGCAGGTCCTTGCTGTACCTGAAGCCATCGGCGGTCCGCAGGCGCACCATCAATCGTTCGTTCAATTGCTCGCTCACAGAGAGGGCTTCCTGAGTAATCGCAGCACCTTGGGCATAGAGGTTGTTGTTGCTGACATTCCAAAACCTGAGCGTTCCATCGAAAGAGTGTGCCCCTGGACCAATACCTAGATAGGGCTCATACGACCAATAGTGTTGGTTGTGTAGGCTTCGTTTACCCGCTTTGGAATAATTAGACAACTCGTAATGCTCGTAGCCTTGGGTGCGGGCCCACGTGCGCAGCTGCTCGTATTGTGCAAGCACTGCTTCTTCATCAGGCAGCAGGGTCGTACCTTTTTTCACTTGGTGTGCAAGTGCGGTATTCTCTTCCACGGTCAGCGCATAACAGCTGATGTGTGGCGGTGCATATTTCTCGAGTTGTTGGAGATTGTTTTGCCAGCTTTCTGTGGTTGAGCCGGGCATCCCATAAATAAGATCAACAGAGTAGTTTTCAAAAGCACTCTCAGTGATCCATTGCAGTACTTGGTGCGACTCTTCAGCGGTATGTGCTCTATTGCTCGCACTGAGTTCAGCAGCTTCAAAGCTTTGAACCCCTACACTCAGCCTATTAATACCCGCAGTATACCAGTTTTCTAGCCGCTCCGGGGTGATGTCGTCAGGATTCGCCTCCAAGGTAATCTCCACGTCAGGCGAAATGTCTTTGAATGTGTGACGTATGTGCTGTAATAATCGTTCAATCTCTTCGCTTTCCAGCAAGCTCGGAGTACCTCCCCCAAAGTAAATACTGCCTATTTGTGTGTTGTTCCAGGGCGCAACAATACTTCTTGTGTTTATTTCTTGGAGCATACGACCTAGGACCTCTTCTCGCGTTTTTAGGTTCGTGGAGAAGTGAAAATCACAATAGCTGCAGGCTTGTTTGCAGTAGGGGATATGAAGGTAGATGCTACTCTTCATCAGAGGATAGAGGGTAGCGTTATTTTAAATGTGGAGCCTTGGTTCAATTGGCTATCGACCAAAGAAATGCTCCCTTTGTGGTATTCGTCAACAATGCGCTTGGCCAAGCTGAGTCCTAGCCCCCAGCCCCTGCTCTTGGTACTGTATCCCGGTTTAAAGATGGACCGTTGAATATTTGACGGTATGCCCTTGCCTGAGTCCTTGACAAAAATGAAGATATCCGTACCGTTCAATCGGGCTTCGACTTCTATTTCTCCCTTGCCTTCGAGGGCATCGGTGGCATTGGTAATGAGGTTTTCTAGTACCCACGAGATGAGCTGCGGATTATGCTGCGCCTGAAGATCACTGGCGATGTTCGAGGTGAAGGTCACATTTTTCCCGAGGCGGTTGACCAGGTAATCAAGGCTATTTTCGATGGTATCGGTCAGGGCCGTATGGGTCAGTTCGGGTTGAGAGCCAATTTTACTAAATCGTTCCGTGATTGCCGTTAATCGGTTGACATCGCGCTCCATTTCCCCAAAGGCTTCTTCCTGAGGATATTTGTCTTTGAGGTAAGCCACCCAACCGAGCATAGCACTCAACGGAGTTCCAATCTGGTGGGCCGTCTCTTTTGCCATACCTGTCCATACCTTGTTTTGCTCGCTCCTGCGGGCATTTGAGAAGGCCATGTAGCTGATGAGCATGTAAATGGAAATCACCCCAAGTAGCAACAGTGGATAGAGGCGAAGCTTGGTGAGTAGGGAAGAACCCTTGTAGTAAAGGTAGTTGGTCTTGCCGTCGAGGTAGGGATTCTCGAGTACTTGGCCGCTTTCTTTGAATTCTTCCAGTTTGCGGTTCAGGTAACGCTCTGGATTGGACTCCGGCACATCTAAATTGCGGTGGGCAATAATTTCGTCCGCATCGTTTACAAGAATAACGGGAATGGTCTTGTTGTCTTGGATAATCTGGGAATAGAAGGCCAAGTTACTGTCGTCTTCCGAAAGGAAAACCGCTTCAACGGCTTTGGCCCACAGTACAATCTTACGCTCTTCCTCAGCGCGAAGTTCCTTGAGGAAAGTCTCTGTGTAGAATAGCGATACAATACCAATGACGACACCGAAAGCGATTAGGGCTGCTTTCCACCATTGTTTACCTGTATATACGTCCCATTTCATGCCTCTAATCTAGTGGTTTCTTTGCTACATTTGTCTCATGCCGAGAAGCCTTGTTATAATTCCAACATACAACGAGATTGAAAACATCGAAAAGATGTTGGAAACCGTCATGAATCTGGAACGCACCTTTGACGTTCTTATTGTTGACGACGGTTCTCCGGACGGTACCGCGGATTGTGTACGCAAGCTGATGGACAAATACGATGGGCGCATTCACCTTGAAGAGCGCACAGGTAAATTAGGTCTAGGTACAGCATATATCCACGGATTCAAATGGGCACTCGCTCGCGATTACGAGTATGTTTTTGAGATGGACTGCGATTTCTCCCACAACCCTGAAGACCTCCCGCGCCTAGAGGCGGCATGTATTGAAGGTGCTGGAGTAGCGGTCGGGTCGCGATACGTAACGGGTGTGAACGTGGTCAATTGGCCAATGAGTCGTGTGTTGTTGAGTTATTTCGCGAGCGTATATGTGCGATTTATTACTGGAATGCCTATCCAAGATGCTACAGCGGGTTTTAAATGCTACCGCCGCTCTACGCTTGAAGCTATCGACTTTAGTAAAATCCAATTCGTTGGATATGCCTTTCAAATTGAAATGAAGTTTACGGCATGGCGCAAAGGCATAGAAGTTGTAGAAGTGCCTGTCATCTTCACCGACCGTACGGAAGGTGAGAGCAAGATGTCAAGCGGCATCATTAAAGAGGCCATTTTTGGCGTTATTAAATTGAAACTTAGAAGTCTTTTCACCAAGGCTTAACCACTCCAATAAACAAATATGAGTAAGTCTTATTTGATTAAAAATGCCCGCATCGTTAATGAGGGTAGCGTAGTAGAAGGTGATGTACTGATCGAAGCTGGGCGTATTGCCAAGATAGATTCAAGCATCGGCCCGAAATCTGCGAATGTCAATGTCATCGATGCTGAAGGAAAGTACCTTATACCAGGTATCATCGACGACCAGGTACACTTCCGCGAGCCAGGGCTTACCCACAAAGGGGATCTGCATTCGGAAAGTCGAGCGGCAGTCGCAGGGGGTATAACGAGCTTTATGGAGCAGCCGAACACCAAGCCTGCAGCAACCACTGTTGAAGAGCTTGAGAAGAAATACCAGCGCGCCGCACAGGTAAGTTTGGCGAACTACAGCTTTAACATGGGCGCTTCGAATGACAATCTAGAGGAGCTGAAGAAGGTGAGTAAGCGCGATGTCGCAGCGATAAAAATCTTCATGGGATCGTCCACTGGAAATATGCTCGTTGACCAGCAAAAAACCCTAGAAGGGATTTTCCAATTGGACCACCAGCTGATCACCCATTGTGAGGACGAGCAAACCATCAGAACGAACTTGGAGAAGGCCAAGCAGCAGTACGGTGAAGATATCCCTATGTCGATGCACCCAGTGATTCGTAGTGAAGAGGCATGCTACTTGAGCTCGAGCACCGCGGTAGAATTGGCAAAGAAATACAACTCGCGCTTGCACGTATTCCATATTTCCACGGCCAAAGAAACCGAGCTGTTCACCAATAAAATTCCATTGGCAGAAAAGCGTATTACTGCTGAGGTTTGTGTGCATCACCTTTGGTTTGACGACAGCCAATACGAAAGCAAGGGTTCCCACATCAAATGGAACCCGGCAGTAAAACAAGCGAGCGATAGAGAAGGTCTTTGGAAAGCCCTTTTAGACGGACGTTTAGATGTAGTGGCAACCGACCACGCCCCACACACCCTTGAAGAAAAAAGCAATAAATACCTCAACGCTCCTTCGGGAGGACCGTTGGTGCAACACGCTTTGCCGGCGATGATGGAACGCGTACACGACGGTGTGTGGGACATTCAAACGATGGTTGAGAAGATGTGTCACAACCCGGCCATTTTGTTCAGAATGGAGGACCGTGGTTATATCCGTGAAGGTTACCATGCAGACCTTGTACTGCTTGAGCCAAACAGACCTTGGAAAGTGAGCAAAGACAACATTTTGTACAAATGTCAATGGTCACCGTTTGAGGGCACTGTATTCAAGAGTAAAGTAACCCATACCTTTGTCAATGGCCATTTGGCTTTCAAAGAAGGAAAATTTGACGACAGCCAACTGGGCGAACGTTTGCTATTTAACAGAGACTAATGAAATACTGGATTTTGATACCGCTTTTTATACTCGCCGCATGCGGCAGTAAGGAGGTATCTGTTCCAGATGATGTAATACCGGCAAAGCAGATGGTTCCCATCCTTGTCGATGTCCATATCGTGGAGGGTGCAAGAAACGGCGCCTTAATTCTCGGAGATACCAACGGTATAGAAGACTACTACGCAAAGGTGTACGAGAAGCACGGAATCACTGAGGCTTCTTTTAAGCGCAGCTTTAAATTTTACAACGGCGAACCCGAGCTGTTCATACCTATTTATGAAAAGGTATTGGATTCGTTGAAGATAGGCGGAGCAGCTCTTGCCCGCAAAGGCACAGAATCTGACTACGAAGAATGATGCGCGCTCTATTCGCTCTACTGTTCTTTTTGACTGGCCCTCTCATGCTAGGTCAATCCCACATTATTGAAATGTCTTTTTCGGATGCGTCGCAATATCCAACAAGGGTTGCTTACGAGGTTCAAAACGACAAAGGGACTATCCTCCAGCAAGGCTTCATTGAGGTAGCCAATGCTTCGACGTTTTACCAAGTGCCGCTTGATGTGACTAAGAAGTTTGCTGTTCTTGTGTATGAGGACGCAAATAGGAATTCTCAAATGGACCGCGGTTGGTTCACCCAACCCCTAGAAAAGTACGCCTTCAGCAATAATGCTTGGGTCACACTTTCCAAGCCAGATCTTGCAGATATGCTCGTGCCAAGAACAGGTACTAAAACTAAGATGGTGCTGACCTTTAAGTCAGTGACAGACTTTTAGAGTTGACCCAAGAAGGCATCTACACATTCAGCGAATGCTTCGCGAGCCTCTGCGTGCACCCAATGCCCAGCGCCGTCAATGGTCTGTAGTTCTGCGTTCGGGAAGTGCTCGTAAATTTTATCCTCATCATCGGCGGTGATGTAGCCGCTTTGTCCCCCTGCAATAAATAAGGTGGGTCCATCGAAGTAGCCGTATTCAAGTGCTTCACCAACATTACTTAATTCACGCTCGAGTACATCGAGATTGAAACGCCAAGCCAATTCTTCCTTGGTTTTCCAATGGAGGCTTTTCATAAAGAACTGAATGATGCCAGGGCTCGTCAACGTTTGACTTAAGACGGCTTCAATATCCCGGCGACTCTTGGCTGCAGTAAAATCTACGCGCTTCATCGCTGAGATATATGCTTCGTGGTGAACGGGGTAGAACTTCGGGGCGATATCCACGACAATGACTGCATCGACCAGTTGTGGTTTACGCACGGCAAAATTCATCACGGTCTTTCCACCCATGCTGTGTCCTAGAAGTACCACATTTTCAAGATTGTGCTCGCTGATATACCCCTCCAAATCGGCTGCCATCGCGTCGTAGTTGTGCACGTTGTGGTGTGGGCTACGTCCATGATTACGGCCATCTACAGCGTGAACCTGCCAGCCTTTAGTTGCGAAGAATTTAGCGTGTGTCGTCCAATTATCACCCATCCCGAAGAGTCCGTGTAGGATGATTAAAGGGCGGCCTTCGCCGTAGACTTTTGAAAAGAGCTGTACTATTTCCATGAAGTTGGGTTGAGGCAGTTGAGGTATTGCCTGATGGTATTGTGCAAGCCAAGGTATAAGGCATCCGCGATAAGCGCATGTCCTATGCTCACTTCGTCGAGCAAGCCGTGCAATTGCTGACCGAAATACGCCAGATTTTCTAGGCTGAGGTCGTGACCCGCATTCACTCCCAGACCTATAGACTTTGCATGTTTTGCTGCCTCCACATAAGGGGCAACGGCATTCTCAGGATCCTTAGGGTACCCAACGGCATAATCTTCCGTGTAGAGCTCAATGCGGTCTGCACCAACCTTCTTCGCACCATCAATGAGATCTAGGTTGGTTTCGATGAACACACTCGTACGGATGCCTGCCGCTTTGAATTTGGCGATGACCTCAGTAAGTAGTGCTTCATGGGCAATGGTGTCCCACCCCGCGTTTGAAGTCAGAACCCCTGGAGGGTCTGGGACCAAGGTTACTTGCGCAGGTTTATGGGTCAAAACGAGTTCTATAAACGCCTCATTGGGGTAGCCTTCGATATTGAATTCAGTAGTTACCGCCGGGGCCAATTCCGCCACATCGCTGTAGCGAATGTGCCTTTGGTCGGGTCTTGGGTGAACTGTAATTCCCTCAGCGCCAAATCGTTCACAATCCAGTGCTGTTTTTAGTACGTTCGGGACATCTCCGCCGCGCGCATTTCGCAACGTGGCTATTTTGTTGATGTTTACGCTGAGTTTTGTGTGCTCGTTCATGGGTACAAAGCTAAAGAAAAGGCCTATGTTTGTTATAGAATGATGAAACAATCCGTACATCTTGAACCCTTTGCGGCGCTAGGCCCAGAAACATCCGTCATCGAAGCCATTGATCGAATGGAAGAGATGAAGGTGAGTGATTTTCCGGTAGTCAACGCTGAGGGCATTTACCTAGGTTTGGTGAGTGAAGATGCTTTGTTGGAATACGGCGACGATAATGCGCCGGTAACCAAAGTCATCAACCCTGCCAATGCCCACTTTGTTCTGCCCGACGCGCATTACTTTGACGTGCTTGCCATGGTGGTACAATACCGGTTGACGTCACTGCCTATTGTGGCATCTGACGGAACCTACCAAAGTGCCTATTTATTGAGTGATGTTGTGGAGTTTTTTAGAAATACGCCCACACTGATGCAACCTGGCGCGTTGCTTACATTGAGTGTAGACCAAAGCCAATACTCCATCTTGACCATCGCCAATGCAGTGGAGCAAAACGACGCAAAGTTGCTCGGACTATGGCTGATTGCTCCGGACCTCCCGTCGGAGGTCAAAATGGTCCTCAAGTTGAATGTTGAGCACAGTACGCCCATCGTTCAAAGTCTGGAGCGCTATGAGTATCGTTTAGATGGTATCTCAGGAGATGCTAACTTTGAACTCGATTACAAGGAGCGTTTCAATCACCTAATGAATTATTTGAAGTACTAATGAGGATCGCATTATTTGGCCGAGCGCCCAAGACTCAGAACCTCCCGTACATAGAGGTCGTGTTGGAGAAACTCATCGAAGAAGGTGTGCAGATTGGTGTATACCGACCTTTGAGAGATGCTGTTCAGCAAATGAAGGAAGAAGATTTCACAGAGCTCGAATATGTGGTGTACGACAATGAAGAAGAATTGGACAACTTTGATCCAGATTTCCTCATCTCCTTAGGCGGCGACGGAACCATCCTTGATGCCACTGTTTTAATCCAAAGTAAGGACATCCCTATTCTAGGTATCAATATGGGCCGATTGGGCTTTTTGGCAAACGTCGCTAAAAGCAATATCGAGAGTTCCCTGGATGCCTTATTCACCGGGAGATTCCAGCTGGATTTCAGAAGCCTACTCCAAGTACGTACTTCTTGTGGAAAGTTGATGAAGCCCAATTTTGCCCTGAATGAAATCACCTTGGCCCGCAAGGAAAGTACGAGTATGATTACCGTGCATACCTACCTCAACGGCAACTATCTGAACAGCTACTGGGCCGATGGTCTCATCGTATCAACGCCTACGGGTTCTACGGGCTACAGCCTGAGCTGTGGTGGTCCTATCATTATGCCAAACAGTGATAATTTTGTGTTAACGCCTATTGCGCCGCACAATTTAACGATGCGTCCTTTCGTTATCAACGACAGCAACACGTTGCGGATGCAGGTAGAAAGCCGCGAGAATGAGTTTTTGGCCTCTTTGGACAGCCGTATTCACAGCTTCACCACAGAGACTGAATTATTGATTCAAAAAGCAGATTTCCGCATCGCTTTGGTACAAACAGAATTACAAGATTTCCCGTCCACGATGCGCAATAAATTGAGCTGGGGACGCGACCATAGAAATTAATGAAAAGAAGCGTTTTTACACTTTTACTTCTAGTGGTATCATGGACTGCCAGTGCGCAGTTTTACGAGCTAGGCCTTGGTGCAGGCGGTACACTCTTCCACGGGGACGTGGGTGCCGTTGCCTTTAACGCCGAGGGTACTTCGGGCTTTGTACCCAATCAATCCTTCACCACAGTCACGCTTCGTCGCCAGTTCAATTGGCATTGGAGCACACGCTTTAATTACACTCGAGGCACTATTGGCAGCAGCGACAGCTGGGCGAAGGACGATTTTAAATCGGTCCGCAATATTGACTTCAGAACAGCGGTCGATGAATTTGCCTTACTCACCGAATTTAATTTCTGGCCGTACGGAACGGGAACCAAGAACAACCAAAGCTTCTACATTTTTAGCGGTCTTGGTTTAACAGCGTACAACCCTCAAGGGGAATACAACAATGAGTGGGTCGACTTGCGACCTTTGGGTACGGAAGGCCAACAAACGGATCTAAGCGATCAGCTGTTCTACGGAACCACGACTATTACAGTGCCTATGGGTATGGGCTACAGGAGGTCACTTGCCCGTGACTGGAGCATGACTGCAGAGGTTGGTTGGCGCCGTTACGGGTCTGATTACATGGACGATACCTCCGGCGATTATGTGAACGCTGTAGACCTTGCTGAGGAGCGCAACGCAATGGCTGCCTACTTTGCAAACCCAGGAAACGTACCCTATAGCAATGGATTGGCCAGAGGCAATGCCAATACAACGGATTGGGCTATTTTTGCTGGCGTAACCATTTTCTATAACCTAAGTCCTCGTGATGAACGCTGTAGCGGATTCTAAGACATACCGAGACAATAGACTCAAAGCAGGTCTAGATCCTGATAACATGCCCAAGCACATTGCTGTGATTATGGACGGCAACGGACGTTGGGCGAAGCAGCAGGGATTTATGACGCGCGTTCGTGGACACGAGGTTGGTGTAGAAGCTTTGCGCCGAATTACGACGGCTTCTGCAGAGCTTGGCCTTGGATTCTTGACCGTCTATGCCTTTTCAACAGAAAATTGGAACCGACCAAAAGCCGAAGTAGATGCTTTGATGAATATTCTAATGACCGCGCTAGAGAAGGAATTACCGGTGCTTCAGAAGAATAATGTGCGTCTAAAAGCCATTGGAAATATTGGCTCGCTACCTGAAAAAGCAAATAAAAAGTTAATCTCTGTAATTAATGCCACATCCGGCAACGATGGGTTAACTTTGACGCTTGCATTGAGCTACGGCTCACAGGACGAAATGGTCCAAGCCATCCGCAAGGTAGCCCTAGAGGTGGCCGAAGGAAAATTGGACCCAGAAAGCATAACAGAAGAGCATGTGGAGAAACACTTGTTTACGGCAGGGATGCCGCACCCGGATCTTCTTGTGCGCACTTCGGGGGAGCAACGGATAAGCAATTACCTGCTGTGGCAGCTTGCTTATGCGGAGTTTTACTTTACTCCAGTCTTGTGGCCTGACTTCGATGCTGAGGGGTTGTACGAAGCCATTGCTTCTTTCCAAAAGAGAGAGCGTCGCTTTGGACAGACTTCAGAACAGCTAACTGTGAAGTAAGAACATGAAGAATAGATTTTTGGCCATTTTACTTTTGGTCATTTCCTCTTTTACGACAAAAGCACAAGTCACCACTGGTGGCGACTTTAACCTTATCCCAGGAATCAATTACGAGATTGCTGGCATCACTGTAACGGGTGCAGGTTCCTTAGATCCCAATGTAGTCATCATGTTGACCAACTTGCGCGTTGGTGACAACATTCAGTTTCCAGATCCTAAACTCGCCGACGCTATTCGGACGTTGTGGCGTCAACAACTCTTTGAGGACATTACATTCAAAGTAGTGAATAAGGTAGGTAAGAAGGTTTACCTAGACATACAGCTGGTGGCGCTCCCAAAACTCAGTAAATACTACATGACGGGTCTGAAGAAGGCCTGGAAGGATGATATCCGAGAAGAGCTCGATCTACGCGCTGGAAAGGTGGTCAATGAAAACCTCAAGGTGATGAGCCGCAATAAGATCAAAAAGTACTTCTACGAGAAGGGCTATTTGAATGCGGCAGTAGAGGTGCTTGAAAAGGTCGATACTACCTACAATAACGCGGTGATCCTTGGTTTTAAAATTGACCCAGGTGCACGTGTGAAAATTGGCGACATCGTTTTCACAGGGAACGAAGCCGTAAGCGAAAAGGTGCTCCGCAAGGCGATGAAAAACACCAAAATCAAGGGTAAGGCCATCTTTAAATCGTCCAAGCTCAAGAAGAAGGAGTACCGTGAAGACCTTCGCGCCATCGTTGCGAAGTACAACACACTAGGGTACCGTGATGCTCGTGTGGTGAGCGATACGGTTTACAGCATTAGCGACGAACTTGTGCAGATTGACATTGCTGTTGAGGAAGGTAAGAAGTACTATTTCGGAGACATCACTTTCATAGGGAATACGAAATATGAAACCGAACTACTTTCGGGCATCTTGAAAATTAATCGCGGCGATATCTACGACTCACAGCACTTGAACGAGCGTGTAAGCTTCGATCCGAACGGCAACGACGTTGCGTCGATATACTTGAACAATGGCTACTTGTTCTCACAGGTTATTCCAGTGGAGAAGAATGTAACTAACGACACCATTGATATTGAAATTCGTATCCAAGAAGGCCGCCAAGCTACTATTCGCAAGGTGAGCATTAGCGGTAACGAAAGAACCAACGACCACGTGATTTACCGTGAGGTACGCACAAAGCCAGGAGATCTGTTCTCAAAGGCGATGATTCAGCGTACCATTCGTGAGCTTTCGCAGTTGGGCTATTTTGACCAGCAGCAGATTGGTGTAAATCCTGTGCCGGATCCACAGACCGGAACGGTGGATTTAGAGTACACAGTGGTAGAGCGCTCGACCTCGCAGCTTGAATTGCAAGGGGGCTGGGGTGCCGGACGTGTGGTTGGGACCTTAGGTCTAAACTTCAACAACTTCTCGGCACGTAACATCAACAACAAACGCGCTTGGCAACCATTGCCAACGGGTGATGGACAAACAATCAACATCCGTGCACAGTCAAACGGTCTGTATTTCCAGAGCTACAATGCCTCATTTACGGAACCTTGGTTGGGCGGTCGCAAGCCGAACAGTTTCACCGGAACGATTTACCACAACGTTCAAACTAACGGGGTAGAGCGTACGAATCCAAACCGTCAGAGTCTGTACATCACAGGTATCAACTTCGGGTTGGGTCAACGTTTGAAGTGGCCGGACGATTACTTCACCTTGTACCAAGGGATTGAGTTCCGTCGATTTAACCTCGACAACTTCCCAACGGGATTCTTGAACTACAGAAAGGGGATTTCTAACAACGTGAATTACAAGTTTACGCTAGGTCGTAACAACACGGATGTACCAATCTTCCCAACGCGCGGTTCACAGATCAGCTTTGCGGCAGAACTTACTCCGCCGTTTAGCATGTTCCGTGACGACATTGACTATAAAAACTTGACCTCAGAGGAGCGCTTCCGCCTCGTTGAATACCACAAGTGGAAGTTGAACGCGGATTGGTTCGCACCGATCACCTCTAAGTTTGTCATTCGTACACACGGTGAGTTTGGTTTCTTGGGAAGCTACAACAAAGACTTAGGCCTTCCGCCGTTTGAGCGTTTCTACGTGGGTGGTGATGGTTTGACCAACTTCGTAATTGACGGTCGTGAAATCATCGGTCTGCGCGGTTATCAAAACAACTCTATTACACCGGCAGGTGGTGGAGCGTTGTACAACAAGTACATCTTCGAAGCGCGTTACATCATTGCCAATACGCCTTCAGCACAGGTGTTCCCATTGGTGTTTATGGAGGCGGGTAACAACTATGATAATTTCTGGGACTACCGAGCGTTTAACCTCAAGAGAAGTGCCGGTGCCGGTATCCGTATCTTCATGCCGATGTTTGGTTTGATGGGTGTAGATGTTGGGTATGGATTTGATCCAGAGCCGAACGGCGCGACCGCGAGTGGTTGGCAGACGCACTTCATCATTGGTCAACAGTTCTAAATTTAGCTACCTTCGCCGCAATGAAATGTAAAGGTCTCTTTCTTACCCTTGCCCTTGTGTTGAGCACAGCAGTGTTCGGCCAGCGCTACGGTGTGGTTGATACCGATTACATTTTAAAGAGCCTACCTGAATATGCACAAGCAAAGAGTCAGATTGACAAGCTGAGTGAGCAGTGGGCGGGAGAGGTAAGTGCACTTCAAAGTGAATTAGAGAGCTTGAAAGACGCATTAGATGCAGAACGTATCTTACTTTCGCCAGAGAAATTAGAAAAAAGAGAAGAGGGTATCGAAGCTAAGCAAGCTGAGGTCATAGCTCTTCAACAAAAATACTTCGGACCTGAGGGGCAGCTATTTGAAAAGCGTAACCAGTTGGTTCAACCCATCCAAGACAAGGTTTTTGGTGCTGTACAGGCAGTGGCTAGAAAGCGTAAATTGGAATTGGTCCTTGACAAAAGTGCCCAAAGCGGTGTTCTGTTTGTCGATAAGGACAAGGACTACAGCGATGAAGTATTAAATAGTTTAAAGCGATAAAAACAATAGAAATGAAAAGAGTATTACTCGCACTTGCCTTGACATTGGGCTTTGCTACAACCTCAGTTGCTCAGCAAAAAGTAGGTCACATTAATGTTGATGAGCTATTGGCAGTTATGCCAGAGACTCAGGCAGCACAAGCAGAAATTCAAAAGTACCAAAGTCAACTCGAGGGCGATGCTCAAGCGATGCAGGAAGAGTACATGACCAAGATGCAGAACGCACAGGCAAACGTAGACACGTGGACTCAGTTGCGTCTTCAGAAGGAGCAAGAAGAGCTAGAAGCTATGGGTCAGCGCATCATGGCGTTCAACCAGAGTGCTCAGCAAGAACTTCAGCGCAAGCAGATGGATCTTATGTTGCCTATCATCGAGAAAGCACAAGAAGCAGTAAATAAAGTAGCTGCTGATAATGGCTTCGCTTACGTTCTAGACGCTTCAGCTTCAAAAGCAGTAGTTGTTTATCTAGACGGTGGTGAAGATATCATGCCGCTTGTTAAGGCTGAGTTGGGCATCCAATAAGCCGAAAGAAATAGATTTTTAGACCCCTTGTTGGCTAAGCCGGCGAGGGGTTTTTTATGGCTAGATTATTGGTAAGTTTACACGGCATGAGTAGCATTGGAAAAATAGGCTTGTTTGATAGTGGACTGGGAGGTCTTACGGTGCTTCGTGCGCTCAATAAGATGCTGCCCGATGCTGCCAAAGTCTATTATGGCGATACGCTTCACCTTCCTTACGGAGATAAAAGTGACGAGGCCATCGTTGGCTACAGTGTGGAGATTGTACAGTTCTTAAAAGACCAAGGCTGCGGACTTATCGTCATTGCTTGTAACAGTGCTAGTGCAGCTGCGGGTAAAGCCTTGGAAGAGCGATTTCCTGAATTGACATTTGTTAATGTGATTGACCCGGTGGTCGATTATCTAGCGTCCCTTTCTCCACAAAAGGTGGGCTTGCTTGGCACCCGCGCCACGGTTCGCAGCGGTGCCTACTCTGAGAAACTTGCAGCCAAAAACAGCGAGGTGGAGCTTCAAGCATTGGCTACACCATTGCTTGTTCCTTTAATCGAAGACGGATTTCTAGGGACAGGTATAGATGCAAGTGTTCTAGCACATTACTTAAAAGACCCGGCCATGAACGGCATCACTTCGCTTGTTCCTGGCTGTACACATTACCCGTTATTAGAGGAGGCTGCAGCTTCTATTCTTTCAGGAGTGCATTGGGTAGATGCCCCTTCTATAGTTGCTGAGGCCGTTGCCAAACATTGGACAGGTGAGCACAGCGAAGGCAATGCATTTTACCTCAGTGATCGCACGGATAATTTCCTGCGACTTGCCGAAAAGACCTTTGGCATTGATGCGCAATGGGAACTCGTACGTCTAGAGGACTAATTACCTGTTCTCTCCCCAGCGGTACATCCACGAACTAATTGTAGAAATCAGGAAGCTGAAGAGTATGGCCGTCCATGTGCTTCGCACGTAAAGTCCATCGATCCACTGGTCCGCCACGCCAATAATAATGGCGTTGATGATGAGTAGAAATAGACCGAGGCTCATCACGGTAATAGGAATGGTAATGACAATGAGCAGCGGTTTCAGGGTGGCATTTAATAGGCCTAAAACGATAGCGATTCCCACCGCCGTGGTAAAGCTGTCGATCTGAACTCCAGGCAAGAGCCAACCGGCGACGAAAACAGATAGGGAGGAAACGATAAGACGGGTAAGAAGGCTATTATTTTGTTTCATTTGCGGTAAATTGGGTTGCATTAGAAAATACACCCATGAAAATACGTTTTTCCCTGAGCATAGCCGCTGTGTCGGCCCTAGTTTTCACAGCTTGTAATCAAGAAACTACAGCACCTGCCGCTGCGCCACAGCCCACTAAAGTAGTGGTGGAAGCAGATACTTCTGTACGTGCTGAGCTGTTCGAGGATCCACACAGCTATTCGCGTGAGGAATCCAAAGTGACGCATTTGAACTGGGAAGCAGCGGTAGATTTTGAAAAGGAAATCATCACTGCAAATGCAGTTTGGACCCTTGAGGAGGGTCATGGCGATACGGTCATTTTTGATATCAAGGATTTAGAGGTAAATGAGGTATTGGTCGATGGAAGCCGCGCATTGTTCACCATCGAGGGCGACGACCCTTTGTTGGGTTCAGCATTGGTAGTTGCCGCACCAGGCGCTCAGACCATAAGCATATTGTACAAGACCTCACCAGAGGCTGAGGCATTGCAGTGGTACCCGGCGGAATTGACTCAAGGGAAGCGTCAGCCGTTCTTGTTTACACAAAGTCAAGCTATCCTTGCAAGGACTTGGGTGCCTTGTCAAGACCGTCCAGGGGTGAGGTTTACCTATGAGGCGACCGTGAAGGTGCCGAAGGAGGTGTTGGCGCTAATGAGTGCGTCAAACCCAACACAGAAAAACGACGAGGGCATCTATGAATTTAGCATGCCGCAGCCTATACCTTCTTACTTGCTCGCATTGGGCGTAGGTGATCTAGCGTTCATTCCTTTGGGCGAGCGCTCGGGGGTATATGCAGAACCAGAAATGGTACGCAATGCAGCTTACGAATTCGCACAGACGGAGGATATGATTGCCGATGCAGAGGAGATGTACGGTCCCTATTATTGGGGACGTTACGACATGCTTGTTCTCCCGCCGTCTTTCCCGTTTGGGGGGATGGAAAATCCAAGACTGACTTTCTTGACGCCGACGGTTGTCGTGGGCGATATGAGCCTAGTGAGCTTGATTGCACATGAGCTGGCCCATAGTTGGAGTGGAAATTTGGTGACCAACGCTACATGGAACGACTTCTGGATCAACGAGGGTTTCACGGTTTACTTTGAGATGCGCATTATGGAAAAGCTCTACGGGGTCGATTTTGCGGACATGCTCGAGGCATTGAGCTACGACGATTTGCAAAAAGAATTGGCCGTTATGCTGGAAGAAAATGTGGAGGCGACCTCTTTGAAACAAGATTTGAAGGGCAAGAATCCGGACGATGGTGTCAATGCCATCGCCTATGATAAAGGGTTCCACTTCTTGCGCTTGTGCGAGAATACGGTGGGCCGCGAAAAGTGGGATGAATTCCTGACTTACTACTTCGACAAGTACAAATTCAAAACCATGGTTACTGAAGTCTTCCTGCAGGAATTGGCAGGGGTGATGACTCAGGAGCAATGGGATAAAGTGGGTGTAGAACAGTGGGTATACGGCACTGGTCTGCCTGTGAACTGTCCATTCCCAGCTTCGAACCGCTTTGTTGTAGTAGATGATGCTGTAGCAATGATGCTGAACGTGGATCCGGATGCAGCGGATGCACGAAGTATGGCCTATCTACCGCAGGAAACGACCATCCGCTGGACTACCCAGGAATGGCTCCGCTACATCAGAGGTCTCGAGGCCGGAGGTGCTTCGGAAGGACATTATGCGTTGGCCGACGGGAACTATGGTTTCAGCGGCAGCCCAAACCCAGAGATTGTGGCAGCATGGTATTCCGCTATTCTGAAAACAGGTTTCGAGGGCTACGACAACGACATCTACACGAAGAAAGTCGAGAGTTTCTTGGGCAGCGTAGGACGCCGCAAGTTTATCGTGCCGATGTACCAAAGCATGTTGGAGGGCGATGAGAAACGCCAAGCTTGGGCCAAGAAGATTTACATGGACTCAAGAGCGTCGTACCACCCGCTAGCGCAAGGTACTTTGGACGCCCTGTTTGCTGAGCAGATGTAATGCAGCTGCATCCTATTCATGAGGCACTAATACCTTTCGCCCAGCCGGACCGCATCAACGACTTCATGCGCTACTTTCAAACGTTTGAAGGTGGCTATGCCGAGGGCGATACATTCATGGGCGTGATGGTTCCGGACCGTCAGAAGGTTGCCAAAGCGTATTTCGATCAGTGGGACGAGCGCATTTTACGTAGCGGTCTTGTACACCCTATTCACGAGGTGCGTCACACGGCACTTTTCACGTTAATGCGTTACTATGGGAAGGAGCGCAAACGCAGGCAGCATTGGCACGATGTGTTGTACAGCTGCTTCGAAGGCATCAATAACTGGGATCTGGTAGATACATGTGCACACAAGATTTTTGGGCAACACGCTTTTAACACAGGCGATTTTTCCACGTTGGAGGAATTGCTTGAAAGTCCAAATATGTGGAAGAAGCGTGCGGCTATTGTTGCTCAGCTTTGGATGCTAAAACAAGGCAGGTACGATGAATTACTAGCCTACGCACCGGTAGCTGCAGAGGATGCCCCTGAGATTTTACAAAAGGCCATTGGCTGGTTGATGAAATGTTTGTGGCAGCAGCAACCTGAATTGGCCGAAGATCATATGGCGGCTTATCTACAGGAAGGATTGTACACACGTTTGATTGTACGCATTGGACTAGAAAAGGCAGGAAAGGACCACCGAAATCATTTCTTGGCGACGTTCGCCCCAAAGTAGTTACCTGCCTAAGTGAACCTGTAGGCTGTCAGATTCTGGCCAGAGCAATTCAAAACTGCCCTTATTCCTGTCGTTTTGACGTTCCTGTTCTTCGTCGCGCTTGAAGAGCGTCTTTAGGTCTTCTTTCTCTTGCTTAATGGTAGACTTTAAGGAGGTGCGAATCTGCTGTCGGTCCAAGCTGATGCATGGGTCGTCGAGGTTACAGCCCACTAGAAGTCTCATGTAGGGCTGATTTTCGGTTTCAGCCTCTGCCACCCAAGTTCCCAAATCGCGGTTCGAATTCTTCCCGCGCAAGGCCAAATCCTTGAGCCCAATTCGGATGCTATATTCGATATCATCGGTCTCTAGATTCTGCCAACCGTTCACCCATAGATTGATGGCACTATTGTCCACGCGAGTCTCTGGTATAATCAAGGTGTCCCCGCGAATCTGGAACGGCCCCTTTAAATACGGAAAGTCGATGCGGGAGAGTTCGTCGCGGTCCACAAAGGCACTAAGCTCTTGGAGCGGTGCGTAGTTCTGCAGGGTTCCGTTTCGTACCTCAGCCTCAGCGTCAATACTGGTGCGCTTTGAGATAACGTCCCATTCTCTATCGAAGTGGAACGTCAATTCCGCTGTCGCGTTCACCGTCCCTTTCAAATTACTTTCATCCAAGTCTTCAATATCAAAGCTGTCGAAGCTCTTCAGAAGCTGGTCCATTTCTATGGTTGTACAAGATGCTGAACTCCAGAAACGGCTGCCCGTAGATTCTTCTGCCAAGGCCCAATTCCCTCTAAAGGTTCCGCCACATCCGTCAATGCGCATTTCTCTTCCTAGAAGCTTTGTGCCTCGGTTGTATATGGTTCCTCGCAATCCTTTACCGTCGAACTTACCTAGGTTGAGGTTGTCGATGAACAGGTCCACCTCAAAATCGAATCCGAAATCATCGTCCTGGTCTTCACTGTCTTCAAACTCCCAAAAGAGTAGGGGGTCTGCATCTATGGTCGGGCTTTCTAGTCGCAACGCCACTTGTGGTCGGCCGTTCAATGCATCAAGGACAGCTCCTGTGGCCACTGCGTTGTTCGGTCCACTCTGCACGAAGCAGCGATCGACTCTGATATCATCGCCTTTTACGGTTAATTCCGCCTCAAGATTTTCAAAGTTGATGTTACTCTCGCTGATCCCAAAGCTCACCTCTTTCAACTGTAAATTCCCTTCAAACACAGTCTCTCCAATGGGCTCAAACTCATCCCAATTGTTGAAGCGTTGTGCAATGGTAAGCTCAGAGCCGCTCCAGAATCCCATAGGATTATTGAGCGTTTCGATATCGACGAAAGCGAAGAGTTCACTCAGGTTAGAGCCGCCCTCAACATTGGCACTCAATAATGGTTTTTTACCGTCCAAAGAAGCTGAACCGCGCAACTCTCCTGTGGTCGTTTTCAGGGCGATGTTTTCAATGTTGATGCTAGGAACATCGTCCCAAAGAATATCAACGCTGGCACTGCAGTCTGAAATGGAAATCCCTTTGTAAGAGAATGCGCTACCCGCCGGTTGAAGGTATAGCGCCCACTGATCGTAGGTACCTTTCCAGCGCAGCGAGCTGTTGAATTTCTCGATAGAAATATCTTCAAATTCGAGCAGCGGTAAACTTTCCATTACGGGCAATAGATCGCCAGTTTCTAGTGCCAATTCACCACCGTCTTGATTCAAAGAGCCGCTCAAAGAGCCGCCATTCACATTGATTTTTGACGAGGAGATCTCCCAGTTATTTGCTTCGCTATTAAACTCGAAGGCTCCTGAAAGTGCTGCCTCACGTACCCAGAGTTCTTGATCTAAACGCAGCTCATTTTCTATGAGGTCCGCGCGTCCGCTCAAGGTGATTGCTTCATCAATGACCCCGGAAAGAACAGCACTATTTGCATAACACGTATAGTCGATGCCGTCTGCAGGGGCAAGGTAGGTAAGGGCCAAATTCTGAAGTTCAACGCGGTCCAATCCGACGCTCGTGGACGCATCACCTTCTGTGGAATTAAACAAATCCCAATTCGCTTCTTTCCCATTGTCGAACAAATGCAAACGGCCTTCGCTTACACTTAATTCTTCGACCACATATTCCCCTTGAATAACGGAAAATACGTTCATGCCTAGACCCACATATTGGGCCTCTAGGAGAAATTCGTTGTTACGGAGGGGGTCTTCGATACGCACGTCATTCAGTGCGATTCGTACTCTAGGGAATCCACCGAGCAAATCAAGTTCTATACTACCCACAGAAACGGGTGCCTTGAGCTGCTCGTTAATCTTCGCTACGCCGCCGGCGATGATGGCATCTTGTTGCGTATAAATGTACCCGGCGGCGCCACCTAGCAGCAACACCACTATCCCGAACAGTATACCAAGAACCTTCAATGCCTTGCGCATTCGCTTATCTCGTTTTTAAGAAGCCCACCTCTTTAGGATCGAGGTGCCTGTAATCGCCTCTATTTAATCTCTTTTTAGTTAGACCTGCGAAGGATACGCGGTCCAATTTCTCCACCTCGAAACCGTAATGAGCAAACAGACGGCGCACTATTCGAGGCTTGTTTACGTGAATACGCATGCCTATTTCGCGCTTGTTCTTCTCGTCGGTAAAATTGATTTCCTCCACCGGAACCGGTCCATCTTCTAAGACAGTGCCTGCGGCAATGGTATCGAGCTGTTGTTTACTTAACGGCTTATCAAGCACTATATGATAGATGTTCGCTGCACCATTAACTCCTTTGGTCAATTTTTTTGCAGTATCCGCATCGTTGGTAAACAACAGAACTCCAGTGCTGCCGCGTTCCATCTGCCCAACAGGGTAGATTCTTTCGTTGCATGCATTCCCGACAAGTTCAAAAACAGTCTTGCGTGCTTTGGGATCGTCCATCGAAGCAAGGAATCCCTTCGGCTTATTAAGAAGTACATAACGCAACTTATCTGTCTTCAACGTGGTGCCATTGTATTTCACGACATCTGTAGGCTTCACTTTGTAGCCCATGGAGGTCACGACTTTATTATTGACCGACACCAATCCAGCACCAATGAGGTCATCGGCTTCGCGACGCGAACAAATGCCTGCATTAGATAAATACTTATTCAAACGAACTTCGTCGCTGGCACCACTGAGTTGTTCTGCAGTTTTGCTGCGAACGCCTCTGTATTTCTTCGCAGGGCGAGCACCGCGCTGCGGACGGTCACCTTTCTCCTCGCGGTCCCAAGTTTTCTTAGGGCCACTCGCAAAGCGATTGTTTGAGTTTTGAGACTTTCCTCGACGAGGTCCGTTGCTATTAGAACGACTGTTGCGCATGGCAGGAATATTTTCTGCAAAGTTAGCTTAGTTCGAGGCCATTAGCACTACGAAAGCGAGCGAATGACTAACATTCTAAGGCAATTATTTCAGGTACGAAGCTTTTCGCTCGGTAAAAGAAGAGCAGTAGCTGCCATTCGTTGCAGTGGTACTTGACCATTAAGGGACCTATTTCTCGGTGAATACGCTCTTTTTGCCCATGGGAAATTAGCCCTTCAGGAAGCCCTCCGTGCTTCCGGTATTTCACTTCAGCAACAATCAATACGCCATTTTTTCGAGCAACAACATCAATCTGAGTGCGCGAGCGTCGGTAGTTTTCGACCAGGACCTCGCAATGGTCATTTCTCAGGTAGGCTGCTGCATGCTTTTCATACAATCTATAGTCCATGCACAAAGGTTGCTGTACAAGGTGCCTACTAGCAAGAATGGTGGAAAACTCTAAGTTATCAGCAGCCTAGAGCGTGAAGGCGATTTCATGCTCAGAAATTTCAGCATGGCTGCCAATGACAATCGGAAACTGCTTTGAAGTATGTCCGAAAGGCATATTTTGAAGTACCGGAATTCCTGCGGCTTCAAAGTACTTGACCAAGGTCTGTTCTACGGAGTCTCCCCAAGGTGTATCGTGGTCATGGATATCAGAGAATTGGCCCAAGAGGACAGCGCTTACTCCCTTAAAAGCACCTTTTCGCTCCAAAGCCAGAAGCATTCGGTCGAGGTGGTAATGGTATTCGTCTAAATCCTCAAGCAGCAGTACTGTACCCTCTAATGTGGGTAGGGAAGGCGTTCCATAGATGGAGTAGATTACGCTCAAATTCCCACCAATAACCTTACCGCTACACGGGGCTGCTGCCGAGGTAAGGGCAAGCGGTTTTGGTCCGTTTTGAAGCAATTCAAAAGTGGCCTGGAGGTCTTCTTTATTCGTTTTTTCGAAGCTTACCGGCATAGCACCATGAATACTAGGTATGCCTTTTTGGTAAGCATGCGACAAAAAGGTGGTAAAGTCTGAGAAACCAATGAGCCACTTAGGCTGTGCTTGCAAGGCTTCCCAATCAATATGGTCTACAATTTCGGCGCTCCCATATCCGCCTCGGATGTTCCAAATAGCCTTGACTTCTTCGTTGTGAATGAGCGCATTGGTCGTACGAATACGCGCCTCTTTCGTACCAGCTACCTGACCGTCCTGCAGTAAAATGTCTTCAGAATAAAAGACGTTGAAGCCCGCGGCTTCAATGTAGGCCTTGGCCGTTGAAATCATTTCCCTTGTGGCAAACCTTGCGGTAGCACTCAATCCGATCAAATCACCGGGCTTTAATAAAGCGGGAATTCTTTGTTTCATAGCGGAAAAATAGCACATAAAACCTTCCTATCTTCGCGATACCATTAATTAGGTCATTAGTCCACATGAGTACGAACAAAAAAATCATGGTCACGGCAGCTTTGCCGTACGCCAACGGTCCCATCCACATTGGTCACTTGGCCGGCTGCTATTTGCCGTCGGACATCTACGTGCGCTACATGCGAATGCGGGGTCGGGATGTGAAGTTCGTTTGTGGCTCTGACGAGCACGGAGTGCCTATCACTATCAAGGCGAAAAACGAGGGCATCACCCCGCAAGAGGTGGTGGATCGTTACCACGCAATGATGGGCGGTGCCTTCGAAGAGTTTGGGATTAGCTTTGACCATTACAGCCGCACTTCTAGCGAGCAGCATCATAAGAACGCCAAGGAGTTCTTCATGAACTTGTATGAAAAAGGTGCGCTTGAAGCGAAGGAAACGCAGCAGTATTTTGATCCTGAGGCGGGCCAATTCTTGGCCGACCGCTACATCACTGGGACTTGTCCTAAATGTGGCCATGAAGAAGCCTATGGCGATCAATGTGAGAAATGTGGTACGTCGTTGTCGCCTACCGAACTGATCAACCCTAAGAGTGCCCTAAGCGGCGCTAAACCGGAGTTGCGCAATACGACAAATTGGTTCTTGCCGCTCGACAAACTCAGCGATGATCTGCGTACGTTCTTGGAGAGCCGCGAAAATTGGAAACCCAATGTTATCGGCCAGTGCATGAGCTGGTTGAATGCCGGCGATGGATTGCAACCGCGCGCAATGACCCGCGATTTAAATTGGGGAGTCCCTGTGCCTATTGAGGGCGCCGAGGGCAAGGTCATGTACGTATGGTTTGATGCACCTATCGGATACATCAGTGCCACTCAAGAACTTCTACCGAACGATTGGGAGCAGTACTGGAAAGGCGAGGATGCGGAAATCGTACACTTTATCGGAAAAGACAACATCGTATTCCACTGTATCATCTTCCCAGCCATGCTGCAGCAGCACGGCGACTATGCGTTGCCAAAGCAGGTTCCTGCGAACGAATTCCTCAACCTAGAGGGCCGCAAGTTGAGTACCTCGAAAAACTGGGCAGTTTGGTTGCACGAATACTTACAAGATTTCCCAGGTCAGCAGGACGTACTTCGCTACGTGCTCACTGCTACGATGCCTGAGACTAAAGACAACGACTTCACCTGGGCGGACTTCCAGCAGCGCAACAACAGCGAGCTTGTAGCAGGCTTTGGAAACTTCGTGAACCGCGTGATGGTCCTTACACACAAATATTACGACGGCGTAGTACAAGAGCCAGGTACGCTAACGGACGCAGATCGCGAGGCCTTAGCGACGATGACCCAATACGGACGTCGCATTGCCAAAAACTTGGAAGATTTTAAATTCCGTGAGGCGATCGGTGAGGCCATGAGTGTTGCCCGCCTTGGAAATAAATACCTCCAGGAGCAAGAGCCTTGGAAAGTATACAAGCAAGATCCAGCCCGTGCTGGTGCGGTACTGTATGTCGCTACACAAATCACGGCGGTATTGAGCATCGTTTTTGAACCGTTCCTTCCAACAACAGCGGCGAAGCTTCGCAGCATGTTGGCAATGGACACCCTACCAGAATGGGAATCGACCAACAACGAAACCATCGTTGCCGCTGGCACGCAGCTTGGCAAAGCGGAATTGTTATTTGCTAAAATTGAAGACAGCCAAGTAGAAGCGCAACGCGCCAAACTTGAAGCAACCTTAGTTCAAAAAGAAGAAGTAGTGGAAGAGAGCACACACGCACCACAGAAGGAAGATATCAGCTTTGACCAATTTATGGGAATGGACCTTCGCGTAGGAACCATCCTTGAAGCAGAGCGCGTACCAAAGGCAGATCGACTGCTCAAATTCTTGGTAGACACAGGTCTCGATCAGCGCACCATCGTAAGCGGTATTGCTGAGCACTTCTCACCAGAGGAAATGGTGGGCAAGCAAGTGACCGTACTCATGAACCTTCCTCCACGCAAGATCCGCGGGGTAGAAAGCCAAGGCATGCTGCTGATGGCTGAAGACGCAGACGGCAAATTGCGCCTGATGAGCCCAGAGGGCGGTGCAGCGAGCGGTTCAGTAATTGGATAATATTCCGGCTCCGTAGTTCAACGAATAGAATGCAGGTTTCCGGTACCTGAGATAAGGGTTTGATTCCCTTCGGGGCTTCTAAAAACCCGCGCCATTGGCGCGGGTTTTTTAT
>WTIZ01000025.1 GCA_011525035.1 Cryomorphaceae bacterium | reverse complement strand
CAAGCGGCGGGGCTGAGAATCAAATAAATCGACTCTTAGAAGTTGTAACGCAAAGAAGCGTTCCACGTACGACCGAAACCGAACCACACTGAGTTAGCAGTGTTGATACCGTTCCATGTTGGGTCACCATCTTCAGCGTGAATACTTGTGTTAGACTCAGCAATGTATACTGTGTTTGCCAAGTTGTTCACGTTCAAACGGAAAGTAAATCCGTTCATTCTGTAAGTAGCACCCAAATCGATTAGACCGTAAGAAGGAAGCTTTACTGCACCTCTGTTATCAGGAGCGTAGAATTCTTCATCAACGATTGAGAAGTCAGCGTACAATCCGTCAACTAGACGTAGACCTAGATCAATGCTAGCACCTTTAGCTACAGTGTAATCTGCTGTGAAGTATGCAGTAGTTTGTGCTGCATCACCAACTTTAGCACCTTTCAAGTACAAAGTACCTTCACCGATTGCTTGTTGGTTGTCATCAAATAGAGTAGCAGTAAAGTCTTTAGTGTATCTCCAGTCACCGAATGAAGTCATTGCTTTCAAACGTAGTTTGTCAGTAGCAAAGTAATCTGCTTCAATCTCCAAACCGTTGTGACGTACATCGATATCACGGAACTGAGCAGTACCGTCAACACCTTGAGCGTTGCTCAAAGAAACTGTTTGGAAACGGTTACCCCAAGTAGTAGAGTAAGCGTTCACGTTGATGCGTAGGTTGTTCGATGTGTAACCGTAACCTGCTTCGAATGAAACGATTTCTTCGTTTTCCAAATCTTCGTTAATCGTGTTTCCGTAGTTCGGGAATACTGCACCAAACTGTGCTTGACGTGAAATGAAACCTGCGTTGAAGAAGAAGTTCGACGCATCGTTCATGTTGTAGTTAGCACCACCTTTCACGTAACCACCCAAAGAGTTCTGAGTATCAGAGATTGGGTTAGCTGGTTGATCAAAGTAATCCTCACGTTGGAAGCTCTGGTTACTAACACCTGCTTGAAGAACTACATTGTAAAGGTTGTCCTCGTTGTATTCTACCAAACCGTTAAGACCGGCCCAACCAACGTTACCTACGTTGTAGTAATCAATCTTAGGACCGTTCAAACCAGTGTTGTTGAATGGACTTGCGTTGATTGTTGTGTTGATGATTTGACCACCTGAGTTACGGTTACCAGTTGAATAGTATCCGTCAAGACCCATTAGGTTATTTACTGTACGGTAGTGGAAACCTTTGTACTGTCTCAAATCAATACCGATAGACGTACGTACTTTACCAAACTGACCTTCTAGGTTAGAGATTGCACCAAGCCAGTTGTGTGAGTTCATAGAAGCACGACGAATCAAGATCTCACGGTTAACGTTGCTATCACGGAAACCGTTCGAACCGATCAATTGACCAGCGAAGTTTGAGATATCACCAGTGTAACCACTTGTGTTGTTCTGGTTAGCAGCAACTACAGCATCGTAGTCGATAGTACCGTCATCGTTTCTTGAACCTCTTCCGTTCTCGATGTAGTGTTGGTACAAATCCTTACGGAAAGGAAGGATATCAGATTCAGCAGCACGGTAGTTGTTACCACGTGGACCAGTACCACCACCACGACCCGCAGAGCCGTAGAAAGAAGAAACCAATTTCCAAGTTGAGTTAATTTCCCAATCCCAGTTCAACGTTGCCAAAGGCTTGTTGTAGAAGTTACGACGCATAGAGAATTCTTCTCCATTAAGCGTACCACCGTTTGAGTTCCAACGACGGTTAATTTCGCCACCGTCACCTTTGAAACCATTATCAGCAGTGAAGTGCTGGTAATCACGGATACTTACCCATACATCACGTTGGTGGTGCCATTGACCTGCACCCAAGAACGTAAAGTTCAAGCTGTGATCAGAACCCTTAGGAGCATAACCTACAGAAGCGAAGTAGTTCCAACCTTCACCTTGCGTTTGGTTGATGTAACCGTTACCCATCCAACGGCTCAAAAGCAAAGAAGTCGCCCAACCTTTGTCGTTTACACCAGTGTTGTAAACAGCTGAAGATTTAAAGTAACCATCGTTACCTGCCGCCTGAGTAAACGAACCGCCTTCTTTCATATCCGCTGCTTTTGTGAAGATACTGATTGTACCACCCACAGAAGGAACAGCCAACTTAGAAGCACCTAAACCACGCTGAATCTGAATACCAGAAGCAACATCAGTTAGACCCTGCCAGTTCGACCAGTAAAGACGACCATTTTCCATGTCGTTTACCGGCTGACCGTTAATCAAGAAAGAAGTGTTAGTTTGGTCAAAACCACGCAAAGAGATGCGTGAGTCACCGTAACCACCACCTTGTTTTGTAGCATAAACACCTGGCGTAGTGTTCATGATTTCTGGGAACTCCATGTTACCCACTTTCAGTGAGATATCCGAAGGAGAGATTGTTGAAACTGCAACAGGCGTCTCACGCGCTACAGCAACATCAATTACATCGGATACTACTGTGATCTCGTCCAACATGTTGAACAAGGAATCTGCTGTTGCAGATGCGTCCTGTGCAGAAACAGCGAAACTCGCCATGAAAGCACTAACAATTAGTAAAGCCTTTTTCATTGTTTGTTTTTGAAATGGTTATTCATCTCAAA
>WTIZ01000062.1 GCA_011525035.1 Cryomorphaceae bacterium | reverse complement strand
CAAGCGGCGGGGCTGAGAATCAAATAAATCGACTCTTAGAAGTTGTAACGCAAAGTAGCATTCCAAGTACGACCGAAACCGAACCATACAGAGTTTGCAGTGTGTACGCCGTTCCATGTTGGATCGCCTTCACCTGCGTGAATGTTGGTGTTAGATTCAGCAATGTAAACTGTGTTCAACAAGTTGTTCACGTTGAAGCGGAATGAAGCGCTGTTACCGAACAAATCGAAACGAGTAGTAACACCCATATCAATTAAGTTGTAAGATGGAAGCTTCAACGCACCATTATTATCGGCATTTTTGAAGTCTGAATCTACTACTGACCAGTCAGCGTATAGACCATCAACGTAACGGAAGTTCATATCCAAGCTAGTCTTCTTACCTACTTTGTAATCAGCGTTCAAAACTGCAGTAGTTTGAGCTGCATCACCTACGCGAGCACCAGCAACATAAAGAGTACCAGTACCAATTTCGTTCTGGTTGTCGTCAAACAATACAGATTCGAAATCTTTAGTGTATCTCCAGTCACCCAATGAAAGCATAGTCTTAACAGTCAAGTTGTTTGAAGCAAAGTAAGTTGCCTCAAGCTCGATACCATTGTGCTGAACATCGATATCGCGGAACTGAGCAGTTCCTTCTGTACCGTTCGCGTTTAACAATGAGCGAGAAATGAAACGGTTACCCCAGTTAGTAGCGTAAGCGTTTACATTCAATACCAAGTTGCTTGTACGGTAACCGTAACCCAATTCGAATGAAATGATTTCCTCGTTCTGTAGATCTGGGTTGATATCATTTGCATAACCTGGGAATACACCGTCAAAGTTTGGCTGACGAGAAATGTAACCAGCGTTAGCAAATACGTTAGATTGGTCATCGATGTTGTAGTTCGCACCACCTTTCGCGTAACCACCTAATAGGCTACTTACCTCTGAAACTGGATTGTTTGCTTGATCGAAGTAATCGATACGTTGGAAGCTTTGGTTACTTACACCAGCTTGAACTACTGCAGTCAAACGACCATTGTCGTTGTATTCAGCCATACCGTTCAAACCTTGCCATCCTACTTTACCAATGTTGTAGTAATCTAGTTTTGGACCTGCAATACCCGTGTTGTTAAATGGAGACGCCTCAATTGTAGTGTTGATGATACGACCGTTCTCGTTATCGTTACCAGTTGAGTAGTATCCATCAAGACCCATCAAGTTGTTCATTGCACGGTAGTGGTAACCAGTGTAGTTACGTAGATCCACACCGATAGAGTATGTCATCTTACCTTGAGTAATCTCCAAGTTAGAGATCGCACCAATCCAGTTGTGTGAGTTCATCGAAGCACGACGTACCATTACAGCACGGTTAACGTTGCTATCACGGAAACCGTTAGAACCAATCAATTGACCGTTGAAATCTGAGATCTCACCAGTATAAGGATCGGTAGTGCTTTGATTTAAAGCAACGATGTTATCGAAGTCGATAGTACCGTCTGAATTTCTTGAAGCATCACCATCCATATCTTCAACCCAGTGCTCGTAAAGATCTTTACGGTAAGGAAGAACGTTCATATCACTATTGCGGAAGTAGTTACCACGTGGACCTGTACCACCACCACGACCCGCAGAGCCGTACAAAGAAGTAGCCAATTTCACGTTCTCAGCGATATCCCAATCCCAGTTGAACGTAGCAAGCGGCTTGTTGTAGAAGTTACGACGCATAGAAAATTCTTCGCCGTTCAAAGTACCACCGTTTGTGTTCCAACGACGGTTGATTTCGCCACCGTCACCTTTGAAACCGTTATCAGCAGTAAAGTGCTGGTAATCGCGGATGCTCACCCAAACATCACGTTGGTGGTGCCATTGACCTGCACCGATGATGCTCAAGTTCATGCTGTGATCAGATCCTTCAGGGTTATATCCTACAGCTGCAAAGTAGTTGTAACCTTCACCTTGCGTTTGGTTAATGTAGCCGTTACCCATCCAACGAGAGATAAGTACAGAAGATGCCCAACCATTAGCATCCTTACCAGAGTTGTAAGAAGCAGTAGTTTTAAAGTAACCGTCGTTACCAGCCGATTGAGCGAAAGATCCACCTTGCTTTAACTCAGCAGCTTTCGTGAAGATACTTACTGTACCACCCACAGAAGGGACTGCCAATCTTGAAGCACCAAGACCACGCTGAATCTGAATACCTGAAGCTACATCAGATAGACCTTGCCAGTTTGACCAGTAAACCCAACCGTTCTCCATATCGTTAACCGGCTGACCGTTGATCAAGAAAGAAGTGTTTCGCTGATCGAAACCACGAAGAGATAGTCGTGAATCACCGTAACCACCACCTTGTTTAGTAGCGTAAACACCTGGAGTGTTATTCATTACCTCTACAAATTCGAGGTTACCAACCTTGAGAGAAATCTCAGCTGGTGAAATAGTCGATACTGCGATTGGAGTTTCACGCTCCTTAGCAATATCAATTACATTAGAAGTTACTGTGATTTCGTCCAACATGTTGAACAAAGAATCAGCAGCTGCCTCTTGTGCGTAAGCAGATACACCTGTGATAAATGCACCTACAATTAGTAAAGCCTTTTTCATTGTTTGTTTTTGAAATGGTTATTCATCTCAAA
>WTIZ01000044.1 GCA_011525035.1 Cryomorphaceae bacterium | reverse complement strand
TGGCGCCATCGTAACCGGTCATCCCGGAAGTGGCACTTTCAAAATCGAACGGAAGGCTCTGCGACCATCCCAAAAAGGAACCTACAGTGAGTAGAGCAGAAAGGAAATATTTTTTCATAAGAGCTAAAGATACTCTTACTGAATCAAAGACTTGCTTTAGCAGGATTAAACTTCCTCTTTGCTCGCATCTGTCAGAGGTATTTTGGGCCGATTTTGTATGCAAATTGTATGCAAAAAGAAAAAGCCCAACACTAAGTGCTGGGCTTTTCTGTTGCTCCTCCTCTTGGGCTCGAACCAAGGACCCTCTGATTAACAGTCAGATGCTCTAACCAACTGAGCTAAGGAGGAATATATTGTAAACTAGATAGTTACACAATTATTATTTGTGTGGTGTATGTAAAAGTAGTCACAAAAATGGTCAGTAATGAACTACACCATCAGTGTAACACCACTAAAAAAAGACAACTATTATATTAGTTTAACCTTCCAAGGCAAACGCTACAGATTCTACAATGGCAAAGCTATTGGACTACAGAAGTCACCTAACAGATATCCAGTTGAAGAACGTAGAGCAGCATTTGAAGATTTAAAGCTGGACTACCAACTAGCCATACGTAATGGATGGACTCCTGAAAGTGTCAAGAATGACAAAAAAGACCAGGGTAAAATTGTAGGGCCTGCTACTACCGATCACTTGTGGTCCATCTATAACAACATGAAGCAGGAGAACTACTCTAGTAAGTACCTTAAGGACCTATACTACTACGTTCGTAACATCTGTAATCATACTAAAGGTGAGATAACAGAAGACACCTTCACAAAATTCCTCTCTACCAAGAAGCATTGGAGTAATACTTCTTACAATAATGCTAGAAGGTATATAGGTGTACTTGAAGAACGTTTAAGAGAGTATGGCTACACAGGTAACTGGAAGCAAAACAACAAGCCAAGACGTGCTTCACAGAAGCTACACAAACCTTTTACTAACATAGAAGAAGTACTAAAGGACATCTACAAGTTTAACCCTAAGCTACACCTCTGCTGTATACTTACTTATGGATGTCTGTTAAGACCCCATCAAGAGATACGCCAACTTTTATGGGGTGATTTTACGTCATTATTGTCACAAGTGTCCCTCTCAGGGGATAGAACCAAGGGAAAACGTAACAGAGTGATCCCTGTACCAGAATACATTAGACCCTACTTAACTGGTGGACCATCACACCACAACATTTTTAGTGGCGCTCCAGAAGCTTACAATGCTGATTACTTCAAAACACTCTGGAGTAGATACAAGAATCAAAGTACACTCCTAGACAAACACCATACGTTGTATTCATTTAGGCATTCAGGCAGTGTTAAAGTATATGAAAAGACAGGATCACTTACCGTCCTACAGCAGGTCATGGGACATGCTGACCTTAAGACAAGTCTTACGTATTTAAGAGGGCTTGAAATACAACAGCTGAAGGTTATTGATATGCCAGAACTGTAGTCTAAATTGAGACGTAAAACATTTCCTTGATTGACTTAAATTTAGACAAACTCACAAACTGAGTCTAATAGATTGCATCCTTTATGTAAGCCTGGATATAGCAGGACTATTGAAGGATATCAGCTCTTACAGGATAAAAATTGTTAATCACGTGAACAGCAAAGCCATTTGTATTCATCTACTTCTTATGACCTTATTTTCAGGATGTCATATCAGTCCAAAGGATGATGCTAGTATAGATGAGCATATTACGCAAGAGGATACATTGCACATTTCAACTAGTCCAACCCTGGAGTATTACGCCCTTAAAGAAGAGTACAACAAAATAGTTCAGCAGAGAAAGGAGTTCTTTTCTGATACTGTAAGTGATCCTGATTTCACATATTACTCTAACTATGACAGCTTTGAGGAAATAACTTTTACAAGCGAGATAGGACAAGACACTTACTACTTGTGGTATACATATTTCTTGAAGAAAAGATACGCTCATGATAACTACGAGGCTGAGCGTGAGAAATTGTTAGAGCTCTATAATTCCATAAATGATATTTACGCCATCATTGCCCGTGGTGGTACGTTCTTCTCACATAACAAACCTAGGATTCAAGCTTATGCAGAATGGGATATTTATAATCATTTGGTTTTAAAGAGAGCTATTCCCATATCAGAGAGTGATTTTAAAATGGAAAAAGAAGCATTCATAGAAAGGAACCGTAGAATTTTAGAGTCTTCAGACTCTTTTAAGTATTGGGATAGTTTTACTGAAGAAGGCAGGAAAGCAACTCTTCAGGAGCTTCAAGCATTGTTTCAGTCTCTATCTGAGAAAATTGACACCCCTTACTATTTATCATGTGTTTTGAAGTTTGAACAGAGGTATCAGCACTTAATTTTAGTGGGGCAAACGTAACAGTTGTAATTCTTTACCAGTTTAGGTTCAGTTTGATGACACCAAAAGAAAGGATCTGGCGAAGTTGCTTTGAGGGGCGGGAACACTCTAAAACTAACACAAGCTGGTTTACACTTTTTTTGCAGACACACTTTTTGGGAAACTATCGCTACTCCAAAGGACGAGTCAACCACATGGTCACCTCCTCGCGGATGCCATCCAGCATGCGGCTGATGCTGCTAGTGCTGTAATGTTTGCCATAGACTTGCTCGAAGACATCAGAGACCTGATTCTGTGTCAGTCCCTTGCTATACAAAGCACTCACCAAGCGGTCACATTCCTCATCCTGGTCGGGAAACTATCAAATCCACTAATGAATCAAACTCATTGAAAGCAAAACTACACTTGTTTTCATGGTCCTCAGTTCGCCATCTTTTACCAGGTTGATAAACTAAAGGGGTTAAAATCAACAAATCATTACTCAACTCAATTATAAATTGCTCGTAGGTCCTTAATTGTTTATAACTAGGAACTTTCAATAATTTTCTCAGGTCTGAATGAACACTATTAATTTGATATTCCTTTTCTGACATCACACGACTCTCATTCAAACTCGCAATTATCGTTTCCTTCAGTAATTCTATTGAAACTTCCGATTTTTTGAATATCCAAACAGGCTTTGCTTCAACAAAATGACTAAATTCTCGTTGATACAATGTCACAACTGACATTTTTTCTGCACCTACATAGATGGAACTGTATCTAGATATCATTGTACCACATGGATTAATATTTCAACATTCTTATTTTTTGCTAGTTCGATTGCCTTCTCTAGCTGTTGAACTTGAGCAGGAGTTGCACCTCTTGGTATCGCTACATCCAAGACCCTTCTATTAATTTGATTTGACCAGACTTGGTCCAAATATTCCTAAAAACATAGTTAGATTTTTTATTTGAAGGTCTAAATTTAGTGAATAACCTTTTGTTTTTCACAAAACTTGGAGTTGTGGTTAAATCTTCAGGAGGTTTGTACAAAATCAATCTTATGAATACGTTACAAACCAAAATCATTTACCAGAGCAAAGACTCTCAGCTGAGCCTTCATTTCATTCAAGTCAATGACACCATTGAGTATTACTTTGAAGCTATTACCCCCAACGGGGTTTTCATAGATAACGATTACCTCATTGGTAGCATGTACATGTTAAAAGGTATGGAACGTAGCATAAGTGAATTGGAAAGAATGAATTTGAGTTAATTCCATTATCCTCAATGTTTACCGTACTTCAAGGCTAATGTGTTGGAATTATTTAGTATAAAAAGGGTTAAAAAAAACCCATCAACATTTCTGCTGATGGGTTCTGATTAAAACAATCTGGTAACAGCCGCCAAGACCACATAGATCAAGAGGTAGCGCAAGGTCTTTATGTAAGCCACAACAAACGGATACTTATCCCTGTATGTACTTCTAATCTCAGCATAGAAGTAGGCAATAAGACCATTGAACATGAGAATTGACAATACAAAAGACCAACTAAACATGGGCTAAGTGAATCAATTGCTCAATCCCAGCATACCTGTCTAAGTAACTGTCCACATAACTGCTCTTATTGGCTTCTGTAAGCAGGTTATATAAATTCCACAAAGAGATGCTACCATCTTCTTCTGAAGCAAAGTGCTCATCCATGAAGTAACCACGTACTACTTTGGCCATCTGCTGATCACCCAACCAACTGCTGGTATCAATCTTAGGGTTGTAAAAGTCACTACGTACTTTTCCTACAAACTCCCAGAATTGTACCTCACTCAAGTAAGTATCAGCCCATGCTTGTAGCTTCTGCACTTCTCTATCAGGATGAAAAGAAGCACACAAGTTGTAGACGTCTAAATACAAGTCGTCTGTATTGCTAGTATGGATTTCTTTCACGTAGCCGTCCGTAAAAATGCAGAGGTTACTACATACATGCACCTGAAACCCAATAGCTACTTTAAACTTCTGTGGGGTGGTCTTACCGTGCATTTTGTCTTGGTTAAATGCTTTCACTCCTGCTACTACAAGATTCACCACTTTACCATCAATGACTTTGGTAATGGAGGGCACCTGCACCAAGAACATCATACGCTCATAGTACAAGGTCTTCTCATGATCCAAAAGCTCTGCAGGTTTCTTGTGCATGGCCTCAGGGATACGTCCTTGTATGGGGTGACTAACCCTTATCAGTGGTTCTGGTATGAGGGTATCTCCAAAGTACATCTGTACGGCATCATAAGCCTGCTGTACAAACTCATAATGGGCAATAGCCACTTCATTGTCTTTGGCAAAGACTGGGATGATGTGGTCCTTCTTCATTTCAGCTACACTACTGCTGGTAGTATTGGCTACAATAAACTGGTTTTTAGTTTCCATAAGCGTTCTGGTAATCATTAACGTGGTTATTAGATAAGGGAGCAGGGACAACAGGGGTATTCTGCTCTTCTGAAGCCCATTGCAACAGGCGTTTGCCTACCTCTTCAGTAATGGTAAATGGCGTGTCCAATGGGAAGAGTCCTGTACGGTCTTTTACAGCCACTGCTTTATGGTTCATGTCAATGGCTAAGACTGTAGTAAATTCATAATCTATACCGTCCCTTTGTATAGGCTTCATGCCTAGTTTTTGAGGTGTAGTACGTCCCCTATCATCTTTCTTCAAAGCATACTCTTGCTTACTACGAAGGGTGACAATAATGTGTGCAGGTGCATTAAGGATATGCTGAATCAATGCATTGTGTCTTGGTGTAATCTTAGCCCAATTGGCAAAGCTGTTACTACCACTACTACTGCCGTGCATTTCCAATACCCCACCATTACCTTCCCACTCATGGGATAATGAATCAATGACTATGGTATGTACTCCATTAGCAATGCATACATCAATGGCTTCCATATAACGCTCAGGTGTAAATGGAGCACTAAGCTGTAGCACATGGTAATCTCCTAAGGAAGAATACAGATGGGCACTCCCATTCTCTGTATCTACGATAGCTATATTATGCTCACGTGTCAGCCCAAATGCTAAACGCAAGGCACTATAGGTTTTACCACTGCCTGAAGCACCTTGGAGTGCAACGCGCATGTAAGATTTGCTCTTACTGGCTTTCTCTAGTTTCATAAACTTTAAAAATGAAAAAGGCGGATGCTACTACACCCGCCATGTTTAACTTATGATGCTGCTGATACATATACATTCCGGTGGTGCAGCATCTTAGTTTCACCAGAATGATAATCTGTAACCTCAAAGGGTTCTA
This sequence comes from Cryomorphaceae bacterium, assembly GCA_011525035.1. Classification (GTDB taxonomy): domain Bacteria; phylum Bacteroidota; class Bacteroidia; order Flavobacteriales; family Schleiferiaceae; genus UBA10364. Next base: position 4,070 of record WTIZ01000044.1, on the reverse strand, counting down.
CCTCCTGCTTGGTAATGGTACCAGGAAGGGTATGTCCAATGAGTTGCTGGGCTAACTCTTCATCAATGGCTGCCAGTACTTTGGCTTTACGCGTAATGAAGTAGGTACGTCCAGAGGTTTGACTTGACTTTGGGATCAAGTCACTTTCCACATGTAGGAATAGGGATTGCTTGCCACAGGCACCTTCACGGGTGCTGTAGCCTGTAATAGTTACCATAAGAAGTAAGGATTAAGAATGAAAACTACTAGTCCAGTGGACCAGCTTTCTCAGGTGTAAGAAGTTAAGTTGAGCGTAGCTCATCAAATCCCCTGAAAAAAAGAGAAACCAATGGGTCAGCTTTCTTCTAACTCTAGCAACTGTTTAAACTGCGGAGTGCAGCGACGCAGGAATACGTTATAAACACATTAGGGGGGTACACCAAATCTATTTGTGGGTAGGGGGGCTATTAAGTAACTTCCCTTGCGCCAGTAAAACAAATAGGAATGCTGAACAAAAAACAAATTGACGATTTAGCTCATTTTTTCCTGCAGGAGCTTGAGGCTGTTTTAGGGTTTAAAGTAGACTTTACAATAGATGATTACTTGACCTTCCCTCCTGATGAGGATATAAGTTTCGGTGGAATAGTCCCTAAAATAGATGTTATGATGAGCATAAAAACTCCATCATCAACACCTAAACGTTTGTACCCAGGCTTTAGGCTAATATCAGATGGTGAAACTCTCAATCTCATATCTACAGTACTGAACTTAGATAGGAGAGTGGAAACATTGGTTAATGCCGGATATGAAAAACCTAACTATGAAATGGATCATCTGCTAGGGGATGAAACAAAAGAGGCCTATGAAATAGCTGACCTCATTTCAGGTATCCAACTAGGAATTACTCAATTTTTCAGTCAAGTAATTGATAAAGTAAGTAAGCTTGGGAATAAGGAAGTCAAAAAAGCCATAATAGATGCATTAATTCATCACATTGAGCAAAGAGTTGTAGGAATTAAAAATTCCCTTCTCACAGACTTAACGCATATAAGCGTACCATTTGACATTTCAAGTAACATCATACTAATCATTCATTGTTGCCAAGAAAAGTTGAGTCTTGATAATGTACCATCAACAACAAGAACAAAGAATACAATCAATGTTATCTGCCTTAAACATCTTTTGGAGAGGTTAGAGGCTTTAAAAACAGATCTAAGACTGATTTATCCCAAAGACATACCCACTTTGTCAGTTTCAGAAGATGTGACGGGCAATAAGTATTTCAATTGGTTAGGTTGGGAGAACTACTTTCTAATACAATGTTATATTGAGAAGTATTCTGACAAGACTACGGCAGGAATTGATTTCCCTGACTTTGTGAAGTTATTGGCTGGACGGAAATATAAAGAAGGAAAATTAGAATGGTACGGATCAAAGAGTGTGTTGAATGCATTCTTTAAAGATCTTCACCTGCTCCCACAATATTTAGAAAAAGAAAAAGCTCATCCAATCATTGACCCCATAAGGAAAAGCCTAAATATTCATGAGGTCTTCTATCTTCCCAATACTGATCCTAAACAACAATCAAAGGCTTTTTTTCTGCCTATTAATCCGAAGGATATAAGTGGGCGAGACGTTAGGAATCAACAAATCTTTGAGCCTAAAAAAGAAAATGTAGTGGTTAAAACTATGGATGGAACTAAACCTAAATCTCATCAATGTTTAGTTCTAGACCTACTTGGTATTACTCTCCCCTAAGAATAGAAACAGTCTCCCCTACTTAGTAAAATCTATTCCCCCCATTTAGTTAAGGCGCTACCCTAACCGCCTGTTTAACAGTAAATTACGCTGTGGTTTGCTTGTTTTTAGACTTTGCACGTCTCTACCTTTGTACCCGAAGGTACGGCCAAGTTGATGCCAAAACTTAAGGGAGAATAACTCCAACTGTGGTACTCAGACTTTGCTTTAGCCCTCACCATTTTTTAATTCTTAAACAATACAACTATGAACACAAAATTTGCAAAACAAGCAAAAGGTAAAAACGAGAACAGTGCAATGATCTTATCACCATTAGGCAATATGAATTACATGCCTAATCAAGAGGATCCTGCTATACATGCAGGAGATGTAATGAAGCTGCATTGTAAGCTAGCATGGTCTGATTATTCTGAAGATCTATACTGGCCAACAGAAATGCATATTCAGCATTATAGTAAAACCACTCCAATCTTCGGTGTAATTCCTCTTACGTACACAAAGGAGAATTACATTTTTCCAAAGAATATTGAGGGTGTTAGAGTGGAAATCAGGGAAGAACCGGGTAAATGGATTTTGAACTATAAAAACTTAGGTGAGATTGTTTATATACCAGAGCATGGTATTGCATTTATCCAGGGAAGTTCTTTAACTGGCGTTAAAAGCATCTACAAGGCCATTTACAACATGTATGAGTCACATTGTACAATGGTAAAGGAGAGTAGACCACAAGCTGATAGTATGAACCTTGATGATCTAATTGAGTAATATGAATACTATTATTCCAAGGCTTCCGCAGCTACTGCAGGATATTCTCTCTGTAGACCAGAACAGCAATGAATTTCAGAAGAAGGTGCAGTTACTATCCGTCCTAACAAGTATAGGCGCGGTGATACCCAAGTTTCAATGTGTAAATAGGAATCAGAAACTTATGTCACCTAACCTGTATGCGGTCATTCTTGGTGCACCAGGATCTGGTAAGAGTAAAATAGATGTGGGAATGACAATAATGACAAAAACGGAGGACCTAATTAAGCAGACAATCTCAACAGTAATGCTTGAGCCAGGTCTACCTGCTAAGTGTGTTGTGATTCCGTCCAATACTTCAAGGCAGAGACTAATACAGCATCTGTTTGTTAATGGCTCTTTCAGTCCTAATGTGCTATACAGTACAGAAATGGACAACATGAAGAGTACATTAAAAGACCAAAACACTGGATTCAGTGAGGAATTGAGGAAGGCTTTTGAACATGAGAAGATTAACTATTCCGTAAAGACTGGTAATCTGACGTATACTATTGAACATCCCAATCTCAGTTTAATAGTAAGCGGTACTCTTGATCAAGCATTAGGGTATTTAAATGTTGAAAATGGACTATTCAGCAGAGCTTTAATATGCTACAGCACCCATAAGGCTGAGTTTAAAGATCAAAAGGCTGAAGACCAGAATAAGCCATTACAAGTGGGTTATACTAAATACCAGGATGATGTACTAGAGATCTTCAATAGATACAATACTCCAAGAACGGCTAAGTTCACTCAAAATGGGCTTGACCTTATCAAGTCATATGGTGAAGAAGTGTTGAAGATTGGTAGCACCTATTTTGGGGATAATGGAAGTGGAGTAGCATTTAGGTTAGCAGCTATCGTACAAAGGATTGCGTTAATTCTATTTGCTTCCAAACACTATGCGACGGAAGTCAATGAAGAAGTCCTGATTCCTGATGACTTAGTAGCACTCTCCATAGATATTGTCAAGCATTATCAAGATGATAACTTCAGGGTACTCTGGGAAATCCAGCAGGTGTTTAAGGATGAAGTGGAAAAAGCCATATATGATGCACTTGATGAAGAATTTACTACCTCATATGGCAAGACGGTGTGTACTGGACACGGTTTTAGTGATAGACAATTTCCAAGGCTACTCACAAAATGGAAGAACAGGAATCTTGTAAAAAGAGTGAAGCAAGGTGAATGGGAAAAAACAGTACCCCCATTTATGTCATAATGGTCATTTACGTGTGTTTGATTTGCTTGTGCAGCAGATTGGGAACTCCATTATAGGGTTCCCTTTTTGCGTTAGGATGATATTGATCCAAAAATGGTCAAAAAAGTAGTCACGAAAGCAGTCAAAAATGGTCAAAGTAGTCAGTAACTGTTGTCTGGAGATTTGCTACCTTTAGCTTAAGTAAGAAGTATTAATAACGGCTACTTTTACTGTAACACACTGAAAACAAGGACATAAAAAAAGCACCTGCTATTGCTAACAAGTGCTTTTCTCTTGCTCCTCCTCTTGGGCTCGAACCAAGGACCCTCTGATTAACAGTCAGATGCTC
>WTIZ01000022.1:4665-28487 GCA_011525035.1 Cryomorphaceae bacterium | reverse complement strand
TGGCTTTCTATTTCTAGCTAAATGCTGAGAATTACATCATTCCCATGCCGCCGCCCATTCCTGGGGCTGGCATTGCTGGTTCTTCTTTAGGAATCTCAGTAATAGTCGCTTCTGTGGTCAACAATAGACCTGCTACAGAAGCAGCATTTTCAAGGGCTACACGAGTCACTTTTGTTGGGTCAATAACACCCGCCTCGTACATGCTCTCGTAAGTATCCGTCTTCGCGTTAAACCCGAAGTCGTCCTTGCCTTCTTTCACCTTGCTTACTACTACAGAACCTTCAAGACCTGCATTGTGGACAATCTGACGGAGTGGCTCTTCAATGGCCTTCGCTACAATCTGAATACCGGTAGTTTGGTCTTCGTTTTCGCCCTGCAAGCTTTCCAAAACGGAACTTACACGAACAAGCGCTACACCACCACCAGGAACGAATCCTTCTTCAACCGCTGCTTTAGTCGCTGCCAGTGCATCGTCTACACGGTCTTTCTTTTCTTTCATCTCAACCTCAGAAGCCGCTCCTACATATAGTACAGCTACACCACCTGCTAGTTTAGCCAAGCGCTCTTGCAACTTCTCACGGTCGTAATCTGATGTTGTGTTTTCAATTTGTGCTTTGATCTGAGCAACGCGTGCTGCGATTGCTTCTCCCTCTCCTGCACCATTAACGATGGTCGTATTGTCTTTGTCAATCGTCACTTTCTCGGCAGTACCCAACATATCTAGAGTAGCACCTTCTAGGGTCATTCCACGCTCTTCGCTCACTACCTGACCACCGGTTAGGATGGCGATATCTTCTAGCATTGCCTTGCGACGGTCGCCAAAGCCTGGCGCCTTCACTGCAGCGATTTTGAGCGAGCCACGGATGCGGTTTACTACCAATGTAGCTAACGCTTCGCCGTCTACATCTTCAGCGATGATGAGTAGCGGGCGACCACTTTGAGCCGCAGGCTCAAGAATTGGCAACAACTCCTTCATAGAGCTCACCTTCTTGTCGTAAATCAAGATGTATGGGTTCTCTAATTCCGCCACCATCTTCTCTGTATTGGTCGTGAAGTACGGGCTTAGGTACCCACGATCGAACTGCATACCTTCCACGACATCAACGTAGGTTTCGGTACCCTTCGCTTCTTCAACAGTAATAACACCTTCGTTCTTCACTTTAGCCATTGCCTCAGCAATCAAAGAACCAATCGTGTTGTCGTTATTCGCAGAGATAGAGGCAACTTGCTTGATCTTGCTGTTGTCCTCACCCACCTCTTGGCTCAAGCTTTTCAGCTCTCCAACGAGAGATTCTACTGCCTTTTCAATACCGCGTTTCAGGTCCATTGGATTCGCACCTGCAGCCACGTTTTTCAATCCATGATTGTAGATGGCCTGTGCCAAAACCGTTGCTGTAGTGGTTCCGTCACCCGCGATATCCGCCGTCTTAGAAGCCACTTCTTTCACCATCTGTGCACCTAGGTTCTCGAGCTTGTCTTCCAACTCGATTTCCTTAGCTACAGATACACCGTCCTTAGTTACGTGCGGCGCACCAAATGCCTTTTCAATAATCACATTGCGGCCCTTTGGACCCAAGGTTACTTTCACTGCATTCGCCAATGCATCAACACCTGCTTTGAGGCTGTTTCTTGCATCTACATCAAATGAAATTTGCTTTGCCATGTCTATTCGTTTTTATCAGTTAGGATTAAACAATTGCCATGATATCAGCTTCGCGCATAATGAGGTAATCACCGCCTTCGTACTTGAATTCAGTGCCGCTGTACTTGCCGTACAGCACAACATCACCAACGCTCACCGTCATAGGCTCGTCTTTTTTACCTGGGCCTACAGCCACAACAGTACCTCTCTGAGGTTTTTCTTGTGCAGTATCAGGAATAATAATTCCCGAAGCTGTCTTTGTTTCAGCAGCCGCCGGTTCAATAATTACTCGGTCAGCTAACGGACGAATGTTTAAATCTGCCATGATTTGAGTTTTTAATGTTTGTCGCTCTTCCTACTCGAAATTTTGTGCCAATTCAGTTTTAGTGCCACTCTGACACCAACCCGACCTTACAAAACGAAGAACTGTCAGTTTTGGAAGATAAAAAAAGCCCGAACGGCAGGACCATTCGGGCTCAACTATTTCTTAGAACTTCTTATTCTTCAACGCTCTCAGGCATACCTTCTACCGGCATGTCCTCTACTGGTGCATCTGCAGCTGGTGCAGGAACAGCAGGCTGGAAAGGAACAGCACCCTCTACTTGCTCACGCAATAAAGTATCCTCTTCTTCTACCGTTTCGCCACCGCTCATGTTCATAGCGATCACCAACACAAAAAGACCAATAACCAAACCCCAAGTCGCTTTGTCTAGGAAGTCCGTTGTCTTTTTAACACCACCCAACATCTGAGGGCTGTCGCCACCAAAAGCTGAGCTCAAACCACCGCCTTTTGGATTCTGTACGAGAATCACCAAAACAAGTAGTACTGAGATAACTACGATAAGGATAGAGAATAGTGCTGTCATGAGTTCTTTTCTTTCTTAATTGCTCTAATTCGGTCGGCAAAGAAACCACTTTTTTCCGGGTATTTCAAACTTAAAATCTCGTAGGCTTTGATCGCCTTGTCAAATAATCGCTGTCCGAAGTAAATCTCTGCTAATGTTTCCGTTACAAACTTTCCTTCGGCATCTGCTTCAAGCGTGAACACATTGATTCTGCCGTTGGAAGGCTCCACTTCAAATTTCGGGAGCTCCTGAATGATTTTACGTATCTCGTTGCCCTGATCTTGCGAGCTGCCTTGGTCGGGAACTACCTCAACACTGGCAAACCCTTGCTTGTTATTGATGGTGGTTACTGGAACACTGTGATCGGCATTCAGCCATTCCAAGAACGAAGCTTTTTCGCTAAATGGCATTACGCGAATGTCCTCATCTGCTTTCACAGCTTCCTCTTTTACAGCAGGCGGACTCACTTTTTCTGGTGCAGGATCTTTTGCCGCCGGCTTCTCCACCTTTGGTGCTGCTTTCTTTGCAGGCTGCTCAACTTTACTTGCAGGCGCCTTCGCTTCCTTTTTCGGTTGCGCTTTCGCTGCAGTCTCTACAACAGGGGACGTCTGAGATTCGATGTTCTGTTCTGACTTCGCGGGTGTCGCCTTAGGAGCTTCTTTCTTCTGCGGGGCCGATTCACCTTTCGTAAGTGCCCTAGACCTCAAAATGGCATTGCGTACACTTTCAGGTAAATGATCTAAGCTATCTGGATCTCTTTTGGGAACTACAGGTTTCGGAGCAGGCTTAGGTGTTTCCTTCGGGGCTTGCTTTGGAGCGGATTTAGTCTCAGCCTTCACCGCAGGCTTTGCTGTAGCAGGTGCCTTTTCTTTCTCGGCTTTAGAATGCGCCTTAGCTGCTGGTTTTTTCTCCGTTTTCTTCTGCGCTTTAAACGCATCAAGGTCAAAGTCAATGATTGCCGTTTTCATTGGCGCACCTGAGGTTTCATAGAACCCCTGAAGTAGTGCGCGGTCTGGAACTGCAATCGCAGAACGCTTCACCTGTGCCGGCAATTGATAGTTGTCGCTGTTCTGTAACGCCTTCATGTACAACACCTGCAAGGGCGCTGCATATGGAAAATCCTGCACAGCCTGTTTCAACGCCGCTAAAGCAGCATCGTCCATCTTTTCAGGGCGCTCAAAAAATTCCTTGAGTTGTTTTGCGTTCATTCTACCAGTTGGCTATAGCTCTATTGAGAATATCCTCGGTCAATTCCTTGATAATCTCCTCTGACAATTCTGTTTCAATATCCGAAAAATTCAAATCGGCATCATAATCCCGGTAGCGAGAAAATCGCTGGGAAAAATCATTTTTTGGTTCTAGTCGATTCGTGAATTCAACATTTACCGCAATGGTAAAGCGCATCTGAGCCACTTCCGAGGGACCCCGCGCTGCCTGTGGACGAAGACTGTATTCTGTGATGGCACCGCTAACTTCCATATCCGACGGCCCGTCGTTGAGCTCCAGGGAAGTCTGTTGCACAAAAATATCTTTGATCGACTCTGTCACTATCTGCGACATCTCAGGATTGACTATCTGTGCGTTGTTGTCAAAGAAACCCACATAGATGGATTTTGCATCACCAACATTCCCCCCGGTAAAGCTGTATCCGCCTTTACAAGAAGCAAACACTAAAGCCGCAAGCGCGATGAATACTCTTACTCTCATTCGAGGTTGTACTGCTTAATCTTCCGATACAAGGTACGCTCTGAAATCCCCAATTCCTTGGCTGCATTCTTTCTTTTACCCCCGGACTTTTCCAATGCCTTTTTGATCAATTCAATCTCCTTATCTACCAAGCTCAGATTTTCTATCTCTATGGTGTGGTCGTCAAATTGCTCACGCTCGTCGTTGCTGATGATGGTCACCTCATGGCTCGTTGGAGCACTCGGTCTGTTAAACTCTTGACCAATCTGTGGGTACTCGTCCTGAATCTTTTCATAGAGTCCTTTGCCACTGCCCACCACTTCCTTCAAGGCATTGATCTCGGCCTTCATCTCAAACAACAGCTTGTACAAAGCCTCGCGCTCTTGGGCAAAACTGTCTCCACTGCTGTCCGAAACTCGAGTATTGCTCAATGCCGGAAGATTGGAAGCATCCACCTGAGGCAAATAGGTCTTCAACAAATCCTTGCCCACCAATCGGGTAGTTTCAATAACGCTCATCTGCTCCGCCAAATTGCGTAACTGACGAATGTTTCCAGGCCAGCGGTACTGCTCGAGCAATCGGACTGCTTCGTCGTCCAATCTCAAAGGCGGCAAATGATATTTGTTCGCAAAATCGGCCGCGAACTTTCTAAACAATAAATGGATGTCTGAAGGGCGCTCTCTGAGCGGAGGCAACTGAATTTCTACCGTGTTCAATCTGTAGTAGAGGTCCTCACGAAACTTGCCTTTCTTAATCGCTTCGAGCATGCCCACATTGGTAGCACCTACAACGCGCACATCAATCTTCTGGGCACGAGAGGCACCCACGCGAATAAATTCACCGGTCTCGAGCACGCGAAGCAATCGAACCTGCGACGGCAGGGGCAATTCACCCACCTCATCCAAAAAGATCGTGCCGCCGTCGGCCTCTTCAAAATATCCCTTACGCGCACCAGTGGCCCCAGTAAAGGCCCCTTTTTCGTGACCGAAAAGTTCGGAATCTATCGTTCCCTCCGGAATGGCGCCACAGTTCACTGCGATATATGGCTTGTGCTTGCGGTGACTTAGGTTGTGGATGATCTTAGGGATGCTCTCCTTACCTACACCACTTTCACCGGTGACCAGAACACTAATATCGGTAGGGGCTACCTGAACCGCCTTGCTCAAGGCGCGGTCCAATAGTGGACTGGTCCCAATAATTCCAAAACGTTGTTTAATGCTCTTAAGATCTGCCATGGTTCTACTGCTTTGGTTTACGCTTGTTCAACGACCGTACCAATCAAGGTAGCCGAGGTACAACTGTCAATTCGTACATGACAGAAGTCGCCCGGTTTAAAGTCGTGCTTGTCAAAAACAACCACACTGTTGGTATCTGTACGACCAAACAATTGTTGATCGCTCTTTTTAGAAGTTCCTTCCACCAACACCTCATAGGTCTTACCAATCATCGCCTGATGACGCATCAAGCTGTGCGAGGTCTGTAGTTTGATAATTTCATTCAATCTGCGCTTTTTCACATCCAATGGAATATCATCTTCCATCTTACGCGCCGCATAGGTATTTGGTCGCTCGCTGTAGAAGAACATGTACCCGAAGTCGTACTTCACATATTCCATCAAGCTCAAGGTCTCCTGGTGGTCTTCCTCAGTTTCCGTCGGGAAGCCCGAGATCATATCGTGTGAAATGGCACAACCAGGGATGATGCGGTTAATACGATCGATCAATGCGATGTACTCCTCGCGGTTGTGGCCACGATTCATCAGCTCCAAAATTCTTGACGAGCCACTCTGCACCGGCAGGTGGATGTAATTACAGATGTTCTTGTATTTGGCAATGGTCTCAAGCACATCATCTCTCATATCCTGAGGGTTCGATGTGGAGAATCTAATACGCATATTTGGTACTGCTTCAGCCACCATAGCCATGAGGTCTGCAAAATGAACGGCACTAGCTTTGGCCAATTCAGAGGCCTTCTCAAAGTCTTTTTTCAAACCACCGCCGTACCAGAGGTAGCTATCTACGTTTTGCCCCAAGAGGGTAATCTCTTTGTAGCCTCTCTTCTGCAAATCCAGTGCTTCATCGACAATGGTTTGTGGATTGCGTGAACGTTCCCTCCCGCGGGTAAATGGAACGACACAGAACGTACACATGTTATCACAACCACGAGTAATCGAAACAAAGGCACTTACGCCATTACCACCCAAGCGAACGGGCTCAATATCGTCGTAGGTTTCCTCTTTACTGAGAATCACATTGACCGCCTTGCGACCACCGTCGAGCTCCTGCAGTAGGTTCGGCAAATCGCGGTAGGCATCAGGACCTACAACCAAATCCACAAGTTTCTCTTCATCGAGCAGCTTGCCCTTGACGCGCTCTGCCATACACCCCAAGACCCCAATTTTCATATCTGGATTCTTGCGCTTGTGGCCGTTAAAATGGTTCAATCTATTACGTACCGTTTGCTCCGCCTTGTCCCGGATAGAACAAGTATTGAGGAGCACTAGATCTGCTTCCTCTGGATTCTGTGTGGTGCTGTACCCTTCCTTGCCCAATACTGAGGCAACAATCTCGCTGTCCGAGAAATTCATTTGGCAACCGTACGACTCGATGTAGAGCTTCTTGGTGCCTGTAGGGTTTTTCGTTTCTAGCACGGTTCCATCGTGCTCGTGTGGGTTCTTATCGCCCTCGGCGTAAAGACCTCTTCCGCTTGCGCGTTTTGTTTTTCCTTCCATATTTCAATTCGCTCAAAACTTTACTTTCTCTTGCGATGCTACAAAGATACATCCTTAACTGACAATTTGTCCGATTTTCAAAATCCTATTACGTAGTAATACATATATAAGAGAACATCAGAGGCAAAAAAGTTGTTGTCTGTGTAATCTTTTTCGCCTTTACTTTGTGCCCTCATTCTTCTAACTGAATCGATTTTTATGGCAAGTAATCTCGTCATCGTTGAGTCACCTGCAAAAGCAAAAACTATCCAAAAGTACTTGGGTAACGACTTCTCTGTAATGTCTTCTTATGGACACATCCGCGACCTTTGCGACAAGGGAATGGCCATTGACATTGAAAACAATTTCACGCCTGAATATTGTGTGTCAAAGGACAAAACAACCTTGGTTAAGGAGCTGAAAAAAGCTGCAAAAGGCGCTGAAAAAGTATGGCTCGCATCGGATGAGGACCGCGAGGGAGAGGCCATTGCATGGCACCTGTACGAGAGTCTGGGATTGACTGAAGACAAAACGGAAAGAATCGTCTTTAACGAGATTACCAAAACAGCCATCTTACGCGCTGTTGAGAATCCAAGAAAAATCAACAAAGAGCTCGTTGATGCACAGCAGGCCCGCCGCGTACTTGACCGTTTGGTGGGGTACGAGTTGAGCCCAGTGCTGTGGAAGAGTATTCAGCGTGGATTGAGTGCGGGCCGCGTTCAGAGTGTGGCGGTTCGATTGATCGTAGAGAAAGAGCGCGAGATTGAAGCGCACGTTCCTGTGGCGAGCTACAAGGTGAGCGGAATCTTTACGGATGGAAAAATTAGCTTCAAAGCTGAATTGGCCAAAAATCTACCTACGGAAGAAGAAGCGCAGGCATTCCTTGCAAAATGTGTGGGTGCCCAATATAAAGTGGAGTCTGTAGACAAGCGCCCAGGAAAGCGTTCGCCGGCAGCACCTTTTACCACCTCAACCTTGCAACAAGAGGCCAGCCGTAAATTGGGCTACAGCGTGAGTCAAACGATGACCTTAGCGCAGCGCTTGTACGAAGCTGGACACATCACTTACATGAGAACCGACAGCTTCAACTTGAGTAACGATGCCCTTGCTGGCATTGCTGCACATGTTCAAGCACAGTACGGCGACAATTACCACCAAGCGCGTAAGTTCAACACAAAGAGCAAAGGTGCACAAGAAGCGCACGAGGCTATCCGTCCAACCAACTTCAGCAAGAACATTGCAGGTGCGGATGATCGTCAGAAAAGATTGTACGACCTCATCTACAAGCGCACCATCGCTTCACAGATGGCCGAGGCACAGCTTGAAAACACGACCATTAAACTTTCAAACACGAATGCACCCGATGCGCAGAACTTTACTGCTCGTGGTCAGGTGATCACGTTCGACGGTTTCATTCGCGTATACCAAGAAGGTACTGACGATGAAAATGCAGAGCAGCTCGACGGTCAATTGCCGGCAGTAGTGGAAGGCGATTTACTTCGCTCTGACGAAATCACAGCGACAGAACGCTTTACCAAGCATGTTCCTCGTTACACAGAAGCTTCGTTGGTGAAAAAACTAGAGGAGTTGGGTATCGGACGTCCGTCTACCTACGCTCCAACGATTTCAACCATTCAAAAGCGCAAATATGTAGTTAAAGAATCGCTTGAGGGCGAATCTAGATCTTTCAAAATCTTCAGTGCAACGGCCGATGGCGTGGCACAGAAAGAGGGCAAAGAGAATTACGGTGCGGATAAAAACAAATTGTTCCCAACGGATATCGGCCGCGTCGTAACCGACTTCCTCATTGAGCACTACGGCTTGATCATGGATTACCAGTTCACTGCGAAAGCCGAACAAAACTTTGACACTGTTGCCGCTGGACAAAAAGGATGGCAAGAAAGCATTAGCGATTTCTACAGCGAATTCCACCCTTTGATTGAAAATGCACCAGCAGGAGCGCGGGCTGCGAGTCGTTTACTCGGCGAAGAGCCTGAAACAGGCGAACCGGTTTATGTAAAATTGGCCCGCTATGGATTCGTATTCCAATTCGGTGATGGCGACGAAGAGACCAAACCTAGGTTTAAGAAACTGCCACAAGGTGTAGGCTTTTATGACGCTACCTTAGAAATGGCATTGCGCAAGGAGGTGCTACCACGTACTGTAGGTTCTTACCAAGACATGGAGGTAAAAGCCAATGTAGGTCGCTACGGTCCTTATGTAATGTGGAACAAGAAATTCTTCAGCTTGACCGAAGACACCCCTGAAGAGGTGAGCATCGAAAAAGCGATTGAAATCATCGAGGCTAAGCAAAAAGAGGCGGCGAGCAATGTTATCGCTGAATTTACCGAGGAGCCAGTGATTCAAATTTTGAAAGGACGCTACGGCCCGTACATTAAGAGTGGCGGTAAAAACTTCAAAATTCCTAAGGACACGGATCCTGAAACATTGGACCGTCCGGCTTGTGAAGAACTTATTGCTGCAGGGCCTACAAAAAGGAGAGCAAAGCGCAAATAAGGGGGTAAATTGACCACGTTAAAAAAGATGTAGCGTGGAATATTTAAGTCCTGTACCTGAAAGTGTTCTTTCGAAACTACCGGTTTTAGAGCCCGGCCAGTTGGGCCAAAAGATTCAACGACACACTGAGATTGACGGTCTCCCCTCACTCGATGGTGTGAAGGTCGTCATCGTAGGTGTACAAGAAGACCGTCGTGCGTACCGAAATACCGGATGTGATACGGCAGCGGACCATATACGTCCATTCTTATACCAACTGCATCAAGGCACGTGGAACTTCAAGATCGCCGACATGGGCAACATCTATCGTGGAGAACGCCATGTAGACACCGTTTTACTGCTTCAAGATTTTTGCGAAAAGATGCTGCGCAAAGGCATTATCACCATTACTATTGGAGGGTCTCAAGACTTGACCTATGGTAATTACCGTGCCTACGACAAACTTGAAAAAATGGTCAATGTTGTGGCCATAGATTCGCGTCTGGACGTGGGAAGTGAAGGGCGAGATCTCGACCATCAGAGCTATGTGAGTCATCTTGTTTTGCAAGAACCACACAACCTCTACAACTTCACAAACATTGGCTATCAAACGTATTTCAACAGCCCCGACGAAATTGCACTGATTGAGAACTTATTCTTTGAAGCCGTGCGATTGGGCGAAGCGCAAGCGAGCATTCCAAATACAGAGCCGCTCCTTCGAGAAGCTGACCTTGTTAGCGTCGATATTAATGCCGTTCGACAGAGCTACAACCCGGGTACTTTTTATACCTCCCCCCACGGATTTTCTGGAAATGAGTTTTGCGCAATGCTTCGTTACGCAGGTATGAGCGATACAGTTAGCCAGCTTGGCATGTACGAGTACAATCCGCGTTACGATCAGCGCGGACAAAGTGCGCACCTCTGTGCTCATGCACTCTGGTATTTCTTCGAAGGTGTTTCCCTTCGATTTGGAGATTTCCCGATTGGCTCAAGGGCAAATTATGAGAAATACAGTGTTCTGATCGACGATGAAGATGTTCTCGATTTTTACAAAAGCCCAAACAGCGGCAGGTGGTGGATTGAGATTCCAAAAGGCGAGTTTCAATCGGACCGCTTCGCACTAGTGCCTTGTAGTCATGACGATTATCTCGAAGCAATGCAGGGTAAAATCCCAAAACGTTGGTGGAAAGCGCAGCAGAAAGCCTGATAACTCTAGAAAAAAAGTGTTGTTCGCACGGGAATTTTTCTATCTTTAGCGACGATCAAAAGACGTTAGCGCTTTAACACATGAGAAAAACCCGCCTTGCTTTGTTCGCAATGCTCTGTTCATCAGCCCTTTGGGCGCAACAGGATGTGCAGTTTACGCAGTTCGCGAACAATAAGATTTTCTACAATCCTGGAGTCATTGGCTCTGGAGATGCGATTTGTCTATCGGCTGCGCACCGTTCGCAGTGGGTAGGATTCGATAATGCACCTACAACTCAAAATTTCAATGCCAACGTGCCACTCGATGTAATCGGTGGTGGTTTGTCATTGAACTTCACCAATGATATGATTGGTTTCTTCCAAGACGTTACGGCGGGTATCGGCTATGGTTACCAAATGTCACTTGCAGGTGGTTCATTGGGTTTGGGTCTTCGTGTAGATTTCAGAAACAAGGCAATGACTAGCGGTACTTGGGCTCCACCTCAGACGATGAACGATCCTTCACTCGTATTGAACAGCCCAAACAATACTTCTATGGCAACAGATTTGAGCTTCGGTGCGTATTACACCAACTCGAACTGGTACGCAGGATTGAGCAGCACTCGTTTGATTGAAACGAAGGACATCCTTCAAAGTGCTCCAGGTTCGCAGATGGCTCAGATTCGCGGCCAAAGACATTACTACCTCATGGGTGGTTATGATATCGACCTTCAAAACGGTTTCATTTTGCAGCCAGCAATGATGATTAAAACCGATTTTGTTACGACGCAGCTCGACCTAAATGCAGCAGCAACATATAATAATCAGATTTGGGGTGGCGTTACCTATCGTGTATACGATGCTTTATCGATCATGGCAGGTTACCAAATCACCAAAGATCTTCGAGCAACGTACTCGTATGATTTAACGACTTCTAGTTTGAGAACATCAAGCAGCGGTTCGCACGAAATCATGATGAGTTACTGCTTTACCATTGAAATACCACCTAAAGAAAAAGGGAGCTACAGAAACCCTATATTTTTGTAATATAGCCCCTTCCTAAAAATGAGAACACAGTTGAAAGCAAATACAGTTATGAAAAAGTTCCTCCTTGGACTTGTATCAGTAGCCTTTTTGGCTTCTTGTGGAAGTAACGATCATGGTGAATTGGTCGGCGTTCAAGACCGTCCAACATGGTATCCTAGCGAGCCTTACGGTATGGTGTACATTCCTCAAGGTAGCTTCACTATGGGTAACCACGATGAGGATGTGCCGTATGCATATACCGCTCCTGCAAAAACAGTGAGTATTCCAGCATTCTACATGGATCAAACCGAAATCACTAACAATGAATACCGTCAGTTTGTAAGCTGGGTAAGGGATTCTATCGCAAGAACTCGCTTGGCTGAAGGACTTGTTGAGGATTTCGAATACATTGATCTTGCTGAAATGGAAGACCCAACGTTCTTCCAAGAGTACGTAGCATTGAACTACCCAGATAGTATGATGCGCCGTCTAGATTGGGATCCGTACTTAGAGTGGGACAAAAATCGCTACCCTTCAGCCGAATACACTGAAGTTGTAGAAAGCATGTACCTCGCTCCTGAAGAGCAGTGGTTGGGTTACCGTCACTTAGATACTCGTCAGTTGAACTACACATACTACTGGATCAACAAGCAGAAGGCTGCTTCTAAGTTGAACCGTGTAGAGTTTGATTACAAAGATGAAGATGGAGACGGTGAGTTGTTCAGCTACCGTGATTACATTAAGGATACGCAAGCAGAAAGTGATCGTGCGTCTTTCTTCGAGAAAGAAACTATTAATGTATATCCTGACACGCTTGTTTGGATCCACGATTTCACATATTCATTTAACGAGCCAATGCACGACAAGTACTTCTGGCATCCTGCATACGATGAATACCCAGTAGTTGGTGTAAGCTGGAGACAAGCACGTGCGTTTGCCAACTGGAGAAGTAAATACCGTCGCGACTACTTGAAGCGTTCAGGTGAACTTATCGAACACGACTTCCGTCTACCGACAGAAGCAGAGTGGGAATACGCTGCTCGCGGTGGTGAAGAACTTACGACATACCCATGGGGTGGTCCTTATGCAACCAACAGTGCGGGTTGTTACCTCGCGAACTTCAAGCCACGTCGTGGTAATCTAACGGCAGATGGTGGTTTCTACCCTGTTAAGACTACAGCTTACTCACCAAACGGTTACAACCTATACTGTATGTCTGGTAACGTAAGTGAGTGGACTTCTACAGCCTTCGATGTACAATCGTACGCTTTCGGTAGCGATGTTGCGACTGAATTCCAGTACAATGCGTACGAAGAAGAAAGTGAAACTATGAAGCGTAAAGTGATTCGTGGTGGATCTTGGAAGGACGTAGCTTACTTCCTTCAGCTAGGTGCTCGTGATTACGAATACCAAGACACAGCAAAAAGCTACATTGGATTTAGAACAGTACAAAGTTTCTTAGGTAGAGATCTAAAAGACTTTTAATAACAACATAACCCTAATAACAAACTTAACTTTAAGATTATGGCTTTAATTGATGTAAACGGAAAGCGCTTCAAAAACTTTATGGCGAAGCTCTATGGTATTGGTGCGGCAGTAGTAATTACTGGTGCGATGTTTAAGATCATGCACTGGGAAGGAGCGAACATCATGCTTGTTGTAGGTTTGACTACAGAGGCTGTAATCTTCATGTTCTCTGCATTCGAGAAACCAGCAGCGGATTACGACTGGACATTGGTCTACCCTGAACTAGCTTCTGCAGACGGCGATCGTGCACTTTCAGTTACAGAGCAACTAGATAATGCTTTGGAAAACGGTGGTGTAGACGCTGCTCTTATTGAAAGACTAGGAGAAGGTATGCGTTCTTTAAGTGAAACTGCAGGTAGCCTAAGTGGTGCTGTTGATGCTGCAGGTGCAACTGCTGCTTATTCAGAGCAATTGAGCACAGCGGCAACGCACATGGAAAGCTTGAATGCACTATACTCTGTTCAACTAGAAAACACTACAGCTCAGGTAGAGCGTCAGAACGACGTTATGGAGAAATTGGCTGCTGCTTCTGGCAACGCTACAGATCTTGCTTCTGAGTTGGCTTCATTGAAAGGAAACCTAGAATCATTAAATAGCGTTTACGGCGGTATGTTAACTGCAATGGGCAAGTAATCTTACCCGATTCGATTTAACTTACTATAACCGTAAAATCCTAGACAAATGGCAGGAGGAAAATTAACACCGCGTCAGAAAATGATCAACATGATGTATCTCGTGTTGACAGCGCTTCTCGCTCTTAACGTGAGCCGTGAGGTAATGGACGCATTCTACGAAGTAATGGTGAGCCAAGAGGCTTCTATTGAAACCGTAGAAAAACAAAATTCAAGTATCTACACGGCTTTCGAGGCTGCTGCAGCTGAAAACCCAGTAAAGGCTGGACCGTGGAGAGACAAAGCAAACGATGTAAAATCGCGTTCAGCCGCACTTTACCAGCAGATTGAAGACCTTAAGAGAGGTGTGATTGAAGCCTCAGGAGGTGCAGACGAAGAAAGTGGCGATCCAAACAAGCCACAGAAAATGGACGATTTGGAAGCTTCACCAAATTACTTCCTTATTCAGGGTAATGGTGCCAAGCTGAAAGCAGCACTTGCAGACTACCGCGAGTTCATGAAGTCTGAGGCAGAAGGCAATGACCTTTTGATGAATTCAATTGAAGGAACCTTTGATTTAAGCGATCACAAGCACGACGGAACAACCATCAGTTGGGAACAACACAAATTTGAGCACTTCCCGCTCATCTCTGTTTTGACGTTCTTGACGAAAATGCAAAGCGACGTTCGTACTTCTGAAGCGAACGTTATTGACTACTTGCAGAAGAACATTACTGCTTCGGATTTGAAGTTCACCGGTGTTCGTACTGTAGTAATGCCTAAGAGTACTTTCGTTACTAAAGGTGGCGAATACGAGGCAGACGTTTTCTTAGCAGCTTTTGACGACACTCAAAATCCAACCGTAACTATCAACGGTCAAGAACTGAGTGAAGAAGATATCGTTGGTGGTGTAGCTAAGGTTCGTTTCCCAGCGAACCGTGTTGGTGAAACTACATGGAATGGTGAAATCAAACTCGTTCAAAATGGTGAGGAAAAAGTATTCCCAGTAGAAGGTGCATTTAACGTTGCTCCTCCTAGCGTAGTAATTTCTCCAACTAAGATGAACGTGCTCTACCGCGGTGTAGATAACCCACTAGAAATCTCTGTTCCTGGTGTTGATCCATCTAACTTGATTGTATCAGGTACAGGCGTTAAAAAATCAGGTAATGGATACATCGCCGACGTTACACGTAACAAGGGTGGTGAACTTAAAATTTCGGTTAGCGTAAGAGACGGTGATAAAACTTCAAACATGGGAAGCAAGCTTTTCCGTGTGAAGAACCTTCCAGATGCGTCAGGTTCTATCTTCGGTAAGACTGAAGGTTTGATGTCTGCTAACCTTATCAAGAAGGCGAAAGTAGAAGCGAAGTTCAACAACTTTGACTTCGAGCTTCCGTTGACTGTAACGAGCTTCCAAATTATTGTTCCTCCATTCGCTCCTATCGACTGTAAAGGGAGTACGTTGAACTCTAATGCACGTGCTGCCTTAGATAAAGCGAAGCCAGGTACACCTGTAATTATTAGAAATATTCGTGCGAAAACTGGTAAAGGCATCAAGCCAAAGGTTGCGCCGATTACTATTGACTTGAACTAAGATGTTGAAATTAAGAACCTTTGTATTTGCAGCATTCACTGTAGCATTGTCATTCGGCACTGCTGAAGCGCAAATTCTAGATCCATCAGACGACGGTATTGTTCCTGAAGCTACGAAGCATTACAGAAACAATCGTGTAGTTCCTTACCCATTCCTACGTCAAGACGACATGTTGTGGTCTGAGCGTCATTGGGAGCGTATCGATCTAAGAGAAAAAATCAACCTTTCACTATACTACCCGATCAAGCCTATGCCAGATCGTAAGGCTTTGTGGGATGTATTGGTTGACGGTATTACTACAGAAAATACCATCACTGAGATTTTCCTTGACGATAAGTTCGAATTGCCGCTTACGGTAGATGAGGTTCGTCAAAAAATCGAATCGTACGATACTATTCCTGATCCAGACGATCCGTTTGGTCCACCTCTAGCGATCGATACTATTACTATTAAGGCGAACAACGTTGTTGCTTACCACCTTAAGAGCGATTGGTACTTTGATAAGCAACGCGGTGAGTTGAAGAATAGAATTATCGGTATTGCACCAGAGGTACGCGATCCACGTAACCCATCATTGACTTATAATCCATTCTGGATTTGGTTCCCAGATGCACGTTACGCAATGGCTACTTCAGTTGCTTACAACGAGAAGAACAACAACCAGCGTTTGACATTCGATCAAATCATGCACTTTAGAAAGTTCAACTCTGTAATTACGAAAGAGGACAACGTTTACGACAGAACGATTGAAGATTACAAGAGAAACAGTGCAATGTCACAACTGCTTGAAGCTGCTGCAATCAAAGAAGATTTGCGCAACAAAGAGCACGATATGTGGACGTACTAGTCTTTGAACTAACAATATTGAAGAACTCCTGTTACCTTTGGTAGCAGGAGTTTTTTTATGCAAAAACATGTAGACTATATCATCGTCGGCGGCGGCATCTCAGGATGCGTACTGAGCTACACACTTATGAAATATGGTGCTAGTGTTGTCGTATTTGATTTACCTAAGAACAACAAGTGCTCTACCGTAGCAGCAGGACTATGGAATCCCGTTGTCCTAAAGCGTATGAAGAAGGTGTGGAAGGCTGATGACATGATGGGTGAACTGCATGCTGTATATCCTGATATGGAACGCTGGACTGCTAGCCAGTTCTTTGATCCAATTGCCATTCGTCGTGTCTTCCACAACGCTGGAGAACAAAATACCTGGATGGAGCTTTGTGACTCTCCTGCCTTCTCCCCTTATTTAGAAGATAGCATCTCCCCTCTTCCAGAAGGTGTTGTTGGTGAATTTGAAAGTGGTCAGATGAAAGGCACCGGGAGATTGAATGTCCTTGGTTTCATGGAAGCGGTGCACGGAGCACTGCGTAAAGAAGAAAGTTTCCGCGAGGAACGGTTTGATTGGAATGCAGTCGTGAGAGATTCTGAAGGAGTCGATTATCAAGACCTACGCGCCCATGCGATCATAAGCTGCCAAGGGGCGCAGATGGCGTTGGGTGAAACAGATTTACTGCAACAGGGGTTTGCTCCTGTTAAAGGCGAAGTTATACGTGTGAAATTGGACACTCCTTTAGAAAAGGAATGCATTCACCAAAAGCACTTTATGCTCAGTGAAGGCAATAATGAAGTGACCGTTGGAGCTACATATGCCTGGGACGGATTTAGCGACGGACCTACACAAGAGAAGAAAAACGAACTTGAGGAGCACGTATCTAAAGTATGGAATGGATCAACGCGCACTGTAGACCATAAAAGCGGTGTTCGTCCTGCTACCAAGGACCGTAGACCTATGGTTGGACCGCACACACTTGCACATACCTGGATCTTTGGCGGTATGGGCTCACGTGCCGTACTTATGGCACCGTACCTCGCCAAGGTGCTAGTGGAGCACTTTATGTACGGTACCGATCTATTAGCGGAGTGTTTACCTAGCCGTTTTTCTTAAAGTTCTTGTCGTATTTCACGAACATGGACAGCCATGTCGTTCGTGAGATTCTGAATATAACAGGTGCAAGGAGAACAAGCATAACCGCTAAAGCACCTACCGTAGGCCACATCGTCCAGCCCATCCATACTCCAAAAATGATGTACACAGCTACAAACAGGGCCACTGTATAGCCATAGCTTACGTACATAGCGCCGTAGTAGAAGTTCGGCTCAGGTTCGAAGTTTTGATCACAAACGCTACAGCGCGGGTTAAAGTCGGTCATGGTTTTGAATCGGTACGGGTTTTTATCTGGATAGATCTCCCCTTCCATACAACGTGGACATTTACTCCTAGTAATGCTGTAGACTTTAGTTCCCTTAAGCATGATGATAACGTTCCTTTAGTTTGGTCAAAATTACAGCGCACGGGCAATTCGTTTTGCTACTTTTGTCACGATGATTTTAGCCTTGAACAAGGCCTCGTTATTCTTCGGAGGCCGTGCCATATTTGATGCCATTGGATTTCAAATTAACCCAGGAGACCGCATTGGTCTGGTGGGGAGAAATGGTGCTGGGAAATCTACCCTGCTGAAATTAATCGCGGGTGATTATTCGCTAGATGAAGGATCCATAAGTAAGGCGAAAGAGGTCAGGATTGGTTTTCTGCGTCAAGACTTGAAGATGGACATGGACAAAAGTATTGTTGAGATTGCTCGCAGTGCCTTTGATGAATTGACCCGGATCAATGAGCGGATTGAAGAGATCAATAAGGAGTTTGAAGTTCGTACCGATTACGAGAGTGATAGTTATGCCGCACTAATTGATGAGCTGAGTGAGCTGAGCGAGCGCTTCGGTCTGCTTGGAGGCGATAGCATTGATGCCGATGTAGAGCTCGTTCTAAAAGGGTTGGGCTTCACATCGGAAACTTTTGAAAAACCGTTGCACACCTTCTCTGGTGGGTGGCGAATGCGAGCGGAATTGGCTCGATTGCTTTTGCAGAAGCCTGAGCTGCTTCTTTTGGATGAGCCGACCAACCACCTCGATATCGAAAGTATCATGTGGCTCGAGAAGCATCTGAGTGAGAGCAATCAGACCTTAATGGTAGTGAGCCACGATAGAACGTTTTTGGACAATGTAACCACCCGTACTATCGAAATTACACTCGGTAAGGCCTATGATTTTAATGCCCCCTATACAAGGTATGTAGAGCTTCGTGCGGATCTACGCGAGAAGCAATTGGCCACCGCGAAAAATCAGGAGCGGGAGATTAAGCAAACCGAGGAGTTGATCGAACGGTTCCGCGCGAAAGCTTCCAAGGCTTCGTTCGCACAGAGTTTAATTAAGAAGCTCGAACGCATGGAGCGCATTGAGGTGGACCAAGAGGACACCTCGGCGATGCACTTTAAATTTCAGCCTGCCCCAAGGTCTGGGAAGGTCGTTGCCAAAGCAGAGGGCGTGCGTAAAGCCTATGGAGAGAATTTAGTGCTTCGCGGCGTTGATTTAGAGATTGAACGCGGAGATCGAGTGGCCTTTGTCGGTCAGAACGGACAAGGAAAGTCTACGCTGGTAAAGGCGCTCTTGAAAGAGATTAGTGCTGAGGGGATGCTCGAGCTTGGACACAATGTTCAGGTAGGGTATTTCGCACAGGATCAAGCAGACGAATTGGACGGAAATTTGACGGCTTTACAAACTATCGAGAATGCAGCGCCTGAAGAGATGCGTAAGCATGCGAGAAGTCTGTTGGGATCATTCATGTTCCGTGGTGAAGACGTTGAGAAGAAAGTGAAGGTGTTAAGCGGTGGAGAGCGCGGTCGATTAGCGCTTTGTAAGCTCTTGCTGAAGCCTATTAACTTCTTGGTGATGGATGAGCCTACGAACCACCTCGACATGAACAGTAAGGACGTTCTGAAGAAGAGTTTGTTATCTTTTGATGGAACATTGCTGGTGGTGAGCCACGACCGCGAGTTCTTGGAAGGGCTCGTGACGAAAACTGTAGAGTTTAGAGAGCAGCGTGTCAAAACATTGCTTGGTGGTATTGACTATTATCTCGAGCAGCGCAAGCTTGAAAATATGCGCGCAGTCGAGGCAAAATCGGCCACGGAAAAGAAATCGAAAAAAGCACAGAAGAAAGACGACGGTCAGCTCGGGTATAAGGAGCGGAAGCAGCTTGAAAAAGATATCCGTAGTTTATCGCGAAAGTTGGCCGATGTTGAAGCGGAAATTGAGAACTTAGAGGAAACCTTGGAAGATTGGGATGCAAAATTAGCGGATGCCGATAGCTACATGGAGCTAATGAAAGACCCTGATTTTTATCCGAAATACGAGAAGAAAAAAGAGGAGCTAGCCTCCAAAATGAACCTATGGGAAGATATTCAAATAGAAAAAGATCAGTTGGAGCAGCAGTTGCCCTCCTAATCGCTATTAGCGTTCAGGCACAGCCTAAACTGGTGGTGCAAGTAGTCGTTGATCAAATGCGCGCAGAATATCTGCAGCGATTTAATCATCAGTTTGCCGAAGACGGTGGGTTCCGAATTCTTTTGGATGAAGGAAAAGTGTACCGCAATACCCACTACAATTACATTCCGACGTATACGGGACCTGGACATGCGTCAATATCGACCGGAACGACCCCAAAGTACCACGGGATTGTGGCCAACGACTGGTGGGTGAAGGAAAGTAAGTACGAGATGTATTGCGCAGAGGATACAACGGTTAGCCCTATCGGAACCATTGAAAGTTCGTCTCGCCGTTCACCGAAGAACTTACGTGCCTTGACTTTTTCAGACGGAATCAAACTACATACAAACCACCGTGGGAAGAACTATGGAGTGAGCGTAAAAGACCGCGGCGCGATTTTCCCAGCAGGGCATTTCGCGGATGGTGCCTTTTGGTTGGACAATAAACTTCACTTTGTGAGCAGCAGCTATTATGGCGACGAGCTTCCAGATTACGTGGAGAAATACAACGAGAAAGAGCACGCCATGGATATGGCCAAGAAGGATTGGAAGTTAGAAATGGCGGAACGCAAGTACGACGAGAGCTTGGCGGACGAGAATCCATATGAGCCGAAATTGAACAACGGGACCTCAAGTTTCCCCTATGATCTAAAGCAGTTGATTGAGACACGCGGCTTGGGTGCTTTAAAGAACACACCCGTGGGCAATGAATTAGTGCTTGATATGGCACTGTTGCTTTTAGAAAAAGAAGAACTGGGTAAGGACAAATACACAGATTTCTTGGGAGTGAGCTTCTCCTCTACGGATTATGCAGGACACACCTTCGGGGTACGATCGCGTGAGGTACACGATATGTATCTAAAATTGGATCGCCAATTGGGCAAACTCATCAAGAAGCTCGACAAGGAAGTAGGTCGCGATGCGTATGTCATTTATTTGACGGCAGATCATGGTGCTTCTGAAAATCCAAATCACCTTGCCTACCACGGATTGGGCGTACGTAATTTTCAGAATGCTGATGTTATCGGTGATGTTAATGAGCGTATCAAGGAGGAATTAGGTATCGAAAATGCCGTATTCAAGATTTTCAACCATCACATCCATTTGAACAGTTGGGCCAAAGAACGCGCCGGCGAGATTGCCTTGGTAGTTGAGGCTACTGATCCTTTCATGCGCGTGTATACGGCCTCTGAAGTTCGCAACAGCGGAAATGATGCTTTGTTAGAATTACTTCACGAAGGCCATCAAAGCCGGTTCGGGGGTGACCTCATTTTTGCACTGCAACCCAACTGTATCTTCTACGGTCCTTACGGTTCGACGCACGGCACAGGATACTTATACGATACGCATGTACCATTTCTGCTTATGGGTAATGGCATAAAAAAAGGTGAAAGCTTTAAGCGTGTAGATGTGACCAATATCGTGGATAAGGTGGCCGAAAAATGTAACCTTCCGTACGCACCAAATAGTCTGGTAGAATAATGCCATTGATTCTTAGAGAGTTAGGTAAACTTTAGTATTTTCATCCACTCAGATAAACTAAAGGCTATTCATCATGAAGAAAATTGCATTATTCGCATTTGCTAGCGGTCTATTTCTTACCTCTTGCGGTGGAAACTGTGACTGCGACTACATTGAAGACAATTACACAAACACTGCTTTGAACGGCTACCAATTAGACGGTTCAACTACGGTTGCAGAAGATACTTGCCTGAGCGCAGGTGTAGTAGACACAACCTATTCTGGCGGTGGTGCATATATGGTTGTTGGCCGCGTAGAGTGTCCTTAACATTCGACAACAACATGAAAAAAGGCGGCTCTCTCGAGCCGCCTTTTTTATTTTAAGCATTCCATCCTTTTGCTGTTCGTAGCAGTAAGGATATGACGTATATCAAAAGCCCGTAAATCGTGGTAATGCTGCTTACCTTCAATCCACCAGCGAGCATCGGTTGGCTTACACCTCCTACAGACTCAATGGCTTCAAAGGCACCGAAGAGCCCAATCATTTGACCGAGAACTCCAACAGCTAAGGCAAGTAAACCAAGTTGCTTTACTGCATTTTTCTTCAGGAAAAAAGCCACCAGCATGGCAACACCCACAAGTGTTAAAATGCCCATAAAGAGCGGGCCACCCATCATAAAGTAATTCATTCTTCTTGTTGTTTCAGATATAGGGTAAGCTACAAAAAAAAGCCCGGTGCGTAGACACCGGGCTTCTTATGCTTGTAAGGAGTGATTATTTCAAACCTTCTTCAATCATCTTGTTGAATTCGTCCAACTTAGGAAGAACTACGATACGAGTACGACGGTTAGCCGCACGACCTTCGCGAGTGTCGTTAGAAGCAACAGGAACGTACTCACCACGACCTGCAGCAGACATACGCTCTGGAGCGATTTCGAAGTCGTTCTGAAGAACACGTACGATGTTCGTTGCACGACGTGCACTCAACTCCCAGTTGTCCTTGATACAGTCTGTAGCGATTGGATCAGTATCCGTGTGACCTTCAACTAAGATCTCTAGTGTTGGTTTTGCAGCCATGATCTTAGCTACTTTACCCAAAACAGTCTTAGCATCTTTGCTCACGTATGCAGAACCTGGACGGAACATCAACTTGTCAGACAAGTTTACATATACCACACCTTTCTCTACGCTGATCTGAACATCTTCATCGTTCATATCACCTAGTGCACCTTTCAGTGAAGTAACCAAAGCCAATGTTACGCTGTCCTTGCGGTTCATTGCGTCTTGAAGGTTTGTAATCGTTACCTCTTTTTCGTTGATGCTTTCAAGAGTCTTCTCCATGTTCTCAGCGTTTGTAGCGCTCATGCGAGTAAGATCACCTACTTGCTTCATCAAATCTGAAGATGTTGCACGCAAAGAAGCTAGTTCAGCTGCTTGTGCATTCTTCTCTGCAGTAGCTGCAGCCAATTCCATTTTAGTGTTGCTCAATTTGTCAGAAGTTGCTTTTTGCATTTCTTCCAACTCAACATATTTCTGCTTGCTTACACAGCTTGACAAAGTCAATGCAGCTGCGGCAGCGAAAACGAATACCTTTTTCATTGTTTCTCTTTTGGTTTCCTGTAGCGCAAAAATAAGAAACAAATTGACCTCTCAAAGTGGGAGTTACCTCAATTTTAGCTAGTTTTCCGAGTATAAAATCTTAATTCGTATGAAAAAGCTCCTATTTACCCTAGCAATGATGGTTTTCGGTGTCGTGTCTTACGCACAGGAAAAGCCACAAGATGCTGAAAAACACGTTTGTACAGAACAATGCGATCACAGCGCTAAATCAGAAATGATGGCCTGTTGTAAAGCTGCAAAAGCAGAAGGCAAAGAGTGTGCACACTGCGCAAAGAAAGAAGCCAAAAAAGAGGAAATGGCTTGTTGCAAAGCTGCAGCAGCGGAAGGCAAAGAATGTGGCAAGTGTGACTCCAAAAAGGGAGAGGCTAAGCAAACTGCCATGGTAGAAAAGAAATCTTGCGGCAAAGAGGCTGCTGGTAAAAGTTGTTGCGCTAAAGCCGGAACGAAATAAACGAGTTTAATACTCTTCAAAGAAAAGCGCCCGCTGGGCGCTTTTTTTATTGACCTACTCTTCCAGCCAAGTAATCGTCCAAGAAGGTGCGCATCGTAGTTTCCACGTCTAGGTTCTTCGCGATAATCTTCTTATCCGCGTCTAAGATGAGTTTCTTAGGCGTTGAAGGGATGTAGTAATACCAGAGGAAATTCGGGCGGTCAAAATTGCTTTCAAAGCCATTGACCCAATCTAGGTCGTGCTCTTCAATGTATTTTTTCCAGCCGGTAAATTCATTCTCCAAAGTGATCGCTACGACCTCAACTCCTTTGTCTTTGTACTCGTCGTACAGTTCTTTTAATCTCGGAGTTTCCTTTCTACAATGTCCGCATTCACTGTCCCAGAAATACAAGATGGTCACAGGGCTTTGTACCTCGCTCAGCTTTATGCGGCCCCTATCTTCTGTGTCAAAGGCGAAGTCGCGCGCTGGGTTACCTATGAGCTCCGTAGCTAGTCCTTCCGATTTCTCCTTGATTTTGCCTAAATCTTCCTTAGACATCCAATCGGCAAAGCCGCTGTTGTAAAACTTTTGCGCCAACCA
>WTIZ01000022.1:0-4565 GCA_011525035.1 Cryomorphaceae bacterium | reverse complement strand
CTTCCTTAGACATCCAATCGGCAAAGCCGCTGTTGTAAAACTTTTGCGCCAACCACACAAAGACCTTGTCCTCGCCCATGTACTTGGAAGTCTCGTATTTGTACGTTGCCGTAGATACAAGCACCTTTTTGACATCCTCCTCCATCGGTTGAGCAAACAAGGCATTGAGGTAGCTGATGATTGTATCAGGGTCGTGGCCAAGTACCTGATCAAAGTAGAGGTCTCTATTTTTCTCGAAGAATGGATTAATCAACGTACTAGCCGATTCCAAATTTGTGTAATCCCAGAAATGCCCGCGCAACCAATACACATTGGTATCCGGATTCAGCGGCAAAAGCTGCGGTAGAAGGAATTCTTTAAGGCCTGCATCCTGCATTCCTAATAGGTATGTACGAATCTGATCTTCTTTTGGTCCAGTGCCTAGTAGTGTTTTGAATGCTTCAAATTCGTCATGGCCGGGTCCTTTTCGAACCGTCGCTTGAATGTTGTTGTAATCACCCTCGAGCACTACATCACCGTCAGAAACAACAAAATCGAAGGTGTGAGATCCGTCAATATACGCTATGAATATACCCTGTTCTGCGTGTTCCCAAGCTCCGGAAAAACATCCGTTCTTTATCGGAAACTCAGATTTAACTGAGAGACCATTCCCCTTTAAAAAGGCAATCTTAATGGACGAGGTGGTATCTGGAAGATTGGTGAAGCAGCCTGAAATAACGGGGTTTTCTTGAGCCGATACGCCCAAAGACAACAGCGCAAAACTTAAAAGGAGAATTTTCTTCATTGGTCTATCCGAGGTTTGCTGCAAGTTACAAATTGGCCACCGGAGTGCTCCACTTCTCATGGGTAGCTTCAAACATTTTAACAAGCTCTTGGGTCACTGCCGAGCCTGCCCTGTTCACCAGCG
Source organism: Cryomorphaceae bacterium (assembly GCA_011525035.1). GTDB lineage: Bacteria > Bacteroidota > Bacteroidia > Flavobacteriales > Schleiferiaceae > UBA10364. The sequence goes on along the minus strand of WTIZ01000022.1, from coordinate 3,658 downwards.
TTCTACCGTCCACTTCAGTAATCGGGGTCAATTCTCCCATCGATCCCGTCCCAAAAGCTTCATCCGCAGAATACAACTCGGTCAATGAGATGTTGCGCTCTTCAACGTCCATCCCGTGTGCTCGGGCCAATTCCAACACCAAACCACGCGTGATGCCGTGTAAACAAGCGTCCGCCGTGGGCGTCAATAGCTTCCCATTTTTTACCATGAAAATATTCGTTCCGTTCATCTCTGCGATAAATCCTAAGTTGTCGAGCATCAGAGCAGAATCGACCCCCGCCTGATTCGCCTGAATCTTCGCCAAGATGTTATTGATCAAATTATTGTGGTGAATCTTCGAATCTACATGCATCGGACTATTGCGACGAATGGCCGAAGTGATGATTCGTATCCCCTTCTCATTGTCGTATACCGGCGGTTTCCATTCGGCCAACACAATCAATGTACAGCCCATTTGGTTCAATCTAGGATCCATTCCCGAAGTCACTTTCTCTCCTCGGGTCAAGGTCAAGCGAATGTGCGTGTCGTCCATCATCCCGTTGGCCTCGAGGGTTGCTCGGATGGCTTTCTTAATGAACTCGCGCGACGGCACACCTTCAAAAGCCATAGCTAGGGCACTGTCCTCCAAGCGATCGAGGTGTCTGTCGAGGCAATACACGCCGTGCTTGTATACGCGCATTCCTTCCCAAACAGCATCGCCGCCCTGTACCGAACTGTCGAAAACACTGACCTTGGCTGCATCGCGGTGCACGAGGCCGTCGCCTACCCAAACTTGGATGTCCTTATTTCTTGGATCGAACTGTTGTAGCATAATTTAAAATTGTAATCGATGGTTATAAAGTGCCTCGTACGCAGGTAATGTCGCCGCGACGATGGCTTCGTGATCTTCTCGAAGCGGTTCAGGCATGGCCTTAGCTGGACCAAATCCTTCGCTTTTGTGGACGTTCGCATACCAATGTGGCCACCAAGGTCCGTCGTATTCTTTCTTTCCGGGGGGCCAATTCATCATCTCCTCCCTCGGCGGGAGCCCTAATGCCTGACAAAGAATGGCCATATTTCGAGCAGGGTCGCTCAACATCTCGTCGGAATCGACCACCACCACGGGTACATTGCCGTGCTGCAATTGCTGGAATTGGTCCCACTCTTCAAGGAGTCCAATATCTTTCGGAACGATGGTATCGATGACTTTGGTAAAACTCTGCACCACCTTGCGCGGGTGCCGGATCCAAAACAAATAGGCGGAGGGCTCCACCCAGTGCCACGGCTGACCGTCCATGTGATGCGCCATATTCTTCAAATACAGCTCCTGACAATGGTCAAAAGAGCGCACCCATTCCTCTACCCCTTCCACACTCGTGGGCCACTGCGACAAAGTCTCCTCTTTCCCTGGATGATCCGGGTCCAATTCCTTTAAATACACCCCGTACATCGGCTCATCAATGACCTCACAGCCCGGTCGCTGCGCGAAGCTGTACATCAGCGCAGTGCTGATGTTGCGAGGGCCAGAAATAGCGTGAATAATCTTGGGCATGTTCTCTTGTGACAATGGTAATCTTGAGGTCAACGTTGACAAGGATTCCTAAGATACAAGAAGGGGGGCTTTTCTGTGACAGTAATTTTGAATTTGTATTTTGGGCTTCTACTCGCACAAAATGAAACACATACTCGCAACGATACGCTTGGCTGGCCTTGCTGTATTATTTACCCTAACGAGCCTTTTGGTGGTCGTTGGAAGAATCTTCGGAAAAAAAGGTGCCCATGCCATGTTGCGCATTGGTGTGTATTGCAAAGCCCAATTACTAGGAATACGCAGTACAGTCCACGGGCAGAGTACGCGTGAAACGCAGTTGATCCTTATCAACCATCCTTCGTATTTGGACATTATGTTCTTGAATTACATCAAGCACCCGACCACCTTGCTCGCGGCGAACAATTTTAAGAATTGGCCATTAGTAGGCTGGCTCGGGAAGGCACTCAACGTTATCTGGATCAAAAGACACGACAGGAATGCAGGAAAACAAGTGTTGATAGATGGCGACAAAAGATTCAAAAAAGGGCTGTGTTTAATGACCTCGCCGGAAGGCAGGACGTCAGGCACCCACGACATTTACCCCGTAAAGCCCGGTCTATTTCTTCTAGCACAACGTGCAGAAGTTCCAATCACCTTTATGTGCTTCAAATACAAAAATAACGCAGTGCCTTACTTCCACTCGCTGAAGCAAGGGTTTGTACCACACTTCCTAAAGCACTTCTGGCAAGTGCTCGGACAATGGCGTATACCCGTAGAAATTCACTTCTCGGAGCCAAAATTCTTTAATGATGCCAAGGAGGCCATGCAAGCCTTTTACGATTTCAACAAAAGTCACTTGCAAGACGTTTTACATTTTGAAGTTCCCGTGAAAGAGGAATTTATTGGTGAAGCGCTAACGAGAATTGACCCATCCAACCTCAGCTTCCGCGCTGAATCCAAAGAAGAATTATTGGCTTAAAACCACTAAAAACCACTAATCATGAAGAAGTTCCTATCCTTAATTTTTACGCTAGCATTTGGTCTGTCGTACGCTCAAGGCACCGTTGGTATCATCGACGGCACCGTTTCAGATAGCTCAGGAAATGCCATCCCAAGCTACCCAGTAATGGTTATTGATTCTAGTGCGAACGGCAGCATTACAACCACTACACTTTTAACAGACCTCAACGGTTATTTCAACGATACGCTACTTTTAGGAGTTGCTGGAAGCATTACACTATCGGTGCAGGACAGCTGTACTGGTGCATTTCAAAACACCACCCTGCCTTATAGTGCAAATGCCATCGGTGGCGGCGTAGTAGTTATCACTTCTAACACTATTATCTGCGGTGGTTCTTCTTCAGGTGGTGGATCTGGTGGTGGATCTGGTGGTGGATCTGGCGGCGGATCTGGTAGTGGAAACACCACAGGGTGTAATGCCTCCTACCAGTTTGATACTGTCCTCACAGGCATGGGGCAAGTCGTTCTTTACAACACTTCTACTGTAGATTCATTGTACAGCCAGTACGGCACAGTATCCTACCTGTGGGACTTTGGGGACGGCAATGTGGACACGGCTAAATACCCAACTCACGTTTATACACAAGCTGGGGTTTATTCACTTTGTGTGACTGTTACGGGTTCTGTTTCAAGTGCCATAGGCATGAGCAGCTGTTCAGATACTTATTGCGATACAGTGATGATTGATAGTTCAGGTACTGTCAGCTATAAAAATGTCAATGTCGTAGTCAATGTGTACAGTCCACAGCAAATGACCATAAGTGAAGGATCACTCCAGCATGTAGCGCTTTATCCAAACCCAAGTCAGGAGAAAGCCACCTTGGAAGTTGAGAAGTCCAGTACCGTTATCATCCGTAGCATTGAAGGGAAAAAGATTCGTGAATGGAAAACTGATGCGGGTAGTTCTCCTCTACCTATTCTCGCACCAGGTACGTACATCATCCAGATTCAAGACGATTCAGCAACACAATCTTTGCGCTGGGTGATAGCTAGATAACCTTCTACAGCACCCCTATTTCCGTGAAGCTCACGCAAGCTTGGTTTTGTCCCATTAAAAAAGCCGTGCACCCTCGGGTGCACGGCTTTTTCTTTGTGAGCTATACTGGATTCGAACCAGTGACCTCTGCC
>WTIZ01000040.1 GCA_011525035.1 Cryomorphaceae bacterium | reverse complement strand
ACCAATGAAATCCCAAGCACTTGGCTCGTCAATGGTGTAGCGAACCTCCGAAGGATTGGAGGTGTCCACCGTGACCGTTCCAGTAGGGTGATCGCCTCGGGTGATGAAGCCCGTATTGACACCGCGCTCTTGTAGAATGTCGAGCAGCGTCCCCCCGCGGTCATCATTGCCAATAGCGGAAATGACGGCACTTTCGAGTCCCAAATTCTGCGCGTGAATAGCAACGTTCATTGGTGCTCCACCCGGTTTAGCACCGCTTGGGAAGAGGTCCCACAATACTTCGCCAAAGCAATAGAGTTTAGGCATCTTTCGAGGTCAATTGGTCTTGCAATTCCTCCAAGCTCACACCCTTTGTTTCCGGCATCATGAAATGCGTAAATAAGAGTTGCAGTACCATAAAGGCTGCGAAGAAGGCGAATACCGTCCATCCTGGGAACGCTTCGATTACTACCTCACCGAGCATGGTGATCAGTGCGGCGAACACCCAGTGCGTTCCTGTGCCCCAAGCTTGACCGGCCGCGCGTACGCTGTTCGGGAAGATTTCGGAAATGAATACCCAAATGACCGCGCCTTGACCTACTGCATGGGAAGCGATGAACGTGAGAATGAAGAAGAGGTTGAACCCGGCCGAAGCCTCAGTTTTGAACCCATAGGCGACCATCGCTAGCGAGATGATGTAGCCGACTGAACCGATGTACATGAGTGATTTACGCCCCATTCGATCGATGAGATAGAGGCCTACAAAGGTGAAGATGAGGTTGGTTCCGCCGATAGAGATGGAGGAGAGGAGGGAGTCCGACGAGGCGAATCCTGCATTCTCCAAAATTACCGGTGCGTAGTACAAGATGAAGTTGATCCCGCTCAATTGGTTGAAGAAGGCAAGTAAGAAGGCCAGAAGGAGGCTCTTGTTGTATTTGCCGCTAAAGACATTGCCGCTTGCTTCCTCCTCGCTTTGGTGGGCTTTAATGGTGTCCAATTCTGCTTTAGCCGACCCTTCGTCGCCATGCAGCAATTGAAGCGTTTGGAGCGCTCCTGAAGCGTCACCGCGCTCGACCATGAGCCAGCGTGGGGAATTTGGGACCCCAAGAATAAGCAAGCAATACAGTGCGGCTGGAAGTGCTTCTACACCTAACATCCAGCGCCAGTCATTGCTTCCACCAACTCCGTCAAGGAGGTAATTCGAAATGAATGCGATGAGGATACCAAAGACAATATTGAACTGGTACAGCGCTACGAGTCGACCGCGTGATTTAGCTGTGCTAATTTCACTGATGTAGGTAGGGGCAGCGACCGTAGAGGCACCAACGCCGACGCCACCAAGGAATCGGAAAAAGGAGAACATGTAGGGATCAGTAGCTAAGCCTGAGCCCAAGGCGCTCACTAGGTAAAGTACACCTACCCAAATGAGCGTGTTTTTACGTCCTATTCGTTTAGTGGGAATACCGCCAGCCAAAGAGCCCAGCACTGTACCCCAAAGCGCCATCGACATGATGAATACGCCGTGGAACCATGCAGAGGTTTGCCAAAGTTCTTTGATGGGTGCATTTGCACCAGAGATTACTACCGTATCAAAGCCAAATAAAAATCCAGCCAAGGCCACCGTTAGGGACCAGTTCCAAAGTTTGTTCATGAGTGTTAGCGATTTTGCTCTCGGAAGATAATCAATCGCTGTTCATGCACAATACCTCGAAACTCCTAGAAGGTAGCAGATAGTTCTTGCCAGAGCGCCTTTTGCACGCCCAGTTCGCGTGTAATGTTAGCTGTTTGGATCAAAGCTTTGGCATAGTAGCTCGTACGCAGGTTGACCTTGATCAGCTCACTATCGCCCAGTTCTAGCTTGCGCTTTTCTGCTTCCAGAAGCAATCGAAGGCTTTCTTGATTTTTCAGACTTGCATTCAAGGCAACTTCTAACTGAACGATACCCTCAGCAGCAGCACTCAATGCGTTGTTCCACGAGTTCTCCGTTTCACTACGCTCCAATTGGAAATTTTGCAACTGGAGATTTTGACTGCGCGAGTAACCGCGACCGGTGCGCAAAAACAACGGCATATCCAGCTTAGCTTTCACCACACGGTTATTTGGGTCGTAATCTGCTGATGTTGGCAATTCTGAAAAGTTACCAGGCATCAAAACAGCACCACCTACAGCCACCTTCGGCTTGAGGTATTCCCGAGCCAGCTGGCGCTTCAATCTAAATTGCTCCTCTTTATTGTCGTTGTACACATACAATGGATGTGCAGGGTCCAATTCCAAGGAGACAAGCAATTCCTGCATCACTGCCGTTGGTCTGCTTTCAGGCTTTAATAGCACGGGTTGACCATCAGACGACCATAGCCAGTTGCTCGCACCATACATGGCTGATATAGCCTTATTACGAGCCTTGAAGTAGTCCGTTTGCCAGGTAGTCAGCAGGGCGCGTGCATCCAAGGTGTCGATTGCTGCTGCATCTCCTGCGTTGAATGCATTCATCGTAAAATCGTACACCTCACGCGCTGCTTCTACTGCACTTTCGTAGGCAACGAGACTAGCATAGGCCTCGTACCACTTCCAATAGTCGCTCAATGCTTTAGCCAGCAGTTTATTGCGATACAGTTGTGCCTCAGCTTCGGTCAAATCTACTGCTGCCTTGGCGAGTCGCAGAGAAGTTCTGCGCTCATCGGTCATCAAGCCATTACCTAGGTTGATCATACCGCCCACAGCAAAAAGGCCTTCCTCAGGTAACTTGTTCTGTGGATTGGTGTAAATCCCTGTGCTTGAATTCCAATCCACCTGAAGGTCAATAGGAGAGGCTGTAGGAAGTGCCAACTGCACGGCTGGAAGCTCGTAGTACAGTTCACCGTCGTACTCCTTACTTGAGTAGTTGCCTACCAAGGTGGGGTCGAAGGCACCTCGCGCCTTTAGCAGTTCTGCTTTGGCAATAGGAAGCCTGTTGCGTACGGATTGTAACACCGGGTGGTTTTGATCCACCCACTGAACAAACTGCACTGCACTAAGCTCTTGAGTACGAGGCGTCGCCTCTGGAGCTTGTCCAAAGGCAACTACAGAAAGCAATAAAAAGAAGAAGGTGTTAATCCTCATTATTTCACTTTTACTTTAGGTTTTTCTGGCGATTCTTCTGCTCTTATCGGCTCGTAATAGTCCGGTGGGAAAGAGTTGAATTGACGCCAGATTTCGTACCAAACGGGCACGTTGTTCAATAGTGCAATTCCACGCGCTCCGGTACCTGCTCTCAAGTTCTGCGGCCATTGCTCACCTGGTGCTACAAGTATTCTGTATTTACCATTCTCGTTGGTCACCTGATCGACAGCAACAACCTCACCGTCGAAGGTTCCGTAGCTCGTATTTGGCCATCCTCTAAAGACGATGGCAGGCCAACCGTCAAATTGGAACATTACCTTGCTTCCTTCGTGAATCAAAGGCATGTCAATAGGACTGATGTACAACTCAACCGCCAGCTCGTACGAGGTAGGTACAATGGTAGCCAATGCTGTTCCTTCCTTTACTGATTCACCCAATCCTTGCGTCTTGACCTTGGCAAGCTTACCGCTCTGTGGTGCAATAATGTAGTAGTAACCAGCGCGCACCTGCAATGAAGCAAGTTTGTTCTTGTTCTTCGCAAGATCTGCTTGTGCAGCAGCAGCATTGCTCTTAGCCGTTGCAAGATCACTTTGCGCTTTACTAATCTTCTCTAAGTATGCGTTGGCGTTGTTTGCCAACTCAAGGGTAACGTCCAAAAGCTTGTTTTGGCTTGCTTCCCACTTACCAAGAGCCTGCTCAGTGGTAGCTTGCTGTTGTGCGAGCTTCACCCTGTACTGCTCTACATCCGTACGAGATTTTAAGCCTTGCTCTAACAATTGATCGTAACGCTTTGCTTGGGTTTGTGCAACGTCCAAATTCACCTTTTGCGAATAGTAGTTGGTACTATCGGCTGCGGCAGCTGCGCGTGCTGCATTTTTCTGGTAAGACAAGCTCTGCGCATTTACACCTTGGTTGGTACGTAAGGTGGCAATGAGCTCTTCGAGGGCATCAACTTTCGCGTTGTAACCCGCCAATGCATCAACTTTAGCATCTACCTGCTCTTGGGTACGCTGGATGACCTCAGGGTCGAGGTATTCGCTCTTAATCTCCTGCAAACGGGCAATCGTATCCCCTGCGGTTACGATATCACCTTCCTGCTTGTACCACTCTGCAACCTGACCCGCAATCTGTGCTTGAATCTCACTAGGGCGCTGCTCAGGACGTAGCATGGTTACCTGGCCCTTACCCTGGATGTTCTGTGTCCAAGGCAGGAACAAAGCCAACAAACTCACCACCGCTATGATGGTAAAGCGACGCTTGATTTTTGGCCCAATGAATGGGTTACCCAATTGATTAAAACTCTTGTATCGAGTTGGATCAATTCTGTCTGAAATAATTTGTCTTGATAATTTCAGCATGGTATTAAAGTTTAATCGTTTGTGTACTGTGTGAGCATACTACATCTAAGTTCGACGCAGCTACTAATGTCCACGGTTGTTTCTCATCCCAGATGAAGTCAATAATGGCTTTTCGCTCCTTAGGGTCGAAAAGGTGGAAGACATCATCTACCAATAGCAATCTCGGTCGTGTGATAATCGCTCTTGCCAGCAGGATTCTCTCAATGAGGGAACTCGATAACGGGATGGCTGTTGGTCCCACAGGGGTTTCATAGCCCATAGGAAGGCTCATGATGAAGTTCTTGAGTCCAAGACCGTTTACCGCCCACTCGACATCACTAAGCTCAATTTCTGGGCGTCCTAATGTGATGTTTTCCAGCAAGGTGCCTTCGAATAGGTTCTCGCTCAAAAAGCAATCGCCAATGTTGTAACGAAGGTCAGCTGTATTCAAGTTACCCGCGGTTTGACCGTTGTAGCTCACCGTACCGCTGGTTGCCTCGTATTGTGCAGAAAGGAGTCGAAGCAACGTGGACTTTCCTGAGCCGTTAGGTCCAGTAATCACCACACGAGCACCACTTTCGATAGAGACGTTGAGGTCTTTCAAAATGTCCAGTTTGCCGTCTTGAGACGTGTAGGTAACCCCTTTAAGGTCAATCGATGCACCCATACCGGTATCGATATCGTTAAACATGATTACACCCTGATCTTCCTCAAGAGGAATGTCCGTTACACGACTGATCTTTTCCACCGCTGTGAGTACGTCGTAAATAGGCTCCATGGTCAAGATTAACTTTTCCGCAGAGTTGACAATCAAAATGATGACGATCTCAGAGGCTACGAATTGGCCAATGTTAATCTCATTCTCGATGACCAGCAATCCACCGATGACCAAAAGTCCTAGTGTCACTAAAGCCTTGAAGCCTACGATGTTTGAGAACTGGAAAATAAGCGTCTTCCAGTGCTTTTTTCTGTGCTTCAAGTACGACTGTACCAATCCGTCTGTCTTCTCTAGAGGTAATTCAGTGTGTCCTGCGCGCTTAAACGTGTCCATGGTTCTAGCGATCTCCTGCAGCCAGTGCGCAACGCGGTATTTGTAGGTACTCTCTTGCAAACTACTTTCTAGACCTCTAGGTCCCGTGTAGTACAAGATTGCAGTCAACAATAGGATCAGCGCCACACCGAAGGTGATGAAAAACGGGTGGTATGTACTCAATAGAATAAGGCCGATGATGATCTGAATCGCTGAAGAGCTGAAGTCCATGAGGAGCTTTGGCAGTCCCTTCTGGATATTCAGAGTATCAAAGAATTTATTGATCATCTCTGGTGGATAGAAGCCACGAATGCTCGAGCTCTGGAACCGCGGTATGCGGTAGGTGAACTCGAATGCTGCGCGAGTAAAAATGCGCTGCTGGATGATTTCTGTTATGCTCAACTGCATTACCTGCAGGATACCACCAACGATTACACCAATGGTAACAATGGCACTCAAGATGATCCAATTAATACTTACCGTACCGGCTTGGATTAGACCAATAATGGCTTGAATACCAAGCGGTAGCGTCAGTGAGACCAACGAATAGAAGATGGAATAAGCATACAAATAGAGAATGTCTCTCTTGTCCACAGAGAGCATCGCTAAGAGCTTTTGAAATGGATGTTTATTCATCGTTACTTATGGTTTTTAATGTCAATTCAGTTAAAAAATCTATAATGTCCTCACAACCGGCTTTAGCATCCGACAAACGCGGTAAATGTTCAACAAAGAACTGCTGGCTTTGTGCAGCAGAAATAATCGTTGAGAACAAGCTGTGCGGAAATTTGTACTCCGGGTTTATTTGCAATGCTATCATGGTTAAGATATCGCAAATGCGGTTGTACCCGTGGAAGTAACCTTCTTTGTTCTCCACATCTACTTCTTTCGTTAAATAGATTTTTGGATACTCTGCAACAACGATACGCTGAAGGGTTCCTTCGTTGATGTGCGGGATACGCGCATCTTGATCCATTGGAGCCACAAGGAGTTGAACAGCGCGTTTGAGTTTGTTCTCAGGGCTGTTGAGTATGATAAACTCTTGGGCCAATTTTACTTCAAGCCATCCCCAGTACCAGTTAATCAGGTACGCCAATAGCTGATGCTTGTTCTGGAAATACCTGTAAACACTGGCCTCTGTGCTTTCGATAGCGGTAGCAATCTTCTTGAACGTCAACTGCTCATAACCCATCTGCTCCATGAGTTCAATACTCTTGGAGAGGATGCGCTTTCCCAAATCCGTTTCTTCCGGATTCTTCTGGTACAGCTTGTGACTAACAGTGATGTTCAGTACGTTCATAATATTCAAACTACAGCTAAATGGTTGTTTAGCAATGCGAATATAATAGTAATACTATCATTAGCAAAAACAAATTATCATATTCTAATCATAAGAGAAGCTTATGACAAGAGTTCAGCTAGCGCTTTTTTTAGTTTGGATTCATCCAATTCTTTGATGGGGAAGCCCAGTGGACCAATACCTGCTTCATGTACCAAACGGTTCCAAAGGAATTGGTCGGCAATGTGTGGAATGATTAATTGCCTCTTATTAAAGCGCAATGCGCTGTGAGTGGTTCCAGAACCGCCATGGTGAACGGTAGCTCTTACTCTTTTGAATAGCCAATCGAAAGGCACATTATCTACCACAAATGCCCACGAGGGTAGCGGCTCTTCAATTTCAATACCGCCCCAGCTTTTATTAATCACCACGGGTATTTCTAACTCACCGCAAACCTTGAGAATAATGCGTCCAATCTCTTTTGGTCTACCGTTGATCATTGAGCCGAAACCAATGTATAAGGGCTCGGGATGGTTTTCCAGAAAATCAGTTAATGCAGATGATGGCTTCCAATGTTGCGCTTTATTGCGTTCTCTGAACTCGGTAATACCCACCTGTTCTGGCCAGTATTCGGGTTGTGGAAATAGGGTATTGGAAATGGCATACTCTACAGTAAGCTTCTTTAAAAGGAATTCTTTGAGTTCCGCCTTCTTCAATGCTTTAATGCCCCATTCTTTAACCACTGGATTGGCGTATCCCAGTATAGCCTGATTGATAAGCACATAATTGGCGATGCTGTAGGTCCAGCGGTTCCATCTCTTGCCCCTGGGTTTCCCAAAGCCAATGGACGGTTCGTGATCTACAGCGTGAAGCATGCAAGGCACAGGACTGAGCATATGAATCTTTCGGTCCAATCGAAGTGCTGCTATTACAGGATATATGCACTTGATATGGTGAATAATGCGGTCCGGTTTAAAGGCTTCGTCCGCCAAGCGCTGGTCTTTGATGAGTTGTTGCTGAATAGGTTTGGTGCTGCGCATCAACTTTAGAATGGTGCCAATCCTGCTCCATCCAGAACCTATTTGGCCCGTAATCTTCTTGACTTCAGGATCGTCCATGAGTGCCAAGAAATCAGCGGTCATCGGATAGAATAAAGGGCTGACTTCTTTTGCAAGATTTTCGAATTGTGCGGGCATACAAAAGGCTACCTCATGCCCGGAGGCTACGAGCTCCTCGCCAAGAGCAAGAAAGGGCTCCATGTCTCCACGGGAGCCTAAAGACATGAGTAAAACCTTATCCATTTTTTCTTGAACGTTCCGATTGCTCGTGGGAAGTGGCAGGTACTAACTCTTCTAAGCCTGAAAATTCTAAAGTTCTACCATCCACGGCGGCGGCTTTCTGCAACGCTTGCAGGTGAGCAATAGTCGTGTGATCCAGGAAAGTAGTTTGGGTAAAGTTCAGAACAACAAGCTCTGATTCAGCCAGCGCATTGTCGATCTGTTTTTTCAAACCTAAGTAGTTAGAGAAAGTATATGCACCGTGTAAATGAAGCTCGTTTGAAGAGCTTGTGATATTGGTAGTGAACAGTTTGGAAATGCTGACTTTACCGATGATGAACAACAAATAGTTGCATAAAATTCCGATGCCAATACCAATAATAAGGTCCGTCGCAAGTACGGCGAGGAGGGTGGTTACAAAGACAATGATTTCAGTGGTGCCAATCTTGTACATGTGAACAAATTCCTTGGGCGAAGCCAAGCGAAATCCTGTGAAAACGAGCATTGCTGCAAGTGCCGACAGAGGGATAAGTTCAATAATAGAACTTGCTACTAATAGAAAAACCAGAAGGAATGCACCATGAAAGAAGTTGGCCCATTGCGTTTTCCCGCCATTATTGACATTGGCTGAGGAACGAACGATCTCGCTAATCATAGGTAAGCCTCCAATCAGTGCTGCAAGTGATGAGCTTGACCCCATGGCCAACAAGTCCTTGTCGAGGTTCGATTTACGCTGGTACGGGTCGAGAGCGTCCACTGCTTTTGCACTTAAAAGACTTTCAATAGCGGCCACCAGGGCTATGCCAATAACGGCCGACCAGAAAGCGCCCTCGGCAATCTTTGAAAAACTCGGCAGTGTAAAACCATCACTTCCGAATAAGTCTTTTGGCATTTGAACCAAGGCCAGCTTGTCTGTGCCGAAATATTGCGCCATTGCGATAGTAACAATCATCACCCACATTGGTGCAGGTACAGCTTTAATTGGAGTCCAATTTATTTTCGGATGCACCATCAAGATGAGTATGGTGGCAATGGCGATAATTGCAGCATAAGTGTTTGTCTGAAGCAATGCATTTGGGATTTGCGTGGCGGTCTCAAGTATGCTCGCTTTTTCTGGCTGAACACCAATGGCAGGAAAAAACTGTTTGATCATTATGATTACACCTATAGCTGCAAGCATCCCGTGTACGGCTGCAGAAGGAAAGAAATCCCCAACCTTGCCAACTTTTAATAGGCCAAAAAGTGCCATGATGGCCCCTGCCACAACAATAGCGCCGAGCGTATGAGGGTAACCAGCATATCCAGATTCTACTCCAGCACCACCAAGTCCTTCAGCGGCTCCTAAAATCACGACAATGAGGCCTGCTGCAGGTCCGGAAATCGTAACAAATGTCCCTGAAATTCTTGAACCGATGAGTCCTCCAACGATGGCTGTAATTAAACCCGCGAGTGGCGGTACTCCTGAAGCGATGGCAATTCCTAAACAAAGCGGTAAAGCGATCAGTGAGACGCTAAATCCTGAGGAAAGGTCGTCTTTGAAATGGGCTTTTAATCCAGCAAAACCAGTTTTCGGCATTGTCGATTTATCCATGGTGTTTCGGTGCTTTTGTGACTCCATTAGAGGGAGCCAATTTTATCTTGGATTTAAATGTAATTCGAAATGTCGAGAGATTCTTGGTTCTGATCGAATCGAAGCAAGTGAAAACCAGCTAATGGTTTATAAATGTTGGGATTACTGCGTGTATAAATATTGAAGTATACCGGGATAAGCGGCACTTATGAATTGGGACAAAGAAAAAGCCAACCCAAGTTGTGGGCTGGCTTTGTTCTTTTTTGGATCACCAA
>WTIZ01000005.1 GCA_011525035.1 Cryomorphaceae bacterium | reverse complement strand
CTTAATCCAAGACGATATTCAACAAAAAAGGGCGACCCGCATGGTCGCCCTTTTTGTATGGTAACTAGCTGATTTATAATCATTAGCTTTGTTTGTATCACTTTAAAAGAGGATGTAATGAAAAAGGTAGCGGCTGTTTTTAGTCTCTTGATTTTGTCGCTTCAAATGGCAGGACAGAGCACCTTCAATGATGTCGCTCCTCTGTTGTATAAAAACTGTACTAGCTGTCATAGACCTGGAGGCGGTGCACCTTTCTCTATGCTTTCATACGCTTCAACAGCGCCATGGACGACCAGTATAGTTCACGTATTACAGAATAGTGAGATGCCTCCTTGGTCAGTCGACACTGCCTACATTCATTTTGTCAACGAAAGGCAGATTACACAAGCAGATAAAGACTCTTTGCTGAAATGGATTTATGATGGTGCCGCTCAGGGCGATCCTAATTTGCAACCTCCTACACCGGCATACCCACTACGTCAGTTGGCAGGTACACCTGATACCGTCCTACAGATGATGAAGTTTAAAAGTAACGCGACGACATCCGATGCGTATAATACACTTGTCGTTCCACTGAATCTTGGTCAAAACAGATTCCTTCGAGCCATTGAACTAGTGCCCAACGACCCCCAATTAGTGCACCATGCACTTATAATGGCTGGAGATGTTGGTGATATCGATGTTGACACGACAGGGAGTTCTTTTTCTACCGATGGAGAAATCTCTATTGGTACTTGGGCCCCGGGTTCGATGCCTATTGTTTACCCGAATTCATCATTGATTAAAATGGGTATAGAGCTGCCTGCAAACGGTGAAATTGGTATGCAGATACATACCCCAAAGGGCACTGCTGGTCAGTTAATCGATATCAAGCTCCGCATGTACCTCTATCCTGCAAATGAATCCGGAGTTCGCCAAGTGCATGATACTGTACCACTTCAATATTGGGCGAACGATTTCTTTATTCCCGCAGGGCAAGTCAAGAGCTTTTCTGTCGAAGAAAATTGGCCCCCGCAGAACGTATCCATTTTCTCAGCGTTTCCTCATTCGCACCAAATCTGTTCAGAGATATTGAACTACGCCTACAAACCACAAACGAACGATACCATCCCTTTGATGAAAATCGATCGTTGGGATTTTGAGCACCAGGAATACTACTACTATAAGAACTTGGTCAAAGTACCGGCGGGATATACAGTCCACTCAACGCACTCCTTTGATAATAGAAGTACAAATCACCACAACCCGAATTCTCCACCACAATTAATTACAGTTGGATTCAGCACAGATGACGAAATGTTGTTTGATGGATTTCAATACTTGACTTATCAAGCGGGTGATGAACATATCAATATAGACTCCATTCTGAAAAATGATCCGTTATTACTATTGGATATAAGTGAACATGAAAAATCTGTTGCCTCTCGCTCCGTAGTGGTTCCAAATCCGATACAGAGCCACGCGAGAATAGAAGTTGTACCTCCGCTAAGTGCATCTGTGGATTATCAATTGAATGTGTACAACAAGCGAGGGCAGGCTGTCAATATGGAATATTCAATAGAAGACGGGGGCATACATATCCACCGCTATTACGTCTCAAGCGGTACTTATTTCTATGAGGTGGTATGTGGCACCCAGCGAATTACTGCAGGCCGTTTGATTTTCAACTAGTATCTCTAGCCGTTCACAGCTACCACGTCGTCAACCAACGTTGGGAGCATCTTTTGCAGAATGCTAAGTATGCCGTTTTTCAGGGTCATCGTTGAAGATGGACAGCCCGAACAAGCGCCTTGCAGCTGAACTTCAACGATCTTGTCCTTGTAGCCCATAAAAGCGATATTTCCTCCATCTTGAGCCACGGCAGGCTTGATGTATTCTTCGAGGATATCTACGATTCGTGCTTCAACCTCGCCTAAATCTTCTGGATTTAGTACAGGACCTTTGCCTTCTTCTGCTTTTTCTTCTTGCGCTGGTTTGAGTTGGTCCTCATGAACAGCAACGCCTCCTTCAGTCAAAAACTCGGTAATGAATACACGAACCTCTTGGGCCACGTCGTCCCATTCTACGACATCAAATTTTGCAATGGCGATGTAGTTTCCTGAGATGAATACTTCCTTGACAAATGGAAAATGAAAGAGCTTCGTTGCTAGTGGCGACGGCTTAGCTTCCTCAATGTTTCTGAATTCTGCAGAATCTGTCTGAAGGAGCAGTTTATTGCTTACGAACTTCATGACCTTCGGATTTGGGGTCATTTCTGCGTAAATACTAACTGGGACTCTTTTAATTTCCATAATTGGGGTATTTTCAGGGTACAAAAGTACATCACAAAAACAAGACGGTATGCCTATTGTTCGCCCTGTTCTCGGACACCATCCTGAGATTGGAAAAGATTCATTCATCGCTGAAAACGCAACCATTATCGGGAACTTCTCCTGCGGTGAAGGCTGTAGCTTTTGGTACGGCAGTGTCATCCGCGCAGATGTGAATGCCATAACTATGGGTAACAAGGTCAATGTGCAGGACAATGCAACTGTACACTGCACCTATAAGAAATTTCCGACCGTCATAGGTGATAATGTGAGCATAGGCCACAACGCTATAGTTCACGGCTGTACGATCGAGAACAATGTCCTCATTGGAATGGGCGCAATCGTGATGGACGACTGTGTGG
>WTIZ01000029.1 GCA_011525035.1 Cryomorphaceae bacterium | reverse complement strand
TTTATGTAAAGGTGCATTTTACGAAGATGACAATTCTAGGCCTGGAAAATTGTAAACGACATTATTGACAGTCAGAGCTCAATCTCCATAGATGGCTGAAGGAACCGTCCATATGGAGTTTGCCGCCGTCACATTCAAATGTGACAGCTCTAGGCGTACCATTCCATACCAAAGTATCCCCATCAAAAGAATAACTGTGAACTCCAGGAATTCGATCAGAACTATCTAAAGAGTTCCAGTAATCGTCATCACCAGGGCAGGTGATACAATAAGACGTGTAAATATTACCATCAATGAATTCATACATCGTATTGGCATCTGCTCTACTTTCACTTGGAGACCAAATCCATTTCCCTTCTATGGTGTATACGGGATTGCTTTTTTCGCAACTAGTAAGTGCTGTAAACATCACCATCGCGATGATTAATATTTTTCTCATGACAGTTCTTTTTTTCTATACCTAATTTATAAGGAGTAGATAGATTATTGATTGTAGAGCGGATCATGATCCGCCATTATTTGGTCAGCAAGACCGTGAAGATCTGTGTTGAATCCAGTTTCGTATTCGCTGGTGTTTAGATCGAAATTATAGATTCCCTTCATCCACATTAGCGTTCCTGCATCAATAATTATTTGCCCTTGATGCCCTTTAGCATCAGTAAATAATGAAGTGGCTCGAGGTCCTGATAAGTCAACGCTATCCAATAAGAGCCCGTCTTGCTTCATTTTTAAAAGATGTACTGCTGCCCAACCTGTTGGAATGGTAAATATTGGCGTATTTGGAAACTCTGCCCGCAGTGGATCTACTACGGTTTTGTGCACAATGGTATTTACAAAGTAGTCGTAAAACGATTCAATGCTATTAAATCCAAAGTATTGCGCTGTATCGGTCCAATTCGTTGGGAAATCAATGGGTGGAATAGATATAAACACCTTCATATCGGGGTTTTCTTGTAAACCATATTGAATCCATTCCTTGAATCCTTCTGTTCTATTCGTAGGTGAAGAACCAGTAGTCATCCCAAAGTATTCTATGCCCCCATTATCGAAAGCATCTTTAATTTGTTGATGGCTTCCTGTGGTTGAGTCGTTCCAAAAGCTTATTGCCCATCCGTTATCGCCACCACGAAATACGAGCGTGCTATTATGGTTCGTATATCCCTCATCCGCAGCGACTACATCAAGTTGTTCTGCATACGGTTTAAAAAAACTATTTCCTATTAGCAGCATACGATGCCCCAAGTCTTTATTACCTGAACCGTCGTCTCTTGAACAAGCGGATAAAAACAAAATGGCGATAAGGAGAGAAAAGATTCGTTTCATAATATCATCTAAGTTATTGAAAATAAGACCATTCAGATTCTTGTAAGTTTAATTAAAGTCGATAGCAATTGAGTTTCAATTGCCTATACTATATGGGATAAAAACAGGTTAGCCGTCTTAAGCTCAATGATTTGGAACCATTGTTGCTATATTAAGTCCATGAAAAAATTCTTCATTTTCGTACTATTCGGTTTAGGTTTAGCTGGAATTTCTTCCTGCGAAAATTCATCGGGTTCAGACCTGTTCTATTATGATGAAACGGGGTGTGCGGATCTTTGGTGGGTAGATTTTAACGACACAGTGGTGGCACCAGGGGTTTATGAATCGGTGGTAAGAACATACCTACTGAACGAGGGTATTGAAATGCATTCATTTCACACCTTTTACGATTCTACAGTTGCAGAGCTGTGCTTTGCATGCCATTGCCATACGGGAACGGTATTGCAAGTCGAGGTACAATCGGGCAACAGAAGAAAAATGCGCCGTTTAGGATTTTACGAATAATACCCTTTATGCGAAATCGGAGTTTTTTAGTTTCAATAGTCCTGCTTCTAGGGTTTCAGTCCTTTGGACAATCCTCTTTCTTATTAGACAGCGAATGGTACGCACCTGGACTCGAAAATTCGGTCTTATCATTTAGTAATGCTAACGGTAGAGTTCAAGGCTTCATAGTGGAAAGTGAGAACACTGCTTATCATGGTCATAAAGCTTTTGACAATCTAATTTGGAACGATCAGGAACTTCGTTGGGAAGGTGAAATGCAATCACCCAAAAGTCCAGTGAGTTTGGATGTTGAAATAGTGTACAAAGACGATAATCACTTTGAGATAATTGGCTATTTCCTATTCTTAAAAAGAACTTTTATCTTAACTAGAATGGATGATGAAGAACGCTAATGTTTTAAAATGGACCGTCTATGCAACCATATTTAGTGGTCTTGGATTTATGTTGCTTCTTTCCCTAGTCGTACTCGAAAGATCGGCTTTTGGTTTACTGATAGGACAGATTGTAGGACCGGAAGATATCCGAAATGTTTTCAATGGTTTAAAGTTGGTTGTACATGTACTCCCATTCACCCTAGGCCCGCTTATTATTGGCAGTATGTTTAATGCCGTCAGATCATTACGTATAGATCTAAAAAAGGTGCGAAGAGCCGTTCCAATAGCACTTTTCGCGGCAGTAATGTTGTGGAATATTTTCGGCGCGGATACCGCTGCGGTAGTACAAGGATTAAAGTCGACAACTCCCGATCAGTCTATTGACGACATTAGTTACATTGTCAAGCAAGTCATGCTGCAACATCATCTAGGATTGTTCGCTTTTGCCCAATTTTTTGTGCAGCATTTGGTTCT
>WTIZ01000020.1 GCA_011525035.1 Cryomorphaceae bacterium | reverse complement strand
ACGGAAATCCATGTATGGCTGCTTGTGACGGCTACGGCGAGGACGATTATGTAAGATGTCCTTAAGCATAAAAAAGCCCGGCGCAGCCGGGCTTTTATATTTCAGGTAGATTATTTCTCTAAACTGTCTTCGACGTAGTCCAACACCTTGGTCATCAGGTGGAGCCTGTCTTTACCGCGTACGTTGTGCGGGTGCATTGGGTACGGGAAGAAATCCATTTGGACGCCTGCATCGATGAAGGCTTTCACCAAGCTTAGGTTGTGCTGCATCACCACGACATCATCTACTGTTCCATGGATAAGCAAGAGGTCGCCTTCTAAATTTTCTACGTGGTTGTGAAGTCTGTTGGCAGCATAACCGTCTACATTTTCTTCTGGGCGGTCCATGTAGCGTTCGCCGTACATCACTTCGTAGTATTTCCAATCGGTTACCGGTCCACCAGCAACGCCGGCCTTAAAGGTGCCCGGCTGGCGGAGCATTAAAGAGGTGGTCATAAAGCCCCCATAGCTCCAGCCGTGTACGGCCATGCGATCGCCATCGATGTATGGCAGAGATTTTAGGTATTCAACGCCGGCCAATTGGTCCTCCATTTCAACGGTTCCAAGCTGACGGTGAATCTGCTGTTCGAAGGCTGTACCGCGATGTGCCGAGCCTCTGTTGTCAAGGGTGAATACAATGTAACCGCGGTTCGCAAATTCATTCATCCAAAACGGACCGCCACCGTTCCATCGGTTGGTGACCATTTGCGCATGAGGGCCACCGTATACATAGACAAGCACAGGGTATTTCTTCGACGGGTCGAAGTCGAACGGCTTGTACATTCTCGTGTACAGCGTCGAACCGTCTGGACCTTGAATACTGCCGAGTTCCGGCTTGCGAATATTCGTGCCTTCGAAGGGATCAGAAGCTTCTGCCAATGTCCTCAACGTTTTGCCCGAAACAGACGATAATACTGTTGTAGCAGGCGTGCTCACCGAAGAGTAGCTTGTAATAAAGTAGCTACCACCGTCTTGTACAGTAGGGTTGTGAACGCCGCTTTCTGTGGTCAGTTGCTTTTGCTTGCCTTTGAGGCTCACGCTAAACAGGTGTGATTCTCTAGGGTCTTCTCCGGTTGCTGTGAATAGAATATCCCCACCCTTACTGCGGCCAACAATTCCTGTGGCTACAAACTCGTTGTCGGTCAATTGACGCACCAAAGCACCTTTAGTGTTGTACAGATATAGGTTCATGAAACCGTCACGCTCGCTTAACCAAACAAACTCCTTGTTGCTCACCCAATATGCCGGGAACTCTGGTTCAGCCCACTTGTCATTGCTGACGCTAAAGAGCGTTGCACCGCGCTTTCCATTTTTTGCATTGAAAGCGACCACGTCGTAGTTGTTTTGTGCACGGTTAACGATGGCCAAGACGATGGTTTTACCGTCTGGCGACCAGCTTAGGTTGGTCAGGTATTGGTCGTGCTCAATGCCGTCTGTTTCTAGATACACTGCTTTTTTCTTGCCTTTGTGCAGAACACCCACCCTGGCGTATTCTGAACCTTGGCCCGCCATAGGGTATTTGATTTCACGCAACGACCCTGGTGTAGATTCAATATCTAAGAGCGGGTAGTTTGATACAGCCGATTCATTTTTCTCGTAGAACGCAATAGCATCGCCACTCTCGTTCCAAAACAACCCTTCTGTAATGCCGAATTCACTGCGGGCGATTGCCTGGCCAGCAACAATATTGGCATCCTCGTGGAAGGTCACTTGCTGCATGCTTCCGTCTTCGCTCCAGTTGACATAAACGTTGTTATCTACCGTGTAGGCAGCATTTAAAGCAGAAGAGAGGTGGACGTTTCCAGCGCCTTCAGCCATGCTAAAGAGCGAAGAAGCTTCTTTCGATGCTACGTTATAGGTGAACAAGTGGCCCTTTTGGGTAAAGTGTACATTTTGGCCGTCTTCGGACCAATTGAGCATCCATGTACCGCCAATTTTCGTTTCAAAATCGGCCAAAGCTTCATTGATCTCGCCTGCAGATACACGGCCTGTTTCTTCACCACTTTTGGCATCAACAATAGCCAAGCTTTGGTAGCCATCGACCACATGAGAATAGCTGTCGCTTCCAGGTACCCATTGTGGTAAAATCAATCCTTGTGGGTAGTACTTACGGCCATTTAGAACGGCATCTTGAAGCGTAAGCGTTGTTTGGGCAATACCGGTTAATGAGACCAATAGTGCCGCAGTTAAAATGAAGTACTTTTTCATTTGGGTTTATTTAGTAGTATCTGAATCTATGTTTCCGTCGACCAAACGGATCACGCGCTTGGCGTGCTGTGCGATATCTTCTTCGTGGGTCACGAGCACCACGGTATTTCCCGCGGCTTGGATATCGTCAAAGAGTTTCATGATTTCAATGGACGTCTTAGAATCTAGGTTACCCGTAGGTTCATCGGCCAGAATGAGTGCAGGCTTGTTCACTAGGGCACGAGCAACGGCTACACGCTGGCGCTGACCCCCAGAGAGTTGGTTAGGACGGTGGTCCATGCGGTCGGCAAGACCTACTTGCTCCAAAACTTCTGCCGCCCGGGCCAATCGCTCTTCCTTGCTCAATCCTGCATACACCAGCGGTAGGGCAACATTTTCAAGTGCTGTAGAACGTGGGAGAAGGTTAAAGGTTTGAAAGACAAAGCCAATTTCGCTATTGCGGATCTCTGCCAGTGCATTGTCGTTCAGCGAGCTTACATCGGTACCGTTCAGCTCATAGCTGCCGCTTGTAGGCGTATCCAAACAACCCAACAAATTCATCAAGGTAGACTTACCAGAACCAGAGGGCCCCATCAAGGCCACGTATTCGTTTTTTGAAATATCAAGATCAATGCCCTTCAAGACATGTACGGTTTGCGCACCTAATTTGAAATCGCGCGTGATGCCGCGCAATTGGAGAATGGCATCTGTGGTTGGCATATGGGTCCTTTAGGTTGGTTAGGAGGCTTAAAAATAGCTATTCGTAGTCAAACTCGCTGAGTTCGAGCCACCTCATTTCCTTTTCGTCCAATTCAGCCAAGACTTCCTTGATTTCCTCAGCCGCCGCTGCCACCTCTTCCGGATCCTGTTCAGCTCCTTCGAAAACCGCATTCAGTGCATCCCGACGGGCTTCCAGCGCCTCGATCTGACCAGGCAATTCGTCCCACTCGCGCTTTTCCATGTAGCTGAGCTTGGTCTTTACCTTCTCCTTCTTGGGCTCTTCCTTCGGCACCTCTTTCGCCACCGATGTACGTATGGCGTCTATCCTCTTCTGCTCCTCGCGCCACTCATAGTAGCGTCCGTTAAAGTCTTTAATGCGTCCGCCGCCTTCGAAAACAAAGAGGTGGTCACACAATTTATCCAAGAAATAGCGGTCGTGACTGACCACGAGCAAGCAGCCTGAATATTCTTCTAAAAAGCCCTCCAAAGCTTGAAGGGTGAGAATGTCTAGATCATTGGTCGGCTCATCGAGAATGAGGAAGTTCGGGTTCTTCATCAAGATGGTAAGCAAGAACAATCGGCGACGTTCCCCGCCACTTAGGGTGCTGACGTAGGAGTACTGCTGGTGGCTGTCGAATAAAAAGCGTTCACACAGTTGCGAAGCGGTCAGTTTCTGTCCCTTCTTCAGTGTGATGTACTCCCCAATCTCTTGCACCACCTCAATGACTTTGAGGTCGTCCTTGTTCACGATGCCGTCTTGGGTGTAATGACCAAAAACCACCGTATCACCAGTGACTATTTTCCCTTTATCCGGGGCCAATTCCCCCATGATCATTTTCAGCAGCGTAGACTTTCCACTTCCGTTAGGCCCCACAATTCCGATGCGTTCGCCCTTCTTAAAAATGTAATTGAACTGTTCGATCAACAATTTATCAGGGAAGCTTTTGGCCACCTTGTGGAGCTCCAAAATCTTTCCGCCCAAGCGCTGCGCATTCAATTCAAGGGTCACCTCTCTATCGTCAATGCGTTTCTTCGCCGCCTTCTTAACCTCTTTGAACCGATCAATCCTGTCCTTGGCTTTACCCGTACGCGCGCTCGGTGTCCTACGCATCCAATCCAGCTCTTTCTTGAACAACTGTTTGGTCTTGTGCAGATTGGCCGCCTCGTTGGCTTCGCGCGCCTCTTTCTGCTCGAGATAATAGCTGTAATTCCCTTCGTACTTGTAAAACTGAAGGTTCTCTAATTCATAGATGGTCCCACACACCCGCTCTAAAAAGTAGCGGTCGTGCGTAATCATCAAAAGGGCACCCTTGTAATTGATCAAATACTCCTCGAGCCATTCAATGATGTCCAAATCCAAATGGTTGGTGGGCTCGTCCATCAGAATTAGGTCCGGCTCTTCGATGAAGAGTTGCGCCATCGCGAGGCGTTTGACCTCTCCTCCTGAAAAATGGTCCACGGTGCGGTCCATATCAGGTAGATTCATCCGACCGTGCATCTCCTGGATGCGGCCCTCGAGGTGCCATCCCCCTGTGGCCTCAACTTTGTCGAGGGCCGCCTGCATCCCCTCAGTATTGCCCGAGGCGAGGATGGCTTCATAGTCCCGCAAGGCATCAAGCCCGGGATGTTCACTTTGGTAGAGGATGTCGCGAACGGTCTGTCCGTTTTCAAAAGAGGGTTGCTGGCTGAGGTAGCGAATCTTAATCCCTTTACGGAAAGTAACCTCGCCCGTATCTGCAATGGCGGGGTCCATCAGCGTATTCATCAAGGTGCTTTTCCCTGCACCATTTTTAGCAACGATGGCAATTTTCTCACCCTCGTGAATACCAAAGGTGATGTCCTTATACAGCGTTTTAATGCCGTAGGACTTGCTTATTTTATGTACCGAAAGAAGGTTTTTCGTGTCCAATTTTATAGGCTACTCTTGTTCATCCACCTCTAACGAAGTGATCCAAGTTGCAATAGTAGCTAAATCTTCATCAGCCACCCAAGTGATAGGGGCCATAGGTGGGTAATCCGGCCAATTTTCTGGAACAGGTTGCTTGATTAGCGCCACAATTTCTTCCTCGCTGTAGCCACGTGCGGCAATATCTTGGTACGAGGGACCGATGAGCTTCTTATCGACTTTGTGGCAGCCCAAACACGTGCTTTTAGCAAGAAGCGATTTGACCTCCGAAGGAATGTCCGATTTCTTTGCTGTAGCCGGCTTTTTCATCACTGGATAGGACGGCGCCGAAGATTGCTGGGTCTCCCCGCCGCAACTTACCATGACGGCTGCGAACAAAATGCTGAGAAAAGCGTGATAGAAGTAGGTAGATTTAGAATTCATCTGCTGTAATTTTGGACTATGTTAAAGATAAACCTCAAACCAAGCGAATGGTTGAAAATTGGCGTACTTATTTTGGTCTTCGTGGTGGGCTCCACTGCGGCTTACCAGATTCTACAGCCAAAGCCTAGATTACCCATCTACAATCCTTCAGATTTGAACCCTGCTGTTGTGGACGATGACCTCGAGCGTGTAGGACGTGGCCACCGCATTGGTGATTTTGACCTTGTCGATCAATGGGGCAACAAAGCCGATTCATCACTCCTCCAGGGCAAAATATATGTGGCCGACTTCTTTTTCACGACCTGTCCAACCATCTGTATCGACATGGGAGCGAACTTTCAGCGCATCCAGGAAACTTACAAAGACGAGGAACGCTTCCATCTTGTGAGTCACACGGTGATGCCCGAAATAGACACGGTTGAAGTGATGCACGCCTACGGGGAGCGCATGGGTGCCATCAAAGGCAAATGGCATCTACTGACTGGTGAAAAGCGGGAGTTGTACCGCATGGCACGCAGAGAATATTTCGCGGTGATGGAGCAAGGCACAAGCTTCGACGAGCACGACTTCATCCACACCGAAAATGTCATCCTCGTGGATGAGAAGAAGCGCATCCGCGGCTTCTACGACGGAACAAGCGATCTAGATATCGACCGATTGATCGGCGACATTCAAATCCTACTCGATCGTAAATAAGGAGTTTTATTCTTCGCGAACACCCGTAGAATCTTGAGTCTCGCCTTGCTGAGGAACCTCCATCGGATCTTCTGTTGGTATGCCTTCAAACGGCATAATTTCCGGTTCCATTGGCGCTTCTTTAAGTACCTCAGGCGCTGTGACGTTGGTGCTGTCTAAAACAGTGCTGTCCGCATTCAAGATGAAGAAATCATCATAGCCTATAAGTACACTGTCCGGTGCATCGAAAAGGGCAGTAAACCCAAGGTACGAAGTGTCTGAAGCAGGCATCGCGTAGTGGGCATCGCCTCGGTGAAAGTCCCATATTTTCTTTGTGCTGTCTTGCGGATGTTCCTGCAAACCTGCCCAGTGTTTTCCAACAACGGCGCCAGATTCACTGATGTAGAATCGGGCATATTTGGTGTTATCGAATAGTGCGGGACGGAAGGTCAAGAAGTCTTCCACCACGCCGCGATCTCTCACATATTCTCCGACCTTGATACTGCCTTTCTTGTAGTATTCTAGGGGTAGGCGGTTTTCATTGTATCGAGTAAGCAGGTCGTTTTCTGCCCATATACCAAGGCTGTCCTGGCCTTGTACGCGGTACAGGCCCAATCTGTTTTTGAGATAGCGGACATCATTGGGGAAATAGCTTAGCAACGCGTCTTGGGTTTTTTGTGCTTTTTCATACTCTTTCCAGATGTGCCATTCGGTATCTACTTGCTGCTCGGCAGTCATGCGCCAAAAATCTTTCCCACGTTCAAAACGCATCATGTTCTCGTCGACCCACTCTCTTGCTTTGTAGTAATTCTCGCGTTCAATGGAGATGCGGGCGAGCATGTAGAACGGCGTCTGTTTATCGTAGAGTTCAGAGATGGCGTAGTAGGTTTCATAGGCATTCTTTAAATCGCCCATTTCGTACTGGATGGCTGCTTTGAAAAGCATGTATTTCTGGTGATTGGCCCTGAACTCAAGACATTTTTCGAGATCGGCCAATGCTTCGCGAAGTTGACCTAATTCGTAGTAGGCCTCTGCACGGAAGTAATACAGATCCTCACTGTTCATACGCTTTGAGATGGCCAGGTCATAGTGCATCAACGCCTTGGTAGGCTGCTTCTCTTCGATGGCCATAAATGCACGACCTACGGTCATATTGTCCCTGCCACTCAGGGTAGCACCTTTGGGCGAATACTCGATGATTTTATCATAGCTCTTGGTATTCCATAGCCTTCCGATGTAGCTACTTTGCGCAGCCAGGCTGGTAGTAAGGCAAGCGAACAGGATAATTAGGTTACGGCTCAATCTCATCTTCATTTGAGTTTGGTAGGGTGATGGGTTGTTCAAGTTCCCAGTTGGCCTTTACTTCAAAAGACTGGCCAGAAATCAAAGGCTCGGCCGATGTATTTAGGGTCCAAGACGGGCTGTCCCAAAGGCCGTTGCCGTTGAGGTCTACATATCCAATCACCTCATATTTGCCAGGTGCATAATAGTGACCTTCGGTTTTCAAAGTATCTGTTCCTGCGCCGGTGCAGAGGTCAATGAGTACATCTCCTGCGCGGTGCGCGTAAAGGATCACAGAATCTGATGATGGGGGCAAGGTGAAGCTGATGAGACCCAGATTTTCGATTGAGGTTGTGTCCACAAAATTGGCCACAGAATCTAGGGCAGCCGTGTCCAATTCCGGAAACTCAAAGCGCTCCGTCGAGTACGGGATGGCGACCAAAGAGGAGTCGGATGTGGTCGGTATACCCTTCAAAAAGCCAAAGGTTTCAACGCCTTCGTCCCACTGTTTGTTGAAGTTGATGTCTTCGAAGACCAAGAAATCAAAGGTATCTACGGGAAGGTAGCTGAGGTAAAAGGAACCGTCTTTGCTTGGTGTAGCGCTAAACTTTGGCAGCCCCACAGTATCGGCTCCTGCGGGTAGAAGCCAAATGGTGAGGTCTTCAAAAGCACCCTTGCCCTCTTTATTAACCTGACCACCTACCTGCATGCTGTCGATAAAGGAGCCCGTGCTCCAAACAACTTCGAGGTTGGTGTATTTGTTGTTCTCGTTCAGGTCGCCTATTTCATCGCCCATGGAGATTCTATACGTCGTGTTTTCCAAGAGCTGGCCCTCTTCCCAGTTCAGTTTGAGTTTCTTACCGGTGATCTCAAATTCCAATCCTTCGAGCGGTGGACTCGTGGTGATATTACCGCGCAATTTGGTCCCTTGAATGTATTCGTCGAAAACAATTTCTGCCTTGCTTCCAGTAAAGTTCAATGCACCAAGCGTTGGCGTCATCTTAACCACTATAGGCGGTGTTTCGTCCTTCGGCCCTCCTTGCGGACGACTTTGAACGGCACACCCCACTAGAAGCAATAGGAAGGAAGCAATGAAGAATCGTTTCATAAGCTAAAGGTCACCAATTATCGGCATACATACTTAGAGGAAACGGACAATTCCCTACCAATATTTTAACATCCAATAAATGAGAATAAAAACTCGGTTGAGAAATTCAATAATAGACTACATTAGGATGTTATTTTAAAAATCACGCTAGTGAAAAAACTTCTACTCCTATTCATGTCAGTTTTTGCTCTGGGAGCAAATGCACAGACGTACTGTTCGCCTACCTACACCTTAGGTTGTACCTACGGCGATGACATCAACGATGTTTACATCGGAACCTTCTCTGATACAGCTACAGGCTGTTCGACAGGTAACTACTACGTGGCAACTTCTGATACGATTTACATCCAGCAGACGGCGCCTACTTCAGTTGAATTCACTTCAAACTACTCCACGCAGTACTTTGCTATTTGGGGCGACTGGAACAACGACGGCGATTGGGACGACGCTGGAGAGCACCTTTGGTCTTCTTCAACCAACCAGTGGAACGGTAATGTGGAATCGATCACTATTCCTTCTACAGTATCGCTCGGCTCTTACCGCATGCGCATTCGTTCAAACTATTCTGCAGCCATTTCAGCTACAGAAAGCTGTTCGAGCATGTCGTACGGTGAGGTACACGATTACACAGTGACGGTAACTACACCACCGGCGTGTCCAGCTCCGACTTTCGCGAGCATTACGGCTTCAGATTCATCGGCGACGTTGACTTGGAATTCAAACGATACAACCTTTGTTGTTGAATACGGTACCTCTGGTTTCGTGAACGGCCTCGGACTTCAAGTGACAGTAAACGACACGTTTGCTACAATCACTGGTTTGAGCTCTAACACTGCTTATGATTTCTACATCAAAACAGACTGTACAGCAGATACAAACGGGTACAGCACGAACGTTGGACCGTTCTTCGTGAAGACGTTGTGTACTTCGGTAAGTACACCGCTTTACGAGAGCTTTGATACAGATTCAACGGGCGGATTCTCAAATCCAAACGCTCCTTCTTGTTGGTACTATGCTGAGAATTCTGGTGCGGCTGGGTACGGATACATTACCGGTTCTTCTTGGAACTTAAGCCCTCATACAGGTACTCAGATGTACTACCTCTACAACAGCTTTGATTCAGCGGTTGAGGCATTGATCAGTCCTGCAATTATCGGTCTAGACAGCGGTACGAAGCAGATGGACATCTACATGGCGTGTACAGGTTGGTCTTCAGGTAATGATGTTATCGTAGGTACTGTCAGTAGCCCTACAGATTTGAGCAACTTCAACGCAATTGATACCATTAGCGTGCCTAACGGTGCGACGTGGAACATGTACACTGTGTACTTCGATGCAAGTGCTGGGTACAACATGAGCGACGATCACATTGCGATCATTTCAACAAATACCAATACTTACACGGCGGTATACTTCGACGAAATTACTATCAAGGATGCTCCACAATGTTTGCCTCCTTCGGCATTGAGTGTCGGTTCGCTAGGTGCAGATTCGGCTGAGGTCAATTTCACTGCAGCAGGTATTGCCACGTATCTCGAATACGGTCCAGTAGGTTTTGTCCCGGATT
>WTIZ01000018.1:59307-68875 GCA_011525035.1 Cryomorphaceae bacterium | reverse complement strand
CGTAGACAAACGCGATTGAACGACCTCAGCTACGGCGGACAACTTCATATAAAGAGCACTCCTTAAAAAGTTAGTCGTGATATCTCACAAAATCCACTTTTGTTTAAAACCCCTCATTGTCCACTTCACAAATCATCTATCTATTTAAAAGTCGCCCGAGTGCTATTTCTTACTTTTGAGTCAACAAAGACTCATCGATGAAACACCTCCTCTCCCTTCTTATAGCAACGTGTACTCTAAGCTCATTGAGCGCACAAGAAACAGTCACTGCCGCACTTCTATATGAAGCGGGGTTAGAATACGGTGGAGATGAACTCTTAACCTTACAATTCACCAACGGCGAAGAACAAGTAATGCTGGCAGGACAAGGCGGTTACGCAAGTATTGGTGGTGAACTGCGTCTAGCCAACGTGGATTATTTAGCCCTTAGAGCTACCGTCGGTATCAAGTACAATACAACCGCTGCCGATAATGCAAATATTGCCTTCACCAGAATTCCAGTGAATATCGTTCCCCATTTTTACTTCGATGAAATGATTCATGTGGGTGTGGGCATTACAACACATCAGCGCGTTCGCTTAAACGGGGACGGCTTTACTCCTGATGTGGACTTTGCAGGTTCCATCTCACCAAGATTCGAGATCGGGTATGGCGGCTGTGCATTGACCTATTCCATCCAGGATTACACTTCTCAATCAGAGGTACTTTCGGGAAGCTCGTTTGGTATTTCTTTCACCTACGTTGTACCCGCTAAATAGGTCATGAACATGCGATTTCTCTATATTCTTTTTCTCGCCATCTTTCTCCGTCCTGCGCCGCTTTCGGCACAAGGTCACGAGCAGGTGGAGCCACTACGTGTAGGTGTTATCGGTTTGACGCACACTCACGTACATTGGATCTTCGGAAGTGAGCCTCGTGGGGATTTTGAGATTGTAGGAATTGTTGAGCCCAATGAAAAACTCGCAATGAGTTATGCGCAGCAATACGGGTTCTCTATGAATTTGGTGTACCCCACCATGGATGAACTGTTTGCTGAAAAAAGCGTCGAGGCGGTGACTGCATTTGGAACCATTTATGAGCATTTAGAAGTCGTAGAAGAAGCCGCCCCACGGGGCATTCACGTAATGGTTGAAAAGCCATTGGCCGTGAATATGGAACATGCGAGGAGAATGGAAGAATTGGCCAAGAAGCACAATATTCACCTACTGACCAATTACGAGACTACCTGGTATCCATCTACACAAAAGGCAAAAGCACTTGTACAAGAGGATGCCATTGGTAGCGTGCGCAAAGTGATGGTGCAGGACGGGCATAAAGGCCCGAAAAAGATTGGAGTTAACCAAGAATTTTTGGACTGGCTTACGGATCCTGTACAAAATGGCGGCGGCGCCGAAATTGATTTCGGGTGCTATGGCGCAAATCTTCTTACCTGGCTTATGGATGGCGAGCGTCCCAATAGCGTTGTTGCTATTGCACAACAACTGCAAGCCGAGAATAACCCCAAGGTAAACGACGAATCTATTATACTCCTTCAATACGACTCTACGGTTGCCGTAATTCAAGGGTCTTGGAACTGGCCTATTGGTAGAAAAGACCTCGAAATTTATGGCCTACGAGGGGTTGTATATGCTGATAATAAAACCGATTTGAGAGTACGCATATCAGAGGGGTACGACGGATTTGAAGAGCAGAAAATGACGCTTGAAGATTTACCTAGACCTTTTGATGACCCGTTCTCACTGTTGACTTCAGTCGTGCGAGGCACTACGACCCTTGAGAGGTACGATCTTAGTAGTCTTGAAAATAACCTACTTGTGGTTGAGATTCTAGATGCTGCTCGAAAGAGTGCAGAAAGTAATGCCGCCGTATTATTGGAGTAAATGAAACACCCCTTCCTCTTTCTACTCACCCTACTGCCCACCCTATTGCTGGGACAGGCCTTCGTGCACCCGGAAAATAACGAGGCATTTCTACAGGACGAGGTCGCAGAAATTCACATCACCGTGTCGGCTGCTGATCTAAGCACACTTTTGGGCGACAGCCTCTTTACCGACCATCACTTTCCAGCTGTTTTTCGCTACCAAAGCGCCAATTTTTCGGATACCATTCAGAGCGTAGGATTTAGGGTCCGCGGAAACACCTCCAGAAATGCCAAAAAGAAAGGCTTTAAGGTGTCGTTCAACGAATACGTCGTTGGACAAAAATTCAAGGGCATTGAAAAAATGAACTTGATTGGCCAGCACAATGACCCTTCCTTATTGCGCTATTGGACAAGCCTACATCTTCTCCAGCGGTACGGGCTAATTGCTTCGAGAACAAGCTTTGTGAAACTCTACCTCAATGGAAACTACCGCGGTCTGTATCTCAATGTTGAACATATTGACGATGAGTTTCTCCAAAAAAGATTCATTGATGATGACGGCGGCAACCTCTACAAAGCAAGCTGGGGTGCGGACCTGAATTATTGGGGCAGCAACCCGAATTCGTACCGCAGTGTTTACGAGCTTAAGACCAACAAGGATTCAAACGACTACAGCGCATTTATTCTCTTTCTAGACTCTTTAAACAACATCAGCGACAGCGACTTTCCGTGTTATATGGAACGCAACTTCGAAGTCAATCACTACCTGAAAACACTCGCCACAGAAATACTCATTGGGCATTGGGACGGTCATGCCTTCAACAAGAACAACTTCTACCTGTACCGACAGCCTTCCAATGGAAAATTTGTATTCATAGAGTATGATCTTGACAACACGTTTGGTATCGATTGGTTTGGGGTGGATTGGACGGATAGAAACCTCAACAATTGGCACGAAAGTAACCGCCCACTCGTTGAGCGCTTGCTCGATGTTCCTTATTATAAGGACGTCTTTAATGCCTATCTCGACACCCTGTTAACAGACCTCGACACCTCTTCACTAGGGACTGTTTTAGAAAACAAGCAAGACCTGATCAAAGGTGCCGTGCTCTCCGATACCTACTACCGCAAGGATTATGGATTTCAGTATGCCGATTTTCTTGCGGCCCTTGATGACAACTATGGCGCACATGTGAAAACTGGATTACTCGAGTACCTTGACGAGCGGATTACGAGCGGTCAAGGACAGATACAGTGGATCGGAAATCTAGAGCCACCCTGCGACGAATTGCCTGTGGAACCCGAGCGTAACCTCATCAAGATTGTGGATTTCTTAGGCCGCGAAACTAACTTTAGAACGGATATTCCCCTCATCTTTATCTACGACGACGGTACGGTAGAGAAAATCTTTACGTTTAAAACCTAAAGACCCTTGTTATGAAACTGAATTGGAACACCCTATTAATGCTCATTGCCATTACAGCTGGGCTATCATCTTGTAGAAGCAATAGAAATCCTAAGCTAATGGTAAAACTTGTGGTCGATGACACTCAAGATAGACTGGGCAACAACGGATTACCAGCCGCTCTTCCCTTTGGTAATGCTGGTCAAAACCCGATGTTTAACAGCATCAGTGCACATTACCTCGAGTTGGCACCGACGCCTTATACTCAACTGGGTGAGGGTGAAATTCTATACCATGCTCCTGAAACTACCAAGGGCGGAGATAACGCCATTGACTTTCGTCGTGCAGAGATTGCTGCACCCGGTGAGTTGTGGCTTGAGATTCCGCTTTCGCAGCTAAATGCGGGCACCTATGAATGGGTTAGACTCTCCTTGTCCTACCAAAATTACGATGTCGTTTTCCACTACAATAATGAGCCTTACACAGCATCGTTAGCCAGTTTTGTAGGCTTCAACCAATACATAAAAGATTTCGAAATAGACGGTGAAACCGTAGAAGTAAACGAAAATAAAAAACAAGGATTCTGGGCCTTCAAGAGCATCGGAGGACTGCAAACCGGCCAAACACCAGAAGGCGGTACAACGGTTCCAAACCCGCTTGCTACGACCTCTCCTATTCCGGCAGGATCTTGTGTAGTTACCGGTAATTTCAATACACCATTAGTAATCAACGGCGATGAAACTGAGGATTTAACCATTACCATGTCTCTATCAACCAACAAAAGCTTTGAGTGGGTCGACAAAAACGGAAATGGCAAATGGGACGTAGATCAAGGGGCCGATGAAAATGTTGTAGATATGGGTCTTCGTGGTTTACAACCGAGCTATGATTGGCAGTAAAAGGCTCTATGTACTCTTTTGCATTCTCTTTTGCTCCACCTGGACGAATGCTCAAACATCCATTACAGGCACTTGGAATACAGGCAAGGAGAACTCTATCGTAGAAATCTACGAGAACAGTGGCGAGCTGTTTGGGAAAATCATCTCCTCCGACCGGGCAGAAGTTGTCGGGAAAATCAACCTGAGAAACTTAGAAAACAAGGGCGACCATTGGGAAGGTGAACTCTTCGTCTTCAAAAGAAGAAGCTGGTACGATGTGTCTATACATGAAGAAAACGACACCCTCTACCTGGTTATTTCCGTCGGATTCTTCGAAAAGGAAGTGCAGTGGCCTAGAGGCTAGCCTGACTTCCCTGCCGATTCCCTACTTTTGATACGCATTAAAGAATACGGACGTTGTATTCTAGGCGAAACCCACGAGAGCACAACATGAAAATCATTGCTGGACCCTGTGTTATTGAAAGTATGGATTTGCTGCGCGAAGTCGCAGCGGAATTGGCCCGTATAAAAAAAGAGCTGGATGTAGAGATCTACTTTAAAGCCAGCTTTGATAAGGCCAATCGTACGTCTTTAAGCAGTTTTCGTGGACCGGGTATTGAAGAAGGCATTGCCATGCTGGAAACCATTCGAGATGAATTTGGACTGCCCATAACTACCGACTTTCACACTCCGCAGCAGATAGCCAGTCACGGACACCGCGTCGATATTATTCAGATTCCCGCGTTCCTCTGCCGTCAGACCGACATGCTTCTTGAAGCCGGAAAGACAGGTAAGATTGTCAATATCAAAAAAGCACAATTTCTCAATGCAGAGAAAATGAAGTTCGCCGTTGACAAGGTGAAATCTACCGGCAACCAGCAGGTTTGGCTCACTGAACGCGGTACG
The DNA here is from genome assembly GCA_011525035.1 of Cryomorphaceae bacterium. Taxonomy (GTDB): domain Bacteria; phylum Bacteroidota; class Bacteroidia; order Flavobacteriales; family Schleiferiaceae; genus UBA10364. Next base: position 63,825 of record WTIZ01000018.1, on the reverse strand, counting down.
CTTTTCGGACCAAGTGAGCTCGTGGTAGATTTCCGTAACCTCCAAAAGTTAGCGGCACTCACTGATCATGTTGTCATGGACTGCACCCACAGTGCGCAGGAAACCAGCAGTAACGATGGTACCACTGGAGGAAACCGCGCCTATGTGCCTTATTTTGCAAAGACCGCCAAACTCTGGGGCGCCAATACTTTCTTTCTGGAAACGCATCCACGCCCTGATGAAGGCCTTTCAGACGGCCCAAATATGCTGGCATTAAGCGATCTAGAAGCATTAGTTAAGGAATTGATTTAGAGCGATGAGCATCAACACCAGAACTATAGCGTCCATTGAAGCACAGGCAAAATCTATCCTGGATTTAGCTCAGCACGATACCAACGACTACGAGTCGGTGGTAAAAATGATCATGGGATGTAATGGCAAGCTCATCTTTACCGGAATGGGGAAAAGCGGCATCATTGCACGCAAGCTTGCTGCCACCTTCTCCTCAACGGGTGTGCCTTCTTTCTTTGTCCATCCAGGTGAGGCCTATCACGGCGACCTTGGGATGATAGAGGCGGATGATGTACTGTTCGCATTTTCAAATTCAGGGGAAACGGCAGAGCTCATCAACCTGTTAAAATACAGCAGATCAAAGAGCGTCATTGGGATGTCCAACGACCGCAACAGCACCCTGGCTAGTTATTCTAAGGTGCACCTTGAGTGTAAGGTGGATAAGGAGATTTGCCCACTGAATTTGGCACCTACAACAAGCACCACCGCTGCACTAGTAATTGGCGATGCCATCTGTGCTACCGTTATGGAGCTGTCAGGTTTCTCCGAAGAAGAGTTCGCTGCGCTGCATCCTGGGGGAACCTTAGGCAAGAGTTTACTGACCAAGGCCAAAGATTTAATGACCACTGAAGTTCCATTGGTCCAAGCAGAAGATTCGCTCAACGAGGTGCTCTTGAAAATTTCTGAAGGTCGTTTAGGGCTTGCTTGTATAGGGTCTAAAGATGCCGTCGAAGGGATTATCACTGATGGAGATATTCGTCGTGCGATGGGTAAAGCAGGAAATGCGGATGCACTCACCGCAAAAGACATGGCTACCAAGAATCCCATCTTCATAGACGAAAGCACTGGGCTGCATGAGATGAATATGCTGTTTAGAGAAAAGAAGATTGTTTCTGTACTGGTCGGCTCACCAAATGACTTAAAAGGCGTGGTCCAATTCTACGATATCCACAACGGGTAAAACCAACTCACATTATGAAAAAATACATACTCGCCCTGGCATTAGGCCTCGGTTTTGCTGCACAAGCACAAGTTCAAGATTTTACACTGCCCTCAGCAACCGGTGGAGCCGCTTTCACTCTAAGTGCCGCCGAAAGCGACTATGTAGCCCTTCACTTTCTGCTTAAAACAGAATGTCCTTATTGCATGCGTCATACCATGACTTACGCAACCCGCAGCGAAGAACTTCCAGGAGTACGTCAGGTATTTATCAAGCCAGATACCCGAGAAGAAATTCAGGAATGGGCGGCCAAAGTGGACGATGTAGGTCTGGATATTTACCAAGATGAGAATGCAAAATTGGCCCGAGATATGGGTATCCCGTACGGGTACAAATTCCACGGCCAAGTCGTTCATTATCCGGCCCTGATACTCTTGGACAAGGAGGGTAATGAAGTATTGCGATACGTTGGCGAACACAATGGCGACCGAATGTCCTTCGATGATCTCGTCGCACGCATCGACGCCCTGAAAAAATAAGCTAGACACGCTTGCTGGTATAAACTTATTCGAATTCTAGCGGTTTACTCTTTACACCCTTAAGAGAAACTGCCATGGAATCGAAAGAAACCATATACATTGTTGGCGCCGGTATTAGCGGTCTCATTGCTGCCTTTGAACTAGAAAAGGCGGGCTATGCTCCTATTGTTTTAGAAAAATCTAATGGTGTAGGTGGACGTGTACGCACCGTATCTATGGGCGATCACCACCTAGATATCGGTTTTCAGGTATTGCTCGACGGCTACCCGATGGCTAAAAAATACCTGGACTATGATGCGCTTAATCTTCGACGCTTGGCTTCAGGGGCACAGATTTATGTGGACGGAAGACGTTTTGTGATTGGCGATCCCTTACGGGATTTTAAAATGCTCATCCCGACTGTCACAGCGAAGATTGGCAGCGTCGGGGACAAAATAAAAGTGCTGCGCCTCAATGCAAGGATGAAGCGCAAATCCATTGATGAAATCTTTGCTAGCGAAGAGATGACCACCTTAGAATATCTCCGGAAATTCGGATTTTCTGAGGTAATCATTGACCGATTCTTCAAGCCCTTTTTTGCAGGCATCTTCTTGGAACCAGAGCTGCGCACATCAAGCCGCATGTTTGAATTTGTCTACAAGATGTTCGGTGAAGGCTATGCCACCATCCCCTCGGCGGGAATAGGTGCGATTAGCGAACAACTTCAAAACAAACTGAAGACCACAGAATTCCGTTTTGGAGCGGAGGTAAGTAGTGTTACTAGCGAGAAAATCGTTCTAAAATCGGGGGAAGAAATGGACCACAGCGGGGTGATTATTACTGCGGACGCTTCTTCTCTGATCTCTAATATGCAGGGACAGGGAACGGATTGGAAATCGTGCATGTGTCTGTACTTCGAAATAGGCAGCTCCAACCTGCCTAAAGAAACGATTGGATTGGTGGCCGACCCTGAAAAACTCGTCAATAATCTCTACGGCTATACCGATGCTACAGGTCGACAGATACTATCAGCGACCGTCTTAGAGTTTAACAGCAAGAGCGAAAAAGAAATTACTGCGAAGGTTGAAGATGAGATCCGCGAATACTGTAGTGTTGGCGCTTTGACCCACATCGGCAACTTCCATATTGAACAGGCACTTCCCGATCTCAGCAATCTTAAAATGACCGCAGAACCCAGTGAAAGTGTGCTCATGGAAAACGTATTTCTTGCCGGAGATGTGCTGTACAATGGCTCATTGAATGCTGCGATGGAAAGCGGCCGATTAGCTGCGCAAGGATTGCATGAAAAGAAAACAGGAATACTCATTTAAACCCACCGCTATGAACGGATTATATTTCATTTACATCACCAACATCCTGCTCGCAGGATGGATAAGCATCAGCTGTCTCGCGACACCAAAACGAGCAGCCATCTCTGTTTTCTCAAATTCACTTGTGCGAATAGAAGCTATTAAGACAGTGGGAGGTATATGGTTCGCCGTATTGAGCTTATCGGCCCTGGGATTGTTCTTTCCAACCCAGCTGATTGTTCTTTTAGCTTTTCAGCTCCTGTACAAAGGTTCCTGGCTTTTCGCTGTGGCCCTACCTGCACTTCGAGAGAAGAAACCGTTCCCGAAAGCTATGGCCGTGTCGTTCCTTTTCTGGATTGCTTCACTGCCTTTTATTTTCCCTTGGCAGAATCTTTTAGGATAAACTTTTTGCGTTTGGTTAAATCCGTATCTTTTTGCGGTAAAACACTGAAACGCCATGGCCACCACTCCTGAGCACGATGCCCGCGTCGCTGCACTGACCTTTGCAGGTATATATCCTCACTACGTCACTAAGATCCAAAAGAAAGGACGCAGTCTAGACGAATTGCACCAAGTGCTTCACTGGCTTACAGGTTTTGACGAAGCACGACTCAAGGAGATGATCGATCGCAAAGTCACCTTCAAAGAATTCTTTGAGGAGGCCACTGTAAATCCCAATGCCTCTTTAATCACCGGGAGCATCTGTGGGTACAAAATCCAAGAAATTGAAACCAAGCTGACGCGCGAATGCCGTTACATGGACAAGCTCGTGGACGAGTTGGCCAAAGGCAAGAAAATGGAAAAAATTCTACGAACTCAATAAACACTCAATATGGAAACTGAAAACACTCCGAACGAAAAGCCAACACAAGAATTAACCATTACAGATATGGCGGCAGGCTATATCAACGAAACCCGAAAATGGGCTCAATTCCTAGCCATCCTCGGCTTTATTGGAGCCGGATTAATTGCCATCATGGCCATTTTCGCCGGTTCTATGTTCTCTGGAATGATAGGCGCCGGAGGGATCGCAATTACTGTGCTCTATCTACTAATGGCGCTCTTGTATTTCTTCCCTTCACTGTACCTGTTTAGGTTTAGCGAAAAGTCAAATAGAGCTCTCTATAAAAAAGATTCCGACGAACTTGAAGCGGCCATGGGCAACCTTAAATCGACCTTCAAATTTTACGGTGTTTCAGCGATTGTATTTATCAGCCTGTATCTACTGTTCTTCATCTTTGCCGGTGTAGGCGCTGGGATGGGCATGTTCGTCGACTAAACTGCCTGGTCCTGATCTTCCGAGGTTAAACCCTCGTAATTTTCTTTGAAATGCTTGAGAAGCGTCCTTCCGTAATGACGGTTGCGACGCTTCGCTTTTTTCTTGTTAGCCCTTTTGCCCGTGCGCTTGTCCTTAACGATATCGTCAAGGTCTTTGGCTTGGTCGATTTTTTCAAAATCCTGAATCTGGGTGCGTTTCATT
>WTIZ01000018.1:0-59207 GCA_011525035.1 Cryomorphaceae bacterium | reverse complement strand
TACCTTTGTTAATGTTCATACACACCTAAAAGAATTGGACCATGGCCCAACTAGAATGGCAAACCGTCAAGGAATACGAGGAAATCACATTTAAGCAGCTTAACGGCGTCGCACGCATTGCGTTCAACCGTCCTGAGGTGCGCAACGCATTTACTCCAAAGACCGTAGACGAGCTTTGGGAGGCACTCATCTTGTGCCACGAAAGCCAAGAAATTGGCGTGGTGCTCATTACCGGTGAGGGACCGTCACCGAAAGACGGCGGCTGGGCATTCTGCTCTGGCGGTGACCAACGCGTTCGTTCAACCACCGGATATAAAGGAGAGAACGGCATCAATAGGTTCAATATCCTGGATGTACAGCGTCAGATCCGATTCATGAATAAGGTCGTGATCGCCGTAGTGCCTGGTTGGGCAGTAGGTGGTGGCCACAGTCTTCATGTAGTGTGTGATATGACCATTGCTTCTAAAGAGCACGCCATCTTTAAGCAAACCGATGCGGATGTTGCAAGTTTCGACGGAGGGTTTGGCTCTGCCTACCTCGCTCGCCAAGTAGGTCAGAAAAGAGCGCGTGAAATCTTCTTCCTTGGTGCTGAGTATTCTGCTCAAGAAGCCTACGAGATGGGCATGGTAAACAAAGTAGTGCCGCATGAAGAACTGGAACAGACCGCTTACGACTGGGCGCAGGAGATCATGACTAAAAGCCCTACGGCCATCAAGATGTTAAAGTTTGGATTCAACCTCATCGACGACGGATTGGTTGGTCAACAAGTGTACGCTGGAGAAGCTACTCGATTGGCTTACGGTACAGATGAAGCTGTTGAAGGCCGCAATGCTTTCTTGGAAAAACGACCTCGAGACTTCTCTAAATTCCCGAAGTTTCCTTAATGTGTCGACTAGACACATTAATAAATAATTCTTATCTTAGGCAAACCAAGCACCTAACCCCTGCTTAGTGCTCCGTATACTAACCTAAGATTTTGAACCGATTCATGATAAAATCCGTTTCCCAGATACTCTTATTGTCAATTCTTACAATAGGCTGTAACACTGATACTCAGCTTGAATTGGCCCCATTGGCTGAACAAAAGTCAAAAGCCATTATTGAAATGGACGGAATGAAATTCCGCGACCTGAATGGTAATGGTGCCTTAGATCCTTACGAAGATTCTCGGGTAGAAACTGAAGAGCGTATCACCGACCTTATCGGGCAAATGTCCATCGCTGAAAAAGTTGGAATGATGTGGATCCCAGGGACCGGAGTTAGTGGCACCGGCGACCCAATGAGCACGAAAGAAGTGGAAGGTCCCGCGGCACGTATGCCAAGCATCGGAGCGACAATGACGGGTAAAGAAATACGCCATTTCAACGTTTGGTCGTTGCCTACAGATTTAACGCTAGTTGCCAACTGGTACAACAACGTACAATTGTTGGCCGAAGAAAGCAGATTAGGTATCCCAGTCACTATTGCTTCTGACCCAAGGCATCACTTCAGTGAGAACATTTTCTCTGTAGCAGCAACTCATTTTACCCAGTTCTGCGAAATGCCCGGATTCGCAGCTATTGGAGATGAAAATTTGGTCCATGAGTTTGCAGAGGTGGTTCGTGAAGAATATTTGGCCGTAGGGATTCGCCAATCGCTGCACCCACAGATAGATTTGGCAACCGAGCCACGCTGGGCGAGAATTAGTGGGAATTTTTCTGAAGATGCTGAATTAACAGCAAGATTGGTAAAGCCTTACATCGAAGGTCTTCAAAGCGACATGACTAATGGTGTTGCCTGTATGACGAAACACTTCCCTGGCGGTGGTCCGCAAAAGAGGGGCCTAGACCCGCACTTTGCCTTCCAAGAAGGCCAGATCTATCCTGGAGATAATTTTGATTACCACCTCATTCCGTTCGAGGCTGCATTCGAAGCAAACACCTCTGCCATCATGCCCTACTACGGAATTCCAACAGATCAAACCGAGGAGAACGTCGCTATGGCGTTTAACAAGGCCATTATTACAGAACTACTTCGAGGAAAGTATGCCTATGACGGGGTCGTATGTACCGATTGGGGGCTGATTACTGACGTAAACTTTGGTCCAGTTGTTTGGCCTGCTCGTGCTTGGGGTGTGGAACACCTTAGCGAGTTAGAACGAGTGGAGCGCATTGTTACCGTTGGCTGTGACCAATTCGGCGGTGAAAACCGCACTGAACTCCTAGTTGAACTTGTAGAAGAAGGAAGAATATCAGAGGCGCGAATAGATCAGAGTGTTCGCCGGATACTACGTCAAAAGTTTGCTTTGGGACTTTTCGAGAATCCATTCATCGACGAAACAGTTGTTAATGACATTGTGGGGGCCGCGAAGGATTTTGGTTTAGCTACTCAACAACGCTCTATGACCCTATTAAAAAATGAAGCCACACTCCCGCTTGCACAAAATAGCTTGAAGGTATACGCTAAAAATATGGACAGTGCTACTGTGGCTCAATATGCAACAGTAGTAAGCACTCCTGAAGAAGCAGATGTAGCGATCATTCGCTTAAATACGCCATGGATACCTGTAGACACCAAAAACTTCTTTGCCGCAAGCTTCCATCATGGTGATCTCGACTTCAAAGGAGAAGAGAAAGAAGAAATCTTGGCCCTACTTGAAAAGGTGCCAACTGTCGTTGATCTGTATTTAGATCGCCCAGCGGTGGTTCCTGAAATCAGTGAACACGCGGCAGCGCTCATTGCAAATTTCGGAGCAAGCGACCAAAGTGTGTGCGAAGTTCTGTTTGGAAATACTGCACCGGAAGGAAAACTTCCGTTTGAGCTCCCATCGTCTATGCAAGCTGTGGAAGAGCAAAAAGCTGATCTACCTTACGACAGCGAAAATCCGCTATTTGAATTCGGTTATGGACTGAGCTATCCAGAAAAAAGCTCAAATGATTGATTGGTTGATTTACCCCTTCCGTTTTAAGGAAGGGGTACAATTGTTACTAAAATCTTATCCCACTAATTAACGCTGAATTAATTAGTGACTAACCGCCACAAACGTATATTTGAATATGAATCTGAGCCAAATTGTAAACCAATACAGCGATAAGTACCTCCCGCACCTCAGCGCGGATATTGTCATTTTTGGTTATAAAAACGACGCCTTACACTGTCTTTTATTGCAATTTGGAGACCGCTGGTTTCTTCCTGGAGGACATATCGAGAAAAATGAAGATGTCGGCAACGCTGCGGAGCGTATTGTCGAAGCTCGAACTACATTACAGCGCAAATTCTTGCACTTTTTCAATGTCTTTGGCAACGGCGAACGCTCATTTTCGGAGGATTTCAAACGAATTTTTCAAGCAAAAGGCCTTGAGATTGATCAGAATCACCCCATGCTCGACAGGTATGTGACCCTTGGCTACATCGCCTTGGTCGAAATGGACTCCGTAACGCCTAAAGTCGGAAGCTTTGATGATGATATCGCTTGGCATCCTGTGAATGATCTGCCTGCTATGGTCGGCGACCACGAACAAATCATTCGTAACGCCCAAGAGTATCTTATAGGACTCAATGAATTCTCTCCAGTAGGTCATCACCTGCTGCCGGAATACTTTACCATGCCTCAGCTGCACAAACTGAATCAAACGATTACCGGCAGGGATCTAGACCGCAGTCGCTTCCAGAAGAAAATGCTTGCTTTGGACATCTACAAACGCCACGATGAAATCACTACCTCGGTAAGGGGACGGAATCCGTATCTTTATTCCTATGATGGAAAAGATACCCTCGAACGCAGATAAGGCGATTAAAGAAGTTATTTCTCAGCGAAAAACTACAAAGGTCCTCGCCGAGGCTCCTTGGTCGCCCACACTTACTCCTGAAGCACAGCAATCCCTAATCAATAGCTTATTGGAATTAGCGTCTAGCGCACCCTACCATTATAAAAGTGCTGAACGCTATAAACGAGGGGATTTAACTAGCACCCTTCCTTTCCGCGCATATACTCTAAATGCTAATAATTGTAGGATACTCGCGGACCGACTGGATGAGGTACAACCACCAGCCGGTAAAATCATGAACATGCTCTGGGCGGCAGAAGCTATGATTGTGATGAGTTGGTTGCCTGATGTTTTCGGCGAACAACCAGAAGTTCGAGAGATGGAACCGGTACCATTCACCGGAAACTTGCGCAATATGGAGCATATTGCAGCGGCTAGTGCAGCCATTCAGAACATACTTCTCGGGGCAACAGCAGCAGGCCATCCTTCTTATTGGTCATCGGGTGGTACCCTACGTCAAAAGGAAGCACGAACCATACTTGGTATACCTATGGACGAAATCTTCTTGGGGTGCCTTTTCGTATTCCCCGAGGATGCCCTGGAAAGAGGAGCGGACGTCAAACTAGGAAAATTAAGAACTGAAGGGAAAGAACTTTCTTCATGGTCAAAATCTATAGAATTGTAATCGATGAAAAATTGGCTCATACTATTAGGACTCACGCTAGTACTCTTTAGCTGCGAAACGCAATCTGAAGAGCCGGCAATGAATACCATTATGCCGCTTGGTGCTTCGCGCGTTCAAGGTAGCCCACCGGGATACCACAGCTACAGGTATAAATTGTGGAAGAAACTGCGCAACAACGATTGGAACATAGATTTTATCGGCACCCAGATTGATACAGAGTTGTATCCTATGGTGAATGACGAAGAGTTCGATCCGCACCACGAAGGACATAGCGGATGGACTTCTGGGGAACTGTTGGATGAACTGTCAGATTGGACAGCAGTGCTTGACACCCCTGATATTGTGCTGTTCAGCTCGCCCGGAGGTAATGATGCACTGGATGGATTTTCCTATGAAAGTATCATGGTGAATGTGGTGGATATTGTTGAAGGTCTTCAAGAATTCAATCCCGAAGTCACCATCATTATTGAGAAAATGGCGCCCGGTCATAGCGCCGTCATGATGGGGAATTTAGCTGTATTTCACGCTCGACTTTTGAATGAATTGGACAGTATTGCGTCTGCATTAAGCACCTCTACCTCACAAGTTTTGACCATCGATATGGCAACAGGGTTTACAGACGATATGCTGGCAGACCCCATTCACTATAATCAAGACGGAGCCACTTTTATAGCAAACAAATATTACGACGCACTAACTCCACTGCTTGAAGAATAAGTCGTAACTTAATGTTTATGAGATTCTTACGGCTATTGTTTTGCTTTGTTCTAGTAGCCTGTGGCGGTAATGGCGGCGGTGGAAATCCCCCTTTGCCCGACAATACCACTACAGTGATATTTGAGCACGATGGGCTGCAACGAAGCGCATTGATTTATACTCCAAAAGGGTACGATTCGTCTTTTGCTCTGCCCGTAGTCTTAAATTTTCACGGGTTTGGCGGACTAGCACAAGACCATAAAACGACAGTGGCCATGGATAATGTGGCAGATTCTGCGCAATTCTTACTGGTGTTCCCTCAAGGCAGCTTGTTGGACGGCGATTCTCCACATTGGAACAACGCCCTACCCTCACCGGATAATAAGAGTGATGCCGATGACCTTGGTTTTGTCAGTGCACTTTTAGCGCACCTTGATACCGCCTTTTTGATCGATAGAGAACGAGTGTATGCCTGTGGGTATTCGAACGGCGGGATGATGTCCTATGCTTTGGCCTGTTATCTCAGCAATGAAATAGCCGCAGTGGCATCCATGTCAGGCTGTTTTTCAGACACCTCAAGCACCTGTCAACCCTCACATCCTTTGGCCACCTTGAGTATACACGGCACCAATGATGGTGTACTGCCTTACGAAGGCGGAGACGACATCTTAAGTCAGCAAATCACACTGCAGTACTGGGCACAAGTGAATAATTGCAATGAAACACCGCAGATTACTTCTATTCAGTCTTCCTCCTATCCTTTGGAACATTACAGCTATTCGGGTGGAGACAGCAGTGTCGTTGCAGAACTATACAAAGTGATTGGAGGCGACCATTATTGGCTAAACTTCTCCATAGATCAAAAGAATACCAACTGGATCATGTGGGAATTCTTTGACCAATTCGATATCTACGGCAAGCGCTAACAACTTTCTCTTTTACGGATTGTTGGGTTGACATGGCAGGATTAGCGAACTACGACAGAATTGAGGTTAGATCTATTCAGGAACTTCACGATTGGCTCTTAGATAATCATACAAGCGATGAAAGCTGGTGGTTGGTTACCTATAAAAAAGCCGTTACCGACAAGTATGTTGACCGCTGGGATGTGCTGGATGAACTCATTTGCTTTGGTTGGATTGATGGTGTCCGAAAGAAGCTGGACGAGCAGCGTACCATGCAACTCATTTCAAAGCGCAAAGTGCAACATTGGGCGAAAAGCTATAAAGATCGTGCCGCACAACTGACGAAAGAGGGACGCATGCACTCTAGTGGATTGAAAAGTGTAGAAGAGGGGAAAACCAATGGATTATGGCACTTTATGGACGATGTTGACAACCTCATTGTACCTGCCGATTTAGAAACATCCTTGAAATCTACGGAAGGTGCCTTTGAATTCTTCGACCGAATCAATGACTCTTCCAAACGGAATTCCTTACGATGGCTGAAATTAGCCAAGACAGAAAAAACGCGTCAAAAAAGACTGCTCGAGCTCACGCGATTATCGGCACAAGGTGAAAAGCTTCCCGGCTCTTAAGCACTATCTTTACCGTCGCATATGACGGACCCACTTTTTCATCCTTTCGAAAGCTCTCTTGAAGGCATCTCTGTGCCTGAAGCATTCACGTATCCATTTTTCTATACGCCACATGCCCTTGTGGAGCTCGCTTCCAAAGAACTTCAGAACCACCTCGAAGCAAACGACCTGCGTCACAATTTCGGACTTGGTAATCATGAAGATCTGGTGGAACAAGGTAAGATGTTTGGAGTGCTCGTAGTACGAAACCAAGACGGCCATCTTGGCTGGCTGGCTGCCTATTCAGGGAAACTTCATGAAGAGGTTGAAGGCTATTTTGTCCCTCCCATCTGCGACATACATGCTGCTCAGTCCTTCTACAAAAAAGGAGAGAATGAGCTAAATGCTATGAGCGCGGAGATCCAAGCAAAGGAAAATAACCCTGAACGGCTAAAATCCATCGCCAAGGTCACCGAGCGATTGGCAGAAATCAAAGAGCACCTTAGAAAGGGGCGAGCAGATCTAAAAGAGGCTAAAAAGGCCCGCCAAAAATACCGGGAAACTGTAGCCAAGGTGATGAGTGAATCGGACTTTGAAAAAGTTAAAGACCGCCTGGCGCAGGAAAGTATTCAAGGCCAAGTGGCTTTTAAACACCGCAGCAAAGCATGGATTGAGGAACAGGAAAAACTCGAAGCTGCCCTTGAAGAATATGCCCGTGAAATAGAGGCGATGAAGGAAGTTCGCAAAGCGAAATCCAACCAACTTCAGCGCGAGATTTTTGACCACTACGTGTTTCTAAATGCTTCGGGTGAGGAGAAGGTGTTGAGTCAATGCTTCCCGGATTTCGACCTCCGCCACCCGCCAAGTGGTTCTGGTGATTGTGCGGCACCAAAGCTGTTGCAATATGCCTATCAAAAAGGCCTATCCCCAGTTTGTATGGGAGAGTTTTGGTGGGGTTCAGCACCAGTGAAAGAAGTACGAAAACACAAGTACTTCTACCCCTCTTGTGCTTCGCGTTGTCGCCCCATCCTCGGTCACATGCTCCAAGGATTAAACGTTGAAGAAAACCCATTATTAACCTTTGGCAAGGATAAGCCGATGCCAGTGGTCTATGAAGACGATGACCTAGTCGTAGTGAACAAGCCCGCTGGATTACTAAGTGTTCCAGGGGTAGATATTGAAGATTCCGCACTCGTGAGAGTAAAGCATATGTATCCGGAAGCTACCGGAGCTATCTTATTGCACCGACTCGATATGAGTACATCAGGGCTGCTCATGTTCACCTTGAATCCAAAGGCGAATAAACGCATGCAACGCCAATTCATAAAACGTCAGGTCAATAAGACCTACATAGCTGATGTAGTAGGCACCCTTGAAGCTGAAGAGGGGACCATCTCACTTCCATTAGCCCCGGATTATTATGATTTGCCAAGGCAGATGGTCTGCCATAAAACAGGAAAGCCTTCAGAGACGAAATGGTCCGTTGTGGCGCGCAATAAAGGCACTACTAGGCTCGCAATGAAGCCAGTCACGGGACGTACGCACCAACTGCGTGTACACTGTGCTCATCCCGAAGGATTAGGGCTGCCCATGGTAGGTGACGAATTGTACGGAGTAATTGGGGAGCGACTGCATTTACATGCACACAAATTGGAATTCCAGCATCCAACTACCAAGGAATTAATTACTATTACAGCACCAATACCGTTCTGATGGCCCTAGAAATAGAAAGAAAATTCCTCTTAAAAGACGATTCTTGGAAATCCCAGGTCGTACGGTCCCATGTCTTGAAGCAAGGGTATCTGGCCTCTTCACCGGGGCCGACTGTTCGTATTAGAACCAGCGACCAGAGTGCTTTTCTCACAATTAAAGGAAAGACAACGGGCATCTCAAGGGTGGAGTTTGAATACGAAGTTCCCATGGAAGAAGCCTTGGAGCTGCTAAAGTTGAGTGCCAATGCACCCATCGAAAAAACCCGGCACATCGTAAAGACAGATGGTCATGTTTGGGAGATTGATGTCTTTGAAGGCGCCAATCATGGGCTCGTGCTTGCCGAAGTAGAGCTGCAGTCGGAAGACGAGCAGATCGACCTACCCTCTTGGATTGGAATTGAGGTTAGTGATGACCCGAGGTACTTTAATTCTTACCTGAGTCAAAATCCCTTCAACGAATGGCGATGATTTCTAATGTAGCCGATTACTTCATTGACGGCTGCGGCCGTTGTGATTTGCACGCAACAGATGCTTGCAAAGCTCGAATATGGTCTGCACCCTTAGCACTGCTGCGCGAAGCATTATTGGCATCGGGATTAGAGGAGGAAGTAAAATGGGGACAGCCGACCTACACACTTAACGGAAAGAATGTTGCCATGCTTTATGCCATGAAAGCACACTGCGGCATTAGTTTCTTTAAAGGGATTTTACTTGAAGATGCTTCTAATAAGTTGAGTCAGGCAGGACCGAATACGCACGCACCAAGATTGCTTAAAATCACAAGTACGAAAGAGGTAGAAACCATGCGCCCTTTCATGGAAGGCTTCATCAAGAATGCAATTAAGGTAGAGCAAGAAGGCACCCCACTTCCTGAAGTAGTCCGAGAATATGTATTGCCAAGCGTTCTGGAAGAGCGCCTACTTATCGATGCAGATTTTGCATCAGCGTGGGAGGCCCTAACACCGGGTCGGCAGCGCTCTTACATTCTCCACATTGGCGGTGCCAAGCAAGAAAAAACACAGCACAATAGACTGCAAAAATCACTCCCTAAAATCTACGCCGGGAAGGGATTCAATGAATATTAAACGACGTAGTTTTACGCCATGGGAAAAGACAAACTCCGCAAGTTTCGCGAGAACGAAGAGATGCACAATGTCGTGCAACCGACTACAGAAGAAGTACGCAGTGGCCTTCCTTTGAAGGGAACTTGGGCAAAGGACCAATTTTCCAATAGTAACGGATTGGTATTAGAGCTCGGTTGTGGCAAAGGGGAATACACCGTGGAATTGGCCCGAAGAACCCCAGACAAAAACCATATTGGCGTCGATATCAAAGGTGCCCGCTTATGGAGAGGTGCTAAAACAGCTACCGAAGAAGGGCTCGAAAATGTGGCCTTTTTACGCACGAGAATTGACTTCATCGAGCACTGTTTTGAAGAAAATGAAGTGGACGAAATCTGGATTACTTTCCCAGACCCTCAGATTAAGCACAACCGCGCTAAACACAGACTGACACATCCGCAATACCTTTTGAAGTATGCGAAATTCCTAAAGCCCGGGGGCACAGTGAACCTCAAATGTGATAGCGAGTACCTGCACGGATACACCCACGGTATCGTTCATATGCTAGGCCTCGAAATTGAAGAAGCATACCACGACATCTACAAGCAAATCAAGCCCAACGAAGGGATTCTTTTCGATGTCATCACGCATTATGAAACCATGTGGCTCAACCAGGGCAAGGCCATCACCTACCTCCGCTTCAAACTAGACGGCATCGAAGAGGCCATGGCGAAATTGAGCAAATAATGGCGAGCGAATTCTTCGATAGGGTCTATACTGTTGTACGTCTCATTCCTGAGGGTAAAGTGACAACCTATGGACACATTGCCCGTTTCCTAGGAGCAGGAAGAAGTGCTCGGGTTGTGGGGTATGCCATGAATGCATCCCATAACGATCAAAGCATTCCAGCGCACCGTGTAGTCAACAGGATAGGCGTACTTACAGGCAAGCATTTCTTCGGCGGATCAACACTCATGCAGGATCTACTCGAGAGCGAAGGAGTAACTGTTGTGGAAGACCAAATTCAAGAATTCCAGAAGCACCTCTGGGATCCAATGGAGCACCTGAACCAAGAGGAGTTTTTAGAAGATCTTATTTAACAAAGTCCAAGGCTTGTAGAGCTAGTGAAGGCCATTGATCCTTGTAGGCTTCAGGAATTTGTAACCAATCTTTCATCGGGCGACCCTTTCCAGAGGGGTCAAAGAGCACCGAACCTTCAAATTTCGGTAACATTTCTTCAATAGCCTCCTTCCCTACTTTCACCACCAAGCACTGCTGAAAACCGCAGACAAAATGAGCCTTTCCCACCTTCAACGAAGGTTTCCCAAACAATTGACCCGGTTCAACCCCTTCGAGGGACTCCGCAAGTACAGCTAATTCTTCCTTCACGACGGATTGTTTAATTCTCGTTGCAACTGTTCGAAATATCGGGCAATGTGCAAGCCATCCATCAATGCGTGATCCACCTCAAGCTGGAACGGGAGATAATACTTTCCTTCACGCTGAAAAATCTTTCCAAAAACCGTTCGAGGAATACTATGCCCTTCGCCTTTTTTAGGGTGGGTAAAGGAGGTGAATGAAATCCAAGGAATGGTGGTTCCATACATCAGATTCGTGCGATCTGGCCTTGGGTCTAACGGGAGGCCTGCTGCTGCCTTTTTAGTGATTTCGCTGGAGCGGTGGATAAAATCCAACATAGACTCTTGTGAGTTCCATGGATAATAAGCGAAGGTGAAGGCATCCGAATCGTTTTTTAACACTGAACAACCCATGTCAATACTACTGTGCTCCACGACCCCATCGTCTTTGCGACGCAGGCGCATTGGGCGGTATTTATTGGCGGCTGACAGCGTGCAGTATAAAAGCGCGTGATGAATGCTTAAGGAATGAGTCCTACAGAATTCCCAAATGATCGTTGCATCAAGCTCAACGGTAATGCCGACAAACGGGTCCTTGAAATCCTTGAAGAAAAGATAGCTTTCCTTCCGGTCCCAATTCTCTATATCCACCTTAGTTTCCATACTGACGAAGATACCGATTGAACGTATCTTTAGCCCATGAATCACGAAGTAATACGCGACTACGCCCTAAGTTTTCCCTTTGCCGACGAAAGTTTCCCCTTCGATGATACCTCACTCGTGTTCAAGGTTCACGGTAAGATGTATGCGATTTTAAGCCTCGACGATCAACCCGCAAGAATCAATCTAAAAAACGATCCTGAGCGCAATATTGAGCTGCGCGAAGAGCACGATTGGATTATCCCCGGCTACCATTCGAACAAGCGCCATTGGAACACGGTTATTGTCGAAGAATACGCCTCCTGGGAACTCATCAAGGAGATGATTGAAACCAGCTACAAACTTGTTTGGCAAAAGCTGCCAAAGAAAGTGCGAGAAGGCGGTGTATAGTGTATTTTAGCAGACTATGAAAAACATCCGTAATTTCTGTATAATCGCCCACATCGATCACGGGAAGTCTACCTTGGCTGACCGCTTGTTAGACGTGACTTCCGCCGTAAGTGACCGTGAAAAGCAAGACCAGCTTTTGGACGATATGGACCTCGAGCGCGAGCGTGGTATTACCATCAAATCGCATGCGGTTCAGATGTACCATGAGAAAAACGGAGAAAAATACACGATCAATCTGATCGATACTCCAGGACACGTGGACTTCTCCTACGAAGTTTCACGTTCTATTGCTGCTTGTGAAGGAGCCCTATTGATTGTAGATGCGGCGCAAGGTATCCAGGCACAGACCATCTCAAACCTGTATTTGGCCCTCGAGCACGATCTAGAGATTATCCCTATTCTCAACAAGATCGACCTGCCTTCTGCCAATCCAGAGGAGATCGGCGACCAGATTATTGATTTGATCGGTTGTGACCGCGAAGAAATATTGCACTGTTCGGCAAAGACTGGACAAGGTGTGCCGGAAATTCTCGATGCAATTATTGAACGTATTCCAGCCCCGGAAGGAGATCCAGACGGCCCACTTCAAGCATTGATTTTTGACAGCCACTTCAACCCGTTCCGAGGTATTGAGGCCATTTATAAAGTCGTTAATGGCTCTATCAAGAAAGGCCAGCGTGTAAAATTCATGTCTACCGGAAAGCAGTACGATGCTGATGAGATTGGTGTGAATTTGATTAAGCAGAACCCGACGAAGGAAATTAAAACTGGGGATGTTGGTTACATCATTTCTGGAATTAAGGATGCCAAAGAGGTTAAAGTTGGTGATACGATTACAGCTGTTGAAAGCCCTGCAGATAGTGCCATCGAAGGATTTGAAGAAGTAAAACCGATGGTATTTGCAGGTATTTACCCTGTGGATACTGAAGAGTTCGAGGAGCTTCGTACTTCATTAGAGAAGCTGCAGCTGAACGACGCCTCGCTAACATTTGAAGCAGAGACCTCAGCTGCACTTGGCTTCGGCTTCCGTTGTGGGTTCCTTGGGATGCTACACATGGAAATCATCCAGGAACGATTAGAGCGTGAGTTCAACATGACTGTGATTACTACCGTTCCTAACGTAAGCTACAAGGCCTACATGAAGAGCGAGCCTGAAAAGGCTATCTGGGTTCAAAACCCAACCGACTTCCCAGATCCAACCAAGATGGATTACATGGAGGAGCCGTTCATCAAAGCGCAAATCATTACCAGCGCAGAATTCGTTGGCGCAGTAATGAACCTTTGTATTGGTAAACGTGGCCAATTAACCAATCAAACCTACCTCACCAGCGACCGTGTGGAATTGAGTTTTGATATGCCGCTCGCTGAAATTGTATTTGATTTCTACGACCGACTAAAAACCATTTCCAAAGGGTATGCTTCCTTCGACTACCACCCTATTGGTTACCGTGAAAGTGTCCTTGTTAAGGTAGATGTGATGTTGAACGGCGATCCTGTAGATGCCTTGAGTGCTTTGATCCACAAAGACAACGCGTACGACATCGGTAAGAAGATGTGTGTGAAGTTGAAAGAATTGATCCCGCGTCAACAGTTCATGATTGCCATTCAGGCAGGCATCGGAAATAAGATTATTGCACGTGAAACCCTGAGTGCACTGCGTAAGGATGTTACTGCGAAGTGTTACGGTGGTGATATTTCACGTAAGCGCAAGCTTCTTGAAAAGCAAAAAGCAGGTAAGAAGCGTATGCGTCAGCTTGGTAATGTAGAGATTCCTCAAAGCGCCTTTTTAGCGGTTCTAAAGCTGAACGATTAAGACCTATATTGTAGGTATGATTACACCTACAATCGTCGAATTCGAAGGCGCGCTTCTATGTGGCGCGTCAGCTTCCATGTCCCTTAGATCTTTCACCCCTTGGACCCTTTGGCCCAAAGTGATGCCACAGCTCGCTCGTGTGAGCAACCGCTGCAATGCAGACCTAATTTCGTTACGTTCTTTTGACGGCGTGCCTGTTTTCGGTCCAACGGCAGATCCAAGTTTCACCTACTGGGGCGGTGCTGAAGTTAACGGTCCTAACGAAGGTCTCGAGCACCTTGAAATCCCCGCGGGCACCTATGCTGTGTTTCACTACAAAGGGCTGAGTAGCGACTCTACTGTGTGGCGCTATATCTACAGCCAATGGCTTCCAAATAGCCCGTGGGAGTTGGACGATCGACCGCACTTCGAACGCCTGGGAGCGAAATACAAGAACGAAGACCCAAATTCAGAAGAGGATATTTACATCCCCATTCGACCAAGAGCATAAAAAAACCCCGGCCTCGCGGCCGGGGTTTTTGATGTGTTAGCCTTGCGGCTGCGTTTAGGATCTTATTTGTTGTTGCTTAAAGAAGCGAACAAGTAATCGCGGTTCATACGCGCGATGTTCTCTAGGGAAATGCCCTTTGGACATTCTACCTCACAAGCACCGGTATTGGTACAGTTACCAAAGCCTTCTAGGTCCATTTGGTTTACCATATTCAATACACGCTCCTTCGCCTCAGGCTGACCTTGTGGAAGCAATGAGAACTGGCTGATCTTCGCTGATGCAAACAACATCGCTGAAGAGTTTTTACACGTTGCAACACAAGCACCACAACCGATACAAGTTGCCGCATCAAATGCCTTGTCTGCATTTTCCTTTGGTACAGGAATAGCGTTGGCATCAATCGTGTTACCAGAGGTATTTACAGAGATAAACCCACCTGCACGCTGAATGCGGTCAAAAGCAGAACGGTCTACCATCAAATCTTTGATGATAGGGAATGCCTTCGCACGGAACGGCTCGATGTAGATGGTATCGCCACTCTTAAATTCACGCATGTGCAACTGACACGTCGTGATTTTACGGCCTGGACCGTGTGCTTCACCATTGATAAATAGCGAACACATACCACAGATACCTTCACGACAGTCGTGATCGAACACTACCGGCTCAATGCCTTGGTCGATCAACTGCTCGTTCAAGTAATCGAGCATTTCAAGG
Organism: Cryomorphaceae bacterium; assembly: GCA_011525035.1. Taxonomy (GTDB): domain Bacteria; phylum Bacteroidota; class Bacteroidia; order Flavobacteriales; family Schleiferiaceae; genus UBA10364. Next base: position 44,363 of record WTIZ01000018.1, on the reverse strand, counting down.
AAGCTCATGTCCTCCTCTACACCCGAGATTGGGTACGTTTTCATTTCACCCTTTGCTTCAGGGCCTGCTTGTCTCCAGATCTTTAATGTTAAATCCATAGTCTGAATTATTTGTAAGAACGAGTCTTCAATTCAACATTCTCGAAAGTCAATTCTTCTTTGTGCAATTTGGCTTCTGCAGGAACACCTGTGAACTCCCATGCACTTACAAAGGCAAAGTTTGCATCATCACGTAATGCTTCACCTTCCTCACTTTGGTACTCTTCGCGGAAGTGACCACCACAGCTCTCGTTGCGCTCTAGTGCATCCTTCGCCATCAACTCACCAAGCTCGATAAGGTCAGCCACACGGCCCGCCTTGTCTAGTTCTGGGTTCATGCCGTTCGCGCTACCAAGCACTCGAACGTCTGCGTAGAACTCTTCGCGCAATGCTTGGATATCAGCAATGGCTTGCTTCAAGCCTTTCTCATTACGAGCCATACCTACTTCGTTCCACATAATCTTACCGAGACGCTTGTGGAAGAAGTCAACAGATTTAGTACCGTTATTATTGATGAACTTGTCCGTGCGCTCACGAACCACTTTTTCAGCTTCTTCAAATTCTGGAGAATCTGTTGAGATGGCTCCTGTACGGATGTCCTTACTTAGGAACTCACCTACAGTGTAAGGCGCTACAAAGTAACCGTCCGCAAGACCCTGCATCAATGCAGATGCACCTAGGCGGTTGGCACCGTGGTCTGAGAAATTGGCCTCACCTAAAGCAAAACAACCTGGGATTGAGGTCATCAAATTGTAATCTACCCAAAGACCACCCATCGTGTAGTGTACTGCTGGGTAAATCATCATAGGCTCCTTGTACGGGTTAGATGCCGTAATCTTCTCGTACATCTGGAAGAGGTTACCGTATTTGGCTTCTACTACCTTCTCACCCAATGCTTTGATATCGGCATCAGACGGGTTGTTCACCCCTTTTACGAGTGCTTCTTCTTTTCCGTAACGAACAATTGCCGCTGCGAAATCTAGATAAACTGCCTCACCTGTTTTGTTGACACCGTAGCCTGCATCACAACGCTCCTTCGCTGCACGCGAGGCAACATCACGAGGTACGAGGTTACCGAATGCCGGGTAACGACGCTCTAGGTAGTAATCTCTATTTTCCTCTGCGATATCGTTCGGGTGAAGTTTACCTGCGCGGATGGCTTCTGCATCTTCCTTTTTCGCAGGAACCCAAATACGTCCATCGTTACGCAACGATTCTGACATCAACGTCAGTTTACTTTGGTTCTCACCACTTACTGGAATACAAGTTGGGTGAATCTGCGTGAAACATGGGTTTGCCATGTACGCTCCTTTGCGGTGCGCTTTCCATGCAGCAGTAACGTTCGATCCCATCGCGTTTGTAGAAAGGAAGAAAACGTTACCGTACCCACCTGTACACAGAAGTACTGCGTGAGCACTGTGGCGCTCGAACTCTCCTGTTACCAAATTCTTCGCGATGATACCGCGCGCCTTGCCGTCTACGACAACAAGCTCTTGCATTTCGTGACGCGCGTACATTTTCACACGACCCTTTGCAATCTGACGGTTCAATGCAGAGTACGCACCGAGCAACAACTGCTGGCCTGTTTGACCTTTTGCATAGAACGTACGGCTTACCTGTACACCACCGAAAGAACGGTTGTCTAGCAAACCACCGTAATCACGTGCAAAAGGAACACCTTGAGCGACACACTGGTCAATAATATTGCGGCTTACCTCAGCCAAACGGTGAACGTTGGCCTCTCTTGAGCGGTAATCACCACCTTTGATCGTATCGTAGAACAGACGGTATACTGAATCCCCATCGTTCTGGTAGTTTTTCGCTGCGTTGATACCCCCTTGTGCTGCGATGGAGTGTGCACGACGCGGAGAATCCTGGAAACAGAATGCTTTCACGTTGTAACCCATCTCAGCCAAAGAAGCTGCTGCAGATGAACCGGCTAGACCGGTACCTACTACGATTACATCAATTAATCTTTTGTTTGCAGGCGATACCAATGGGATCTCACCTTTATGCTTTGTCCACTTCTCGCCTAATGGGCCTGCTGGAATCTTAGAATCTAATGCCATAGTAAGAGAATTATAGTGCTTGACCTGGTTGAACAACAAATAAGAAAACCGCTACGGCAATGAAGCCCGCCGGAATCAACCAAGCGAAAGCAGTCATCGTTTTATTAATCAGCGGTGTGTATTTCGGGTGGTTCACACCCAAAGATTGGAACGCGCTTGAAGCACCGTGGCTCAAGTGAAGGGCCAAACCTGCAAGAGCTACCACGTAGAATGCAGTGTACCACCACTGTTCAAAAGCGGTTACCGTTAGCGTCCAAAGATCTTTATTTCCATTGGCATCCGTACCTAGCGTACCGAAGTGCATTTCGTACCAGAAGCTCTTCATGTGAACCACAATGAAGAAAAGCGTGAGTAAACCAAGAAGTGCCATCTTGCGCGAAGCCCAAGAAGCGTTGGCCGCTTGATTCTCTTTTACATACCCTACAGGTCGTGCTGCTCTATTTTGGCGGGCAAGCATGATACCGTCTACAGTATGAAGAAGTACAGAAGCATAAGTGAGGTAAGAAAGAATTTTTACCACTGGGAAGGTGGTCATGAACTTGCCGTATTCGTTGAATGCAAGCTGACCTTCTTCACCTGTAACAAACAGCTGAAGGTTACCCAATAAGTGTCCTACCAAAAACGTACACAAAAACAATCCAGTAGCCGCCATCCAGTACTTGCGAGCTAGTGAAGAGCCGAAAAGCCCTTTTGATGTTGATGCCATAAGCGATTTTAAAGTTTAATAGCCTAATTTTAGCTTGTCAAATTTACGACACAGACTTTTGTCTACATTGCAAACGTGATGAAAATCACCATAGAACGTATCTAAATTAATATAGTCGAGACCTATCATGAGATATCACCAGCTGAACAGCCAGATTTTTATTGAGAATCGCAAGAAATTTACGGGGATGATGAAGCCAAATTCATTGGCCATTTTCACCTCGAATGATATATACCCAACCAGTGCAGACGGACATCTTCCGTTCAAGCAACACAGCGATATTTTATACCTCAGTGGTGCCGATCAAGAAGAAAGTATTCTCGTTTTATTCCCTGATGCTCATAAAGATAGCCTTCGCGAAGTGCTGTTTCTGAAGGAGACCAATGATCTTATCGCAGTGTGGGAAGGCGCCAAATACACTAAGGATCAGGCGTTCGACATCAGTGGCATTAAGACCGTTTTCTGGCTGTCCGAATTTGAAAGAGTATTCAATGAGATGGCGGTTAATGCCGACCGAATTTATCTCAATGGCAACGAACATCTGAGAGCACATGTTGAGACTGAGTTACGTCACGACAGAATGAACAAGTGGATTAAAGAACACTACCACGCACATGAATTTGAGCGCAGCCAACCGCTTCTTCATAGAGTGAGAGGGACAAAATCGGAACTCGAACTTGAGGTCATGCGCAAAGCCGCAGAGATCACCACCAAGGGATACAAGCGTGTTTTGAAATACATGAAACCTGGTGTTTGGGAGCACGAATTGGAAGCGGAATTCATGCACGAATTCTTGATGAATAGAAGCCGTGGATTTGCATACACGCCGATCATTGCAGCAGGCAATAATGCTAATGTGCTTCACTACATTGAAAATAATGACGAGTGTCACGACGGCGATCTCGTATTGTTCGATGTAGGCGCGGAGTATGGAAATTACACTTGTGATGTCACACGCTGCTTCCCGGTCAATGGGAAATTCACGGCGCGTCAAGCGGAAGTCTATAATGCCGTTTTAAGCGTACACGAAGGCGCTATCGCTTTGCTACGTCCTGGCATCATGTTAGACGATTACCACAAGAAAGTGGGCGAACTGATGACCGAAGAACTCTTGAAACTCGGATTGATTACTGCAGAAGATGTAGCTAACGAAGATCCTGCATGGCCAGCTTATAAGAAGTACTTCATGCACGGCACGAGCCACTACTTAGGTTTGGACGTACACGATTATGGCCTGTGGACGATCCCTGTGGAAGAAGGCATGGTCTTTACCGTTGAGCCAGGCATCTACATTCCTGAGGAAGGCTTAGGTATTAGAATCGAAGACGATATCGTCATCACCAAAGAGGGCCATGAAAACTTGACTCGTGAAATTCCAAAGACGGTGGAAGAGATCGAGGCATTTATGGCCAGCTAATGGATAGTATTCAATTTCAAGGCGCCCCTGTATCTTATCAAATTACAGGGGCGCCTTCTTCTTTACCCACACTTGTGCTGCTCCATGGATTTTTGGAGGACAGCAGGATGTGGGACGGACTTATCGAAGACTTTGAAAAACTTGGAAGTGTAGTTCGCATCGATTTGCCCGGCCACGGTCAGAGCGGAAACTTCAGCGAAGTGCATTCCATGGAGGATATGGCAGACGTCGTGCACGAGGTCATCAGCGTTCTTGGATTAAATAAACCTGTTGTATTGGGCCACAGTATGGGCGGCTATGTGGCATTGGCCTACGCGGAATTGTATGAAAATATCGGCGGCTTGGGACTGTTTTTCTCCACTCCGTATGCAGATAGTCAGGCGAGAAAAATGATGCGAGATAAGGCCGAGGCCCTCGTACTTCAGAACAGAAACGCCTTTATCCGAGCAGCCATTCCGCAGCTGTTTAGTGCAGAACTTAGGCCCAGATTGCGTGAAGTAATTTCTAAGCAGATTGACCAAAGTCTAGAAATGAGTGTGGAAGGAGTCGTTGCGGCCATTCGTGGTATGAAATCCAGAGTGGACCGAACGAGGTTGCTCATTGATCCGCCAAAGTCCTTACAACCACAGAAGATTGGAGTATTTGCTGGGGAATCGGACACTGTAATTCCAATAGCATCCGTTCGTGAATGGATAGATGCGCCGGGAGTTGGGTACCAATTTATTTCAAGCCACGGGCACATGGGCCATCTTTCAGATACAGAGAATTGTGCAGCAGCCGTGGCCGAATGGTGGGCCACTTTTTCGGAATAAAAGCAATAAAAAAGGCGCCCCGTGGGGCGCCTTCAATGTCATTGCGAAATAGTTAGACAACACCCTGATCGAGCATGGCATCAGCGACTTTTACAAAGCCTGCAATGTTCGCACCGCCCACATAATCTACTGAACCGTCTTCACGAGTACCGTATTTCACACATGCAGCGTGGATGTCTTTCATAATTCTATTCAAATGGCCGTCCACCTCTTCACGGGTCCAGCTCATACGCAAGGAATTTTGGCTCATCTCCAGACCTGAGGTAGCCACACCACCTGCATTGGATGCCTTACCTGGTGAGAAGAGCACGCCATTGCTCTGGAAGATCTCAACAGCCTCAGGAGTACAAGGCATGTTTGCCCCTTCGCCCAAAGCGATAATACCGTTAGATACGAGACTTTGTGCATCGTCACCTTTCAATTCATTTTGAGTAGCACACGGCAAGGCGACATCCGCTTGGACGTTCCAAGGCGTACCCTCGGCAAAGGAAATGTTATCGAATGCATCGGCAGCCTCTTTGATGCGGCCACGGCGCACATTCTTGAGCTCCATGATGAATTCTAATTGTTCGCGCGTCAAGCCGTCGTTACACACGATGTGACCTGAAGAGTCTGACATGGTAATTACCTTGGCACCGAGTTGTTGGCACTTTTCGGCGGCGAATTGGGCCACATTACCAGAACCTGAGATTACCACGCGCTTGCCTTCAAAGCTGTCGCCTTTAGTAGCGAGCATCTCTTTCGCGAAGTACACAGTTCCGTAACCGGTCGCTTCCGGACGAATCAATGAACCGCCCCAGCTCAGGCTCTTTCCTGTGAGGACACCGGTAAATTCGTTACGTAGGCGCTTGTACTGACCGAACATGTATCCAATCTCGCGACCACCAACGCCGATATCACCTGCAGGAACATCGGTATCCGGCCCAATGTGGCGGCTAAGCTCAGTCATAAAAGACTGACAGAAGCGCATCACCTCGGCGTCCGATTTGCCTTTGGGATCAAAGTTAGACCCACCCTTACCACCGCCCAATGGCAGCGTAGTCAGTGAGTTTTTAAAAATTTGCTCGAAGCCCAAGAATTTAAGTACACTCAAATTCACCGTTGGATGGAACCGCAATCCACCTTTGTACGGACCAATGGCGCTGTTGAACTCAACGCGGTAGCCCTTGTTGACGTGAACATTGCCCGCATCGTCGGTCCAAGGAACGCGGAACATAATGGTGCGTTCTGGCTCAACAATACGCTCCAAAAGGCTCTTGCCCTTGTACTTTGGATTGTTTTCGATGAATGGAATAACAGATTCGGCGACTTCGACCACAGCCTGCATAAATTCAGGCTCGTTTGGGTTTGCAGCATCGACCTTTGCAACGAAAGCATCGATCTGCGCTTGATACTGGCTTGACATAAATGTCTGTTTGTATAGATAGGTTTCTCTAACAAATGTAGAACAAATCTCATCGCACAAACATCATTGGCCCGCAGTTTTCCTTACATAGGTGTGGGGGCCAATTTTAGCAATCACCCCCAAATCCAAAAGCACTTGTAATGACTTGAATAACTGAGAGTTAGAAACATTTAACTTTGATTTCAAATACGCAGAATGCACCTTTCTTCCGTGCGGAAAATGTTGAATAAGTAGCCCTTCTAGCGCCTGTGAGAGGTCAATCTGAGACTCTTTTTTGGCCCAAATGGGATAGAAGCTAGAAACAAGGTGTTCCGCGTCCACCACCAAGCGCGCTATGTCCTCTGCAATAAGCCTGTTTGGCCCCGCACTCATAGGTTGGTACACTGCCCCGGGGAGCGCATAAACCTCCCTCCCGTATTGAAAAGCTTGATTGGCCGTAATCATCGCTCCGCTCTTACGGGCCGCCTCAACAACTAACGTGGCTAAAGACGAGCCTGCGATCAAACGGTTTCTTACGGGATAATACTGCGGCAGGCTCGCAGTATGAAAAGGCTGTTCTGTAAAGTAACCGCCACCCGCATCTAGTATTTGCTGTGCCAAGCGCGCATGGCGGGGTGGACTCAAGTGTGCTAAACCGCCCGCAAGGAACGCCTGGGTGGATGCCCCGCAGTCTAAAGCAGTACGATGGGCTGTACCGTCTATACCCAATGCCAAGCCTGAAATAATGTTGATGGGAAAACGGCTCAAATCTTCCACAAAGCGTTTGCATTGATGATTGCCGTAGTGGGTGCTTTTTCGCGCCCCAATTACAGCTAGCGGAACCTTTTGGTTGCTCCACGTGCCTCTGCCAAAGAGCGCAACCGGAGGGTCCGGTATTTCAAGCAAAAACGACGGGAAGTTATCAACATCATCGACGGTCAAAATAGACACGCCTTCCCGTTGGCAAATGGCTGCTTCCTGGGCGGCAAGTTCACAGGCATTTGACCATTGTTTTTCCAAGTCTTTTACCTCCTTCAAGGCATTGAAAATTATGGCTTTAAGAGGGCTGTTGGAACGAATGCTTTCTTGCGCCAACAGGCGCTTCTGGACATTGGTCATTCCCTTGAAAAAATGAAGGGTTAGGAGGTCGTTCATATGGAGTTATTAACAGTTGTCCATAAAAATTAGTCCGAAGGCCCCAAGTGATAAAATATACTTACTAACAGATTCTGCATTTTTGTAATACATGAGAATTGAAACCATCATAATTAACCGCTTACGCAAGACTGGCAAAGTACATTTGTCGGGTTGGGGCACCTTTTATTTAAAGGAGCAAAGCGTTCGATGGAATCACATCACCAACACAGCATTCCCTGCTGGAAAATACCTCCAGTTTAGTCCTAATCCGTCTACAGAAAGAGACACCCTTCTGCCTGAAGTCATGAAGTCGCTTGGCGCTTCTATGGAAGTTGCTGAGCAATGGATCGTTCGCAAGATCAAGGGATGGCAAAACGAGTTGGATGAAGGAAATGTTCTTATGTTACCTGGATTGGGGTCGTTCCCTTCTCAAAACAGGTTCCAACCAGAACCTGGAACTTTTGATGCACAGAGCTTTGGTTTTGTTCCCGTGATGATTCACAAACTAGAAGAACCAAGCGCCCTTCAGTCTAAAGTCGTGGCTTCGCTTAAAATTGCCTCTGAAAACAAGCAGAGCACATTGAAAGCATGGCAACGCGCTGGAGCCGCTGCAGCTGTTGCTGCCCTCTTCGGTTTAGGTGTCATGCAAAGCTCTGTTGCAACCCAGGTGGCAGGATGGTTTACTGCGGAAGATACCCTAGAGATTGAGGCCCTTCCAACGGTTGAACCAGCTGCAGAATTGCCTACAATTACTCCAACACAACCCGTTGTTGAAGAAGTTGAAGAGACCCCAGCACCTAAAGCTGTAGAGGTGGTTTCGCAAGTACACAGCAAAGGGTACAGCGTTATTGTTGGTTCATTCCGCGAAAAGAGCAACGCCGATAACTATGCAGCGGAATTGGCCGCGCAAGGATTGGAGGTGAATTTGATTCCAGGGTCGCTGAGAAAAGTCGGTATTGGCCACTATCAAAATAGAGCTGAGGCGGTGAAAGCTGTGTCAGAGCTTAAGGCAACAGTGAATTCCGGCGCCTGGATCTACGCCTACTAAGCGGAAGTTGGACTACCTTTGTCCACAACTAGCAACATCTTATGAGTACGATTAAGAATCCTAAGGACAGCCTTACGGTAATGACGCAGATCGTCATGCCGAACGACACCAATCAGATGAACAACCTCTTTGGAGGTCAGTTGTTGAGCTGGATGGACCGCTGTTGTGCCATTTCCGCACACCGCCACTGCAAGCGTCAAGTGGTGACTTCTACCATCAATAATGTTGCCTTTAAAAATCCCATTCCGCACGGAGCGATTGTGACCATTGAAGCGAAAGTAAGTCGCGCGTTTACCTCATCTATGGAGGTCATTGCCGATGTGTTTTTAGAGGAGCAGCGTCCAAATGGTGCGCGCATCAAGGCGAACGAGGGCATCTTCACTTTTGTAGCTGTGGATCAATTGGGGAATCCTATCAATGTACCGAAGATTGAGCCGGAGACTGAGCTCGAAAAAGAGCGTTTTGCTGCGGCTTTGAGACGCCGTCAATTGGCCTTGATTATTGCGGGCAAGATGGAGCCGGAGCAGGCGACTGAACTCAAGGCGCTGTTCTACCCTGAAGAATCTCAGCAATAGCGGATTTCACTTCTTCCGTGTCCAATTCTCGCATCGGATTCGATGCGTATTGCGGCACCTTTCCGTGCTTACTCAATGGTGTCTTTCCTTTTGTGATCACCTCGCGCTGATTCTTTTGTGGCGGCCATGGTCCAAAGCCCAACATCGGGTGTGTGGCACCCCATAAGCTAATAAGCGGTACATGCATCAGCGCTGCAGCGTGCATGAAACCGGTATCACCACTGATGACCAGTTTTGCTTCAGAAACAATCGCCATACCTTCTTCTATGGTAGTATGCGTAGCATCCGTACACCCAGGCAGCTCCTGCCTGATTTCTTGAGCCAATTCTTTATCCCCAGGACCACCCAAAAGAACAAGCTCCTCTTGGGACTGCGACTTGAGAATCTCCAACCATTGCTTGGCCGATAGACGCTTTCCTTCATGACTACCACCAATGACCGCAACAATTTTTCCTTCAAAATCGGCCAGATCGGGCAAATTAAAAGCCACCTTATCTTTAGAAAGCATCACGCCGGCCGCCTCAGCATAGCGCTCCACAACAGGCGTCAAAGCGAAGGTCTTGCTTCTGGTCAACAACAAAAACATCCTACGTAAGTACGGCTTTTTAAAAGAGCTCGTCGGCAATTTAATCTTCCGAACATATCGCTTGGATTGTGCTGTCCCTTGCAAGTCTATGATGCGATGATACTCCGAAGCAGCCGTCTTGAGAAGTGCTTTAGAATCCTTCTCCCAACTAAGCAACGTATCCACCCCTTCGAGTAGGGTTGCGGTAGTGCGGAATTGGTCCTTAACCATAAGTGTAATGTGCGCACCCTCCTTCTTCAACTCTCGGATAACGGGAGCTGTCAGGAGCAAATCTCCAATGGCAGAGAACCTGATAAGAAGAACTTTATGCATCATATCGGTAATGTAACGCCGAAAATGAGCAATATGCTATAGGCTAAGAAGAGGATTGCCAAAATTTCGTGGTACCAACGCGGTTTGAGATAGTACAGCGCATTGGCGCCTTGGTAACTCAAGCCCACCAACACCGTGGCGAATGCTAATGGCCCCATGCCCTGCCAGGCACCTAGCGCTCCTAAAAGCACCATATAAAAGGCAACCACCGTACGCATCTTATTGGTCTGATTCGCGCGGCGATAGGAATTGAAAATCTGATTGGCTGTCATTAGGAAGAAGCACCCGAGAGGAATCCAAACGTATAAATTCCAACCGTATTCGAGGTTCAAGGAAGTATTAAACGTCACCCACCCCATGTGCTGTAGGGGCAACATGAGCACTAATGGAAACCCGAACCCAAACATCCAACGAAGCGCATGTACCGGGCGAATGTTCGCAGTGCGCAACACCAACAAAAATGAAATCACACTGAATAAAAATCCATTGCCTCCCATAAAGATCGGTACCAATGCAGCCAACGTGGCATTGTTCAACAGCCAAAACGAATTCTTTCGCAACCTAAAGGTCTCCGCAAATTGCCACTGTAATTCTATGAGAAACGTCCATACAAGCAATTCGTAGACCGCGTAATCTACCGACCACAATACAGCAAACGCGGCAAAAATGACATAGCGAAAGTTGGTGCTTTTAAATGCCCAGCGCTCCCTGAAAATAAGTCCTGATAAACTCCCTGTAACCGCCAATAAGATTGTGGTCAACGCCACTTCAACGATACCCTGATCCGTGCCTAATCCCACTAGAATACCTGTACACAGTGCTAGCAGCAGGAGCTTTATCCACGAATAAGTATCAATCTTTCGAAATTGGCGAAGGAGCATTGCTTTTTGTGTGTTATTTTAGCGCCGTAAAACGCTCACGCTATGTTAAGAAATTTCTTCGAAGGCTTAGGAGATTTGTTCCAAGCAACTTTTAAAATACTTCCAATCGCAGGGGATTCTGTGAACACATTATTCATGCTAGTAATCGGCGGTGGATTAGTGTACTGGGTACTTCAGATGAGAAAGCACAAAGCCAACGGCGAAGCTTAATCTCAAATCAACTTTTACAAAAAGCCCCGGCTCACGCCGGGGCTTTTTTGTTTGGGCTGCCCCATCGCGCTTCGCGCGCTGGGGAGCATATGATTTAAAGATCGAAACCGATATCAGTACGGTAATTCATGCCGTCGAAACTCACCTCTTTAAGTGCAGCATAGCTCTTCGCAAGAGCCTCGTCCTTATCGGCACCAAAGCTGGTAAAGGCCATCACACGGCCGCCTGAAGTGGTAATTTGCTCACCAGGCTTCGTACCTGCATGGTACACCGTGGTACCTTCGAAATCGCGGAGACCCTCAATAACTTTACCCTTTTCGTAAGATCCCGGGTAGCCACCGCTCACGGCCATCACTGTTGCCGCAGTACGTGGTGTCACCTGCACATCAATCTGGTCCAAAGTACCGTTGTGCATAGCCACAAAAAGATCTACGATGTCCGTTTCCAAACGTGGGATGACCACCTCAGTCTCTGGGTCGCCCATACGCACGTTGTACTCAATTACTTTCGGGCCTTTCGAAGTGTTGATTAGGCCGAAGAAAACAAAGCCTTGGTACGGCAAGTTGTCTTTTACCAACCCTTGGATAGTAGGCTCAATGATTTCACGAACAGTACGCTCGCGCAACGCCTCGTCGAAGAACGGCACTGGGCTCACAGCACCCATCCCTCCGGTATTTAGACCTGTATCGCCTTCACCTATTCTCTTATAATCTTTCGCTTCTGGCAACAAGGCATAACCGCCTTTGCCGTCCGTCAATGCGAAGATGCTGAATTCAATTCCTGCAAGGAACTCCTCGATAACCACGCGCGATGAAGCATCACCAAATTTGGCGTCCACCAACATGTTTTTGAGCTCTTCCTTTGCCTCGTCGAGGTCTTCAATAATCAAAACACCCTTACCTGCTGCAAGACCGTCTGCCTTCAGGACATAAGGCGCATCTAGCGTCTCCAAGAAGGCCTGACCTTCCTCTAAGGTGTCTTTAGTGAACGTCTGGTAAGCCGCCGTTGGGATGTTGTGACGCATCATAAATTCTTTGGCAAAGTCCTTCGACCCTTCCAGTTCTGCCGCCGCTTGACGCGGACCAACCACAACGAGATCAGCCAAGGCCGGATCCGCTTTTAGACCGTCGTGCACACCAGCCACTAGCGGTGCTTCAGGCCCTACGACTACGATATCAATGGAATTGGCCTTCACAAAAGCGCCTACTTCTGCAGCATCTTCGATGTTCAAGCTAACATTCTCGCCTAATGCGCCAGTGCCTCCATTACCGGGAGCAATGAATAATTTGTCGCATTTCGCGCTTTGAGAAATCTTATGTGATAAAGCATGTTCGCGGCCGCCTGAGCCCAATACCAATACATTCATGATAAAGTGATTAAGCCGCAAAAATAACCCGAAATAGTGGGTTAATAAAGGTCCAATTCAATTAAGACTCGCGTGCGTACAACCAAGCTGCAAACTCGCGCAATGGCGCCAATCGTTCCGTGTCCACACTCACCTTGTCTAAGGCTTCAAGACTTAAGGCATAGTAGTGGTCGATCTGCTCTTTGGCGTAGGTATCCACTGCCAATATTTTATACAACTCTTGGAAGCTGTGCACCTTATTTTCATTTGGCTCCATACTGCTGTACGAAGAAAAGTCTATGCCTTGTATAGCAGCACGACGCTGCGCTTCAATCCACAACAAAGTTTTCTTATTGCTCAGGATATCACCACCTACTTGCTTCCCGAACTTTTCCGGATCGCCGTACACATCCAAATAATCGTCTTTGATCTGGAACGAGGTGCCGAGCAATAGCGCAAACTGATACAACGCATCTGCATCTTCTTTCGACCCGCCACCAACGAGGGCACCAACTTTCATTGCGCAACCCAGCAAGACTGAAGTCTTGAACTGAATCATTTTGATGTAAGTATCAGCTTCTACCTCGTCCATGGTTTCAAAGTCCATGTCCATCTGCTGACCCTCACAAACTTCGAGCGCTGTCTGAGAAAAAGTACCCAGTACCTCAGGAAGGATGGCTGGATCGCACTGCGCAATGTATTGGTAGGCTTTCACGAGCATACCGTCACCACTTAAGATGCCTACGTTTTCGTCCCATTTAATATGTACCGTGGTCTTGCCGCGGCGCAATGGTGCAGCATCCATGATGTCGTCGTGGATCAACGAGAAATTGTGAAACAACTCAATGGCCATTGCTTGTGGCATCGCCTTAGATGGATCGCCGTAAATCTGGGCGCCCATGAGTGATAGAATCGGTCGTAAACGCTTACCGCCCAACTGCATGATATAATGCATCGGATCATAGAGCTTGGCAGGAGCTTCCCCCAAGTTTAAGGTGTCGATCTCTTTCTGGAAAAGTGATTGTAAGGCGGCGAGGTTCTTCATGTTATTTGAGCAATTTCAATAGGTACTTACCGTACCCGCTCTTAACGAGTGGCTCAGCAATTTGTTTAAGCTGATCCGCATCAATGAAGCCTTGCTCGTAGGCAATCTCTTCGATACACCCCACTTTCAAGCCCTGGCGCTCCTCGATAACCTCAACGAACTGACCGGCCTGCTGAAGGCTGGCAAAAGTTCCGGTATCTAACCACGCCGTTCCGCGGTCCAACACCCCTACTTCTAGTTCGCCCCATTCTAAATATTGCTTGTTGACGTCTGTGATCTCCAGCTCACCGCGTGGCGATGGCTTGAGATTCTTCGCGATCTCCACCACTCTATTGTCGTAGAAGTACAATCCAGGTACTGCGTAATCGCTCTTCGGCGCTGCAGGCTTCTCTTCAATAGAAAGTGCCTTCATGTTGCCGTCAAATTCAACCACACCGTAACGCTCTGGATCGCTCACGCGGTAGGCAAATACAACACCACCGCTTGGATCCTTGCTCTCTTGAAGCACCTTTGCCATCGATGAACCGTAGAAGATGTTGTCTCCTAAAATCAGGGCAACGCTATCATCACCAATGAACTCCTCACCCAAGATGAATGCTTGTGCTAAACCTTCAGGGTTTTCTTGGATGGTGTAGGTAAACTCACAACCCAACCTTGAACCGTCGCCCAATAGTTTTTGGAATAAGGGTGCATCGTGTGGCGTGGTGATGATCAAGATCTCACGAATACCTGCCTGCATCAATGTGCTCAGCGGGTAGTAAATCATAGGCTTGTCGTACACCGGCATCAACTGCTTACTTACCGCAAGCGTCAATGGGTGTAATCTAGTGCCGGAGCCTCCAGCGAGGATAATGCCTTTCATGGTTATTCTTTTTCTGTGTCGGTTTCTTCGTCTACTTCTGAATCGTAAATATCGAGGATATTATCGCTAAGGTCATTTTTTCCCAACCATTTGTCCATGGTAAGTAGGAAAGAAGGCAATAGAATGAGGTTGCTCATCATAGCGACGAGCAGGGTAATCGAGGTTAAGAGACCTAGTGCCTGTGTTCCACCAAATCCCGAGGTCATAAATACTGAGAAGCCACAGAACAATACAATGGACGTGTAGAACATACTCAGACCGGTCTCCACAATTGAGCTCTTCACAGCCCATTTTATGTTCCAATTATTGGCTTTTAATTCCTGTTTGTATTTGGCCAGAAAGTGCAAACTGTCATCCACTGAAATACCGAACGCAATGCTGAATACTAAAATGGTAGACGGCTTCAGCGGAATGCCGAAGTGTCCCATAATTCCAGCAGTGAACAACATTGGAATGAGGTTCGGGATCAAGCTGACCAGCACCATTCTCCAACTCATAAACAGCAAGGCCATGATAATTGAAATCGCCACTACAGCAAGACTCAGAGAGAGGATAAGGTTATTAATCAGGTAGGTCGTAGAACGAATGAACTTGATGGACGCTCCAGTGACCACTACATCATAGCGTGCACCTGGGAACACACGCTCTACCATATCATTGATCTTCGCGGTCAGTGCACGCATCTCCGGCGTACCGAGATCGGCCATCTGCACCGTAATTCTAGCCTTTTGCCCGTTTGGCGTTACCATGGAACTTGCCAAGCCCGTTTCGTCCTTAGCATCACGCGGCATGTAGGTCAATAGCCACTGCTGCTCACTACGTGTAGGCAACTCGTAAAGGTCCGGGTTTCCAAACATTACCCCTTGTTTCGCGAACTTCACAGCATCCACCAAAGAGACGGCTCTACTTAGTTCAGGCAGGGTAGCCAATGAATCTTGAAGTTGTTCGATACGTCGAAGCGTACTGAGTTTTTCAACGCCGCCCTCGCGCTTGGTATCAATGATGATGTCGACGGGAATTACACCTCCGAACTTACTCTCAAAGTACTTGACGTCCTTGTACATTTCCTTGCCCTTGTTGAAATCGGCAGTAATGTTACCGGCCGTTTCAATCTTGGTCATCCCGTAAATACTCAAACCAACAATAGCAATGGTAATGCTGTAAACAATGTTGCGTCTATTTTCGACGGTATCGTCGAGGAAATCCAAGAAGCCTACCAACCAACTGACGTCAAAGTGACTGAGGTGGCGCTCTTTAGGTGGGCTGACATAGGAATAGATAATCGGAATGAGCAAAATTGAGATCAAGAAGACCACCATGATGCTCAAGGAGCTTACCAAGCCAAATTCAACGAGGTTTTGACTGTCTGTTAAGATAAAAGCGGCGAAACCAAGGGCCGTCGTCGTATTGGTGATCAAGGCAATGTAACCGACCTTCTTAATGACGCGTTGAATGGCCAAGATCTTATTGCCGTGCTTCTTGTACTCTTGGTGGTATTTGTTGATCAGATAAATACAATTCGGTACCCCAATAACGATAATCAGTGGTGGGATCAGAGAGCTAAGCATGGTGATGCCGTACCCTAGCATGCCCATGATGCCAAGGGAGTACACAACGCCTAAAAGCACAACCAACGAAGAGATGGCTGTTGCGCGCAAGCTCTTTAAGAACAAAAAGAAGATGATGACCGTCACTAGAAGTGTGAGCGCAATGGTTCTGTAAATCTCGCGCTCCAAATTCTTCGCGTTGGCAATGCGCAACCATGGCAAGCCGCTCATGTGTAAATTTCTACCTGTGGATGCCTCCCATGCGAGCAAATGCTTCTTCGCGTTTTCGACAATTGGCACCACCTCTTTGTTGTAAAGGCGCTCCTCGTCCAAGCGGAGAATCATCATGTAGGTATCTCCTTGGTACAAGCCCCCTTTGTAGAACGGCCATGATTTGACCTTCGCTTCAAGGGCCAATTCTTCTTCCCCGTTTTCTGGCAACTTATCAAAGAGCACGAAGGGCGTAAGCTTTTCGGTGGCACTATCCACCTCTAAACCGTAGGCCTCTGTGAGGCTTTGTACGTCGGTAATACCGTCCACAGATTGAAGACTATCTACCAATGCCAACCACTCCACAAGGTGCTCTTTGGTGAAGAAGTCGGGATCTTCCATGGCAATGACCACGGTATTAGAAGCTTGCCCAAATTCCTCAACAAGCATGTTGTATTCAATGCTCACTGAATCCGTCTCCGGCATGAGCTTGGCAAACTCGTAACTAGTTTCTACCGTCCTGCCCATGTACCCCATAAACAGGGCAGATAGACCAATCAAAACAAGCCAAGCGAACCTGTTTCTTAGGATAATTTTAGTGACGGTATTCCAGAACATAAATGGCTAGTCTTCGATTACCCAACCTTTTGCTAAAAGTGGCTCGGCTTTCTTGTATTTCACATTTTTCACCTCACCTGTTGCCGAATTCCGAATGCTAACGGCATCGTTACGACCGTAAGACTTTCCAGTTTTTACTACCGGTGTTGCCTTTCTAGGAGGACCTGCTGGCGCTGGTTGACCTGGAGCTTGGCGCTGCTGAGGTGCACCTCCTTCCGTTCTCCCCTCCTGTAGTTTTTGCTTCGGCGCGTTGGCCGGTGCACGTCTTACCTGAGAAGGATTGTTTTCAGGAAGGTTTCCGCGGAACAAGAAGCTCACAATCTCTTGGTTGATTCGACTCACCAATCCTTTGAACAATTCAAACGATTCAAATTTGTAAATCAACAATGGATCTTTTTGTTCGTACACTGCCCCTTGAACACTGGTTCTTAGGTCATCCATAGAACGCAAGTGGTTCTTCCATTCGTCGTCAATAATGGCGATGGAAATTCCTTTCTCGATGTCTGAAATCAAACTTTGGCCTTGGCTCTCGATCACATCGTGAAGTACACTGGTTACCTGCATGGCCTTACGACCGTCGGTAATAGGTACTAAGATTTTATCAAAGCTGTTCTTAGGATCGTCGTACACCTGTTGGAATACTGGCATTGCGGCTGCAGCGATACGACCGCCTTTCTCGTTGTAGAATTTCGTCGCTTGGTCGAACAGGTTGTTACACACTGCTTCAAAATCTCCACCTGTGAACTCGTCGGCTATCATATCCGGCTCGAACGCAAAGGTGCGTAAGAAGTCCAATTTAAAGTTTTCGAAGTCCTTCGACGGCTGGTACATCTCCACAAGATCCGCGAGCGTATCGTAAATCATGTTCGCGATGTCCACTTTGATACGCTGTCCCTTTAGCGCATTACCGCGACGCTTGTAAATCACCGTACGTTGACTGTTCATTACATCGTCGTACTCGAGCAATCGCTTACGCGTTCCGAAGTTGTTCTCTTCTACTTTTTTCTGTGCGCGCTCAATACTCTTGGTCACCATGCTGTGCTGGATCACCTCGCCTTCTTCTAGACCGAGACGGTCCATCAACCCTGCAATGCGCTCAGAGTTAAAGAGACGCATGAGTTTGTCTTCAAGCGACACAAAGAACTGAGAAGAACCCACATCTCCTTGACGACCTGCACGACCACGCAACTGGCGGTCAACACGACGGCTGTCGTGACGCTCGGTACCGATGATGGCTAGACCGCCGGCGGCCTTCGCTTCATCGCTCAACTTAATATCCGTACCACGACCCGCCATGTTCGTAGCGATGGTCACCATACCTGGCTTACCTGCTTCGGCAACAACCTCGGCTTCCTTCTGGTGCATCTTCGCATTGAGGACTTGGTGTGGAATCTTTCTAATCTTCAGTGCACGGCTCAACAATTCTGAGATCTCAACAGAGGTTGTACCCACAAGAATAGGTCGGCCCGCATCTCGAAGTTTGGTAATCTCCTCGATCACCGCGTTGTACTTCTCACGATTCGTCTTGTACACAAAGTCTTCGCGGTCGTCACGAGCAATAGGACGGTTGGTTGGAATAACCACCACTTCTAATTCATAAATCTCCCAGAATTCTCCGGCTTCCGTTTCAGCCGTACCCGTCATACCACCCAATTTGTGGTACATGCGGAAGTAATTCTGTAGGGTAATGGTCGCATAGGTCTGCGTGGCAGCCTCGATCTTTACGTTCTCTTTCGCCTCGATGGCTTGGTGCAAACCGTCCGAGTAGCGACGGCCTTCCATGATACGGCCCGTCTGCTCGTCGACAATCTTCACCTTGTTGTCCATGATTACGTACTCCGTGTCTTTCTCGAACAATGCATAGGCCTTGAGCAACTGATTCACCGTGTGTATGCGTTCGCTTTTCACACCGTAGTCGCGCATGATTTCGTCCTTCTTTGCTGCTCTTTCTTCGGCAGAACCTTCGAGGTCTTCCAACGCGCTAAGCTCAGCGGTGATATCCGGCATTACAAAGAAGTCCTTTGCCGTGCTCTTTGAAATCAAATCGATTCCCTTGCCGGTAAGATCTACTTGGTTGCTTTTCTCTTCAATGGTGAAGAACAAATCTTCATCGATGAGCTTCATGCGCTTGCCTTGCTCTTGGAGGTACGCACCCTCGGTCTTCTGAAGCAAGGTCTTCATTCCGTCTTGCGAAAGGAACTTGATCAGCGGCTTGGATTTTGGCAACCCGCGGTAAGCGCGTAGAAGTTTCACGCCACCTTCGTCTGTATTTCCTTCTGCAATGAGACTCTTTGCATCGGTCAATTCCTTTTGCACAAAGTTCTTCTGTGCCGTCATCAACGACTCTACAAATCCTTTGAGCTCATCGAACTGGTGCTGGTCGCCCTTTGGCGTAGGACCAGAAATAATCAATGGCGTACGTGCATCGTCAATCAATACGCTATCCACCTCATCCACGATGGCAAAGTGGTGGCCGCGCGTCTGAACGCGATCTTCATCGCGGCGCGCCATGTTGTCGCGCAAGTAATCAAAACCAAACTCGTTGTTGGTTCCGTAAGTGATGTCGCTGTAGTACGCTGCACGACGGTCTTCCGAATTTGGTTGGTGCTTATCGATACAGTCAATGGTCAAACCGTGGAAGTTGAAGATGGGTGCCATCCACTCACTATCACGCTTTGCGAGGTAGTCGTTCACCGTTACAACGTGCACCCCACGTCCGGCTAGTGCGTTCAAATACACCGGCAAGGTTGCCACAAGGGTCTTACCCTCACCCGTCTGCATCTCGGCAATTTTACCTTCATGGAGCACAGTACCACCGATGAGCTGAACATCGTAGTGCACCATGTTCCAGGTGATGTCCCCACCGGCAGCCTTCCAAGAATTCGCGTAGACCACTTCATCGCCCTCGATGGTAATGTGATGAAATTTCTGAGCCAATTCACGGTCTAATTCCGTCGCCGTAGCACGAACTTCACCCGCCGTAAATCTTTTCGCGGTTTCACGTACAACTGCAAAAGCTTCAGGGTGTACTTCGAGAAGTACGCGCTCAATCTCTTGCAAGACGTCCTTGTCAATGGCTTCTATCTGCTCGTACAATGGCTCGCGCGCATCGTAGTTTTCGGTTGCGGCGATTTGCTCGTACAGGGCAGCTTTTTCTGACTCTAGCGCTGCAGTAGCCGATTCGATGGCCTTTTTAAAGCCGGCTGTTTTTTCGCGAAGACCGTCATTGGAGAGTGCCGCAACCGCATCGGTATGCGAATTAATGGCATCAACAAACGGTTGAAGTAATTTGAGGTCACGATCACTTTTTGAACCGACCAGTTTGGATATGAATTTCAGCATGAGGCTGGGTGTATCTTATAAATAGTCCACAAAAATAATAGGTGTGCGGGGTTGCACAAGGTCTTTACTAGCTAAAAAAACGCCAAATAGCGCGACTTCAGCAAAAATTGGACACAATGGCAGTGCAGCAGCGGAAGTTAAGCCAAAAATGGTAGTCGAAAGGGAAAGTTCTAAAAAGAAAAAAGGGGAATTTGGAAGTACTCTCCGGCATTTGAAATCGGCTCAAAATACCCTGAAAATCCTGCCAAATAGCCCCTAGAACCTATCACAGAAGCATGAAAAGAAAGAACCACCAATCTTTACATACAGGTGCAAATATATATAGTTTCCGAGTAAGTGTCCAAATAACACTAAGTTTATTTTCTAACCTTCAGCATTTTATGCGGTCCTTCCGGGACGCATTCTTTATTTTTGCACCCTTAAACAGACCTATTATGTCCGATTCTAATAAAATTTCGACCTCGACCGCACCAAAACCTGTCGGCTTGTATCCACATGCCCGTAAGGTGGGTGAATTACTGTTTCTATCAGGCGTAGGTCCTCGTACCGCTGGCAGCGATGCGAACGACAGCGGGGTTCCCGGATTGGAATTGGACCATAATGGAAACTTTAAAGCTTTTGACTTTGAAGCACAAGTACACAGCGTTTTTGCCAATGTAAAAGCCATCTTAGAAGCCAGCGGGTCTTCCTGGGACAAGCTCGTGGACGTGACGGTATTTTTGGTAGATATGAAGCGTGATTTCCACACATTCAACCGCATTTACGCCGAGTACTTCAAAGACAACCAACCTTGTAGAACTACGGTTGAGATCAACAGTCTACCGACCCCGATCGCAATCGAACTTAAATGTGTAGCCACAGTATAAAAAGGCCTCATGAGTACATTCCCTGAATATTCACACCTAGATTTAGCTGCCATCCACAAAGCCGTATTGGAGCGTTGGAAGGCAGAAAACGTCTTTGAGCAAACCCTCGAAAAACGCAAAGATGCAGAGCCTTGGATCTTCTTCGAAGGCCCTCCTAGTGCCAACGGTTTGCCGGGTATTCACCACGTAATGGGACGTTCCTTGAAGGACGTCTTTTGTCGTTATAAAACCCAGCAGGGGTACCTCGTTGACCGCAAGGCAGGTTGGGATACCCACGGTCTTCCTGTAGAGCTTGGTGTCGAAAAAGAATTGGGCATTACCAAGGAAGATATTGGGAGCAAAATCTCTATTGAAGAGTACAACGACGCATGTCGCGAAGCAGTGATGCGCTACACCGGGATCTGGAAAGACCTGACCGATCAAATGGGTTACTGGGTAGACCTTGACGACCCTTATGTTACCTACGATTCCAAATACATGGAAAGTGTTTGGTGGTTGCTCTCCGAACTCTACAACAAGGGGCTCATCTACAAGGGGTACACCATTCAACCGTATTCGCCAAAAGCAGGAACTGGATTGAGTTCGCACGAGTTGAACCAACCGGGCTGTTACCGCGACGTTAAAGACAACACCGTGGTGGCGCAGTTCAAGATGGTTCCTTCGGCGCAAAGCACCGCACTTCTAGGTACGGAAGATGCCCACTTCTTGGCATGGACGACCACGCCTTGGACACTACCTTCAAACACGGCGTTGACCGTTGGACCGAAGATTGAATATGCACTGGTTAAGACCTTCAATCAATATACTTTCGAGCCGGTAAACATCATTGCTGCTTCAGGCCTGTTGGGCAAACTGTTCGGCAAAAAGTTTGTCGAAGGCGATACCGCTGCTTACGAGAAAGGCGCGAAGAAGATTCCTTACGAGATTCTGAAAACTGTCTCAGGTGCAGACCTAGTAGGTATCAAATACGAGCAGCTTCTCGACTATGCACAGCCGCACGAGCGACCAGAAGATGCCTTCCGCGTTATCCCAGGAGACTTCGTAACTACTGAAGACGGTACGGGTATTGTGCACACGGCGCCAACCTTCGGTGCTGATGATGCTAAAGTAGCCGCAGATGCTGGCGTACCTCCACTACTTGTGATGGACGAGAGCGATAATTTGGTTCCGTTGGTGGATCTGAGAGGGAAGTTCAGAGCTGAATTGGCCGATCCAATGTTCGGTTTGGGCGAAGAGTACATCAAAGCGGAATACCTCACCGATGAGGAGAAGGAAGCTTCCTTCCAAGAGCAGAGAGAAAAATTAAAACCAATCATTCCAGAGCTGAAAGCCTATTTGAGCGTGGATGAGCGTATTGCCCTTAAGCTAAAGCTGGAGAACAAGGCGTTCAAGATTGAGAAATACGAACACAGCTACCCGCACTGTTGGCGTACCGACAAACCTGTTTTGTACTACCCGCTGGACAGCTGGTTCATTAAATCAACCGCAAACAAGGACCAAATGATTGCCTTGAACAAGACGATCAATTGGAAACCGGCATCTACGGGAACGGGGCGCTTCGGGAATTGGCTTGAAAACCTCAACGATTGGAACTTGAGCCGCTCAAGATTCTGGGGCATTCCATTGCCTATTTGGAGTACCGAAGAAGGCGATGAAAACATCTGTATCGGTAGTGTTGAGCAGTTGCAACAGGAGATTGAAAAATCTATTGCAGCAGGCAATATGGACCACAATCCTTTGGAAGGTTTCGTGGCTGGCGATATGAGCCGTGAGAACTACGACAAGATTGACCTGCACCGCCACATTATGGATACCGTGGTGCTGACTAGTGCCTCCGGAAAAGCGATGCGCAGAGAAAGCGATCTGATCGATGTTTGGTTCGACAGTGGTTCTATGCCGTACGCACAATGGCATTACCCGTTCGAAAACAAAGACAAGGTGGATAACGGCGGTGCCTACCCTGCAAACTTCATTGCAGAAGGTGTGGATCAAACGCGTGGTTGGTTCTTTACCCTACACGCCATTTCATCGATGGTGTTCGATAAAGTCGCCTACAAGAATGTGATCTCGAACGGTTTGGTACTGGACAAGAACGGCATGAAGATGTCGAAGCGTCTAGGCAATGCAGTGGATCCATTTACTACCATGGATAAATACGGCGCGGATGCCCTGCGCTGGTACATGTTGACCAATGCGTCCCCTTGGGACAACCTGCGCTTTGACATGGACGGGCTGGACGAGGTTCGCCGCAAATTTTTTGGCACCCTTCACAATACCTATGCTTTCTTCGCGCTGTATGCGAATGTGGATGGCTTCAAATTTGAGGAAGCGCCAATTCCGGTTGCCGACCGCCCAGAAATGGATCAGTGGATTCTTTCCGAACTCAATACGTTGATTGCTCAGGTGGTCGATGGAATGGAAGCTTTCGAGCCTACTCGTGCCTTCCGTCCTATCCAAGAATTTACCACGGAAAAACTCTCGAACTGGTACGTGCGTCTCGGTCGTCGTCGCTTCTGGAAAGGCGAGTACGCTGCCGATAAGATCAGTGCGTACCAAACCCTTTGGACGTGTCTGGAGACCTTGAGCCGATTAATGGCACCGCTCGCACCGTTCTATGCAGACAAACTCTATCAAGACCTCTACAGCGGCGTTGCCCTAGAAGGTGAGAACAGCGTGCATTTGACTCAATTCCCAGTGTCGGATGCTGCCTTGGTAAACACTGCCCTTGAGCACAAAATCAATACGGCACGCAAGCTGACTTCGCTTGTGCTGAGCATCCGTAAGAAAGAGAATTTGAAAGTACGTCAGCCTCTAGCGCGCGTTCTAGTACCTGCGCTGAACCAGCAAGATGCAGAAGTATTGGAGAGCATTCAAAACATCCTGTTGGCAGAGGTCAACGTTAAAGCTCTAGAGATCATCGCTCCAGATGCGGGTGTCTTTGTTAAAAAGGTAAAGCCAAACTTCAAGGCCCTAGGTCCGAAAGTTGGGCGTCACATGAAAGCAGTGAAAGCCTTCATCGAAGGGATGGAAAGTACGGCCATTGATGCCTTTGAAGCTTCTGGTGAAGTAAGCTTTGAGGACCAAGGTCAAACCGTTACCATCAGCATTGAAGATTGTGAGGTGGTTACCGAAGACATTCCAGGAATGTTGGTCGCAACAGGCGATGGATTAACGGTCGCACTCGATGCCGAACTGACCGAAGCGTTGAAAAACGAAGGATTGGCCAGAGAGCTTGTTAACCGCTTGCAGAACCTTCGTAAGTCTTCTGGCTTGGATGTAGTAGATCGAATAGATGTGACGATTCAAGCTGAAGATGCCTTTGCAAGCAGCCTTGCTTCATTTGAAGAATATGTAAAAGACGAGGTCCTTGCCGACGCTATCCACTGGGGAACTACTACTGAAAACAGTACGGAAGTAGAAGGGCATGAGATTTGTATTTCTATTTCCAAGAATTAATTAAATTCGTGCCTCTCCGACCTAGCACACAAAACTTTGAGACATGTCAGATCAAGAAAAAACCAGATACAATGATGCTGAGCTTCAGGAGTTCAGAGCAATCATTGAGAAAAAAATCGCAAAAGCGGAAGAAGATCTAGCCTTGTTGCGCGAGCAGTTCGCAAACGACATGAACAACGGTACAGACGATACGTCGCCGCAGTTCAAATCTTTTGAAGAGGGTTCAATCACCATGAGTAAAGAGCGCAATTCACAACTTGCCTCGCGCCAAGAAAAATTCATCCGTGACCTCAAAAACGCCATTATCCGTATCGAGAACAAAACCTACGGTATTTGTCGCGTTACCGGAAAGCTGATTGAGGCAGACCGTCTAAAATTGGTACCGCACGCGACATTGAGCATGGAAGCGAAACTCAAGCAGCGTTGAGAAAAGCGACCTTCATCGTTTTAGCGGTTCTCCTCGTAGACCAACTCGTGAAGCTTTGGGTTAAGAGTACTATGTATTTGGGCCAGAGCTATGAAATCACGCCTTGGTTTTACATTCACTTCACCGAAAATCCTGGAATGGCATTTGGCCTCGAACTGGGCGGTGTCGCAGGTAAATTAGCCCTAACTATTTTCCGTATTGGAGCTATTGCTGGTATCATTTATTGGCTCCGTTCGACCATCAAATCCGGCACAACCAACGTCGCAATCTGGGGGATCAGTCTCATCCTCGCAGGTGCTATTGGCAATGTCTTAGACAGCCTGTACTACGGCTTAATTTTTTCAGATTCTCTGGGCCGAGTGGCAGAGTTCATGCCTGAGGCAGGAGGTTACGCGCCCGTACTACAAGGCAAGGTGGTAGATATGCTCTACTTCCCACTATACGCCGGAAACTTGCCAGAGTGGGTGCCTGTTTGGGGCGGTCAATTCTTCACCTTCTTCCGTCCTATTTTCAACATCGCTGACACTGCCATCTCAGTAGGTGTTGGTCTGTTGTTCCTCTTTCAACGCAGCGTCTTTAAGTAATGGAGCAGTGGCTGGACTACACGTTCGGCGGCCACTCTTGTCGCTTGTACTTTGACGGTTCACTCTACGTTGAAGACCTCAACACTTTATTTCTCTCCGACATCCATTTGGGTAAAGGGGGCCAATTCCGCAAAGAAGGCATCCCCACTCCTATTGCCGTGCACCGCTTTGGAATGAAACGTCTCTCAGCAGCCATAGACCGTCACCCAACCTCTACCGTCATATTCCTTGGCGACCTGTTCGAAGGTGCCCAAAACAAAGAAACTTCCGAACTCCTAGATTTCATCAAAGACCGAAGCGAACGAACCTTTATTCTGGTCAAAGGCAACCACGATTTCGACCTGCCTAGTTGGTCGGAATTACTCGTGTACGACCAGTACAGCATAGGCAATTTCCTTTGCCTGCACGAACCGCCCGGGTCGGATTTCTCCAAGAACTGCTCTTTTGACGAAGCCCGAGCACGCCGCGTCCATCCTGAATTAAACGAAGACAAAGTGCTCATCTGTGGTCATTTGCACCCTGGAGCCACCCTAAAAGGCAAAGGGCGATTCCGCGTCAAAATGAAAGCGTTTTTCTTCAACCATTGGATTGGAATCTTACCTGCATTCGGAGCACTAACCGGCCATTATTCACTGGCCGAAAACGGCACATACTTCGGCATCGCCGAAAACTATGTCGTTCCGCTCGGGGATTGGGATAAATAGACCTATTTTAACCCTCCTTTAACCATTAAAAAAGGACAGATTCCGTTCTTTTGAACCCACGAAAAATCAATACGTATGGAAACTGCGCCAGATATTGTTGCATTGAATGAATCGATAAAAAACGAAAGCGCCTTTATCGATCTACTGCAAAGCGAATTAAGTAAGGTCATCGTTGGACAAAAAGGCATGGTCGAAGGCTTGCTTATCGGACTGCTTGCCGACGGTCATATTTTGCTAGAAGGTGTTCCTGGATTGGCAAAAACACTAGCCATCAACAGCCTCAGCAAAACCATTGGAGCTTCCTTCTCTCGGGTCCAATTCACACCTGACCTGCTCCCTTCGGATGTTGTCGGTACTCAGATCTACAACATGAAGGAGCACAAATTTGAAACCAAGCAAGGGCCCATCTTTAGCAACTTTGTCTTGGCAGACGAAATCAACCGCGCCCCGGCCAAGGTTCAGAGTGCGCTGCTTGAAGCCATGCAAGAACGACAAGTAACCCTTGGCGAAAACAGCTATCCGTTACCAAAGCCGTTCTTAGTAATGGCCACGCAGAACCCTGTTGAACAAGAAGGTACCTACCCGCTTCCGGAAGCACAGATGGACCGTTTTCTACTCAAAGTCACCCTCACCTACCCAGAGCGTGAAGACGAGCGTACCATCATGCGCAACCAACTTCAAGGTGGGTTAGCCACCCTGAACGCAGTGGTAAGTACAGATCAAATCTTGAATGCTCGCAAGGCAGTCGATAGTATCTACATGGACGAGAAGATCGAATCCTACATCCTCGATATTGTATTCGCTACTCGTTTCCCAGATAAATTCAACATCACAGGCCTAGACAACAAGATAAGTTTTGGCGCCTCACCTCGCGGTTCTATCGCCTTGGCAAAGGCCGCGAAATGTCATGCATTCCTTAGACATCGTGGTTTCGTGATCCCTGAAGATGTTCGCGCCGTAGCTCCATCCGTACTGCGTCACCGCATTGGCCTTAGCTACGAAGCAGAGGCCGAGGAGCTCACTCAGGACGCCATCGTCACAGAGATCTTAAACACACTTATGGTCCCATAAATAGACCTAAGAATTGGACGCAATAACACTACTTCAGAAAGTTCGACGCATCGAAATCAAGACGCGTAGACTGAGCGATCAACTCTTTTCAGGAGAGTACCAAAGTTCGTTCAAAGGGCGAGGTATGAGTTTTGCCGAAGTACGTCCCTACCAAAGTGGCGACGATGTGCGAAGCATCGATTGGAACGTCACCGCACGAAAACGTGCACCATACATCAAAGTCTTCGAAGAAGAACGCGAGCTCACCCTTTACCTAGTGGTGGACATCAGCCGTAGTACCTCCTTCGGCGCTTCAAACCGGAGCAAAAGAGACTTGCAAACAGAGATTGCAGCTACCTTGGCGTTCAGTGCCCTGGGCAACAACGATAAAATTGGCCTGATCCTCTTCGCCGGATCTGTGGAGAAGGTCATTCCGCCGAAAAAAGGAAAGAAGCACGTCATGCGCATCATACAAACCCTGCTCGAATGGGAAACTCAGAGTGAAGGGACAGATGTGGACGGCGCCATAGCGCACCTGTTGAAAATACAGAAGCGCCACAGCAATGTATTCTTGATGAGTGATTTCCTGGGTCCCGAACCAGCTCGCAACTTTAAAATCGCTGCCAAGCGCTTTGACCTCTGTGCTGTCCACAGTTATGAGCACAAAGAGGTCGAATTTCCAAAAGTGGGACTCGTACCTATGCGCGATGCAGAAACTGGCACGGTGCGTTGGACCAATTCAAACAGTAAAGCATTTTCAGCCGGCCTGAAACAACGCTACCAACAAAAGAAAGAGGCCCTGAATGCGCTCACTAAGCGCTCAGGAGCAGGACTTGTTTCGGTGGAAATGAATGAAGATTTCGTTCCGCCGCTTTTGCATTATTTAAAGACGAAGGCAAGATGATGCGCAAGTATGTATTTTTCATTGTTACCCTGCTCTTTGGGCTGAGCGCTTCAGGCCAAAAAAACCAAGGCACTGTAGACCCTTCAGTTCTAAGTGCCCAGACAGATTCTTCCCAATATTTGGTTGGAGGCATCGTGGAATACACCCTGGAATACCCACTTTCCGCCACGTCCTTTTCTCTAGATACTGTGCAAGGTCTTTTACTGCTCCAGCAAGATTTGGATACAGCAGACAATTACCTAAAACACACCATTTCATTCTTAGTGGTCGATTCAGGAACACTGGCTATGCCACGAGCCACTCTGGAGTACACGGGCGATACCTACACCACAGATTCTACATCAGTATTAGCCACCATCATCCCTGCTCAAGAGGGAGTAGAACGTGCGGAGAACCGAGCACTTAAAACCATTGATTTCAACTTTGGTCATTGGGTCAGCCATTACAAGCTTCACCTCTTGGGACTGCTGCTTGCACTCGCCCTAGCCTACCTCATTTACAGGTTCGTGTCACGCAATACCGAGACGAAAAACGAGGAAGAGGACCTTGTAGAAATAGACTGGTTTGCAGATACCATGGCGGCTCTAGCTAAACTGCGAGAAGAACAGCCGTGGGAAATTGACGCTAAAGGTTATTACACGAGTATCGCGGACATCCTACGACGCTACCTCAGTGTTCAAACCGGCTTGCCGCTTAGCGAGCAGACCACCTCCGAAAGCCTCGCTACACTTCGAACGCGATGGACGAGTGAAGATGTAGAGCGGTTCGAATTTATCATGACGCGCGCAGACTTTGTGAAGTTCGCCAAGGGTCAAACCACTGTTGGAGAACATCTCGATTGCTTGCAACGGGCCGAGCAACTGGTACTGGATTTTAAACCTATAGAGGAGAACGATGGATTGGAGTAATTGGGAATTCAACGAGCCGCTTTGGCTCGCGGGTCTTGCCCTCATTCCATTGGCAGCTTTGGGAATGGGCCTACTGCGTGCAAAACGTTTTGGGCACTTCACCTTCTCGTTGCTCGACGGTCTTCAACAGCCTCTGGCGGGACCTTTAAAGAATTTTACTGCCTTGCTCTCTTGGATGGCCCTCGGCGCACTATGTATAGCTATGGCACGCCCTCAGAGCTCGGAAATCATTCAACAGCCTTCGCAAAACCTTGGGGTGGATATGATGCTCTCGTTAGACATTAGTGCATCTATGCTTGCAAAAGACCTGAAGCCTAATCGTCTAGAAGCCTTGAAGGATGTCGCCACCGATTTTGTCAGCAGGCGTAACGTCGACCGCATTGGACTGGTCATTTATGCAGGCGAAGCCTACAGTCCTGTGCCGCTAACCACCGATCATAGCTTGCTCAATGAACAGATCAGAGCCTTGAAATACGATATGCTCGACGGCGGTACCGCCATCGGTATGGGATTAAGTACTGCTGCCAATAGATTGGCCGAAAGCACCGCAAAAAGCAAGGTAATCATCCTTCTCACTGATGGGGAAAACAATGCAGGTTTGGTGGATCCTATTCAGGCCGGAGAGCTCTGTGCCAGTCTCGGAATCAAGGTGTATACCATTGGACTGGGCACCAACGGCGTCGCTTCAATGCCCGTAGCTATCGATCCCCTGACCAAAGAAATCATCTACCGCCCGCAACAAGTAACCATTGACGAAGAACTTTTAGAGCGGATTGCTTCCATTACAGGTGGGCAATATTTCCGCGCCACCGACCGCGAAAGCCTAGAAAACATTTACGATTTGATCGACAGCTTGGAAAAAAGCGAGATCGAAGGATTCCAATTTTACCGATACACCGAGCATTACAGCAGATTCGTTTGGCTCGCGCTGATATTAATTGGTCTAGAGTTGTTGTTGAATTTTGTACTTCTAAAATCCGCTTTCTAAATGGTTTTTAAATGGCAACATCCCGAACTTCTCTGGCTAGGACCCGTCTTGTTTTTTGCGGTGCTCCTCGCGGCAGTCGTGTTCCACAGGTGGCGCAAAAATGCCTGGAGCAAGCTCGGTTTGGATTTCAAGGAAGAAAAAAAGCGTTTCGGTAGTATTCGATTCTTCACCCGTCACGTATTTCTCGCCTTAGCCTTGCTATTCTTAGGGCTGAGCTTGGCCAACCTGCAGATGGGCGGTCAAAA
The DNA here is from genome assembly GCA_011525035.1 of Cryomorphaceae bacterium. Classification (GTDB taxonomy): domain Bacteria; phylum Bacteroidota; class Bacteroidia; order Flavobacteriales; family Schleiferiaceae; genus UBA10364. The sequence goes on along the minus strand of WTIZ01000018.1, from coordinate 14,087 downwards.
GCAAAAAGTCAATCGAAAAGGAACAGATGTCATCTTTGCGCTCGATGTTAGCCGCTCGATGCTTGCAGAGGATATCGCCCCGTCAAGATTAGACAAAGCCAAGCTGCTGATATCCCGTTCGCTTGAAATGTTAAGCGGTGATCGTGTAGGTATTGTCGCCTATGCCGGAAGTGCCTACCCTGCACTGCCCATAACCACAGATTATGTCGCTGCTAAAATGGCCCTTAATGCAGCCGACCCGGATGCAGTACCTTCCCAAGGGACGAACCTCGCCGCTGCATTGGAGTACGGTTCAAGCTACTTCAACCCTGCTTCACCGGCAGGTAGGTTTATCATTGTCTTTACCGACGGTGAAGACCACGAGGCCCTCAGTGGCTTGGAACTGCCTGATTTCCCAATCAACATTCTGATGGTTGGACTCGGTACGCAAAGCGGGGGACCTATTCCTTTGAAGAAAAGTACGCGAGGAACAACGTATAAAAAGGATAGAAACGGGGAGGTAGTCATTACCAAAAGGGACGAAAAGGTACTGGCAGGACTCATAGACGACCTCGGTGCGACATACCTCGATGGCAACCGTACCGAACAAGCCCTAAACGGCATTCAGGAATTTATCGAAAGTGGGCAGAAAGCAGATATTAGTGAAGAAATCGCCATCGACTATGAGCCGCAGTTTCAGTGGTTCTTACTTCCTGCTCTGTTCTTTCTCTTACTGTACCTGATGTTACCAACTAAAATAGGATCTCCTTTTACCTATGGCCCGCTTGTGCTGCTATTGTGCACCCAAGTGGCGTGGGGACAAAGCGCAGATTCCACCCTTTCGCCACTGAGGACAGCGGGAACTGCGTGGGAATACGATCAAGCCGTTAACCAAGGTAAAAAGCTGCAGGAAGAAGGCAATCTTCAGGGTGCCGCTGAGTCGCTGCTCTCGGCCGTTCAAATGAATCCAGAGGGTTATGAAGGTTGGTATAATTTAGGTTCAACATTGCTTGAGGCGGGAATGGCCGAGGAAGGTGAAAGTGCTCTGAAGGAAAGTTTAAGCAACGCAGAAAGTGATGAACAGATCAGCGATGCCTTGTACAATCTTGGTGATGCAGCATACGATGCCCAGCGGTACGAAGAGGCTTTAAACTACTACAAGGAAAGTCTTGTTAAAAATCCACAGAGAACGGACGCGCAATACAACTTTAACCGCGCCTATGAGAAGCTGCAACAGCAGCAGCAGAATCAGGAAAACCAGGAGGACGAAAACCAGCAAGAGCAGGAAAATAACGAAGAAAAGGAGCCGCCAAAATCGGACAAAGACGATCCTCAAGAGAAAAATCCTGAAGACGAGAATTCCAAGGAAAAGCAAGATCAGCAGGATCAGAGCGGTGAAGGCGGTGATGAAAATCGCGACGAACAAGAAAACGAGCAAGGTGATCCTAAGGATGATCAGAACAGCGAAAAAAATGAACCGCAGCAAGGCGGAGAAAGCACAGCTAAAATGACGCCGGAGGAAATCAAGGGATTGCTCGAGGCTATTCAACGTGCTGAGGAGAAAACAGCAGAAAAAGTAACGGCTAAGAAGGCCAAAGGAAAGAAGAAGAGCGGTGAAAAAGATTGGTAAACTACTTCTTGTATGTGCAGTACTGCTTCACGGTGTTGCCTTTGGACAAAACGCTACCCTTACAGCGAGTTGTTCCAAGACTACCGTGGGGTTAAACGAGCCCTTTAGAATCACTTTTACTACCAATACGCGTAAAGGGACGATTACACCGCCCAACTTTGAGAAATTCATTGTTGTAAGTGGACCGTATCAATCAAGCCAGACACAGATCATCAATGGCAGGATGTCCTCTCAGCGTTCTATCGCTTATGAAATTGTAGCTCAAGAAGAAGGTGTATTTACCCTACCGCCTGCAAGGATGAAGGTAAGCGGGCAGGAATTGGAAAGTAATCGATTGAAAATAACTGTAAAGGCAGGTGCTAAGCGGAACAGCAGGGCGGAGAGAAACGCCAAAGAAAGTTTCAACGTTCGTATCCTCGCCTCAAAAAAATCGGTCTATGTTGGGGAGCCTATCGTACTAAAATTCCGGGCAACGCTCTTTGACCCTGTGCGAGACCTCAGCATCATTCAAGCGCCCAATTTTGAGAACGTCCTTCAGCAGCAGTTGGAGTTTAAACAAGAAAGTACACGTGAAGTAGTAGGGAACAAAATGGCGACCGTATTGGACTTTGACAAACGTCTTATCCTACCTAATAAACCGGGCACACTCGGCGGACAAGAACTCAAGATCAGTGGACAAGTTCAGGTCCCAACAGGCCGAAGAGATTTCTTCAATATGCCGTTGACGAAATTTGTCCCACAAGTGGCTACTGCCAACATCCCGGCGGTGAAGATCAAACCTTTACCTGAGGGCGCCCCTGAGGATTTTCAGGGCGGCGTGGGCGAATTAAAATTGGTCCGTGAAATCAGTAGAAAAGAGGTCAGTGGAAGCGAAAGTGTTACCATTAAACTGCGTGTAGAAGGTGCCGGAAATTTCAATACGCTTGAGGTGCCTGAGCTTATTCAACCGGAAGGGTTTGACGTTTATGACCCTAAATACAACGAGAACATTCGCTACAGCGAGCGGGGTATTCGTGGGTACAAAGAATATGAATACCTGTTGGTTCCTCAGTACCGGGGCAGTTTTATCGTTCCGGAAATGCAGTGGAGTTACTTTAATACCCGAACGGAACGCTACGAGACGATTTCTATTGCCGCCGATACGCTCAACGTCGAGAACCCGGCGCTTAGTGGTGTTCAAGAAAACTCAGATTTAGAAGGCGCCGTAAAGCGCGAAGTCAAGACCATAGACGATGATATTCGCTACCTGCAAGACCATTCATTCGAGGCGGAGGGTACTTCAAATCTGTATCCTTGGACCTTGGCATTGTTAGTGCTCGCCGGAGTACTATGGCTTTGGCAATTCGCTCCTGAGCGCAGGCAAGGACAAAAGGTGAATTGGAAAAAATCACAACTGAAAATCGTACAAAAAGCATTCGGCGCACAAGAAGAGCAGCGCTATGGCACGATGCTGAATGCCCTTGAGTTCGCCCTGGTCAAAAAAGGAATTCATCTCGAACAAGTCCGACTTGAGGCGCTGGAGAACGTTTACGATACGCCGACAGCGAATCGCATTTTAAGATTGATTGAGCACTGTAATATGGCTCAGTATGCACCGATTGCAGCAAGCGAAAATGTGCATCATCTAACAGAATTTGAAGAGGTATGGGAACAGATCTAACTGCAGTTGCAGACAGCGCAAAGACACTGTACGACCTCGGCAGGTACAGCGAAGCGCTTGAAAAATACCAAAGTATCTATGCCTCGCAGGCAGAGAACGATGTGTTGTGTTACAATATGGGTAACTGTTATGCGCGCATGGGTGAATTAGGAGAGGCGAAAGTTTACTTCGAGCGCGCACTGATGTACGCTCCAAACAACACAGATGCTCAGCACAATTTAGATTGGATCAACCTACGCCTGACAGATGCTCTAGTTGCCCCCAAGGAAGAGCTTCTTCAATGGATTGGACAATGGGAGCGATCCATCATGAGTACTGAAGGGTGGACTTATGCTGCGTGGGTATTTTTGGTGGTAACCTTGGTATTGTTGGTGCTACGGCGCACGAAGAGCCGGTCTTTAAACTGGAGGTGGCCGCTGACTACTACAGTGATGGCATTTATCCTACTGGGAATGAGTTACCTCAGTATTCCAAAAATCAAAACTGCGGTAGTCGTTGAAAGAAACTCGTACGGATATAGCGAGCCCTCATCCAATAGCAAGAGACTAGTACTATTGAGTGAGGGCAGCGCCGGAACTATTCTAGGAACAAATAATTCTTGGGTTTACGTTGAATTAGGCGATGGGCGTTTGGCTTGGTTCAATGGGGAAGAATGGGAGGCATTGCTCCCTGTGACAGATTAAACCAGTTTAGGCAGCCACGATTTCACCGAGGTCTTGATACCTGTAGCTTCCTTGTAGCTGTTTGGGAAGGCACGCACAACGTTTTTCGCTTCGTTCCATTTAGGATGCGATTTGTCGCCTGCCGTGTAAACTGCGAAGAGGTACTTCGCATTCCTAACCGCCTGCTCCATTTGATCTTCATTCAATCTATGAAAACCGGGTAGTGAGGACATCGTCCCGTCTTCAAACGAGGCTTGTAATGTTTTTTGCTGATCTATGGGCGCTTTCCAGATTGGGAAAAAGAAAGGGTAGCCATAGATAAGATTATTGACAATCTTGTCTTCCATGAGTTCTAGGTTTGTTTGGTTGGTCCTTTAAAATTAGGAACACCTTTCGGGTTCTACACTATGCCACGCACAAATAGTACCAAATGGGACAACACCCTTAGCTCTTGACTAAGAAATGTGAAAAAATAGATTTTCTAAGGTAAATAACGGGCAGTTTAGCCGTGATGGTTAAAACCTTGCGCCTTGAGTTCGATTACTTTTTCATCGCGCGTAATCAGATTTGCACCTGAACCACCCTTGACGTAACCAATGACCGTAAGGTTTGGATTCGCCTTGATCTTGTCGTGGTCGCCAATTTTAATGGTGAACAACAACTCGTAGTCCTCTCCCCCGTTCAATGCCACTGTGGTGGTGTTCATGTTGAACTCCTCACACAAGGTGTAGATGCTCGGATCGATTGGAATCTTATTCTCGTAAATATTGAACTGCGTACCAGAGGCCTTGCTCAAGTGTAGGATTTCCGAGCTCAACCCGTCGCTGATATCAATCATTGAGGTAGGTTGAACGTCCAAGCCCTTCAATAATTCAACGATGTCTTTGCGAGCTTCAGGCTTTAGTTGGCGCTCCAAAATGTATTCGTGACCACCTAATTCCGGTTGCATTTCAGGATTCTCGAGGAAGACCTGCTTCTCGCGCTCCAAAATTTGAAGCCCCATGTAGGCACCGCCAACATCGCCACTTACAACAATCAAATCATTATCGCCTGCACCCGAACGCTTGGCTTCCGCACCTTTTTCTACTCGACCGGTAGCGGTGATGCTAATCATTAGACCCGATTGTGAAGCCGTGGTGTCGCCTCCTACAAGATCTACGTTGTAGCGTTCACAAGCGAGATGGATGCCCTCGTAAATTTCTTCGAGCGCCTCTACTGGAAATCTGTTTGACACGGCAATACCCACTGTGATGTGTTCGGCAACGCCGTTCATCGCATAGATGTCGCTTAAGTTCACCACGACACTTTTGTAGCCCAAGTGCTTTAGAGGCACATAGCTCAGATCAAAATGAACGCCCTCTACCAACAGGTCGGTGGAGATGGCCGTGTAATGATCGCCTTGGTCAATCAATGCAGCATCGTCGCCTACCGCAAGCGCGGTATTTGAAAGCTTCGTTTTTGCATTTTTTACCAGGTGATCGATTAGGCCAAATTCGCCTAAATCAGAGATTGGGGTACGCTGTGGGTTCTTCGAATCAAACATAGAGCAAAGTTATCACCTTATACGACTCGATTGCAAGATAAAAGGCCCATATTCATTAACTTTGCAGTGCTTTTTTAGAATTAGTCTAAATACATATGGTCAAAGTATCAACTTCAGCAAAAGACAAACTTACTTCCTTGATGGCCGAGGAAGGCAAGAGTCTTGAGACTACCTACATCAGTGTTGGTGTGGAAAGTGGAGGTTGTTCCGGCTTGTCGTACAAGATGGAATTTACCCCCGATATGCCCGAAAACGCTGAACTCTATGAAGATAATGGAGTTAAGGTGGTAGTTGAAAAAAAGAGCCTGCTTTACCTCATCGGGACAACGCTTGAATACAGCGGCGGTTTGAACGGTAAAGGCTTCAATTTTAATAACCCGAACGCTACGCGCACCTGTGGGTGTGGCGAAAGCTTCGCAGTATAATACCCCATGAGCGACGAAATCTTAGACGAAATCACCGCATCGGAGTATAAGTACGGATTTACCACCGACATCGAGAGCGATAAGGTGCCTCCGGGCTTAAACGAAGATGTGATTCGATTGATTAGCGCGAAAAAGAACGAGCCAGAATGGATGCTTGAGTGGCGTTTAGATGCCTTTCGTACTTGGTCAGAAATGATCGAGCCGGAGTGGCCTAATGTGACCTACGAGAAACCAGATTTCCAGGCCATTTCTTACTACAGTGCCCCGAAGCAAAAGAAAACCTTGGACAGTTTGGACGAGGTCGATCCTGAACTCTTGAAGACCTTCGAGAAACTGGGCATTAGCCTAGACGAGCAAAAGCGCTTGACTGGAGTGGCAATGGATGTTGTGGTCGATTCTGTTTCGGTAGCAACCACCTTCAAGGAAACCTTGGCAGAGAAAGGCATCATCTTCTGTTCGATGAGTGAAGCCATTCAGGAGCACCCTGAACTTGTACGTAAGCATTTAGGAACTGTAGTACCTAAGCGCGATAATTTCTATGCAGCTCTCAACAGCGCCGTCTTCACCGACGGATCGTTCTGTTACATTCCTAAAGGCGTTCACTGTCCTATGGAATTGAGTACCTATTTCCGCATTAATGAAGCGGGTACCGGGCAGTTTGAGCGCACGCTTCTCGTGGCCGACGAAGGTTCTTACGTAAGTTACCTCGAAGGATGTACTGCACCTTCCCGCGACGAAAACCAGTTGCACGCTGCAGTGGTTGAGCTCGTTGCCATGGAAGATGCGGAGATTAAATACAGCACCGTACAAAACTGGTTCCCTGGCGATGCCGAAGGAAAAGGTGGTGTCTTCAACTTTGTGACCAAGCGCGGTATCTGTGAGCGCAATGCTAAGATCAGCTGGACGCAAGTCGAAACTGGTTCTGCAGTGACTTGGAAATATCCTTCGTGTATCCTCAAAGGAGACAATAGCGTAGGTGAGTTCTACAGCGTTGCAGTAACGAACAAGTTCCAGCAAGCAGATACCGGAACCAAGATGATTCACTTGGGTAAAAACACCAAGAGTACCATCATCTCTAAAGGTATCAGTGCCGGTAAGAGCCACAACAGCTACCGAGGTCTTGTTCGCGTAGGCGCTCGTGCAGAAAATGCTCGAAACTTCAGCCAGTGTGATTCGCTGCTGATGGGCGACCAATGTGGTGCGCATACCTTCCCATATATCGAGGCGCAACACCCAAGTGCACAGATTGAGCACGAGGCGACCACTTCGAAGATTGGTGAGGACCAAATTTTCTACTGTAACCAGAGAGGAATTGGTACAGAAGAAGCTATTGCCCTAATCGTAAATGGGTACTGTAAAGAAGTATTGAACCAGCTTCCCATGGAGTTTGCCGTGGAAGCACAAAAACTATTGGAAGTCTCTCTAGAAGGCTCAGTAGGATAAGCCATGATTAAAATCAAAGATTTACAAGCACGCGTTGAGGAAAAGGAAATTCTCCGCGGCATTAATTTAGAAATCAACCCGGGTGAAGTTCACGCCATCATGGGACCAAACGGTTCGGGTAAAAGTACCTTGAGTAGCGTCATCGCTGGTCGTGAGGATTATGAAGTAACCGGTGGTGCTATCGACTTTGAAGGCGAAGACCTGTTGGACCTCGACCCGGAAGAGCGCGCACACAAAGGAATCTTCCTAAGCTTCCAGTACCCTGTTGAAATTCCAGGTGTCACAGTGAGCAACTTCATCAAAACAGCCATCAACGAGAGCCGTAAAGGCCGCGGTGAAGAGCCGATGGAGGCCAGAGAAATGCTGGCTAAGATGCGCGAGAAGACTGCACTTCTAGAGATGGACAAGAGCTACCTCAGCCGCAGCTTGAACGAAGGATTCTCCGGTGGTGAGAAAAAGCGCAATGAGATTTTCCAAATGGCGATGTTGGAGCCAAAATTGGCCATCCTTGATGAGACCGATTCTGGTTTGGATATTGATGCCCTTCGCATTGTTGCGAACGGTGTCAACAAACTGCGTAGTGAAGACAATGCAGTAGTCGTTATTACCCACTACCAGCGTCTGTTGGATTACATCGAACCAGATTTTGTGCACGTGTTGTACAACGGTAAGATTGTGAAGAGCGGCGATAAGAATTTGGCCCTCGAACTAGAAGCAAAAGGATACGACTGGATCAAGGCAGAAAACGCATGACAGATTTAGCACAGGATTTACTCTCTTCATTCGTCGTTGCCGAAGCCGGCTTGAACGGGGCCAAGAATTTGGGCGTGGTCAACATGCGCAAAGAAGCGTTGGACCGTTTTGAAGCTTCCGGATTCCCAACCACGCGTGACGAAGAGTGGAAATACACCAACCTCAAGCCCGTTCTGAAGCACGACTATAAGATCATGCTGAAGAGCGAGAGCGCTGTATCGTTTGGAGATATCAAACAGTACCTACTCAGCGATCTAGATACCTACAAACTGGTATTCATCAACGGTAAGTACAGCTCATGGTTGAGCGAATCGACCCACCAGAGCTATGACATTTGCACCTTTGCTGCTGCTTTGAACAAATACCCAGATATTCTTGCCGAATACTTGGGCAAAGCTGCTCCGGCTGGAGAAACGTTCGTAGACCTCAACACGGCATTTGCCGATGACGGCGCGTATATCCGTGTAAAAGCGAATCAAACGGTAGATAAGCCGATCGAGATTCTCTACATCACCACGGATGAGAACGGCACTTCATTCTCGCAGAACCGCAACCTTATTATTGTGGAGCAAAACGCGGAGGTACAGATTTTAGAGCGTCACCAAAACCTTGGCGATACTGAAAGCTTTACAAATTTTGTGAGTGAAGTATTTGCTGCTCGTGATGCTCGCGTGAGCTACTACAAAGTTCAAAACGACAGTGACAAGGCATCCTTGGTGGACAACACCCACGTGAAGCAAGCCACCGGTTCAAACGTGCATGTAGGCACCTATAGTTTCGGTGGAAAATTGGTCCGCAATAACCTTCACTTCTATGCAGGTGGTGAGCACACTGAGAGCCATATGGACGGCATCACTATTATCGGTGACGGCCAAACTGTAGACCACCACACCTTAGTAGACCACCAGGAGCCTAATTGCTACAGCCGCGAGTTGTACAAGGGCATCTACCTTGGCAAAAGCCACGGTGTGTTCAACGGTAAGGTATTGGTGCGCCAAAAGGCACAAAAGACCAATGCCTTCCAACAGAACGACAATATTCTATTGAGCGATAAAGCGAAGGTGGACACAAAACCTCAATTGGAAATTTTTGCAGATGATGTGCGTTGTTCGCACGGATGTACTGTGGGACAATTGGACAAAAATGCCTTGTTCTACCTGCGTTCTCGTGGTATTCCAAAACGTGAAGCCGAAGGTCTGATGACTTATGCTTTTGCTTCTGATGCGCTAGAGTATGTGAAAATCCCTCAGTTAGAGAAGCGTCTGAACGGCGTAATCGCTGAAAAACTCGGTATCAACCTAGAGTTTGCACTATAATGAGCTACGATGTCCAAGCCATACGCCAGCAGTTTCCCATCCTGAATCAAGAGATTCACGGAAGGCCGTTGGTGTATCTGGACAATGCTGCTACTGCGCAGAAGCCCATCGCCGTCATTGATGCTATTTCAGATTATTACCTGAACTACAATGCCAATGTACACCGCGGTGTACATACATTGAGTCAGCGCGCTACCGATGCCATGGAGGCCGTTCGTGAAGATGTACGTGCGCACATTAATGCAGCGGAAACAGCTGAAATCATCTTTACACGAGGCATTACCGACAGCATCAACACCATCGCCTTTGGGATGGGAGCCCTTGTGAAGAAGGGACAAAATATCGTGATCACTGCCGTTGAGCACCACAGCAATATTGTGCCTTGGCAAATGCTTTGTCAACGCACGGGTGCAGAGCTTCGTCACTTGCCGATGAACGAGCACGGTGAGGTTGTTTTGGACGGTATTGAAGAGATCATTGACGAGCATACCGCAATGGTTGCCTTCAATCACATCTCCAATGCACTTGGGACTATTAATCCCGTAGAGGCCATTTTGAAGCGCGCCCAGAAAGTAGGCGCTTGGACCTTAGTTGACGGTGCTCAGAGTGGACCCCACGCCAAAGTAGATGTGCGTGCTTGGGACGTTGACTTCTTTACACTCAGCAGTCATAAAATGTACGGTCCTACTGGCCTTGGCGTACTTTACGGCAAACGTGAAAGATTAGAAGCCCTTCCCCCTTATCAAGGCGGTGGTGAAATGATTGCCACAGTGACTTTAGAAGAAAGCACCTATGCTGGACTCCCGCATAAATTTGAAGCAGGCACACCCCATATCGAAGGAATTATAGGCTTTGGGGCTGCGCTGAAGTTTATCAATGAAGTTGGGATTGAAGCAATCGCAGCCCACGAGAAAGAGCTGTTAGAATATGCGACGCAGGAGTGTTCAGAGATTGAAGGGTTCCGGGTAATTGGTGATGCCAAGAATAAAGCCAGTGTACTGAGCTTTGTCGTCGATGGGACGCATCCCTATGATTTGGGTGTGTTGCTCGATCAACAAGGGGTAGCGGTGCGTACAGGACAGCACTGTACGCAACCTATCATGGACGCCTTTTGTATTGACGGAACGGCAAGAGCTAGTTTTGCGATGTACAATACCAAAGAAGAAATTGACCTGTTCAAGGCTGCCCTTGAGAAGGCCGTAACGATGCTGCGCTAATGGCAACGATTAAAGAAAGACAAGACGTATTGGTCGAGGAATTTGAATTCTTCGACGAATGGATGGACAAATACAACCACATCATTGAGATGGGGAAGAGTCTGGACGCCTTACCGGAAGAAAAGAAGAACGATGATCTTTTAGTGCAAGGCTGCCAAAGCAAGGTTTGGCTTCACGCTGAGAAGAACGGTGAAAATGTGAGGTTTCAAGCGGATGCAGACGCCATCATTGCCAAGGGTATTGTAGCGATGTTGATTGATGTTTTTGATAATCAACCTGCAAAAGAAGTGGCTGCTGCTGACCTTGGGTTCTTGGAAGAGATTGGATTGAAAGACCATCTCAGCCCGACAAGAGCAAACGGTCTGATGAGCATGATCAAACAAATGAAATTTTACGCCTTGGCTTTTGCCGGGTAATACACAAGTGCCATGAGTGAAGAGTTGACGCACAGCGAAATGCAAAAGATTGGAGAAGAGGTCGTAGGAGTTCTTTGTACCATCTTTGATCCTGAAATTCCTGTAGACATATACCAGTTAGGGTTGATTTACGATGTGAAGGTCAGTACAGAGCGTGATGTGCATATTTTGATGACGTTGACCTCGCCGAATTGTCCCGTAGCAGAAAGCTTACCGCAAGAAGTAAAGGAGAAGTCTAGAGCTTTGGACAGTGTGAACGACGTTGAAGTAGAAATCACTTTCGACCCGCCGTGGGACAAGAGTATGATGAGCGAAGAGGCAAAACTCGAGCTCGGTATGCTTTAATTGTCCTAATTCTCTAAAATTTTCCCAAAACGAGAACCTTCTAACGTTTAATCCGTTAAGGATGACGTTACTTTGTTGCTCGTTATTCAAAGAATCGAGCGATTTTTTGTGAATTAGAAAAATATCCGCCAAATGAAAATTGGAATAGACGCCATTTCATACTACGTACCTAGCCACTACCTCCCCATCGAAGCACTTGCGAATGCAAGAAACATTGAATACGCCAAGCTGAACAAGGGCTTGGGTCTGACCTCTATGTCCTTTCCGGATGTCGACGAAGATGCTGCCTCTATGGGCGCCAATGCCGTTCTCGACATGTTCCAAAGAGAATCTCTAGATCCGGCCACCGTAGGCAGAATGTACCTCGGTACAGAAAGTGCTTTGGATAGTGCGAAACCTACTGCGACGTACATTCTAGATTTAGTAGAGAAAGAATTAGCTGCCGAGTATGGTGAGCGTTGCTTGAAAAACGTTGATGCTGTAGATATGACCTTCGCATGTATCGGCGCAGTAGATGCGTTAGAGAATGCATGCCTATATGTGCAGCAAAACCCAGATAAGAAAGCCATTATCATCGCGGCCGATTTGGCCAAATATGACCTAGGCTCAACAGGAGAATACACCCAAGGTGCCGGTGCTGTAGCGTTGCTCGTGAGTGTAGATCCAGCGATTGTAGCTTTGGATGCAGAGATCGGCGTAGCCACCAAAGGTGAGCGCGATTTCTTCAAACCGCGCAGAACTCACACAAAGGCTTCTGTCCTCGTTCAAGCAGCGTCTTTATTAGGGGTTGAATTAAGTGAAGAGGAGGCAGCGGCTAAGCTTCTTGAGGCTGAAGGTTTCTGGGGCGGAAACAGCATGATCCGCAGTTATGTTGAAGAGCCGGTTTTTGACGGTCAATACAGTAACGGCGCTTATGTTGGTCGCATCCAAGAGGCACTCGCTCACTTTGAAAGCAAGGTAGATCTGAATCCTGCATTGGATTGGGACCGCGTAGTGATGCACTTGCCTTATGCCTTCCAAGGGCGCCGTATGTTGGTGAATTTCTACCTGAATTGGATGAACGCTAACGGAAAATGGGAAGAGGTAGTAGCTGCTATGGGCGGCGACAAACCAGCAGATAAAGACGAGGCGAAAGCTTGGGTAAAAGCATTTAGTAAGAGCGATTATTACCGCGCTTATGTAGCTAAAGCCTTGGCCCCTGCCGAACGTGCGTCGAGCCTCATTGGTAATATGTACACCGCTTCCATCTTCATGGGATTACTCAGTACGCTGTGTGATGCTGCCGATAAAGGCGAGAACATCGAAGGCGCTTGTATCGGTTTCATGGGCTACGGTTCAGGAAGCAAGGCGAAGGTCTTCCAAGGTCACGTGCAACCGGGGTGGTCGAAAGTTGCAGGGTTAGATCTGTTTGGCAGTCTAGAGAACCGTACGGCCGTGGATTTCACTACGTATGAGAACTGGCACAATGAGCGTTTAGAGGGTCCAATTCTTCCTTCGAAATCCGGCTTCGTTTTTGACGGTCTCAGAACAGCAGAAAACCAAGAATTTTTCCGAGATTACAAGAAACAGTAATCCGTTGTTATGGCCGAGGGGGAAATCGTAAACAAAGTCGCGCAGAGCCCACTAATTACCTTCAATCTTGAAGACTACCTTCCTGCAAAGGTGGAGCAATTAGATATTGCTCAGTTCCTTGATGGAGGCTATCTCTTGCGTGAAAAAGAGTTCCGAGCTGCTCTTAACGATTTCGATTATTCACCATTCGTTGGTGCCGCAGTTCGTATCCATTGTTCTACGGATGCCATACTCCCCGCATGGGCTTCTATTCTGGTCGCTTCAAAGCTTAGTGACAGGGATATCCGAAGCTTCTGGGCACCTACAGAGGAAGCCTTTTTTGCGCAGTACTATCGGTGGAAGTTGGCCCAAGTACATTGGTCCTCTTTCGAAGGAAAACCGATCATCATCAAGGGATGTGGCGATGCTCGCATTCCGCAAGACGCTTATATCCAAACGGCAGATGCGCTCAAAGGGATCGCGAAGAAAATTAGCTACGGGGAAGCCTGCTCCGCAGTACCCCTGAAATAACTAGAGCGTTATCGACAGCCCGATGTTCTGGCTCGTCGCAGCCCCTAATTCTGGCACCAATACACCAGATTCAACAATTGGATTTAGGCCGTAGTAGTAATACAAGTTGAACGGTCCACGGCCTGCCTTCAAATAGGCACCGTATCGAAGGGTACTGAACCCGCCAATATTGTAAAACTTCACACGGTAGTCTTCGGCTTGCAAGTAGGCGTAAGAATCTACTCGATATCCAGCGATTGCACCGACATAAAAGCGGTTGTACCGTCCTTTATTGTTGGCTGCCGAACGGTACCTAAATTCTAACACACCGTCCACATATTCAGCGGCCAATCGATTTGAGAGGTAGGCTTCACCGTCCAAATTCTGAAGAGTCTGACTGCCGTCTGCTGAAACATCAATGTGTAAGTTTCCGTGGTAGAAGTGACCGCTGTATCCCACTCCATAAGCCAAGCCGAAATGGGTCAGACCAAATGTGGTTTCACGCAGAAGCTGCACCTCTTGTGAATTTGCCTGCCAGGCGGGTGCAAAAGAACCCCCAGCACCTACAACCAGTAACGACGAGGTGTTGAAGCTCACCCCCTCACCCGGTTCCGGGATAAATGCTTTTCCTTGTGCG
>WTIZ01000024.1 GCA_011525035.1 Cryomorphaceae bacterium | reverse complement strand
TATGATTTTAAAGTAACTACCATTTGTTCTTCGACGGATTCGTCGCAGACTATGGGAGTTAGTGGAGTGTACACTCAGTGTGCTGCTCTAGCGACTCCATGGTCAGAGAACTTTGACGCTTCAACCACAGGTTCTGCGTTCAACCCGTCTCTACCTCAATGTTGGGATTTCTACACGAACTCTACATTTAGTTACTACTACCCTTATGTGTACAACAGAAACTACTCGTTCTACGCGAACTCAGGTTCTAATTTCCTATACGCTTACCGTTCATCAAGTTCTTCAACTTCTGGTGCTTATGCAGATACTACGATGGCAATTATGCCAGAGATCCAAGGTTTGGATTCTGCAACGAAGCAATTGAAGTTCTATGCACGAACTACTTCAGTAGGTCGTCCAGGTGAGGTAATCATTGGTCTTACTGATGCAGCTGGTACTCCAAGCTCATTGAAGATTGTTGATACAGTATATGCACCAACGACGACGTACAGCCAGTACACTGTCTACTTAGACGGAGCAACAACTGGTGATGCACGTGTTGCATTGGTATTCATGCGTCAGATTGGTACTTACGATTACGTATGTATTGATGACGTAGAGATTAGCGATATCCCACCATGTCCAGAACCAATTGGTCTTTCATTGGCTTCAGCTTCAAGAACATCAGCGACAATTAACTGGTCTTCTTCTTCAGCTGCATTCGACATTGAGGTAGGTCCAATGGGCTTCACACAAGGTACGGGTACATCATACACGTCGACTACAAATAGTGTTACTGCAACAAACTTGACGCAGAACACTTACTACGACGCTTACGTTCGCGCGAACTGTACATCTACAGGTGACGGTACTTCTTCATACGTAGGTCCATTTACATTCAAAACTGAGTGTGGTTGGTTCTCATCTCCGTATGTACAAGACTTCGGTTACTCTGACGGTACTGGTTCTTCTTCGAACCCAGATCTACCAGATTGTTGGTCTCACGAAAACTTGAGTGCATACATCTACAACTATTGTTACGTAGATAAGTACTGGTACTACGGTAACCAAGCGACGGATAGTGCGTACATCTACTTGAGTACTTATTACTCGCAGTACAACTCGCAAACTGCATTGGGTGATACTAACGCCGTGATCTTACCGATGATGACTGATCTTTCAAACAACGATCAGCAGATTCTATTCAACGCTCGTTCAAGCTCTACTTCTGCAGCTTACAACGCTAAAATGGCAATCGGTACTGTAGATTCAACAGGTGATTTAAGCACACTTGTAATCATGGATACGGTAGAATTTACTTCTACTACGTATGCAGACTACACTATGGATCTTGACAACGTACCTACTAATGGTGATCGTATCGCGATCGTTGCATTCGGTATGGCTAACTCAGGTTACACATACGGATACAACCGTGCATACATTGACCGCGTAGAGATTCGTCAGGCACCACAATGTCCAGAAGTATATGATGTTGTAGCTACTGCTACTTCTGATACTTCAGGTACAATGTCTTGGGGCGATAGCTCTGTTGTAGATGAGTACTTGATTGACTGGGGTCTTGCAGGCTTCACTCAGGGTACGGGTGTTTACGATACAATCGTTGGTACTTCTTGGTCAAACAACATGTTGATGCCAGGTGAGACTTACGAATTATACATCCAGTCAGTTTGTTCTGCAATGGGTGTAAATTCTCCATGGTACGGTCCAGTTACATTGGAAATTCCTTGTGCTCCAACATCAGTTCCATTCGCGGACGGATTTGAGAACAAGCCAACTTCTTACGGTAACTCGTCTAACCCGAACCTTCCAGATTGTTGGACATACTCTGTGAATGCAAACCCAGGTTTCTCTTACTCGTACGGTTCTACATCTACTTGGAGTTCTTACTCAGGTTCAGGTTACCTATACAACCGTCAAAGCAATGTTGCTGGTGATACAGTAGTAGTTTCTCTCCCAATGATTGAGAACCTTGATACTGACGGTGCAGTATTGAAATTCTGGGCGAGAGTATCGTCTACGTTCTACCAAGGACAGATGGCAGTAGCTACATCAGGTGTAACTGGTGACTACAAAACTGCTGCAGTTGCTCAGAACATGAACTTGACAAACAATACGTACCAGCAGTTCTCAGTATACTTGGATTCTAACGTGGTACCAGCAGGTGCACAACGTCCAGCATTCTTGTTCTACTCTATCTCTGGTTCGTACAACTACATCTACTTAGATAGTGTAGAAGTTGAAGCATTGCCAGCTTGTGTTGCTTACAACTTTGCTGAGAGCAACGTCACTGATTCTTCAGCTGACCTTTCTTGGAGCTTTACTGGTAACAACTCATTTAACCTAGAGTACGGTCCTACAGGATTCATCCAAGGTACAGGTACTGGTGCGCAAGCAGGTACTACTGTATCTTCAGTTTCTGCGCCTTACTCATTGACTGGTTTGAACCCGAACACTACGTACGATTACTACGTAGAAAGCGCGTGTAACCCAGGTACGTGGTACGGTCCATTTACATTCACTACAGAATGTACAGGTCCATTGGCTGCAGGTACTTACACAGTAGGTGCTACTGGTGACTTCGCAACTTTAGATAGCGTTATGAGCACATTGAATGTGTGTGGTATCGGCGGTGCTGTAACCTTCGAATTCCAAGCAGGTTCATTCATTGCTTCACAGCCTATCGGCGAAATCAACGGTTCTTCAGCAACAAACACAATTACCTTCAAAGGTGGTTCTGCTGCTGATACAATTACTGCTGGTGGTGATGCTGCATTCGTTCTTGAAGGAGCTAAGCACATGGTGTTCGAAGATCTTTACATCTACGCACCAGGTAGCAAAGGTTTCCGTTTGAACGGAACAGAAGACGTTACTATTGA
>WTIZ01000047.1 GCA_011525035.1 Cryomorphaceae bacterium | reverse complement strand
TCGTAACCGAGCGCGACGGAAAAACCTATGAATTCTTCACCTACAACCCGTGGGGGGAAGAAATGCACCAGTACAATGCAAATACCTTTGGGTTTAGTTCGCCCTATAGATTCAACAGTAAGGAGAAAGATGCGGAAACCGGGCTGCACTACTATGGAGCTAGGTATTATCAAAGTAAACTCAGCTTGTGGATGAGTGTTGACCCATTAGCGCATGAAACGCTTGAACCTTATATTTTTACAGGGAATAATCCGATTAATGCAGTAGATCCAGATGGGAGAGCACCAAATGTTCCGAATTGTTGTGGTGGAAATCCATTATTATATTTGGTTACAGGGCTTGGTCAAGATTTAGAAGCAGCTTATGACAAGTTTGAATTTGAGGCAGGTAAGGCTTACGATGCGACTATATCATTTGTAAACGATCTGTTTAATACTAGTATCCCTCCGACAGGGGCTGACCTAATGAACCAAAGTTCTAACAAAGCCGTTAAGAAAGTTGGAAATGCTGTGGATTTCGTTGATAAAGTTAAAGATGCCGGTGAGATGATTATGGAGTACAAAGAGACTGATTTTAGCAATCCAAGACAGAAGGCAGACTTTATTGAAAAATCCGTTCAAAAGACTATAGAGCAAGTTCCTGTAGTTGGTGATGCTGCTGAAGTAATTATGAATGATTCTAAGCAAGATGATGGCTTAACAAACCTAAAAAATAAAAGGATGTCAAATAGCTTCAAAGGGTCATACAATTATAGGGATGAGTGGTTGCAGCAATATGGAGCACAGAACCGTCAAAGTCAACAAACCAAGGATAATAAGTAAAAGTTCGATAATATGGACATTCTATTGTATCGGTTTTTATCCTTTTCAAATATTGTGAGCTTTGGTATTTATTCTAAGAATACAGCAGCAACTATACTTGCGGTAACGATTACTTATAATCTGATTATACTATCAAATAATTTGGGGCTACCTCTTTTCAAAGGGATTGGTGTATTACCAGAGCTTTTGATGCTTATTTCTCTTGTTTTTTGGTTTAGGTTCTACTATTCAAAGAATGCTGAGAGGCTAACAAGAAAGTTCGGAAATGAGACTAGTAAATCGAAGTGGACTGGTTTCTTTTTAATCTTTTCATACCTAGCCTTAACCTTTATTTTGATAATAAGCTAGGCAATGGTCAAGGCTCACCAGAATTATCCCGTGACACGAAATAATAATGTGTTCACAGCCGCAAGGTTTGATCTGGGTGATACGTTCGTTGTTCATGTTTAAATGGATAAGAGCCTGAAGTAAACAATAGTTTAAGCCATTAGTCGGTTGTAAACGCAAGTAAGTGTTTGAAACGTTAACAGTTGGCTACTATACGGTAAATACCATACATGGCTTGCGTTATTGCCACAAGTATCGTTTAACTAAAGAAATAGACCTGGAGCCCTGTGATTTAAATGGTTCCTGACTATCGAAAGAAAATAGATCCTCCGAGGTGTAATTGCGCTCCAACACCGTGGTTGGGGTTGTGGCGTTCAGACACAAAATACAGGACACTACCGGTTAATCAAGGATAAGGTACTACCTTAGTTGTTATGTTTTTGTCTTTTCCATAATCCAGTAATTCTATTGTAAGTCCAAATTCGTAAATAAGCTTATCCGATTTTTCCTGTGTTAAGAAAAATCGATAACCAATTAAAGCGGTATGCACTCCTATCTCACGGACATTCATCTCCGCGTAAATATTATTAACCCCTATGTCTGCATAAGTTAAAGAGTCATTTAATCTGTGATCCCAACAGGTTGTGTCCGTTTCTATAAAGCCTTTTTCTAAAAGTAAATCACTACTCAAGTAGATCAAACTTGTATCATAATGCCTTTTAATCTTGCCTAAGTGAGTACATAACACTCTATATGATTCATAGGCAAAGGAGAAGGTAGCAGTATTTTCATATGCTTCTTTGCTATCTGTATCACTTTGTCCATAAGTATTGCTTATAAATCCAAACATACACACATATAATATCACTTTTCTCATCTTCTGAATGTTTCCGGTGACATAACTGCTTGGATTTGCCCGTTGTTATATAAATACACCTTTCCTGAGCCTTGTCCATGAACAACTCTCATGCTAGATTTCGAGTTGTTTACATCATGTAAGCTAGGTGGTTGAGAAAGAGGATTCCCTTTTGTGTTTCTAGCAGGGTGACTATGAAAGATTAATCTTATATCCCATCCTTTTTTCCCTTCCATAGGTGCAAACACAAAACGAACCTGACTTTCTCCCGGAATCACCTCTTGCCCAATATCCATTGAAGAGCGTGTATAACTTCCATTTTTGTTCGTGTAGGTTGCAGATTCATAACTAGATTCTAAACCAGGAAAAGCCAGCGCAGATGAATTTGAATAATCCAATGCATCATTCCTTTCTTGAGACGAACCTGGCAACTCAACGAATTTGTCATAAATACTAGGGTTGCATAGAAATGCCAGTGTATTGCCACTATTGTTACTCACGAAATTCATCGCATCTGTGCTAGTTTGCTCGGACTGCCCAGCTGCAGGGATTTGTTCTTTACCATTTGTCATACTGGTTTCACTGGTTTTAATAACATAAACCTTACCATCATTTATACCATCTGACCCTATGTAATTATCGAATTCATCATAGAAATCCCCTGGCGGGGTTACTTCAAGGCCATCCGGATCCACGAACATCACCGGATTATTCCCCGTAAAAACATAAGGTTCAAGCGTTTCATGCGCCAACGGATCCACACTCAACCACACACTGAGTTTACTCTGATAGTACCTCGCACCGTAGTAGTGCAGTCCGGTTTCCGCATCTTTCTCCTTTGAATTAAATCTATAGGGCGAGCTAAAGCTAAAGGTATTTGCACTGTACTGGTGCATTTCTT
>WTIZ01000017.1:2028-30693 GCA_011525035.1 Cryomorphaceae bacterium | reverse complement strand
TTGTTGCCGCTCGGACTGTTTGCGCAACAACCGCACAATGCCATTCATTTCGACGGCACAGATGATTACATCACCACTTCGGGTGGAAATATTACAAGCGGAAATGCACGAACTGTTGAAGCTTGGGTGCGTACGGACGCCAATTGTATCCCAGGCTCTGGAGGTGGAAAACAGAAGGTAGTTGTGGATATGGGCGCCTTTGGAACAGGCACGAGGTATACCCTCTGTTTACTTTGGTCCAATTCCGTTAGAATAGAAGTCGGCGGCGGCGGGCTTAGTGGTTCTAAAGCCATCAACGATTCTTTGTGGCACCACATTGCCGCAGTGTATGACCCATCTTCTTCAACGGCGAAGCACCGCATCTATATTGACGGTTCATTGGAAGCCTCTGGCAACCTAACCACTTCAGTAAACACCTCAAGCGGCGGTGTTCAGATTGGCCGCAGAGTGGATGGGGTGAACCCGTTTGAAGGCGATATTGACGAGGTTAGAATTTGGAGTGCCGCGCTGAGCGATGCAACCATAGCGGCGCATGCCAACCAAGAAATCTGTGGCAACCCTACAACATTAAAGGCCTACTACACCTTCAACCAAGGGAACGCGAACGGCAGCAATACTTCCAATACTACACTGGCCGATCAAGCGGGTACCAATTCGGGGACATTGACAAATTTTAGCCTTAGTGGATCTTCGTCTAACTGGACCGTTGGTCGAGACATGAACCCCAATTACTATGATACGGTTTCCATGAGTGTTTGTAATGGAATGTGGTCTCCTGATAGTACAATGTATTGGGACAGCACCGCAGTGTACAGACACACGTTTACAGATATGAATGGATGTGATAGTGTAATCTCCTATGACCTTGTGGTCAATGAAGTGGACACTTCTATAAGCGTGACTGCTTCCACGCCGCCAACTATAAGTTCGAACGCACAGGGCGCAACGTATCAATGGGTGAATTGTAGTGATTCTTCGGCAGTAGCAGGTGCAACGCAGTCCTTCTTCGTGCCTACGTCAAATGGCGATTATGCGGTTATCGTTACAGCTAACGGATGTTCCCTTTGGTCCCAGTGTGTGAGCGTTCAGGGAATAGGCATTGAAGAGTTAACAAGAGTATTGCTTTACCCGAACCCAACTTCAGGCATACTGCAGGTACCATCTAACTGGAGGGGCGAACATGTTGAGGTAAGTAACCTTGCAGGACAATCGATTCTTTCAACGATCGTAGAGGACAAGCTAGACCTTGGCCAAGCTCCAGCAGGTGTTTACGTGATTCGTTGTGGCGCACAATACGCGCGCATTATCAAAGAGTAGGGTTATTTCTTCCCAAAGAATGCTTTCAACTTTTCGAGGTCGGCATCCGTCGTTTCTCTAGATTCTTCTTTCGCTGCTTTAGCTTTTGGAGAACCCACTTTGCGAACCGGTTCAGCGAGTTGCGCTTTCTGTTCTGGGGTCAATTCTTCTTTCTTTTTCCCGCTAGATTTTTTTGCAGGAGCTTGTTTCAAAGGAGTGCCTTTGCTTGCTTCTTCAAGCTTCTCTTTGGTGCTTTTTGCCTTAGGCACAGATTTCCGTTTTCGAGCGTTTTTGCTCGATTTTGAAGCGTTTTTGCTCGATTTTGGATTGTTTTTGGCTGTTTTTGCCTCTTTTTTGGCCTTTTTCTTCTCAGCGGTTTCCTCCGCTTTGGTCTTTGGAGCAGCCTCTTTTACCGCCTCTTCTTTTTGAGGTTCTTGAACACCGCCACGAGCCTTGCCCTTTACGGTTCCTTGGTCGCCGTGAAGACTTTCGGCAGGGATGAATTTATCTCGAGTCACCCAAGTGCTCAATGCACCAATGGACAGCAGGTATTGGTCTTTTTTGATTTCTACAATCTCGCCAGGTTGACGCGAGCCGATGAGCTTGACGCGGTCACCCACTTTAGCAGGAGCCGAGATGAGCTTTTTAATCTTGCGCTCTTTCTGCTTCTGGTACTTTGATTTCTTTTGGTCACGCTCGTCTTGTGTCTGTGAGGCGCGCTCACCAGCATATACTTTGAAGCGACCAACGACTTGGTCTTTGCCTTTTTTCGTGCGCTGCTCGGAATATTCGTTAACCAAATTCTGGAACTTCTTTCCCCAGGTAATCATGGCATTTTGCTGCTCATTCATTGCGCTTTGGCGACGCACCTTGTCTTCCAGCTGGTGAATTTTGCGGTCCTGCTTGTCCTTGAGCTTCTCCAGTTCTTCAAGACGCTCGGCCAATTTTTCACGCTGCCGTGTCAGCTCATTTTTCTCTTTCTGAATACCCACAAGCAATCGGTCCACGGCCACAGTACTTTCATCCAGCACGTCGCGCGCCTGATCAATCAAGGCAGGGCTAACTCCCACCTTTTGAGCTACCTCATAGGTGTAAGAAGACCCAGGAACACCCTGGTTCAAGACATACTCTGGGGTAAGGTCTGCAGAGTTGAACTGCATAGATCCGTTGTCTACCCTTGGCAACTCACTCGCCAGTGCTTTGATGCTGTTGTAGTGGGTGGTCATGACCCCGTAAGTCTTGCTGTTGTTGAGCTCCTTGAGGAATATTTGGGCCATAGACGAACCTAGATCAGGGTCTGAACCCGAACCAAACTCATCGATGAGGACCAGCGTTTTGTTGTAGGCGGCGTTCAAGAAGTAGTTCATCTTGGTAAGCTTGGAACTGTAGGTAGAAAGCTCATTTTCGATGCTTTGTGAATCGCCAATATCGGCCATCAATCCATTGAACCACCCCATGGTACTGTCGGGATGAACGGTTACAAGTAGACCGCTCTGGAGCATCAACTGAAGCAGCCCAACAGTCTTTAAGGTGATTGATTTCCCTCCTGCATTGGGTCCTGAGATGACCAAGATGCGGTTGTGAGTATCTAGTCGAAGATCGAGCGGAACAACACCCTTGCCTTTCTGTTTGTTGAACTCGCGAAGTACAGGGTTGATTGCCTTGATCAGATGAACGTGTGGCTTGTCGAGAAGTTGCGGTAGGCAGGCCTCCTCGTCAAGGGCGTGAAGTGCCTTTGCGTTGACAAAGTCTATTTGATACAAAGCGGTGCTGTAGTCGCGAAGCTCGTCTCTATATCCGGCAACGAAGGCGGTTAAAAGGCGCAGGATACGGGTCACTTCGCGTTTTTCCTCGTCTTCTAGAACAGAGATTTCATTATTGATCTCAAGGGTTTCAGAAGGCTCTACATAAAAGATGGTAGCCTTTGAAGAAGACCCGTGGAAGATACCGTTGACTTGGCCTTTGAAGGCGCCTTCTACGGCGAGTACGCGCTTGTTATCGTGCACGCTTTCCTGGGTATCGGCAAGAATGCCTGAGCCCGAGTATTTTTTTACGGCGCGGTAGAAGATGCGGTCGGCCGCGGCACGTTTTTTAGCAAGGTTGGCGCGAATCTTTCCCAAGGCCGGCGAAGCCGAAGTTTTCACCACACCGCGTCTGTCGAGGACACGGTCGATCTCGTCTGGAACGGTTTTGTTCTTCTCGAGGTGGGCGAGTTTATCTTGGATGGAAGGGGTACGCTCGGCGTGGGTTTTGAAAAAGGTATAGACTCGGTTGAAGCTTTCGATCATGTTCTTGATGATCAGAAAATCTTCGCCCTCGAGGGTGGCTCCTTGGATTTTCAATCGGACCAAGAAGGGCTTGATGTCTTCTGCAGCTAGCGCAGGTACCGGGAATTCGCTGAGGTAGAGCCCAAGGATTTCGTGGACCTCTTGAAGGTCGCGCGTGGCTACTTTGAAATCACTCGAAGGCTTGAGATCATTGATGCGCACTCGGGCACGTTCGGTGACAGCGCGCTTTGCTACGGCCTTTTTTACAAGGTCGAACTCTATGCTTTCAAATAAATCTTCCGGGTAGGTATTCAAATCGTTCTTGGGGACCGATGTTATCCGCGGTACACCTCTTCTTCGCTAGTAACGCGTGCAGGCCCTTCATGTTTACGCAATCCGCCAGCAATTACGAAGGCAAGTGCGGTCACTGCAACGGTAATGATTACATCGACAGTGGTCCAAAACACGCCTACAGGCACGTCGTAAAGGTCGTTTTGTACATCGCCCCATATCCAAAGTGCGAGCAAGACAATCGCACCTGTGACCGGCTTGATTCCTTTCTCGGTTCTCCAAGAAGGTACTTTGGTAGCGCGCACGTACCAATATACAGCGAGTGCAGACCCAAAGGAGTGAGCGATAAGCATGCTGTAGATGGCGAAGGGATTGGCAGCCATATAGGTTTCCATGATGTTGGAGCGACCGGCCCAATCGGCGGCCATAAGATCTTCCATCGGTAGTGGGTCAAGGAAGAGCGAAAAGAGCTGGTGAAGGCCCGACGTGACGAGCACAGCAATGACCACCCCAACGATGGTGATGCCGATAGAGCGAAGGGCGTAAAGGAACTTATTCATGGCGGCGGAATTTTAGTTGAACCAGCTTTCTACCACATCTAGGGAGAGCGCTGCTACGTCTAATTTATTCTTTTTACGGTAACCGTTGAGCTTTTGGTGCAAAGCAGCTGGCTTGTTGTCGCGCAAGGCATCAATGGTGTGGTAGCCGGCCTGTGCAATGTGGTGCGACCATTCTTCAGGAACGCCAATGGCTTGGAATTCTGCCGGGTCTGCAACGGTCTCAAACTTTTCAGGACGCATCTGCGGGAAGAACAATACTTCTTGGATGCTGTCTTGGTTGGTCAACATCATCGTGAGGCGGTCGATACCGATACCCAAACCTGAGGTTGGTGGCATACCGTACTCTAGGGCGCGCACGAAGTCTTGGTCGATAAACATCGCTTCGTCGTCTCCTTTTTCAGAGAGTTTCAATTGGTCCTCGAAACGCTCTAGCTGGTCAATAGGATCATTAAGCTCGGAGTAGGCATTAGCGACCTCCTTACCGTTAACCATAAGCTCAAAACGCTCTGTGAGTTCTGGGTTATCGCGGTGCTTCTTACACAGTGGCGACATCTCAACAGGGTAGTCGGTGATGTAGGTTGGCTGGATGTAGTGCTTCTCACACTTCTCGCCGAAGATTTCATCGATAAGCTTTCCTTTACCCATGGTTTCGTCCACTTCAAGACCGATTGATTTCGCTGCTTCGCGCACCTCATCCTCTGTCTTGCCGTTTAGATCTAAACCAGTGTGCTCCTTGATGGCTTCTAGGATAGGTACTCGAGCGTACGGCGCTTTGAAGCTCACGGTGTTCTCACCAATCGTTGCATCTGTGGTACCGTTTACAGCCATGGCCACTTCTTCGAGCATGTTTTCGACGAAGCGCATCATCCAGTGGTAGTCTTTGTACGCTACATAGATTTCCATCACAGTGAACTCTGGGTTGTGCGTTTTGTCCATCCCTTCATTGCGGAAGTCTTTGGCAAATTCATACACCCCTTCAAAGCCACCTACGATGAGGCGTTTGAGGTAGAGCTCGTTGGCAATACGCAAGTACAACGGCACGTCAAGTGCGTTGTGGTGCGTGATGAATGGACGAGCTGCGGCGCCACCAGGGATGGGCTGCAAAATTGGCGTTTCCACCTCCATGTAACCGGCATCGTCAAAAATGCGGCGCATGGTGCTCATGATTCTATTTCTCTTGCGGAAAATCTCTTTGACACCCGGGTTCACGACAAGGTCAACGTAGCGCTGACGGTAACGAATTTCCGGGTCGGTGAGCTGATCGTATACGTTTCCATCGGCATCTTTCTTGACAACTGGAAGCGGACGCAAGCTCTTTGAAAGTACGACCAATTCCTTCACATGCAAGCTCATTTCGCCTGTCTGCGTGGTGAACATGTGGCCTTCTACACCGATGAAATCACCGATATCTAGGAGCTTTTTGAACACGTCGTTGTACATGGTTTTATCCTCACCAGGACAGATCTCGTCGCGATTCACGTAGATCTGCATTTCGCCTGTAGAGTCCGCCAAGACTGCGAACGAAGCCTTACCCATGATGCGTTTAGTCATCAATCGGCCCGCGATGCGCACCTTTTCAAAGCCTTCAGCGCCCTCAGTGTACGTGGCGGCCAATTCATCGGCTTTGTGTGAAACAACGTATTCGGCGGCCGGGTACGGATCGATCCCCAAGGCTTTTAATTTGCCTAAGGATTCGCGTCTAAGTACCTCCTGTTCAGATAATAGTCTTGCCATGATGCTAGATGAATATTAAGACCGCAAAGATAATTGCCTTTTAGTAGCTTAGCAGTATGACTCGCAGCCGATTTTATGCACTTTTCCTCACCCTCTTCTTTGTAGGGGCGAGCTATGCACAACCCTATTGGCAAAAAGGCACTCGTTTAGCAACCTTTAGCGGCACCGCGAATCTCGATGGATTTGTGGGCGGGGTGACCAACGCAGGGTTTAATGCGGCGGCAGGCACAGCGCTTTTCCTCGATGAAAAATGGGCTGTCGGCTTCGGCGGCAAATACCGTTGGGCACCATTGTCGCAGAGCATGGAAGCCTCGGTACGACTTCAGAATTTGGTGTACGGCGCGTCCAACACGCCGCATTCGTTGTTGCTCGACCTTCACGCAACTTTTGGCAACAATAGGAATACCACGCTTAGCGGAGATATGTTTGGCCGTCAGACCACGGCTGTCGGTGTGGGCGCACAATACACGTATTGGCTCACCTCAAGCGTCGGAATTTACCTTTGGCCACAGATGAACCGAACGAACAGCGGTCCTAGCGGGTTATGGGATTGGCAAATGATTGCACCCGTAGGGCTGCAAGTAAGTTGGCAATAGAACAAGTAGTATGAGAAAGGTCCAATTCCAAGATATCGGCCGCGTTTCCTATGGTACCGCCTGGGATTTCCAGACGGAGCTCTTTACGGAGACGGTGGATTTAAAATTGGCCAATAGAAAACATCCAGAAACCGCTCAGGAAACCACAGATCACTTCCTCTTCGTGGAGCATCCGCCTGTTTTCACATTGGGCAAGAGCGGAAAAATGGAACACCTTCTCGTGGACCAGGAGCAGCTCGAAAAGGACGGTTTTGAATTCTTTCCCGTCAACCGCGGGGGCGACATCACCTACCACGGCCCCGGCCAAATCGTAGGCTACCCGATCATCGACCTCGACCATTACTTTACGGACATTCACAAGTACCTGCGATACCTCGAAGAAGTCATCATTTCTACACTCGCAGACTACGGCCTTAAAGCCGGTCGCAGCGATGGAGAGACAGGCGTATGGCTGGACGAAGGCACTCCCTTTGCACGAAAAATGTGCGCCATGGGTGTCAAAGCATCACGGTGGACAACCATGCACGGCTTTGCCTTGAACGTCAACGCAGACCTCAGCCACTTTGATTATATCGTACCTTGTGGCATCTCGGACAAGAAGGTCACTTCATTGCACGTGGAGTTGGGCCGAGAAGTAGACCTTCAAGAGGTCAAAGACAAGATTAAATTTTACTTTGAAAAGCAGTTCGACTGCCAATTTATACCCACAATACATCCCTTTAAATGAAAATTCTAAAAAGAACAGTTGCCGTTATTGTTGTACTCCTTGTAGCGGTGAAATTATCTCCGTACGAATACCTGATTAAGGGTGTAAAGAACACGTACCTAAAAGGCTATACGTCTGCCCATCTGTACGACCGTGAGTACTTCGACCAACGCGAAATCCCGGTGGTGCTCCCGAAAAAATTAGCGGTGTCCGATTCCGTTTCACTGACCATCGATGATGAGCTTAGAGGCCCTCTAGAGCGCGTTGGTACCAAAGGAATGTTGGTACTCCAAAACGACGAGATTGTCTACGAAGAATACTGGGATCAGCACGATAGCGCTGCGGTATCGAACAGTTTTTCGACGGCAAAATCGGTCATTACCCTTCTTACGCAGATTGCTGTTCAAGACGGCTACATTGGTTCTTGGGACGATCTAGTGACAGATTACATCCCGGAATATGAAATCCCGGAAGGCGTTACTACGCCTACACTGCGCCACCTTAGCACGATGACTGCCGGTCTTCAGTTTGACGAGGACTACAAGGATCCATTCAACAAAACAGCCAAACTTTACTACAGCGATGACGTGGTGGCAACCGCGTTGAGCATCCCTCCCGGGAAGTTTGAAACAGGAACACAATGGGAGTACCAAAGTGCCTGTACCCAACTGCTCACCATTGCGCTTTCGCGCGCCATCGGGGAGAGCGTTTCTTCGTTTGCCAACCGCGAACTTTTTGCCAAGGTGGGCTTTGAGGTTCCAACGACTTGGCACCTCGATCGTGCAGGTGGTTTTGAACTTGGATACTGTTGTTTGAATGCCGCCGTGCGCGACTTTGCCAAGCTCGGTATGCTGGTAAACAACCACGGATACGTTGATTCAAATTCAGTGATCGATTCTGCCTTTATCGCTGAAGCACAAGTAGGCTATAAGAGCCCGTACTACGGCCACAGCTTCTGGATCTATCCAGACGTTGAAGCCCGTAATTATTCGTTCCGCGGCCTTGGCGGTCAGCTGATTATCATCTTGCCGGACTACGACATGGTCATCATGCGCGTTGGTGAGAAGGCCGGTGATCGCTACGAAGGCGACTTTAGAGCTGTAGGACGCGAACTCATCAAACAAGCCGAACGCTGGCAAGCCAACTAAAACGTTTCGATGCCTTCACCGCTGGTCAACATACAAGGCTTAAACATCTCCTTCGGCACGACCGAGGTACTCAGCGATTTTAACTTACAAATCGAGGAGGGGGAGATCGTTTCAGTCGTTGGTGAAAGCGGCTCAGGAAAATCGGTCAGCGCCCTGATGAGCATGGGCTTGCTGAGCCCAAAAGCCTCTATAACCAGCAACCAGGCTGAGGTGCTGGGTCAAAGTATTTCCGAACTATCTCAACGCGATTGGCAACACTTACGCGGCAAGGAGATCGCCATGGTATTTCAAGATCCAATGACCGCTTTGCATCCTTCGATGCGCATAGGAAAGCAATTGGAAGAGGTATTGGAAATACATACCGACCTAGGTGCAGCGCAGCGCCAGGACAAGGTTCTTCGCGCATTGGAAGAGGTAAGCATTCCTCAGCCCGAGCTGAGTGCTAAGAAATACCCGCACGAGATGAGCGGCGGACAGCGCCAACGCGTCGTCATTGCCATGGCCATGCTCTTGGAACCCAAACTCATTATTGCAGACGAGCCCACCACAGCTTTAGACAAAGAGGTGGAAGCCACCGTTCTTGACCTGCTGAGTACTTTGGTGAAAGACAAGGGCTGCGCATTGTGGTTTATCTCCCACGACCTTGAAGTCGTCTCTGAATTCTCCGATCGTGTCGTGGTCCTGTACAAGGGCAAAACGGTCGAGCAAGGCGCGGCAAAAGAAGTGTTCAATACGCCGAAGCATCCCTATACAAAGGGCCTACTAGCCTGTCGTCCGCCGAAGAGCGGCCGCCCCTATCCATTGCCAGTTCTATCCGATTTTCTTGACGGTGATGGCGCCCCAAAAGCGACCGAGCTTACTACTCCAAAAACGGATACCAAGGCCCTACAAATTGAAGGGCTGAACATTGGGTACACATTGCGCAAAGGCTGGAAGAAATCGACAAAATGGGTCGTTCAAGACCTAGACGTAACACTGAATTCGGGAGAAACACTAGGCCTCATAGGTCCCTCAGGAAGCGGCAAGAGCAGTATTGGTCGGGCAGTAGTTGACCTCGTTCCATCGACCTTTTCCATTCGAAATTTTGAAGGCAATGAAGGCCGGGTCCAATTCATTTTCCAAGATCCCTCATCCGCCTTAAACCGCAGCCATACCATAGGTCGCATTCTCGACCAGGTACTTTCCCATCACGCGCCAGAGCTCTCCGCTGTGGGGCGCAAGGAAAAAGCATCCGCACTATTGCAGGAAGTAGGCTTGCACCCTTCCGACCTCAGCAAAAAACCTAGGGACTTCTCCGGCGGTCAGCGCCAGCGTATCGGTATTGCAAGGGCCTTAGCGGCGGACCCTACTGTGTTGATCTGTGATGAAAGTGTCAGCGCCCTAGACGTGAGCGTTCAAGCCCAGGTACTCAACCTGTTGAACGGCATTAAAAAGAATCGGGGCCTGAGTATGATTTTCATCTCTCACGACCCCGATGTTATTCGGTACATGTGCGACCGCATTCAGCAGCTCACACCTCTTTCTTAATTATCCCGCTTTTCGAAATTTTCTTCTTGGCGCTTGTTGTAGGCGCGGATGCCCAAAACAACACAAGCGATAAGGATAAAGGCCCACACAGCGATATTGATTGCTAATGCCGCTGGCATTATTTAAGCTTTACTGCTGTGCCGTACGCGAGCATTTCTGCGGCGCCCTGCATGACCATGGACGTGCCAAAGCGAACGTTGATGACCGCATCAGCGCCTAGTCGCTCTGCATCTTGCAACATGCGTTGCATCGCTTGTTCACGGCTTTGGGCTTGGAGTTTAGTGTATTCCTCTATTTCGCCTCCGACGATGTTCTTAAGGCCGGCGAAAATGTCTCGACCAATGTTTCTGGCGCGAACGGTAGAGCCGCGAGCAATGCCTAAGATTTCAGAAATTTCTTTCCCTGGAACAGTGGAGGTGGTTGTGGTAATCATGATGAATGTTTTTTGGTCCAACTAAGCTAGTTAATTGATCCCAAAACACGCTTCATAAATCCATTTAAAGCATCTTTTTTGGCCGTGCCTTGTGCGATTTCTTTCTGCACTTCTACCGCTCCGTAGAGGTTAGAGATGAGTTCGCCAATGACTTCCATTTCCTCGTCTTTCAACGTCGGTACATCTGCTAGAGATTCCAAAACCTCAATGGTCTCATGGATGTAATCCACATCATTCTTCTCGACAAAGTCAACCAAATGCTTGATAAAGGGGATTTTCATAGGTCTGTTATTTTGCTCCAAATGTAATAGCTTCTGTGTATTAGCTCAAGACCTTCTCATAGATATTGGCAATCACGCTATTGGTTTTTAAGCCGTCGGAATGCTCAAAAGCAGGCCGATTAAGGATAAATAGAGGAAAGTCCCGGTCATAAGTCGGGGGGTAGCACAAACAAAGATGACGTAACTTTATACCCAACGTTGAAACGACTACTGAAACTAAAAAGTTGAGATGAGAGCTTTTGCCATTACAGCCTTTACTGCGATGTCCTTTTTTGTCCAAGGACAGATTCTGAATATTACTCCTGCATTTCCGTCACAGAACGATACCATTACGGTTATCTACGATGCGACGGAAGGGAACGGCGCGTTGACGGGATATACACCAGTGTATGCACATGCCGGTTTGATTACCAACGCAAGTACAACACCAACAGATTGGAAGCACGTTCAAGGAAACTGGGGAACAGCAGATCCCAACGTACTAATGACTTCTTTGGGAAACAACCTTCACAAGTTGGAATACCACATCCCAACGTATTACGGTTTTGGTAGCAACGTAACCGTTCAAAAATTGGCCTTTGTATTCCGTAACGCCAACGGAACCGTGGTGGGTCGTGCAGCAGACGGTTCGGACATCTACTACGACATATACCCAGCCAATGCCGGCCTTATCGCCCAATTCATGAAGCCTGAAAGCACGCTCTTGATTTCTCCTACAGATTCTCTAGAGACCGTCGTAGCTGCTTCTAGGTTCTGTGATTTAAAAGTCTACGACAACGGCACCTTGGTCTTCCAAGATTCGTCGAAACAAGAAACATTCTACCTGAGCGACACCGTGCCAGGTATGCACACCGTTATTCTCGAGGCCACCGATAGTTCGACAACGGTTTACGACACTATTCAATATGCCGTA
Source organism: Cryomorphaceae bacterium (assembly GCA_011525035.1). GTDB lineage: Bacteria > Bacteroidota > Bacteroidia > Flavobacteriales > Schleiferiaceae > UBA10364. Next base: position 18,941 of record WTIZ01000017.1, on the reverse strand, counting down.
GAACCACCTCTGCAGGTTGCAACCCTTCCGGGCGGCATGGAAATGGGGCTAAATGAGCTGAACGATACGACTGTATTTTTCAAGTTGTACGCACCGGGCAAGAACCGCGTTTATGTGCTTACTTCTGTGAACGACTATTTGCCAGAGCCTGAAAATGCAATGACAAGAACGCCAGGGGGTGCTTGGTGGTTCAAGGAGCTCACCGTGCCAGCAGGTCAACCGTTTACTTACCAGTACCTGATTGACGGTCAGCTTCGCGTAGCGGATCCTTTCTCGACCCTAATCTTAGACCCTTGGAACGACGGCTATATTTCTTCGTCTACCTACCCCAACTTGCCGGCTTATCCGGCAGGAAAGACTACGGGTAACGTCTCCTTGTATGAGACCGCGAAGACGCCGTATCAATGGAAGAACACCAACTTCCAAGCGCCGCCGCAAGAGGAGTTAGTCATCTATGAATTGCTCATTCGCGACTTTGTGACTACCCGCAACTACCAGACGGTCATTGATACCCTAGACTACATTGCGCGCTTGGGCGTGAACGCCATTGAATTGATGCCAAATTCTGAGTTTGAAGGCAACTCTTCGTGGGGCTACAACCCTTCGTTCCACATGGCAGTAGACAAGTACTACGGTACGCCTGATAAGTTCAAGGAGTTTGTGGACAGCTGTCACTCAAGAGGCATTGCTGTGATTACCGACCAAGTGTTCAACCATGCCTACGGGCAAAACCCTATCGCTCAGATGTGGTGGGACGGTGTGAACAATAGACCGGCAGCCAACAACCCGTACATGAATCAAAATTGTCCTCACCCGCCAAACTGTTGGGGGAACGACTTTGATCATTTCGTGCAGCCGACCCGCAATTACATGGACCGCATCAATACCTACTGGATTGAAGAATTTAAAATTGACGGTATCCGATTCGATTTCACCAAAGGTTTCACCAACAATTCCAATGCGGACAACTACTCGTCTTCGAGAATCGCGGCATTGAAGCGCATGGCCGACACCCTATGGAACGTTGACCAAGACTTTTACGTCATCCTAGAGCACTGGGGACCGAACAACGAGGAAAAGGAGCTGAGCGACTACGGCATGATGCTTTGGGGTAACGCTACCCACCAGTACTACGAGGCGGCTATGGGATACACCAACAACAGCGACTTCAAATGGGGCATCTACAAGGAGCGCGGTTGGAACGACAAGCACTTGATTACCTACACGGAAAGCCACGACGAGGAGCGCGCGGCATACAAGTTGAAGACCTACGGGAACTCAAGCGGCAGCTACGACACTAAGACGCTGGCTACGCTGGCAGACCGCAAGATTTTGACCCATGCGTTCTTATACACCATTCCGGGTCCGAAGATGATGTACATGTTCGAAGAATTGGCCTATGACATCTCGATCAACAACCCTTGTCGTGTTTGTGAGAAGCCTATTTTGTGGAGCTACTACGAAAACCAGCACCGCCAGAAGGTCTATTTCTACACAGCGGCGCTCATTGATATGCGCAGAAAGTACGGCGTCTTCAACACGAACAACTTCACCTATGCACTCAACGGCGGCGCGAAGCGCATCAACCTATCAGTTACCGACACCAATGCAACAGTGGTAGGGAACTTCCGAGTGAATTCGGGTGATGTTTATCCGAACTTCCAGCACACAGGAACGTGGTACGACTACTTCACCGGCGACAGTATCGTGGTGACCAATGCAACGGCACCTTTGACTTACCAACCGGGCGAGTGGCACGTGTACACTGACGTTAAGCTCAATAAAGCGGCATTTATCGGTGATGAGGAACTCGAATTGGCACCAAGTAACGTGGCAGTATATCCGAACCCAACAAGCGGACGCGTGGAGCTTCTCGTTGATGTGGCAGAAGGCACAGAAGTACGCTACGAACTCTACGACATTACGGGCAGATCAGTACACCGTGGCACATTCAATGCGGCGTTGTACGGCATCGAAGAACTCGATCTTCATCACTTGCCGTCGGGCGCGTATGTGCTGAAAATCCAGGTGGGTTCTAACGTTTACAACGAACGTCTGTTGATCGAATAAGAGTTTTAGCCAAGCAGGTGAACACCCTCTTTGTCCTGGGTGAGCACGCCCTTATGTTCAAGGTTCTTGAGCAATCGGCTGACCACCTCTCTTGAGGTACCCAGCTCGGAGGCCATTTTCACTTTTGATAGGGACACACCCTTGCGGTTGTTGAGCAAACAGCGCTTCTCGATGTATGCCAGCAAACGCGCTTCGAGTTGATTGAAAATCGCATTATCGACCAAGCTGAGCAGCTCTTCAAACCTGCGGCGGAAGTTTCCTAACTCATAGATGCGCCATTCGCTGAAAGCTTCCGTAATAGGGGTCAATTCAACCAAGGGAATGTGCAAAATCTTCGCCGGTGATTCGGCTTCTACAGTGATGGGCATATTGCCGTTGGGCAACTGGGAAAAGGCAGCACAAGGACAGATTTCTCCAGGGGTCAAGAAGTACAACAGCAGTTCCTTGCTCGGATCATCGTCGGCAATTCGCATCACGCGCGCACTACCCTCAAGTATGATGGGCATAAAGTCCGCATGAAGACCGTAATCAAGGACGAGATCGCCCTTTTCATAGTCTACAACTTCTCCAAGCTCCGAAAGGTGCTCTTTGAGGGCAGGGGAAAGGATGTTAAACCCTTCGTGATCGAAATAGGATAATGCCATGGCTTCAGTGTGTAATTGGACCATCAAAATAAGAACATTTCTCTATGTCCTAATTACCCGAAGAAAAAAAGGAGTGTTAGCCGATTAGCTGTGCATAAATGGCCTCTGCACGTCCCAATAATTCTGGGTTTGCGCCCTCAACCTCCTTCGGTGTTTTGGCGAATTTAGACAGGGCATCCGTCGATATTGGCACTTCGAGCACCTGCTCAATGTGCGCGAGTGTGCCTTTGGGGTCCGCCAGAAATCCTTCGTAGCTCAACACGGTGATTTGATCCGATTGAGGAACATTTTCGTAGTAATTCACCCAACGCTCCAGCCAATAATTGATGTCGTTAGCATTCCCCTCATGGTGGCCCTTTCCACCAAGAATAAACGGTCTTTGACCAATACCAAATTCATGGTGTCCCAGCCAGTCCATATACTCCTTGATGAATGGATCCCCTTCCTGCTGGGCGGAGAACTGTTCGTGTTGCTTCATCAAACTGTAGGCATGTTGGAGTGGATGTCTTACCAAAAGAAAAACGGCAAGATCTGGGTTGTGCTCAATCAGCGAAGGCAAGCGCAGTATGGCGTTGTTGTTTTTCGCTAAATAGAGGCTTTGACCGGCTATACTGTTTTGATACCTGCGGTACAATGCGTTTTCTTCTTGCGAGAGCTCGTGTCCATAGAGCCCGTCCGCTTTGATGTAGGCGTCGTTTTTCAATACTTTGAAGAAGTACTCCTCCAAGGCTTCGACACTGGCTAGACCCACCTTAATACCATCGCCATGGGCACGCTCTTTATCCTCAGTAGACTTCGGCTTGTAGATTTTGCTCCACAGTCGAGGCGCAAGCAGCACCGGCATATTACTGTAGTCTAGCGAGGCGAATGAACCGCGCTCAGCGAGCGATTTAGTCAGCGCAGTAGTCCCTGCTCGAGCAAGCCCTGTAACAAGTACCCTAGTGTATTTGCCTTCGGCGTCCGATGCTGTACCAACGCCTTTAATCTGTAGCCCAAGAAGCTTTTTGCCCAAGAAGTAATTGTCCAAGACTAAGCGATGAAAAAGCTGTGAGAGGTCGGAATAGGCGCTGCCGTTGTCCTTGGTAAAGAAGAAGGGAATTATCGACCCTACACTGAGTAGTATAAGGGTCCAATTCGAAGAGAACTCCTCGCCGAGCAACCAATGAGGCAGTTCCCAGCCCAACCCAAAGACCGTAATTACGACGACAACAAGGCTTGCCACCAATCGAGCCAAAACCCCCGTGGTTTTGCTTGAGGCGGCATTCATTGCGCTAATTTTTTCTGGATCGTCACTTGGGGCAAAGAGCACATTCAAAAGGCGAACGCTCGAAGTCGCTGTTTCGAAGAACAGATCCTTCATCCACAATACCGCTTGACCCAACACAAGGCCAGCCAATACGGCGATGCAGTACGCAGCGATACGGTTTCCTTGAACAGCCAACATAGCATCGCTCAATGGTTCATTCAACGCAATCACTGCAGCTCTAGCAACCAATGCCAGGACGATAAAGACATTCAAAGGAGTAAAAGAGAAACTAGGCGATCTTTTTTCTTGCGCTTCTGCAGCTTTTAAGTTGCGTTTGTTTCGAACTATGAGTACGAGAGAACCTACAACCAGACCTCCTATTACTATGCTTACCCATAAGGGCATTCCCTGAAGTGCAGTCTTGTACTTGCCACTGCTTTCCGCTCCCAACCACGAAGGATTGAACGTGGTAATAATCAAAAGCGCCGCAAATACAGTGGCATAAAACTCCCATGAGAAAAAGCTGGAAGAGCTCTGTGATTCCGTCGACGATACTGCAACTTTAGGCGCCTTCACTAGGCTGTACCAAAGGCGGTAGCCAAATGAGAACACGATGAGCAAAAGTATGAGCACAATCAGTACTGCTGCACCTACGCCAAGCCCTGGACCGATATATAGAAATGTGTTGTACAACTGCCTCTAGTTTGAGCCTGCAAAATAGTGGACTTCTGTGGAATACCTGTTGCGCGAATGGCAGTAAATCGACACGAAAAACACCCCGGCAAACAGGCCAAAGGGATTAATATGCTAAATTCCGGTCATGAACATTCTGATTGCGCCAGATTCTCTCAAGGGCTCCTTAACTGCCCAGCAGGCGGCATCGCACATACAGCGAGCTTTGGCCCATTGTATTCCCAATGCAGATGTTGAGATACTTCCAATATCTGATGGAGGAGAAGGAGCGCTGGAAATCTGGTCAGAATTAGGTTTGGGAAGAGCGGTAAAAGTTTCCGCTTCCGATCCCCTTGGGCGCCCAATTTCTGCCTCGTATTTTAAGTTTAACGACGGTTCTGCGTGGGTAGAACTGAGCCAAGCTAGTGGACTAGTATTGTTGAATGAAGAGGAGCGCAATCCGATGGAAACCACGACCGCAGGTACAGGGGAACTTATGGCCCACGCAATTTCTAATGGCGCTAAAAAGGTTGTGGTCGGTCTCGGAGGTAGTGCTACCAATGACGGCGGTGCTGGAATCCTGCAGGGCTTAGGATTTACCTTTTATGACAAGCAAGGCATCAGAGTACATGCAAATGGAGGTTCGATTTCGCGCATATCCAAGATCGTTGCACCACAAAACTGGGACAATTCCATAGGTTTTGAGGTGGCCTGTGATGTGAACAATCCGCTATTCGGCCCCAACGGCGCGAGCCGAATATATGGCCCGCAGAAGGGGGCTACACCAACAATGGTTGAATCCCTTGATCAGAACCTCCGCCACTGGGCCGACCTCTTGTATGAGACGTTTGGCCGAAGAGTAGATGATGTTCCTGGAAGCGGTGCTGCAGGTGGCTCGGCTGCTGGATTGCTAGGTGCACTAGGCGCAGAGCTAAAACCGGGGTTTTCCATTTTTGCAGAAGCCTTAGGTCTAGCCGAAAAATTAGAAGCAGCGGATGTTGTTATCACCGCTGAAGGTATGCTTGACACGCAAAGTCTTTCAGGAAAGGCGACCTTAAAGTTGTGCCAACAGGCGAAACTACACGGGTGCAAAACCTTGGTCTTTGCAGGAAAAGTCGCTGGGGATAGCCGTCGATTCCAAGAGGCAGGGGTAGATCGAGCGGTGGCGATTAAGCCTGAGGACTGGACAATAGAAAGAAGTATGAAGGAGGCCGGGGACTTGTTGGAACAGGCCGTTCAAAATGAATGTAGCTCATGGAAATAACAGCCTTAATCATCACTATTGTCTGGATTATATGGGGAACAGCCAAAATGAAATGGCACCCTTTTCTGGTGCTTCTCATCGCCGCTTTTGGTCTTGCATTAGCGCTTGGTGAAGGAGCCTTTGACGCTGTTTCCCTGATTAACAAGGGCTTTGGCGGAACAATGTCAAGGATAGGCTTGATCATTTTGCTTGGCGCTATGCTCGGGGAGCTCCTCGAAAAAGGCGGGGCTACAGAGGTAATCGCCTTCAAAATGGTCAAGGGACTGAAAAAGCTTCCTACTACGTATGCCATGAGTCTTATAGGGTATGTTGTGGCCATTCCAGTTTTTTGTGATGCTGCGTTTATTCTTCTTTCACCGCTCACTAAAAGCATGTCTAAAAATGCGAAGGTGAGCGGCAAGGCCTTGACTGTGGCTTTGAGTACTGGTCTATTTGCTCCGCATGTATTAATACCTCCAACCCCTGGGCCACTAGCAGCAGCTGCAACATTGGGTCTGAATGACTTAGGGCTACTAATCCTAGCAGGCAGCATACTGGCATTGGTTTTAGTGTTGACGGGCGGGTGGTTTGCCACGAGAATGAACCGGCAACTTCAACAAGTCAACCCTTTGGAAGAACTACCAGAACAAGAGGTAGAAGGTTCCTTGGCACGAGCGGTATTGCCGATCATCCTGCCGTTACTTCTCATTGCTGGCGGGACATCTCTTGCGGGTATTGAAGGATGGGCGGCACCTTGGATTAAGGCATTGAGTAAGCCAGAGGTAGCCTTGGCTATTGGTGTTGTAGTTGCATTGGGGACCGCTCAACGAAAAGTGGAACAATCTTCGTGGATTTTAAACGCACTCCGTGCAGGTGGGCCGGTTCTTCTTATTACTGCCATGGGCGGAGCTTTGGGTGGTGTTTTAAAGCTGATAGATGTTGCCGGATGGCTGGAGGGCATGGTGCTCCCCGGAGCTTTTGTACTAGCGCTTCCTTTTACTATGGCCGCAGTGTTAAAATCGGCCCAAGGCAGTTCTACGGTAGCCATCATTACTACAGCTTCTATGATGTTGCCATTACTCGCCCCGTTTGGACTAGATACAGAAATAGGAAAGGTATGGGTCATCCTCAGCCTTGGCGTTGGAGCCATGACGGTAAGCCACGCAAACGATAGTTATTTCTGGATTGTAAGCGAAATGGGAGGGTTAAGTTCAGACGAAGCCTTCCGTTACCATACCCGCGCTACGGCCTTGCAAGGTATCGTTGGAGGGTTGCTGGTGCTGGTATCTGGGTGGATAGTACTCTAATTACCAGCTAGAAATTTCCCCGTCCATCCAAGCGAGGCGCTGCTCAAGGTAGTAGCGTAAGAAATCCACTTCTCCTTCGAAATCTATGGTACGATTCTCGGCGCGCCACAGGTCATAGTTGCGCTCAGCCGCCCCTGTGCTCAGTAGTCGGTTTTCGGTATCGTTGATGAGTCCAAAGATGGCGGCATCAGAAAGCGGGCCGCTTCGATATGTCGACCAACGGTTCTTCACCATGGTTCGGAATTGTGGATCATCAAGCAAGCGGTCCCACCAAAAAGGCACCATCCAAGCATCTTGGTTGACATAGTCGTTGTAGTTCGCAATCCAGTCCTCCCAAGGCACTCGCCCTTGGCGGCCGTAGCCAATGTTGAGGTCCCAGATGGGTCCGAAGCGCAGTTTCTCTCCACGCGGTTTATGCAAGAAGGTACTGATGCGGTAGGCATCGATATTGCCCGCGAGTTCATTCATGATAAACCCATCCGCGAACGAGGCCAGGTCAATGTAATCGGTATAGGTACGCGTTGATGAGGTCAGGTCATCATTGAGCAAAGCGGTTTCAAAATCGAACACATACTCTTCTATATAATTGCGCATTTCCCCGTTCAAGCCGCTGGGCTTAGGGTGCTCAAATAAAAAATAGGTTTCCCTGTATTGTTGATCGTGGTACGGCGGACGGAAGGGCTCGACATCCATCAGCTCTCCTTCAATGTCGTATTCGCTTCTAAAGCTCATATACCCGGTATAATTCGCATCATCGCCCCAATTGTTGTCGTAGTAACTCAATTCCCTGCCTGAAGGGGCATAAGAGGCCGTTTTGTCAATCTTGAGCACATATCCGCCGGTAATTCCAGGTTCTTTTCTTCCGCTCGGTGTGCCAACATCGATGCGCATCCGATGTGCTTTCGGCTTCTCCATGAGCACATAGACACCTTGGTATATGCCGTTAACAGTTAGCTCTACCCAGCGGCAACGCGCAGCATACATGCCTAGGCTTCTTGCGAGCTCATAACCGATATAGTGGTGCATAAGGGTGGGGTCAAAGGCGTAGAGTTCATCCGGTCCATTGGATCGAACCACATGTCCCATAAGGATCCAGTCGCTTCCGGCCGGCATCCCTAATAGCGCCTTTGGTGTACCGTTGCCGTTGGCAGTACGAATTTCAAAACCGTAGGATTTCTTGTCGCTTAATCGGTACGAGGTACTGCCGCGGTATTCCACGCCCATATTGCCGCCTACCACCTTGCGGTTGTCCACTTCAATGGAAAAAGTGCCGTCTATTTTATCGTCCGGCCGTATCTGTCTATCTACGTCTAAATACACCATAGGCAATTGTCCAGAAGTGTATTCTTGGGTGCAGGAATTAAACCCGAGGGCCATTACCATGATCACATAAAGCGGAAGACGTCTAAGCATAGGGTCAAAATACATTGGAATTTTTAAACTTATATTCGCTCATAACAACAACACTACCTGAATGACCGACATTCTTTACATCTCGTCCTCTTTATTCGTGAAATTTGCACTGATGGTGGTGTACAATCTGGTCCAATTGGCCATTGTCAGCCGCCACAACAGAACCACGCGCACGAATGTGAGTAGTTTCTTCATCATCGCGGTAGTGGTGTTCTTCCTTTCTTATGTCTTGAGCACGTTCGAAATGCAGATCGGTTTAGCTATCGGTATGTTCGCCATTTTTGGGATTATCCGTTACCGTACAGAGCCACTTCGCCCGCAAGAAATGACCTACCTCTTCGCCTCATTAGGTGTGGCGGTAATTAACGCGCTAAGCTCTGAAAGCATTACGCTTATTGAATTGGTCCTGATCAACGCAACCGTTTTGGGATGCATCTATATACTTGAGCGATTCTTATTGGACAAGCCAAGTGAGACTAAACGCACGACCAAGAAGGTGTCACTGGTTGTACCTTCGGAAAATCTTTCTGAGCAGGTCGTTGAAGAACGCGTAAATGAGTTCGCGCAAAATATGGGAGTGGTCGTTGTAAAACACCACATTTCTAAGATTGACCACGCTGAAGGGAAGGCACAAATTATCGTGGTTTATGAAGTGTAAGAATCTTTTCATCATTGGGTTTGTCCTGGCCGCATTTGGGACTACTGCGCAAACAGTTACAGACAATCGTGCGTGGACGAAACTGACCTACAGAATAGAGCCGGCAAAAGGGCTTGATGTAGACATCAGCGGATTGTATAGAAGTGTAGGAGGCGACGAGGGCATGGACCGCTGGATCACGGAATTACAGGTAACCAAGAAGCAGAATAAAACACTTTGCTATTCAACCGAGTTTCGCCACTATGCCATCTTTGACGATGTAGGCGCTACTCAAGGCACCAACCAGCGCATTCGCTTCAGGGTGAACGCGACAAAAACCTACGATCTTGGACGAGACGAATTTGCGATGCGCTACGGAATTCAGCACCGCACCGTGCTCTCAGGAGGAGGCTCAGACCGCACGGATGTGCGTGTTCGCGGGGCGTACACTAAAAACTTTAAAGACTGGAAATGGGACCCAACAATCTACTCCGAATACTTGGGGTCAGTAAACGGGAACTTAAGTCGGAGGCTAAGAATAGGCGCGGAAAGCAGCAATAAAATGCTTGGTGGCAAAGTGAGCTTTGGGTATTTCTACCAGCATAATTTCTCACTGTCTTCGCCACACTACCACACCATGACGGTAGGTTACAGACTGTAGATTATTCCGCCCAATAGCGGCTCATCTCTTCTCTTTCGGCTTGAGTCAATTTTAACAGCGTCGCACTTTGGTAAAAGTTATAACCTTGCTCTTTGAGGTAGGTCATCATGCGCTGCTTAATGAACTGGTCCGTGTTGGTTTTAAATGCAGTCATTACCTGTTTTTTACTACTGCAAAGATACGAATTTATGGGCGCTAGCCCTCTGCCCAAAGATAGATAAGACACTGTTTATCAACGCGTTATTAACCAATTAGGGCTGCTAAATCTTGTCCAACACGAGCCCCAATTGCCACGCCCATTCCGCCAAGGCGTATGCCGGCAACCATGTGGTCGTCTATGCGTTTAATCACAGGCTGCTTGCTAGAACCAAAGGCCATGACTCCGGACCACAGGTAGTCGATTTCAACAGCAACTCCAGGAGCTATAAGGGAGGCTATATCTTCTTTAAGGGCTTTTTCGATAGCGGAATTGATTCCAGGTACAAGGGTCGTTTCACCCGGCTTATCTAGGTGACGCCCTCCGCCTAATAATAGTCTCCCATCAATAGTTCTAAAGTAGTTGTATCCGTCGTGGTAATGGAAAGATCCTTCCCAATGAAAGGCAGGATGTGGCTTGCTTACCAAGACTAACCCACGTCCAGGCTCGAGTTCTTCTTCGGCGAGAAACTTTCGACTGAAGGCATTCGTACAAAGGGCAACTTGACGGGCGAAAAACGCCACAGAACCATCAGCTGTTTGGATGTAGACGGTCTTTCCTTCGCTGGTACTTTCGATCTTCTCAACGGCACTTTGGGTGAATGTGAGCACCCCGGCCTGAGCCACTTTCTGCTGCAAGGCGGCCATCATTTTTCCGGTATCTACGGTACCCTCGAGAGCGTTTTTGATCAAATGAGTGACTTTGGTCGAAAACCCATAACCTTCGGACGGCTGAACGGAGTATGGACGTGACCCAAGATGTGCCTCAAGTAGGTCGTTAAAAAAGTCAATCCGCTCTTGTTTGGGAGGCTCGAAGCACATCTCGTATCCACCAACTTCGCGGTAATCTATGGCTTCATCTCCAAGTGTTTCTCGAAGTAGTTTAAGACCGTTATAGCGCTTCATAACCAATGCTGCGGTTGCTTCCTCGCCAATGGATGCAACATCGTGTTCGAGCTCTGCAATAGAACCGAAGCAAGCAAAGCCGGCGTTTTTTGTCGACGCACCGCTAGGGAAGAGTCCGCGTTCAAGTATGGCAACGCGGTGGCCAGGATTCTTTTGGGCATAAAACAAGGCGGTAAAGTGTCCTACAATACCGCCTCCCACAACCACTAAATCAAAGTGGCGTAATGTTGTTTTTTCCCAATAGCTGAGCACTATTTTTCGGTCGAGATTTTCTTCGTGATGACACGAACTTTGGCTTTCGCCTCGCCTTCCATACCCTCAACATCGAGGCTATCAATGGTCACAGTGATTTCACCGTTTTCTCCTTTTACCACGTCAATTTTATCGATCACATCAACATCAAGATCGCCCATAAGATCATGAACTTCTCCTTCGTCTGTGATGAACATGGCTTTCTTCATTACGTGTCCTTCGCCCATCATCATGTGTGGCATTCCTTTGGGTCCGTGGTGACCGGTAGTGCGGCCTAACAAGAATCCTAGAATTCCGAAAATCACGGCAATCAGGGTAAATGCAAACCAGTTTTCATTCAAGCTTTTCATAGCGTTTTTCTTTTAAGAGCTCTAAGGTACAAACTCGTAGAAATTTAACGACAGTAGCTTTTCTAGGAGAAGGGGCAGCTTTAAGTAATTAAAATTCAGTAACTTAACTGAGAACAAAACTGAAACGTTATGAAAAAACTACTATTGACGGCGTTAGCCGTGGGGGTAACGAACATGGCATTCTTTGCCTTGGGCGGCCCACTTTATTACAATGCAGCCGTTGAGGCGCAGAAGTCTTCTTTCCCAGATGCGGTTAAGGGGTATCCGGAGGCATCTTTTGCACTAATCATGATTGTGGCATTGAGTGTGCTTTTTGCACTTGCTTTGGAGCACTTTAAGGCAGATTCACTCCGTAAAGGCATTCAATACGGAGCCTCAATCATGGGCGGTCTTTTCTTGGTGATGAACATGCAGATGCTTGGCATGTACAACTTGATTGACTTGAATTTCGCAATCACTGACACAATTATTAGTGCAGTGATGGGCGGCATCATGGGCGCCGTTGCGGTATCGGTAATGCGCAGAATGGCTTAAAACTCGCTTTTAATTGGGCGAAGTAAAGACGCATCCTTCGGGATGCGTTTTTTATTTTAGGACAATGAGCCGATTCATTCTTTTCACATTCTCTTTTTTCGCCTTGCTCTCCTGCAATGAGCAGAGTTCGCAGGGCGAGGCTTTTCTTCAAGAAGTGGATCAGAACGCTGCTGGAGAAGTGTATGATCTAGAATTGGAACATAAAGGCCCAAAACCAACTGCCTTTGAGGCTTTCCCTACCGGTCAAGTACTCCCAGAGGGTTGGATTCTTGAGATGATGAACAATGATCTTGAACAGGGCATGGTGGGCCATTTGGACGAACTGTATCCAGGCATTTCAAAGGACGATCTTTATGGATCGGCGCGCCGCGGTGGTGTCGAAGATGTGCCTGAAATGGGCGATTTAGTGCTTACAGGCGCGGCATGGGAAACCTCTATTATGTGGTGGAATGCAGAGACCATAGGCAACTGGTGGGACGGCTTTGTTCGCCATGCCTTCTTATCGGACAACCAAAGCGCCATGCAGCAAGCTACAGCCATTGTGAATGGGTTGCTTGACTCTCAAGACGAAGACGGATACATAGGGATATACAAGGAAAACTTACGCTACAGACACAAGGGCTCTAACGGGGAGTTATGGGCCCAAACAACAGCTTTTCGAACGCTGCTTGGCTACTATGAAATTACGGGAGAGCCGCGCGTCCTAGCGGCGGTTGAAAGAGCCATGGAGCTCACCATGAAGGAGTACGGTCCAGAAGGGAGGAGTCCTTTTGATTTAGAGGGAGAATTTGGCGGTGTGACGCATGGTTTGATGCTGGTGGACGTATGTGAAACCCTCGAACGAATTACAGGCAAAGGCGAGTATCTCGATTATGCATCTTACCTCTACCAAGAATTCTCGAAGTATCCGCTTAACCGTGCCTTCAATGATTTGAGATTGCCGTACCTACTTAAGGTAGATTCAGCCTACGAAAGTCACGCAGTACATACCTACGAGCACTTGCGTGCGTTGGCGGCGGCGTATTACAGGAGCAATGACCCTAGATTGAAGAAAGGGTATGATGCTGCGCTGATAAAGCTTGCCAATGTGATGTTGCCTAGCGGGGCGGGTCATGGTAATGAATGGATTGCAGGGAAAGAGGCGGATCCGTCGACTACGGGCCAGGAGTATTGTGCGATGCTCGAGCTTCGAAATTCATTTGGGTCCTTGCTCCAGAAGTCGGGGAATGCTGCCTTTGCGGAGAGTGCAGAGGAGTTGACCTACAACGCCATGTTGGGATCGCGGAACCAGAGCGGAACGGCTTTGGCGTACGGTACTTTGGACAATTGCTACACCATGGACGGTCATCACCACGAGAACGGTGAGCGCACGGCGGATCCGCGCTATAAATATTCGCCAACGCATAGTGAACCGGCGGTATGCTGTGTTCCAAACTATGGAAGGAACTTGACCTATTTTCTAAATCAAATGTGGATGAGGAGTCCCGGAGGTATTGCAGCCCTGATGTACGGACCAAGCACTTTAAAAACTCAGGTGGAAGGCCAAGCGGTTACCCTACACCAGCGCACGAATTACCCGTACGAGCACCGCATTGCCTTTGAAGTAGAAACGGACGACCCCGTGTATTTCACCTTCACCTTCCGCGTGCCAACCTGGGCGAAGCTTCAAAGTAGCATGCCCGTGGACAGCGTAAGTAACGGCTATGCACATATCACGCGCCAGTGGGTGCAGGGTGATGCTTTGGAGGTGAATTTTGAATCGGCCCCGACGGTAAAAGACTTTAAGGGCAGGAAGTACCTTACCTACGGACCATTGGTCTACGCCAAGGACATACCTGCGCAAAGAGAGAACATTAAATCCTATGCGCTCGAGGGATTCCACGATTACTATTGTACGCCATCAACCCAATACAAGGAGTGCGAGCTTTTGGCTACCTCAGCCGTGCAACAAGCAGAGGGCGAGAATTATCCGCTGCTCCTAGTAAAAACCGTAAGGGAAGGAGTGGTAGCAACGGACACCCTAATTCCCTTTGGACAAACGACATTACGACAGACGACATTTACTCAAAGACAATGAGAACAACCACCTTTTTTACACTAGCAGGCGCACTTTTACTGGGCAGCTGTGCCAATGAAACAACACCCGAACAGACCGCTGGGGAGGCGCTTCCAAACGTCATCATGCTGGTGGGCGATGATCAGGGCTATCCGTATTTCGGCTTCATGGGCGCGGATTATGTACATACACCCAACATGGATACTTTGGCTGCGTCGGGCATGCTGTTCACGGACGGTTATGTGAGCGACAACCATTGTCGACCGTCCCTACAGACCTTGCTCAACGGGATGTTGCCCATCGATTATTACCGTGCGGCGGGAGCACAGAGAGATTCTCTCATAGCCGCACTGAGCATTCCGGAAGATTCAATCGCCGGGTTCACTAGAGAGTTTGATTTGCGTGCAAAACACATGGCCAATTTTGCAACATTGCCCACATTGTTAAAGGAAAAGGGCTATGTGAGCTTTCAAGGAGGTAAATGGTGGGAATACACCTTTGAAAACGGAGGGTTTACACACGGCATGACCAAGGGCTGGATGGAAAGCGATCAGAAGACGAAGAATTGGTTTTTAGAGCATATGGGCGGCGACGGCATGGACCTGGCACGAGTGACCAATCAACCGGCTTATGACTTCTTGGAAGAGACCAAGGGGCAGCCGTTTTTCATGTGGTTCGCTCCCTCTTTGCCACACTATCCGTTTGATGCGCCGCAGCAGTACTACGATTTGTACAAGGACGAGGATATGACAGAATCGGCCAAGCAGTATTATGCAAATTGTACCTGGTTTGACGATGCTTGGGGCCAATTGGTCGCTCATCTCAAGGAGAAGGGCCTCTATGAAAACACATTGATTGTTTACGTGAATGACAATGGGTGGGAGCAGGATCCTGACCAAGAATTTTGGGACGATCCTATGCGGTCACACAATGGCGGAGACAAAGGGAAGGGGTCGATTTATGACATGAGTTTCCGTTCGCCTATCATCTTTTCCTACCCAGGGAAGATCGCTCCAAACACCACTACTACCGCGCTTATTCACAGTGCCGATTTACCGGCAACTATTTTGGATTATGCAGGTGTTGAGGTGCCTTCAAATTTCTTTGGAAAAAGCTACCGCAGTATATTGGAAGGGAACGAAAAATCCTTGCGTTCAAGTGTTTACGGAAACGTGATTACCACCCGAAGTGATGATCCAAAGAACGTCATGGGAGACCACGTTAATGGGTACTGGATTCGCCAGGGACAGTGGTTCTTGCGTTGGCACGAGACCAAGGGCGAACTAGAGCTGTTTGACCTTGATGTTGACTTGCGCAACAATAACGACGTAAGTGCCGACCACCCGGAGGTGGTAGAGCGACTTTGGGCAGAATTAAAGAACTATAAAGCAGAAAAAGGGGAAGATTGGCGCCTAGAGATGTACGGTCACTAGAAGCCCTTCATTATTTTCTGCAAGCGCTGCGGATACACCACCAACTGGATGAAGTTGAATTCGAGATGTTGTTGGCTCAATGCCCCTTCGGCAAGGTCAAGCTGTAACGTTGGGTAATAGCGAAGATTCGTTCTTAAAATCCACCAATCCCCCTTGACACTCGGGCGAATATCCCATCCGAAGACAATGTTTGGGCTCCAGATTTGTTCGGTGACAGGATCCAGATCATTGCCGAACTCTGTGCGGGTAAGTTCTAGATTTTCGCGTCCAATCCCCGCCCCGAGATACGGAACAAACCCGTGGTAATCGAAGAGAAACTTATACCCTTCAATATTCAAACTCTGACGCTGAAGTCTTGAGGTGTAGTTGAAGGCACTGCGCTTTTGAATGGTACGTCTCGATGCCGCAGCCACGATAAAGTCCGATTTGGTAAAGTGGTAGCCCGCCGCAAAATCCGGGAAGATGATTGGCATGCTCATGTCGTCTAGATAAGGACGGGAATCTGTAACGAAAGAAGAACTTTGAATCGGGAAGGCAGAGGATGGCCCTGCTGCTACGAACAATCCATCGGCGTTTGATGCAGCAAAGACTTCGTTGGCCTTTTTATTCATTGGCGACGCAGAAGGACTTGTCGTTTCAATGGCGAAGTTGACTCCCAGCTGGAACATGCTTGCAGGGAAGGCATCAGATCCCGTTTGAGTTCTTGAAAGGTAGGTGTCAAAACTTGGGTTGGCTGTTCTGCCGTATTCTAAAGTGATGTAGGCACTAGGCAGTTGGTAGGCCAAACCTGCATTGTACATTGACTTTACAGCCGTGTGCTTGAACTCTTCACCGCTAGCATTGACTTGCTTGTAGCGGTAGGGCGAGAATGCGTAACCTACATAAGGACGCACCTTACCCACTTCAGTAGGATAGGGGTACAAGCGCAACCCAGTAAAGGTTCCTAAACGATAGTTGTTTTCAATAGCGTTTTCACCAAAAGTGATGTCTGTGGTTGTTATGCTCACATAGAAATCTGCGTGTCCCCAGAAATGGGTTGCCCCAATATTTACTGCGGGGGTCATAAATGCAGCTTTCTCAAAAGATTGTAGGTTGCCGTCGACACCCAATACGGTGCCCGGATTAAGAGTAGGCATGTAATAGGCTCCAGCACCGAAATAGGCTTTGGCAAAAGCGTGGCGTTTTTCCCAATCTTGGGCATTGGTAGGAGTCGAAAATAACGTGGCAGTCAGGAGGCAAAAGCCTAAAATGTGGTTCTTCATATGAGCTGTGATTAGCTCGAAGATACCTATAA
>WTIZ01000017.1:0-1928 GCA_011525035.1 Cryomorphaceae bacterium | reverse complement strand
AAGCCTAAAATGTGGTTCTTCATATGAGCTGTGATTAGCTCGAAGATACCTATAATTCAAGTACTTACTTTTTTCTAGGGTAAGCGAATCGAATTTCACCACTGACCACACCGATTAGGCAAAAGAACCAAATGAGGATTTCATACCACCTTTGGGTCCAGTCAAAAGGAGAGAATAACACATTGTAGGCAACGGCCAATGTCCAAATAGCAACGATGCCACTAAGGAGGCGTTGCAGACGTCTTTGCTGTTTCATTTTTGCCGTGAGGAAGTCCTCCCCGAGAACATGACTTATTCTTCGTAATGAATGGGCAGAAGGTTCTACCTCATGATTTTCGATGCGCTGTATGGTTCTTTCAGTGAGCCCGGAAGCTTCCGCGAGAGATTTCTGAGTTACTCCTTGCGCGGCACGTGTTGCTTTTATCTGTTCACCTAATTTCATGCGGTAAAAGTAAAATGTATGGGCAAAAAAATGTGGTTTGGCTCCCCGTCATTAACACGACATTTGACTATAAATCAACCTCTAAGCCAAATTCAGCAAAGTGAAACCCGAGCGCTTCCGCTGCCTTACGACCTTCAAAATTGGCCTCTCGTGCAGGGTTGCTGTGGTTAAGGTGAATAAAGTAGACTTTCTTCCTGTCGGCCTCGGGCAAGTGCTTAAGTAGCGCAATACTTTCAGAGACGAACGGGTGGGGCACCTCCGACATCGGTCTCGGAATCTCGCCATCTGCGAAAAAGGTACCGTCTATAAAAGCGTAATCCACTGTGGGGACAAGACCGAGAATATTCTCCTCCCATTCGGTCCATTTGTCGATATCAGGAATGTACAGGGCTGTTTTGTTCGGGCCTTTAATGTAATACCCTACCGTCTCTGAGTATTCATCGCGGTGCGGGACTAAAACAGGCTCAACTTTTACCCCGTTGTCCAATGTTCGAGGCACGCCATTTTCTAAGCCGTTGAGCACTATGTTTTGAAGCTTTAAGAGCTGGTTCCAAGGTCCGTTTTTAGCCAGGAACTCAAGCATTCTAGGCATGGCATATACAGGCACCTTACGGGTGTTGGCAGCTTCCCTGCCGAGGTGCATGAGCCCGGTGTAATGCCCTACATGTGCATGGGTTAAGAAAATGGAAAAGCGATCGGTACCAGACCGATTTAAGAGCTCAGAGAGCTGGGGAACTATATCAGGTGTGGCATCAAAGAGAAGCGCACGTGTTGAATCTATCACGCCAAGGCAGGACACGTAGTCGTTTGGTTTTGGATGGGCGCAACATTCCTTTTCACACAGCAACTGAGGTGAGCCCGCATCTTGAAGCGTACCTAAGACCACGAGTTTTTGACCGCTTAAGCCGATTGAAAAAAGCAGTGCCGCAAAAAGCAAGTATGTGCTGTTTGTTCTCATTGGGATTCAAGGTACAAAGGATAGAGTTATGACCAATGAAGCGTATTGGGTCAAAATGAAACATCGAAACAGATTCAAAACGATACCTTTTGACCAAACTAATAAGCCAAAATTACCTGCTTAAAGCCATTGGGGTAGTAGTGCTTTGAGTGGTATAAAAAGAGCATCCTTCGGGGTGCTTTTTTTGTGCCTTGTATATGTGTAAACGCATCTGTCGATTAAGACGCTTACTAACCCCTTAATTTTTCGTGATTTGAATGAGACTGGATCTGTGATTTGACGTTTTTGGGGAAATAAATGCGCCAGATTTCTTCGAAAAGTCTAAAATTCAGGGTGTTTGAATAGACAAAAACCGAAATTATTCACACTAAACTAACAGATTTTTTCCAGTCACGTCACGAGTTATAACCCCAGTAATAAAGGGCATTAAAGACACTTTATCCTTGTTTTTTGATAGTTTTTTTAGACTCCGGCAAACACGAGAATCGAGGTTTAGTTCAGAAATCAGGGTGGATTTTTAATAACTTC
>WTIZ01000003.1 GCA_011525035.1 Cryomorphaceae bacterium | reverse complement strand
CATTGGAATGGGGGAGCCTTCGGTTGAATACTTGAGGTGGCAGCGTAAGGAGATTTTAAGGGACAATGAAAACCATCGAAGTAGTAGCTGCGGTAATCTTGCGAGAAGAGAAGGTACTTTGTGTTCGGCGAGATGAGCATGAGAAGGAGTATGTTTCTTTGAAGTGGGAGTTTCCTGGAGGGAAGGTTGAGGTTGGTGAAAGTCGTGAAGAGGCTTTGGTGCGGGAGATTCGTGAGGAATTGTCTGTGGATATAGAAGTTTCAGAATTCTTAATGACTGTTGAGCATACCTATCCTGATTTTCATCTGACCATGCACGTTTTTAAATGTGTTCTTGATCAGGGTGAAATAACCTTGAATGAGCATGTTGCACTCAAGTGGTTGTCTGTTGATGAGCTTGATCAACTAGATTGGGCTGCTGCTGATGTACCAGTGGTTAAATCTTTGATGCAAGCTTAGCTTGTAGCCCAATCCAAGACTTTTTTGATGAGTTCGTTCACCGGGCCTGAGGGGTCGGGGTGGAATTCGTTGGTGGTTCTGTTGGCTAGCAGGGCGCTGAAGCTGTGGGCTTCGTGGCCTAGGAGGTTGGCTAGGGCGTAGATGCCGGAGGTCTCCATTTCGAAATTGGTGATGTGGAATTCGCCCAATTGTGTTTTGTAGAGGTTTTGTAGGGTTTCCTTGAAGGTGCTCTTTATCTGTATGGAGCGGCCTTGTGGGCCATAGAAGCCTGGGAGTGTGGCGGTGATGCCGTGCATCAGGCCTTCGAACTTTGGTGTTCTTGCCGACGGTACAGGGATGTAGGTCGGTTGGATGGGGGAATTGGCTATTGGGATGGTTTTGAAGTTGTGCTCGTAGAAGGGCAGGAGGGCATCGAAGGCAAGGGCGCCGGTGCTGTGAAGCAAGGTGCCTACAGGTATGGATGGGTCGATGGCGCCAGAGGTGCCTATTCTAATGATGGTCAGGGTTCTCTTTTCTGGATTTCTCGTTCTTGTTTTTGGGTCAATGTTGACGGCGGCATCGAGCTCGTTGAGGACGATGTCTATGTTGTCGGTGCCCATTCCAGTGGAGAGGACCAGTACTTCGTGGTTGTTTAGGGTGCCTCGTGTGATGGTGAATTCACGGCGGGTTTTGGTCCAAGCGATGGTGTCGAAGTGCTGGGACACGGACGCAACTCGGTCTGGATCACCCACAGTGAAAATGAGGTCCGGGATGTCGGATGCGACAAGCCCAAGATGGTAGACGCTGCCGTCTGGATTGAGGATGAGTTCAGAAGGGGAGAATTGGTCCATGGAAAGTATCTTTGAAATCTCAAATTCAAGCACAAGTTCGTGAAAGCAGAAATCATTACCATCGGCGACGAGATATTAATTGGACAAATTGTTGACACCAATAGTGCGTGGCTGGGTACCGTTCTAAACGAAGAGGGTATCGAAGTGACGCGCATTAACAGCATCTCGGATACTCCTGAGGCCATTGTTGAGGCCATTGAGGGATTGTATGCAGAGACGCAGTTGGTGATCGTGACAGGCGGTCTAGGGCCGACTAAGGATGATCTGACCAAGCAGACGCTGGCGAAGTACTTTAATTCGGAGATGGTCTTTCGCGAGGATGTGTGGGAGCACATTGTGCAGCTCTTTAAAGGATTTGGTCGCGAGCCCGTAGAGCGCAACAAGCAGCAGGCGTTGGTGCCTGAGGCGTGTGAGGTCTTGTTTAACCACAAGGGGACTGCGCCAGGGATGCTCTTTAGAAAGGGCGATGTTCGCATTGTCAGCTTGCCGGGGGTGCCTTATGAAATGAAGGCCTTGGTGAGCAATGAGTTGTTGCCGTTGCTTCGTGAAGAGATCGATTATCAGATACTGCACAAGACCTTGTTTGTGGTGGGTGTGCCCGAGAGTGTACTTGCCGATAAGATTGAGCCTTTCGAGGAAGAGTTTCCAGGGTCTATTAAGCTGGCGTACTTGCCAAGACCGGGGATGGTGCGACTGCGCCTGACTTCGCGCGGTAAGCGTTCGGACGACCTTAAGGCAGATATTGATGCTGCTACGGCGGTGTTGCGCAAGGCCTTGGGGGACGACCTTATGGACGGTTCTTCAAAGCCGATCGAGCATTACGTTGGGAAGCTATTGATGGATAAAGGATTGACTGTAGGTACGGCGGAGAGTTGTACGGGCGGTGGTATCGGAGCGGCATTAGTGAGCGTGAGTGGGTCGTCGGCCTACTTTGAAGGCTCGGTGGTGGCCTATTCCTACGATATTAAAGAAACCCTGCTGGGGGTGGACCACGATACCATCGTTAGTAAAGGTGCAGTGAGTGAAGAAGTGGTGCGTCAGATGAGTGAAGGCGCAAGAAAAAAATTGGGCGTGGATTTCGCGGTGGCGGTGAGTGGTATTGCTGGTCCGGGCGGTGGAACGCCTGATAAACCGGTGGGAACGAGCTGGATTAGCATTGCTGGGCCAGAGCGCACCATTGCTGAAAAGTTTGTCTTTGGGAAGGTGCGTGAGCGCAATATTCAGAAGACTATATTTGCCGCTTTGAATTTGTTAGTAAAAGAAGTCGAAGATTATCCTGCATCATAGTTGTGGGAAAGAAAGAATTGACTTAGTTTTGCAAACCATTTTGGTAGAACCCAGAAAAGATAAAGATTATGTCACGTGTTTGTGATCTTACAGGAAAGAAAGCGATGACAGGAAACCACGTTTCCTTCTCAAATAAGAAGAACAAGCGCAAGTTCAACGCGAACTTGTTCACTAAGAAGTTCTACATCCCAGAAGAGGATCGTTGGGTAACTTTGAAAGTAGCTGCTTCTACATTGAAAACTATCAACAAAAAAGGTATCTCTGCTGTGCTTAAAGAAGCTGAAGCAAAAGGATACGTTGTTAAATAAGAATAGAACATGGCCAAGAAAGGTAACCGCGTTCAAGTAATCCTAGAGTGTACAGAGCACAAAGACTCTGGTATGCCAGGTACTTCTCGTTACATTACAACTAAGAACAAGAAGAACACGCCAGATCGTATGGAGTTGAAGAAATACAACCCGATCTTGAAGCGTATGACTCTTCACAAAGAGATTAAATAAGATGGCAAAGAAAGTAGTAGCAACGCTTAAGACAGGTGACTCTAAGCAGTACACTAAAGTGATCAACATGGTAAAGAACGCGAAAGGTTCTTACTCTTTTGAAGAGCGTGTTGTCAGTAAGGACGAAGCGAAAAGCTTTTTGAAATAAGATCCGTCTTTATTCACGATATTTGAACCACTCTAGTATTAGGGTGGTTTTTTTATTCTAAGCCTAGGCATTATGAGCTTCTTCAAGAAATTTTTTACCAGCGAAAAGAAAGAGACCCTCGACAAGGGGTTGGATAAAACGCGCTCTTCTGTTTTTGAGAAGATCACACGTGCTGTTGCCGGTAAGAGTAAACTTGACGACGATGTGCTCGATGAGATTGAAGAGGCCCTTATTACTTCTGATGTCGGTTTAGATACCACCGTGAAGATTATTGAAGCCTTGGAAGAGCGTGTTGCTCGAGACAAGGTGATGGGTGAAACAGAGATGATGGACATGTTGTATGCGATCATTTCTGAACTCATGCAACATACGGGCGGTGCTTGGGAAGACTTTGAGCTTCCAAAGACTGAAGGTCCGTATGTGCTGATGGTTGTAGGGGTCAATGGGGTAGGTAAGACCACCACCATTGGAAAATTGACCCACCAGTTCAAAGCCAAAGGATATAAAGTAGTGTTAGGCGCTGCAGATACCTTTAGAGCAGCGGCGATTGATCAGCTCGCTGTATGGGGAGAACGCAACGATGTGCCTGTGATTAAGCAGGAGATGGGTTCTGACCCAGCTTCAGTGGCTTACGACACCATACAACACGCCGTAAGTGCGGGAGCGGACCTGTGTATCATTGATACGGCGGGACGTCTGCACAACAAGAAGAATTTGATGAACGAGCTTTCGAAAGTGAAGCGCGTCATGCAGAAAGTAGTACCGGATGCACCGCACGAGGTATTGCTGGTACTGGACGGGTCTACCGGACAGAACGCCTTAAACCAAGCCAAAGCATTCTCTGAGGCTACACAGATTACCTCGTTGGCCGTTACTAAACTGGACGGTACCGCGAAGGGTGGTGTGGTGATTGGGATTGCTGATCAACTCAGTGTTCCTGTAAAATTCATCGGTGTCGGCGAAGGCATCGAAGACCTACAGTTGTTCAACCCTGAAGCTTTTGCTTCAAGTTTATTCCAGAAATAAATGCGTACACGCTCCACTCGTAAGAACAAGATCAATGTTGTGACCCTCGGGTGTTCGAAGAACATCTACGACAGTGAGGTATTGATGGGCCAGCTCAAAGCCAACGGCAAAGAGGTGGTACACGAAGCCCCAGAAGAGGACGAGAACAATATTGTAGTAATCAATACGTGTGGCTTCATTGACAATGCCAAAGAGGAGAGCATCAATACCATCTTGCACTATGCAGATAAGAAAGAGCGTGGTGAGGTAGAGAAGGTGTATGTAACCGGTTGTTTGTCTGAGCGTTACAAGCCGGACCTTGAAGAGCAGATTCCGGACGTAGATGCCTACTTCGGGACGCGTGATATGCCGCAATTGCTCAAGGTATTGGGTGCGGATTACAAGCACGAGCTCGTGGGTGAGCGCATGACTACAACGCCAAAGCACTTTGCGTATTTGAAGATTGCTGAGGGCTGTGATCGCCCGTGTAGTTTCTGTGCTATTCCACTGATGAGAGGAAAGCACCGCAGTACGCCGATAGAAGAATTGGTCACGGAGGCTGAAAAGCTTGCTGCGAAAGGAACTAAAGAACTCATTCTTATTGCTCAAGATCTGACCTACTACGGTTTGGACCTGTACAAAGAGCGCAAGTTGGCAGATTTGCTGCGTGCCCTTGTAAAAGTGGAGGGTATCGAATGGATCCGCCTGCATTACTTGTTCCCTTCTGGATTCCCTGAGGATGTTTTGGATGTGATTCGTGAGGAGCCGAAGGTGTGTAACTACATAGATATTCCACTGCAGCACATTGCAGATCCTGTATTGAAGAGCATGCGCCGCGGTACGACCAAGGCGAAGACGGACGCTTTGCTGGATAAGATGCGCGAGAAAGTGCCGGGCATTACGATTCGTACTACACTCATCGCAGGGTATCCTGGCGAGACAGAAGAAGACCACCAGGTGGTGCTTGACTGGGTCAAAGAGCAGCGTTTCGATCGCTTGGGTGTCTTTGCCTACAGCCACGAGGAAAACACACATGCGTACAACTTTGAGGACGATGTTCCTGCAGAGGTAAAGCAGCAGCGTGTGGATGAGGTAATGGCTTTGCAAATGGGAATCTCTCGAGAGCTCAATGAGCAAAAAGTGGGGCAGGAGTTCCGCGTGCTTGTGGACCGCAAGGAAGGAAACTACTTCGTAGGCCGTACAGAGTTCGATTCTCCGGACGTAGACAACGAGGTGCTTATTCCTGCAGAGGATATCTACTTAAAGATTGGTGATTTCTGCCAGGTGAAGATTGTTGAGGCACACGATTACGATTTGATCGGTCAGGTGATTGACTAGGCAAGCAGGTTGTTCACATTGCCTGTGAATACATTGAAATTTTCTGGAGTTTGTTCGCACATTTCTGCGAGGTCGAAGCGTTATCTTTACAAGGATGGTGTTAAGAAAAGCATTTGTTGGAATTTTAGCTGTATTGCTGTTGTTACCGGCCGTTGGCTGGGGGCAGTTGCAAGAACCTTCTTGGTCTTTGAAAGGAGAGGCGGGCAGCTTTGCACCGGCGGGTTGGAGCCACGATGAGGTTCCCGCGCTGACGCGTGTTCAAGCCGTTCGTATGCAACTCGAAGTAAATACTTTGGTGGACGAACGTTTTGACCCAGTGAAGGGGAAGAATGCGGCATCGAAGTTTTATGCTTTCGGAGAGGACATGCTTGAAGCAGATGCACTCATTATCTCAAGCGGTTCTGTGCTTTTAGAAGACTTAGCGGCGGCGGCAGATTTACCACTGCGCGTCATTGAAGAGAACAATCCGCATCTACTCCGTGATGTACTGCCGAAGGGGGCAAGCATCTACGGATTGGGCATTGCACTGACGGCTATGGATGCGTTGGCCATGGTGGAGCGTCAAGAATCGTACACGGCGAACCTTAAGACCCAGTACGAGAAAAGACGCAAGCAAGTGCTCAGCTTTATGCCGGACCCGACGACACACAGTGCTTCGACCTATGTGGTGCGCAGCGGCGATTACCTGGGACGTATTTCATCGAGAACAGGAGCAAGTGTGAGTGATATCCGTAAGTGGAACAAACTCAAGGGCAATACCATCTATCCTGGTCAGAAGCTTACCGTTTGGATGCCTAAAGGCAAGGAAGTACAACCTGAGAAGGTAGCGGTGGCGCCGAAGAAGGAAGAGAAAAAAGAATTGGCCACGAAATCTACTGCAGACGGTTCGTTTTTAACCTATGAAGTTAAACCGGGAGATACCCTGTGGAGTATTGCACAGAAGTTTCCGGGAGTGAGCGCGGATAATTTGAAGAGCTACAACAAGATGGATGAGCTCATTAAGGCCGGTGAACAGCTCAAGATCCCGACACAAATGATTACTGATTATTCACCTGAGAAATACCCTGGGGCGCAATAATCGATGAATAAACCAGGACAATTTTTCGCATTTCTTTTGGTGCTGGCGCTCGTAGTGAGTGGGCTCAGTTTGCTCATTGGTGGCCGTTCTGTGGTACTGGGCGATGCAGAGCTAAGCTATTACAGCCCTTCAGAACTCTTTGGCCCGCTTTGGAGCGGTTCAGATTCTGTGGTGGTTGAGGTTAAAGAGAACGAAGCATTAGACGCCTTGATTAATGAGGGGGATTCTGTTTCAGATATTCCTGTAGATAGCGCCTCAACTCAGGTGGTGCCTCCAACCAACCTTGTGGTGAAGGAAGCAGCACCACGTGATACGACCATACAGGTTGCCGATGTCTTGACCTTTGCGCCGTTCTTTGATGCGTTAGCAGCCCTGAAGGGGAGCAGTACAGAAAATGTACGTGTCCTGCACTTTGGCGACTCCCAACTAGAAGGGGACCGCATCACCATGCAACTTCGGGATGCCTACCAGCGTCGTTACGGCGGTACAGGGTTCGGCTATGTGGCTTTAGAGCCTTTAGTGGCGCCGTCCTCCTTGGCATTTAATAATTCGGAAGGATTTATTCGTAAAACGGTCTTCGGTCGCAGAGACACCGCCTTTAAGGACATGAAATACGGCCACTTAGGCTCGTTCACTTTGCTCGCTCAAAAGGATAGTACTTCTTATGAAGGAAGCGTTTCTTTTGCAAAGCGTAAATGGGGCTACAGCCGCGCGAGGAACTTCACCACAGCAAAAATTCATTTAGAGGGTGTCGCACCTACCAAGGCTGAGATATTGGTGGCCGATACGTTGTTTTCTACCAGAGTCTTTCCTGAAGGGGAGTGGACCTTGGCGCTAGACGTTCCTACTACCGACGAATTTGAATTGCGCCTGACGGCTTCTGCACCTTCTCGTATTTACGGAATTAGTTTTGAGAGCCCGTACGGCTTCCATGCGGACAATGTCGCCATGCGTGGGGCTTCCGGGATGATCTTCTCGAAAATGAACGACGAACAGTTCTCGGCGAGCTTGAAGCGTGAGGGGTACGATCTAATCATCCTTCAGTTTGGTGGAAATGCCGTGCCGTACCTCAAAGATGAGGCACATGCAGGTCGTTTCGCGCGTGCCTTGGGTCGTCAGCTCAGCCATCTTCAGCGCTTGTACCCGGAGGCAGCCTTCCTGTTCATAGGTCCGTCGGATATGGCCCGTAAGGAAGGCTTGGAGATGAAATCCTACCCATTGATTGCCTCGTTGAAGGAGCAGCTTCGCAGTGAGGTGATGCGCCGCGGTGCAGGGTATTGGGATTTGTACGACGTGATGGGCGGTGAAGGTTCTATGGTAGCCTGGGTAGAAGGTGATCCAGCGCTGGCCGTGAAAGACTACATCCACTTTACACCAAAGGGAGCTTCTAAGGTGGGCAATGCTTTGGTGGAGGCGTTAAAGGAATTGGAACAAGAATATGCTGCAGTGCAGGCAGAGATTGCCGCGGAGCAGCAGCGTGTGGAAGATAGCATAGCAACCTATAAAATGAGCCAGGGCACTGGTGTGCAGCCATGATGAAGCGGTTCTTCATATTCGTTTGTTTTGGGGCGTTGAGCCTTAGTGCACAAGACCATGTGGAGGCCTTGGCGTTGAAGTATCCGTTCTTGGATACAGCCAAGAACCACATTCAGTACTACGGGAATGCAGATGCACTGGAAGGATTCTTCACCAAGCTCGACAAGGCCATCTTCGAATACGAAGGGAAAGTCAATGTCGTGCATATGGGCGGTTCACACGTGCAAGGCGGTACATTGAGCCATACCATGCGGATGAATCTGGGCCAGCTCGCACCGGAGCTCAACGTAGAGCGTGGGTTCTTTTTCCCGCACCGTTTGGCCAACACCAACATGCCGCGCAACATCTACATCAACAAGATTGGTAAATGGGAGGGGTGTAGAAACAGCATTCCGAAGAACAACTGTCCGTGGGGGTTCTCAGGTATTGATGCCATCACTTACGACAAGGACGCGGGTTTTGTGCTTCAGAGCTTTGTTGACGGTGAGAAGACGTACAAGTTCAACGAGCTACGCATCTTCGAGCACATGGCATCCAACACGATGCAGCCCTTTAGCGATCCTGCGCCCGACAGTGTGGTAGTAGATACTGTGGCAGGGGTTCGTCGCTGGTTCTTTAATGAGATGATTGATAGTATTGCTGTTCACTTCGATAGCGTGCAAGGCGATCCGTCCTACATTCTTCAAGGGCTTCAGATGGTTCGCCCTGAGAGTGGGTTGGTGTATCATGCCGTGGGTGTCAACGGTGCCGCCACCAAGAGCTTTTTGCGCAGCGAGAACTTCGTGGAGCAAGGAAAGTACGTCGCGCCTGATTTGGTGATTTTCGGCTTGGGGATTAACGATGCCTACAAGCCAGACAATGCGTGGTTCCCTGAGGAGTATGGGGCACGCTACGACACGTTGGTGGGCTGGTTCCGAGAGATCAATCCGGAGTGTGAGTTTATCTTCATGACCAACAACGACAGCTATTACCGCAGACGCATACCCAACGAGCACGGTTTGGATGTGGTAGCACAAATGAAGCTGCTCAGTGAGCGCCACGATGCTGCCCTGTGGGATTTGTTTGGCGTCATGGGGGGATTGAACTCGGTGGCTATTTGGGAGGAAAATAAATTGGCAAAATCGGACAAGATTCATTTTACCAATGCCGGATATCGATTGAATTCTGACCTGCTCTTCTGGGCATTATGGGAAGAATATGAGAAACACTTAAAAGCCTTGGGACAATGATGAGCTGGGATCTGGTACAAGGTTGGTTAACCTACGAGGCAAACAGTCCGCTGCTGTTCACGCAGAAGTACTTCTGGATCTTCTTTGGTCTAGTGATGGGCGGCTATTCGCTGGTGTACAAGAACACCGCGCGCCGAAACATCTACTTGTTCTTGGTGAGTCTGTTTTTCTACTACAAAACCAGCGGTTTCTACTTCTTTATCCTGCTGTTCTCCACGGTGGTGGATTACTTCATCGGTCGATCCATCTACGCCAACAAGGTGAAATGGCAGCGCCAGACCTTAGTGGCGCTCTCTGTTGTGGTAAACCTCCTGGTCTTAGGCTATTTCAAATATGCCTACTTCGTGGCCGATTTTATTTACGACCTCACCGGCATCGAAATCGCCGTGCAGAACACCTTCGCGCTGTGGACCAACCAGGCGTTGGGAACCAACTTCATCTTTGAGAAGATCCTTCTGCCTGTCGGAATCAGCTTCTTTACCTTCCAGACGATCAGCTATAGTGTGGACATCTACCGCGGTCACATCAAGCCCGTTAAGAACATCTTGGACTTTGGCTTCTACGTGAGCTTCTTCCCACAGCTCGTGGCTGGGCCTATTGTCCGTGCCTCTGAATTTATCCCGCAGTTGTACGAGCCGTACAAGGTGACCAAAGAGCAAGCCGGTCTGGGCATCTTCTGGATCCTCAACGGTCTTTTGAAAAAGCTCTTCTTGGCCGATTACCTGGCTGTTCAGTTCATTGACCGCGTCTTTGACAACCCACAGCTCTACAGCGGATTTGAAACGCTCAGTGCCCTCTTTGGGTATTCGATGCAGGTATACGCAGATTTCTCGGGCTACACTGATGTAGCCATTGGTATTGCCATGTTGCTCGGATTTACCTTGCCGAAGAACTTCAACAGTCCGTACAAGGCATCCTCCGTGGCAGATTTCTGGCGCCGCTGGCACCTGTCGCTGTCGACTTGGCTTCGCGATTACCTGTACATCCCGCTAGGTGGAAACAGGGAAGGCTCGATTGCTTCCTACACCATCGTATTTATCTTCTTTGTATTCATTGCCTTGATTGTGGGCGATCCTTGGTTGACGCTTGGCTTGGGTGCCGTCTTCGGCATCGGCTTTATCGCTATGCGCAAGAGTGCAGTCGCAGCACGCTGGGTAAATACGAACATCAACCTGATGCTTACTATGGTGCTGGGCGGTTTATGGCACGGCTCATCATGGAACTTTGTGACCTGGGGAACCTTGAATGGGGTAGGTCTTGTGGTCTACAAAAACTGGAAGAAGATCAGCCCTTGGGCGGACCGCAGTAAATGGTACAACCGGGCGATTGGGTTGGCGCTGACCCTCATCTTTATCACCTTCACTAGAGCGTGGTTCCGTTCGCCGACTTGGGACGGTGCTATTGCCATTCTCAACAAGATTCCAACGGACTTTGGATGGTCTACGGTGGGAGAGGTCATTGCTTCAAATTACAAGTACTACCTCGTCTTA
The DNA here is from genome assembly GCA_011525035.1 of Cryomorphaceae bacterium. GTDB lineage: Bacteria > Bacteroidota > Bacteroidia > Flavobacteriales > Schleiferiaceae > UBA10364. Next base: position 204 of record WTIZ01000003.1, on the reverse strand, counting down.
GTGGGCGGGTACTTGATCCATTGGGTACCGTCGAAATACAAGGGGCAGCTGCGCACTTGGGTAAGCCAAAGTTCGCCGTACGTGCTCTTCCTCCTTGCATTGGCCTCTTCGCTGGTGATTTACCAGATATTGAGTGCTGAGGTTCAGCCGTTTATCTACTTTGCTTTTTAGGGTTCTGTCGCTATCTTGAGGGAAACACCTAAA
>WTIZ01000023.1 GCA_011525035.1 Cryomorphaceae bacterium | reverse complement strand
CATGGGTTTACTTCCCGATACAGAACTTGCTGAAGATGTTAGCTAGCAGATCGTCGGTAGATATTGTACCGGTGATTTCGCCTAGTCCATCGAGCGCCAAGCGCAAGTCTTGAGCCAACAAATCTCCAGGAATATTGAGTTCTACTGCTTCGATGCTTTTATCTAGCGCCAAAGCGGTTCTACGCAATGCATCGGCGTGGCGAGCATTGGTAACAATGGTTTGTGAGGCGCTGTGCGAGGTCCAAGCCGTGGCTTCTTTCAATGCCGTTAAGAGCTCTGATAGTCCGTCTTTGGTTTTTGCGGCTATTTCGAAGATCTGACGCTTCGAACCCTTCAGTCTTGAGAGGATTTCAGTCGTATCCGCTTGATCAGATTTGTTGATGCACAAGAACAGTTCTGCCTGAGAAGCCGATTGTTCCAAATGGGCAATGCGCTGTTCCAGATCGGCTTCGGGCGCCGTGGCGTCAATGAGGTAGAAAATAACATCTGCCTTTTCAGCTTGCTCGAACGCCTTTTGGATACCAATTTTCTCCACATAATCCTCCGTCTCACGAATACCTGCAGTGTCAATTAAGCGGTAGGTGAGGCCACCATAGTTAAAGGTGTCTTCAACGGTATCTCTTGTGGTACCCGCAATGGAGCTAACGATGGCGCGGTCTTCGCCAAGCAAAGCATTTAGTAGGGTGGACTTTCCAGCGTTTGGGGCGCCGAGGATCGCAGTGGCAATTCCTTTTTTTAGTGCGTTTCCGTATTTGAAGCTGTCTATAAGGTTGTTAACATTTGTTTTTAGCGAATGCAGCATTTTGAGCAGTTCTGCTCGTGAAGCAAACTCTACGTCTTCCTCGCTAAAATCTAATTCTAACTCAATCATAGAAGCGAAATGCACTAGTTCTTCTCTGAAGGCGGTAATTTCATTTGAAAAGCCTCCTTTGAGTTGGCGCAAGGCCACATCGTGCATGGTTTTATTTTCGGCATGAATCAAATCTGCTACGGCCTCTGCTTGGGCAAGGTCCATTCGGCCGTTCATGAAGGCGCGCATGGTATATTCTCCTGGATCCGCTAGACGTGCGCCGGCTTCGAGCAAGCTTTCCATGATGCGGCTGACGATGTATGGGGAGCCGTGGCAGCTGATCTCGAAGCTTTCCTCACCCGTGAAGCTCTTTCCTTCTTCGAAGTAGGTGATAAGCACTTCGTCAATGTGTTCGCCGTCGATGCTGTAATCGCCGAAAAAAGCACGGTGGGATTCTAATCCCGATTTCTGGATGCGTTTAGAGATGAAATAGGGGGTGAGCAGCGCGGCGGAATTGGCCCCGCTTACTCTAACTATGGCTAATGCACCAACGCCTTGTGGTGTAGATAATGCGCAAATGATATCGTCTCTAAGCATGGCTCAAAGATACATCGATAAGTATTGAGCAAAGAAATTTGTCAAGAAGGGAATTCGATTGCAGGTTGGATAGTACATTTGCACCAAACTCACAGAAAAAGCATCTCATGAGCGTACTAGTCAACAAAGACTCAAACATTATTGTCCAAGGTTTTACGGGTAAAGAGGGTACATTCCATGCCACTCAAATGATCGAATACGGAACCAACGTGGTTGGTGGTGTAACTCCAGGAAAAGGAGGCATGACGCATTTGGATCGTCCTGTATTTAATACTGTAAGCGAAGCCGTTGAAAAGGCAGGTGCAGATACTTCTATCATTTTCATTCCGCCAGCGTTCGCTGCAGATGGTATTATGGAAGCTGCAGAGGCAGGTATCAAAGTAATCATTTGTATTACCGAAGGTATCCCTGTAGCGGATATGGTGAAAGTAAAAGAATACTTGAGCGACAAGGACTGTACTTTGATTGGTCCTAACTGTCCTGGGGTAATGACTGCAGGAGAAGCAAAAGTGGGTATCATGCCAGGCTTTATCTTCAACAAGGGTACTGTAGGTATCGTTAGTAAGTCTGGTACTTTGACTTATGAAGCAGTCGATCAGTGTACAAAAGCCGGTTTAGGTCAAACAACAGCTATTGGTATTGGTGGTGACCCAATCATCGGTACAACTACAAAACAAGCTGTTGAGCTCTTGATGAACGACCCAGAAACTGAAGGTATCATCATGATTGGTGAGATCGGTGGTCAGCTAGAAGCAGAAGCTGGTAAGTGGATCAAAGAGAACGGTACGAAGCCTGTAGTTGCTTTCATCGCAGGCGAGACGGCTCCTGCAGGACGTACAATGGGACACGCAGGTGCCATTGTAGGTGGTGCTGAAGATACAGCTGCTGCTAAGAAAGCGATTCTTCGCGACTGTGGAATCACTGTGGTAGATTCGCCGGCAGACCTAGGTACTGCTATGGCTAAGTTGCTTGGTAAATAATCCAACATTTAATAAATACAGAGCCGCTTCACCATGTGAGGCGGCTTTTTTGTTTCAAACCGCCTTACCTTTACTACAATGAAACAAGTGAAATGCCCCTCATGCGCTCATTGGTATGAGGTTGATTCAGCACTAGATAAGTACCAGTACAAGTGCACACATTGCGAATCCGCTTATGCCGTAAAGACTGAAAAACAGTTGGAACGAGAAGAGGGTATGAAAGCTCCGGTAAGTAAGCCGCCGTTGACGTGGAAGCGGTGGGGAGATATGCATTGGTCACTTGTTATTTTGAATAATATTGGCGTGGTCATTCAGACGATTATTTTCGCTATTGCCACCATTATTGGAATACTAGTAGCACCGTTGTAGGATATGGAATTCTTATCACCGAAAACCAAAGAACGAATCTCAAAACTTGAGGCTGAGAATGCAGAACTACAGCGTCAATTGATTGAGCAAAAGGGGAGTAGTTCGAAAAAAACTTCTTGGCCTTTAACGGTCGTTTTAGTGGTTATTACTGCCTTGGTAACGTATCAGTTTCTCGGAAATTCGTCGATGAGTGAAGAGGAATTGACTCAAAAAAGTGTAGAGCTTTGGCGCGGTGGACAAGCAGTAGATACTGTATTTGCCGCGAATGACGAACTTGTTTTTTCAGTTCAAATAGGATCTTTTAAAAATCAGTCTGTCAAGGAGTTAAGCTATGGTCTATCTGAGGCGTCCATGGTTGAAAAAGACAGTCTAGTTTTATTCGTTCTAGGCGAATACAACTCTCTACCAGACGCGCAGCAGGCTTTAGCTCTTGTGATTAACTTAGGTGTTGAAAATGCATTTATTGTTGCTCAGAAAAATGGAAAAGCAGTAGGTTTGCTCACTGAACAAAACCGCGAATAATTAAACACTATGGGTTTATTAGCAGGAAAGACAGCCATTATTACTGGTGCGTCTAAAGGAATCGGAAAAGGAATTGCTGAAGTATTTGCACAGCAAGGTGCGAACGTAGCATTTACATTCCTTAGCTCTGTCGAAAGAGGACAGGCGCTCGAAGAAGAGTTGAAAGCACACGGAGCCAATGTAAAAGGCTACCGATCGGATGCTTCAAAAATGGAAGATGCCGAGGCACTTGTTGCTCAGGTCGTAGAAGACTTTGGTGGTGTTGACATCGTTGTAAACAACGCTGGTATTACAAAGGATACCCTTTTAATGCGCATGACGGAAGAGGATTTTAACCGAGTGATTGAGGTGAATCTAAATTCAGTCTTCAACATGACTAAAGCAGTACAACGCACATTCTTGAAGCAACGCTCAGGATCTATTGTAAACATTAGTTCTGTAGTGGGTGTGAAGGGTAACGCTGGTCAGGCCAATTATTCCGCTTCTAAGGCTGGTATTATTGGCTTCACGAAGTCAGTAGCACTTGAGCTAGGATCACGCAACATTCGTTGTAACGCCATCGCACCGGGTTTCATTGAAACTGAGATGACCGCTGTATTGGACGAGAAAACGGTTCAATCTTGGAGAGACGGTATTCCGCTCAAAAGAGGCGGTAGCCCAGAAGATGTGGCCAATGCTTGTTTATTCTTGGCTTCAGACATGAGTGCCTACGTAAGTGGACAGGTCCTCAATGTTTGTGGTGGAATGTTGACTTGATGACTAGCGTAGTAGCTGCTATAGTTGCACTCGGTGCAGGATCAGTAGTTGCTGCGTTTCTATACTTTAAGCGAAGCGCTAAATTCCCATGGGATTTGGCGCTTTTGCGTTTGGTTTGGACGGGATTATTGGTTTATGCTCTTTGCGCTCCTCCCATATCTACAGAGCGCGAACAGTCTTTGAGGCCTGTACTTACCATTGCACTCGATTCTTCAAGGTCTTTGGGTGTATCAGGAGATAGCCTGGCCAATGTAGCCGTTGAAAAATTTGAAGCACTTGGTTTTGATGCCATCGTGAGAGATTTCAATAAAAGCTCAGTGCCATCAAACAATGCCTGGGCGTACGTTGGCGATGGACATATTGCAAATCTTTTAGGATCGTCCATTCCTACATATTATCTATTAGCACCCTCAAAGCCCTTGCAACCTTCAGGTCTTCTGCAAGGTATAGTTGTTCCACAACGCGTACTAAGCAATGCTAAAATGAGGGTAGAAGTACTAGCCTCGAAAGAGGCGAATGTAGATGTGTATTTCAATGGTAAAGCACATTCTGGGCGTAACATAGATCTACAAGCTCCGTCAAAATCGGGCATTTATAAACTACTAGCCGTAGCCACCCTAGGCGGTCAGAAAGACAGTCTTACAACCTTAGTTGATGTTAAGGAGTATTTAGCGACCATAGCCCTAGTAACTAATGCACCGCATCCGCACGAGGCAATGGTACGCCGCTGGTGTGAGAGCAAGGGTATAGCTGTTGAGCGTATTGCATGGAATGAGCTCGAGCGGGTTTCCTCCATAAATGGTCCATTGGTAACCATAGGTGGGGGTAAAGTTGCCATAGAAAAAGCGCACAGCAGCGTTACAGTACCTATGCTTCACTTGGATGGAGGGGCTGTTCCTGCCTTTTCAAAGCCTATTTTAATTCCTACGTTATTGGATTACAAAGGAGTCGAGGTGTACAGCAAGGCTGAAAATATCAGCATATCCGAGGGCGAATACCTTGATACTCGTGGCATTCATTGGTACAAGAGCGGTTTAGCCTCTGCCAAGACTCTTGATGCTTTTGAGGCACTCCTTGAAGAATTAATGCAGCGTTATGAACCCGCGCAATTGCGTCTAACGTCTCCACAGCAAGTGTCGTTAGGAGAGAGTGCTCAGATTGCAGGGGCAGTCGTGAACAGTCGCTTAGAAGTGCTGCCTGCAAATTTTAGTATTGAGATTAATCAGGGAGCTACGCTCATTGAACAAGTGACGCTTAGTCCAGAAGGGAATAGTGTCATGGGGACTTTCACACCTACAGTCCCTGGTATTTATAGGGTAGAAGCTGTGGCCAATTGGTCGGGTGGAGCCTTAAAGACCACTTCAAATCTGCAAGTAAAAGATGTCGATGTAGAAAAGGTTCGACCGAGAAATCAATCCCTGATCAACTCTTGGGCGAATGCCGGTGCTATGGACGGTGCAACACCCTTAGAAAATGTAGCTCCTACAGTCCTCAGTTTTGAGCAAAAAAATCCCCAGCACCTTCATGTTTGGTACTGGGGACTCGCCTTATTAATTGCATCGGCTGAATGGATCATTCGCCGACGTAGAGGTCTCGTTTAGAGATTGTTTGATAGGAATTCACCCAATTTAGCAGGTTCCATATTCTTCGCAACGATAACTCCGTTGTCGTCGATCAGGATGTTTTGTGGGATGAATTGAATACCGTAATAAGTCGAAATCTCATTTTGCCAGTATTGCAAATCCGAAATCTGCGGCCAAGGCAATCCGTCTTCTTTAATACCTTTTTGCCATGAAGCGCCATCACGGTCCAAGCTTACTCCCAGAATATTAAAACCTTGTTCGTGGTACGTATTATACAGCTCTACAAGCGCTGGGTTGGCAGCGCGACAAGGACGACACCAAGATGCCCAGAAGTCCACGAGAACATACTTACCTTCAACAGCAAGAACATTTAGTGTACCACCTGTTGCTGATGTTTGAGCAAAGTCTTTGAACTGCATACCGATAGCCGAACGACCCATGGTTTCAACGCGCTCTGCGAGACGCGTGTAATCCGGAGCGCTGTGGAATTCAGGGCTTACTTGATCTAAAACAGCCTTCAAATCTTCATAGGTAAGATTGCTGCTTTGAGAAGAAAGAGCGATTGACGCACCAAGGATATCGTTGCGCTTGGCAAATTCAATCTTCATGCGCTCTTGGCTTTCCATCAAATTCATAGCCTCCTCGCGAATCTCGTTCTGCGCATCAACGTCGTTTGAATCCATTGCCGTCATATATTTCTGCTCCAAAACCTGCATGGTTTGTCCGAAAAATGCGCTTTGATCGTTCAGTGCATCTGCACTGTCATTCATTACACCTGCCTCGATATTAAAGCCCGTCATCTCATCAAAGGTGATATTCACATCGGCACCGTCGTGGAAGTAGACCGCTGGTTGACCCAATTCCATAATCTGTACCATAGTGAATTGATTGTCAAAATCACTCAAGTTTGCAGTGAGTGAACCGTCCGTAAGATTTCCCTCGTAAATAACAGAGTCTCCTTCTAAAGTGACCTTAACGGGGCTATCACCAGCACTTGGAATATCAATACTGAGCTGAAAGCCGTCCGAACTTTCTCCGCTACAAGCAAAAAGTAAAGAAGCAACTGCGGCTCCCATGAATATTTTCTTCATTGTTTGTTTAAGTTTATACCCTGCAAATTACAACACTTACGATGAAGAAATTTCTTTCCCTACTGTTAATTCTTTCTAGTGTCCAATTCTCTTCTGCGAAGGAGGGCATGTGGATCCCAATGCTCCTAAACAACAATATCGCAGACATGCAGGCCATGGGCTGCGAGCTCAGTGCCGAAGACATTTACAGCATCAACCACAGCTCGCTGAAAGATGCCATCGTCAGCTTTGGTGGCTTCTGTACAGGAGAGTTCATTTCTTCAAAAGGCTTAGTGCTCACCAACCACCACTGTGGCTATGGTCAGATCCAAAAGCAAAGCTCGATGGAGCACAACTACCTAAAGAACGGCTTCTGGGCCAATTCTATGGCTGAAGAGCTCAAGAATCCGGGATTATTTGTAGAGCAATTGGTGTACATGGAAGATGTGACCAATGAAGTGATGTCTTCAACGAATAAGGCAGAGGCGATGCAAAATCTCATAGCTGCGAAAAAAGATGCAGACCCAGCATTGTTGTATGAAGTTGTTCCTTTCTTCGAGGGCAATCAATACTACCTGTTGGCCACCAAGAAATACAACGATGTTCGCCTCGTAGGCGCCCCGCCAAGCTCTATTGGTAAGTACGGTGCAGATACCGACAACTGGGTGTTCCCGCGCCATACAGGAGACTTCAGTCTTTTCAGAGTATACGATGAAGCAGGCGTGCCGTTTTCACCAGCACAGCATTTAAAAGTGAACGTAGCTCCTCGCACACCTGGGCAATTTACTATGGTTTTTGGCTATCCTGGTCGTACGCAGGAGTATCTGACGGCAGTAGAAATGGACCAATTGGTCAACGTAGAGAATGCGCGTCGCGTAGAAATCCGCGATGTACTTTTATCCATCATGGATGCTGAAATGCGTGCGGATGCTGCTGTTCAGTTAAAATATGCTTCAAAGTATGCTCGTATCGCCAACGGATGGAAAAAGTGGATCGGCCAGATTGAAGGGGTAGCATTTACCAAAGGCGTGGACAGAAAACGCAAGCTAGAAGCAGAGTTCACCGCTCGTATCGCGGCCGATGCTAACCTTTGGGACAAATACGGCAGTCTTTTGAACGATATCGCCGTGGTAAGTACACAGATGTCTGAAGGGACCTACAAGCGCAATGAATTCATTGAAACGGTGTACTACGGAATGGAGTGGTTCAACCTTGCCAACCGATTGGGTAGAATGGAAGGAGAAGCAATGAATGCTGCTATTTTGAGCTTCGACAAAGACTTTAGCTACGAGGTAAGCGCCAAAACGACCGCGGCCATGCTCGATATGGCTACAACAGAGTTGCCTGAAATCGCAGAATTAACAGGAGATGCATCTGCCTTCAATACAGCCGTTCACAACGAATTAAAGGCGATTACTGCTGCAGCGCAGCGTGGAGACATTTTCGAATTGGACAGCTTGGCGCCGAAGATGGCTGCATTTACCGCTGGAGCATTTGGAATCTACAGAGCGAATTCGCCGTCGGCGGAATTGGCCTCGAAAGCTTCTGAGTTGAAATCAACTTATATGAAAGCCTTAATTGAAGTATTTCCTGAGCGCAACTTCTATCCGAATGCCAACAGTACACTCCGCGTGACCTACGGAAAGCTAGAAGGGGTTAGCCCTCGCGATGCTGTAACCTACGGAACCACTACTTATCTTGACGGAGCGATGGCGAAATACAAGCCAGGGGATTACGAATTTGATATGCCTAGTAAACTGATCGAATTGTACGACAACAAAGACTACGGCGACTATGCAGAGAACGGAAAACTACCAGTCTGTAACATTGCATCGAATCATACTACAGGTGGGAACAGCGGTTCACCGGTACTGAATGCACGTGGAGAGCTCATTGGCTTGAATTTTGACCGTATCTGGGAAGGTACCATGAGTGATGTGAACTTTGATGCAAACATCTGCCGCAACATCATGGTTGATAGTAGATATGTCCTGTTCATCATCGATAAATTTGCCGGCCAGCGTTGGTTAATCGATGAAATGGAGTTGATTAAATAAATGAAGAGATACGCATTCATTCTAGGTATTTTGCTACTGGCGGCCTGTGGTCGAACAGGGGAGGGTGCCTACGAATTGGATGCGGCTTACACTTACTTAGGGGCCGATTTTCCATTAGAGCCCCCATTAGATTACAGCAGTACTGCACCGGATTATATCACTCGTGACAATCGCCTAGACGGGGATGTAGATAATCGCAAAGCGACTTTAGGTCGAGTGCTGTTCTACGACAAGCAGCTCAGTCTAAACAACTCTATCGCTTGTGGCTCGTGCCACATTCAGGCGCACGCTTTTGGCGATAGTTCCCAGCAAAGTGTTGGATTAGACGGTGGTTTGACTTCGAGACAAAGCATGCGCCTTGTAAATACTAGGTTTGCCGCACTTCCTGCAATGTTCTGGGACCGTCGGGCGATTAACCTCAGAAACCAAGTTACACAGCCTATTGAAGACCATATCGAAATGGGCTTCAGCGGCATGGGTGATCAGCCTGGCTTGGACAGCTTATTGGCTAAACTTCAGGGACTGCAGTACTATTCTGAACTCTTTGATTGGGCCTTCGAACGAGAAGGAACCACTATCAATAAACAGCGTATCGCCCAAGCACTAGAGCATTTTGTGAGTTCCATTGAAAGCTTTGATTCAAGATTCGATGAAGGTTATGCGGCCGCGGGTGACATTCAAGGATCCTACTCGAATTTCACTCCTGCAGAGAACAGAGGGAAGTTTCTTTTTAGAGCTCCGCCTCAACTTGATAATCAAAATGTACGTACTTCAGGTGGTGCTGGATGTGCAGGATGTCACCGACCTCCAGAATTTGACATCGATCCAATGAGTGGCAATAATGGTGTTGACAAAGAGGCTGGCAATCCAGCAGGCTTTGACACAACCAATACGCGGTCACCTTCGCTACGGGATATTTTCGGTCCAGATGGTTCCGTCAATACACCAATGATGCACACTGGGAACTTCTTGGAGTTCACAACCATAGTGGAGCATTATAATGAGGTCATACCGGATGTTAATAATCGTACCGTCGACGGACGTTTGGTTCGCGGATTAACCTCCGTAAAACTTGAGTTAACATCAACTGAACGTGCAGATTTAGAGGCATTCATTAGGACCCTTACAGGTTCAAATATGTATTCAGACGAGCGTTGGTCTACGCCGTTTTAATGTGTAAAACTTACGGGCACTGATTATTGGGCAATTACGGGTGTTCGCCGTAATTTTAGCGCTTCAATAATTGATCATGAGAGATACTACAATTTTCGACCTAATCGCACAGGAAAACCAACGTCAGATCAATGGCATCGAGCTTATTGCATCTGAGAACTTCGCCTCGCCTCAAGTTATGGAAGCGCAAGGTTCAGTTTTGACCAACAAATACGCAGAAGGATACCCTGGTAAACGTTACTACGGCGGTTGTGAGATTGTCGATGTAGTTGAAGATTTGGCGCGCGACCGTGCTAAGGAACTCTACGGTGCGGCTTACGTAAATGTTCAGCCTCACTCAGGTTCTCAAGCAAATGCAGCAGTGTATTTAGCTGTGATGAAGCCTGGTGATACTGTTCTCGGTTTCGATTTGAGCCACGGTGGTCACTTGACCCACGGATCTCCAGTAAACTTCTCAGGTAAAACCTACAATGCAGAGTTTTATGGAGTAGAGAAGGAGACCGGCCTATTGAACTACGATAAAATCGAAGCCAAAGCAAAAGAGTGCAAGCCACGCATGATCATCGCGGGTGCTTCTGCATACAGCCGTGATATTGATTTCAAGCGTTTCCGTGAAATCGCTGATGAAGTAGGAGCCATCCTCCTTGCGGATATTTCGCACCCATCAGGTATGATCGCTAAAGGCATCTTGAATGACCCAATGCCGCACTGTCACATCGTAACAACTACAACGCACAAGACCTTGCGTGGTCCTCGTGGTGGTATGATCATGATGGGAGAAGATTTCCCAAACCCTTGGGGTGAAACCAACATGAAAGGAGAAGTAAAGATGATGTCCAACGTCTTAGACATGGCCATCTTCCCAGGTATCCAAGGTGGTCCTTTGGAGCACGTAATCGCAGCAAAAGCAGTTGCCTATGGTGAAGCTTTAAGCGATGGATTCTTCGAGTACCAGCTACAGGTGAAGAAAAATGCTGCTGCTATGGCGCAGTCTTTCGTCAACCGTGGTTACGACATCATTTCAGGTGGAACAGATAACCACTTGATGCTTATCGATCTTCGTAATAAAGGTGTCACTGGTAAGGCGACGGAGCAAGCTCTAGTAAGAGCGCACATTACTGCAAACAAGAACATGGTACCGTTTGACGATAAGAGTCCATTTACGACTTCTGGTATTCGTCTAGGTGCTCCTGCAATCACCACTCGTGGTTTGAAAGAGGAACACATGGATACTATTGCAGATCTAATCGACCGTGTAGTCACTAACATTGATAATGAGAGCATTATCACTGAGGTAGGTAATGAGGTTGTAAAAATGATGCAAGACCGCCCATTATTTACGTGGGAGTAATTACATTCGTGAGGAACCAATACACCTCACAATGCAGAAATTAATTTTCAAGCGCTGTGGCTCTTTGGTCGCAGCGCTTTTGTTTTGCGGCCTAGCAAAAGCTCAGATTCAATTTGAGCCTGATCGGACGATCAAAGAATCTCGATTCGGCATCATCAAGAACACCATATTGACTATTGACGACGACGCCAAGGCCATTGTTATGCGTCCACTCAAGAATCCCAATCTTGAAAAAAACGCGGTCAAACTGTTCACTTTGGTTGCAACGGATTATATGACCACTAAGCTCTTTCAAGACCACATCGAGCCGTTGGATGTA
>WTIZ01000014.1 GCA_011525035.1 Cryomorphaceae bacterium | reverse complement strand
ACAGCGCCCATTCGTGCCTTGTCAGAAAGTGGATCGGCAACGGTGAGACCGTTTACGCGTTCCAAGAACGCTGCTTTGAACTTCTCATAGATGCCGCGTTGGACATAAATGCGAGAGCCACACAGGCAAATTTGCCCTTGATTGGCAAAAGCTGCGCGCACTGAAGTGTTTACGGCGTCTTCAAAATCACAATCGTCGAAAATGACATTGGCGTTCTTCCCGCCTAGTTCCAAGCTGATCTTCTTGAACATTGGTGCCGCCACTGAAGAAATGGCTTTACCGGTTTGTGTGCCTCCAGTGAATGAAATGATATTGGTGTCATTGTGTGCAACAATGGACGCACCGACTTCTGCACCCAATCCGTGAACGATGTTTAGCACGCCTTTTGGAAAGCCAATTTCATCCAAGATTTCGCTGAGTAAATAAGCGGTAGCTGGAGTGACCTCTGAAGGTTTGGCGACCACAGTGTTTCCTGCAGCAAGTGCAGGAGCAATCTTCCAACTGAACAGGTACAGCGGTAGGTTCCACGGGCTGATACATCCTGCTACACCAATGGGTTGACGCAGGGTATAATTAAAGCCGTCCACACCCATATCATGCGTTTCATAAGCGTCATGAAGGATGGCCGTTGCATAGAACTTGAAGTTGTCACGAGCGCGAGGAATATCGACAGCAGTGGCCAGCTTGAGTGGCTTGCCATTGTCTTTGCTCTCGGCGAGTGCCAGGGTATCGAGTTTTGCATCTATGGCATTCGAAACTTTCATGAGCCAGGATGAACGCTCGGCCGCACTAAGCGAACTCCATGCCGGAAAAGCGGCTTTGGCTGCGGCCACAGCAAGGTCTACATCGGCGGCTTGGCTCCGAGGAATGAGGCCATAGGCGTTTCCGGTTGACGGATCGATATTGTCTAGGAATTGGCCACCTACTGGATCGGAAAAGGCGCCATCGATGTAATTGCGAATGTTCATTATCTGGGTCTGTGTGTAGCGAAGATAAGGAAGCTTTGGGTCCAATTTTAAAAGCCCTCACTTTTGCCCTAAATTGGTACTCCAAAGCAAACAAATCATGTCTGTACTACAACCGTTCAATTTCCAGAAGTGGCTCGATGAAAATCGCGATCTACTCAAACCACCAGTAGCCAATAAAAACTTGACGCCGGATAGCGATGAATACATCGTTATGGTCGTTGCAGGTCCCAATGCACGTAAGGATTATCACTACAATGAAACGGAAGAATTCTTCTACCAATTGGAGGGGAATATCACGGTCAATGTGCAAGTGGACGGCGAGGTAAAAAGCTTGGATTTAGGTCCTGGAGATATGATGACCGTACCTGCAAAAGTGCCGCACAGCCCTGTTCGCCATGAAGGCAGCATAGGTTTAGTGGTGGAGCGCAAGCGCGAAGGCCGCGGCTATACAGACGGGCTATTGTGGTTTTGCGACAGTTGTAATCACAAGTTACACGAGACCTATTTCGAGTTGAAGAACATCGAAACGGATTTCTTGCCAAGGTTCAAAGAATATTACGCCAGCGAAGAAAAGCGCACCTGTGAGAAGTGTGGTACTAGAATGGAATCGGACCCTAGATTCGTATAAGTATGTGTGAGGTAACGAGCAGAAATTTTACGGTAGACATACATACACACATCTTACCAAGAGACATCCCAAACTTCCGTGAACGCTTTGGATACGGAGGGTTTATCAGTCTAGATCACCATATGCCGTCTTGTGCACGAATGATGAAGGACGACCACTTTTTCAGAGAAGTGGAAAGCAATTGTTGGGATCCTGGGACACGCATGAGTGAATGCGACCATCAACATGTAGATGTACAGGTGCTCTCTACAGTACCTGTGATGTTCAGCTATTGGGCCAAACCCAAGGATACGCTTGAAGTGGCAGTTTTCTTGAACGACCACATTGCAGAAATATGTGCGAAATACCCGAAGCGATTTGTAGGCCTTGGCACGCTGCCCATGCAGGCGCCAGAGTTGGCTATTGCAGAGCTTCGACGTTGCAAGGAAATAGGCCTTCAAGGCATTCAGATAGGTACACACATTAACGATTGGAACCTCGATGCACCGGAGTTGTTCCCCATCTTCGAGGCCTGTCAAGATCTCGATATGGCCATCTTCGTTCACCCGTGGGACATGATGGGCAAGGATAAGATGGAAAAGTATTGGCTCCCTTGGTTGGTGGGTATGCCCGCAGAGAGCTCATTGGCCATCTGTTCCTTGATTTTCGGCGGTGTTTTTGAGAGGTTACCAAAGCTTCGTTTCGCTTTCGCCCACGGCGGTGGTTCATTTCCGGCGACCCTTGGGCGTATTAAGCACGGTTTCGACGTTCGTCCGGATTTGTGTGCGATTGATAATCAGATTTCACCGGAGAAATACATGGGCAAGTTTTGGCTCGATTCGCTCGTTCACGATCCGAAGATGCTCGACTACATCGTTGGGCTCGTTGGCGAGAACAGGGTGGCCTTGGGGACCGATTATCCATTCCCGCTTGGAGAATTGGAGCCCGGAAGACTCATAAATTCAATGCCTTGGAGTGAGCAGCGCAAAGGAAAATTGTTGCACGGTGCGGCCCTTGAGTGGTTGAATTTAGACCTCGCAAAGTTCATTTAATCACACTTGCCGGTAGACCTCAATTATGGTAGTTTTGTTGTTCAATTATTCGCCAAATGAGTGATGCCATAAAACACGAATGTGGTCTTGCATTCGTTCGCCTTCGCAAACCGCTAGAATATTACGTTGAGAAATACGGAACGGCTTTTTATGGCCTGAACAAGATGTACCTTCTCATGGAGAAGCAACGCAACCGCGGTCAAGACGGTGCGGGATTGGCGAATGTGAAGTTGGATATGGAGCCTGGTACGCGTTACATCTCGCGGTACCGTTCGGTGGACACCAATGCCATTGGTGATATTTTCGGAAAAGTACAGAAGCGTATTGCAGACGGTGTTGGCGAAAACACCGATCTATTAAAGAATGTGCCTTGGTTGAAGAAGAACTTGCCTTTTACTGGTGAGGTATTCTTAGGTCACTTGCGTTACGGTACCTACGGAGGGAACACGATTGAAGCTTGTCACCCTTTTTTACGCCAGAACAACTGGCCAACGAGAAATTTGATCGTTGCAGGGAACTTCAACATGACCAATGTAGACGAGCTCTTTGGGGAGTTGGTAGAATTGGGCCAGCATCCTAAGGAGAAAGCAGATACAGTGACCATCATGGAGAAGATCGGTCACTTCTTGGACGAAGAAAACGATCGTCTCTACTATGAATTAAAAGAGGAAGGCTACACCAAGAAGGAAGCCACTGCTGAGATTGCCAAGCGTCTTGATGTCGCAGGTGTATTGAAGAGCGCTTCCAAGAAATGGGACGGCGGTTACGCCATGGCCGGAATGATGGGCCACGGTGATTCTTTTGTTTTAAGAGATCCTGCCGGAGTTCGCCCGGCCTTCTATTACTACGACGACGAGATTGTAGTGGTTGCTTCGGAGCGCCCGGTAATCCAGACGGCGTTGAATATTAAGACGGACCAGGTGAACGAATTGCCACCGGGGTCGGCCATTATTGTAAAGCACCACGGTGATGTGAGTATTGAGCAAATCAAAGAGCCTTTAGACTACAAAGCGTGTTCTTTTGAGCGCATCTACTTCTCTCGTGGAAACGACAGAGATATTTACAACGAGCGTATTGAGCTCGGCCGTCGTTTGATTCCAAAATTGGTGGAGAAGGTAGAAGGCGATGTAGACAACACGGTGTTCTCATTCATTCCAAATACTGCAGAGGTCAGCTTTTACGGTGTGGTCAAGGGAATGGAAGACCATTTCAATACGTTGAAGTACGAAGCCATTAAGGACGGAAATTTGAGCGATGATGAGCTAAAAGCCGTGCTTGGAAAGCGTCCTCGCGTGGAAAAAGTAGCTTGGAAAGATGTGAAGCTTCGCACCTTCATTACTGAAGACAGTTCCAGAGACGAGTTGGTGAGCCATGTCTATGATATTACACACGGTTCGGTAACACCGCAGGACCATTTGGTAGCTATCGACGATAGTATTGTTCGCGGAACGACCTTGAAGCAGAGTATCCTGAGAATTTTTGACCGATTGTCTCCAAAGCATATCGTGATTGCTTCTTCGGCCCCACAGATTCGCTACCCGGATTGTTACGGGATTGATATGGCACGTATGGGCGATTTCATTGCCTTCCGTGCAGCAGTGGCGCTATTGAAGGAGCACGGTAAGACCGACATTATTGATGCAGTGTATCAAAAGTGTAAGGCACAGGAAACACTTCCAGACGAAGAGGTTCAGAATTACGTCAAAGAGATTTATGAGCCATTTACCGCTGAAGAGATCAGCGCTAAAATTGCTGAATTACTGACGCCACCGGATGTCAAAGCAAGGGTAAGTATTGTTTATCAGGACATTGAAGATTTGCACTTGAGTTGTCCAAATAATCCTGGAGATTGGTATTTTACAGGAAATTACCCGACTGCAGGAGGAAATCGAGTGGTGAACAAGAGCTTTATTTTCTACGTTGAGGGTAGGAAAGAAAGAGCATACTAGTGAAAATCTACACCAAAACAGGCGACAAAGGAACCACTTCCTTACTTACCGGTACTCGAGTCTCTAAGGACGATATGCGATTAGAAGCTTACGGCACCTTAGACGAATTAAACTCATGGTTGGGTGTGCTCGCTGCAGAGCTTCCTACCAACAGCTTCCCGTTATTGACTAAAATTCAGAGCGAGCTTTTTTCTATGGGCTCCTACCTCGCGTTGGAGGGCGAAGCGACGTTTCCGATGCCAAAATTGGACCCGGAGTTAGTGGATGCTTTGGAACGTCAAATAGATTCTTGGAACGAACAGCTTCCTGAGTTGAAAAATTTCATTTTACCAAGCGGTTCGAAGGCTTCATCAATGGCACAAGTTGCTCGCACAATTACACGTCGCGCTGAACGTCGCGTGGTGGCATTGGCCAATGAAGTTGAAGTGAAAGAAGAGATTCCTGTTTTCCTGAATAGATTGTCGGACTTTTTCTTCGTCCTAGCACGGTTTATTCTCCACAAAGAAGGTCTAGAAGAGCGTATTTGGACTCCTAACTACTAGGAAGTTACGCTTTTTGGCAAAAAAGTTGCCCAAGTGCGGAAATCGATTACATTTGCACGAAATACCAAATCGAGTTAATACGATAAAATATGTACTGGACTTTAGAATTAGCTTCTTATTTGAGTGATGCTCCATGGCCTGCAACCCGTGATGAGTTGATCGATTATGCAATTCGCACTGGTGCACCTCTAGAGGTGGTTGAGAATCTTCAAGCTATCGAAGAAGAAGAGGAAGAAACTTATGAAAGCATCGAGGAGATTTGGCCGGATTATCCGTCCGAAGAAGATTTCCTTTGGAACGAAGAAGAATATTAAGATAAGGCCCTACTAAGGGCCTTTTTTTTGGTGCAAAAAGCACAGAATTCGGTCAGTTTGTTAATAGCTATATCATTATTGCGATTAACAGCGAAATCCCCGGCTTTTGTGTTGTACTTTTGAGAGAATTTCCAACACACTGAAATGGATAGATTTTCATTTTTAGGTAGCGTACATGCTGAGTTTATCGACGAGCAGTACCAACGTTATCTGAAAGAACCGGACAGCACGGAGCCGAGCTGGAGGGCCTTCTTCCAAGGCTACGACTTTGCTCGTGAGGTATATTCGGAAGACGATTTACAAGGCGCCGGTGTACCTGAAGAGGTGATCAAAGAATTTCATGTTCTCAACCTCATTCAAGGCTACCGTTCAAGAGGCCACTTGTTCACTAAGACCAATCCGGTACGTGAGCGTCGTGAATACCGTCCTACTCTAGATATCGAAAACTTTGGGTTGTCTAAGGACGATCTTGATACAGAATTTAATGCTGCCACAGAGCTGGGCGCAAGCGGTCCCCGCACATTGCGCAAGATTGTGGAGCACCTTGAGGCTATTTATTGCCAAAGCACAGGGGTAGAGTACAACTACATCCGCGATCCACAGCGTAGAACCTGGATCAAACATTGGATCCACGAAAACGACAACCAGCCGGTATTGTCTATTGAGGAGAAAAAGCAGATCCTTCACAAGCTGAATCAAGCTGTGAGTTTTGAGGCTTTCTTGAATACCAAGTTCGTTGGACAGAAGCGCTTCTCTATCGAGGGTGCTGAGTCGTTGATTCCCGGTTTAGACGAAGCCGTAAATCACGGTGCTCGTCACGGCGTTGAAGAGTTTGTTCTTGGGATGGCGCACCGCGGTCGCTTGAACGTATTGACCAATATTTTTGGGAAGCCGCGCAAGCAGATTTTCTCTGAGTTTGAAGGAAAGGCGTTTGACGATATCACTATCGATGGTGATGTAAAATACCACCTCGGTCATACCACATTCCATACGACCTCTGACGGCAAGCAGGTGAAGATGAATATCGCACCAAACCCGTCGCACCTTGAGGCAGTTGACCCAGTTGTTGAAGGCATCGCTCGTGCGAAGATCAACAACGACTACAACCACGACAATAAAAAAGTACTTCCGATACTTATCCACGGGGATGCAGCCATTGCTGCACAAGGTGTGGTGTACGAAACTGTTCAAATGGAACAGCTTGACGGATATCAGACGGGAGGAACATTGCATATCGTCATCAACAACCAGGTTGGTTTTACGACGAACTACAAGGACGCACGTTCATCCACCTACTGTACGGATGTTGCTAAGGTGATCCTTGCACCCGTATTACACGTAAACGGTGATGACCCAGAGGCCTTGGTACACGCTATGCGTTTGGCCATTGAGTACCGCCAGCGTTTTAACAGAGACATCTTCATTGATTTGTTGTGTTACCGTAAGTACGGTCATAACGAAGGGGATGAGCCTCGTTTTACACAGCCAATTCTTTACAAGGCCATCTCAAAACACCCAAATCCGCGTGAGATCTACGCGAAGAAGCTGCTTGCAGAGGGTGTAGCCAATGAGGGAATGGTGAAAGAGATGCAGGCTGAATTTAAGGCCATGCTCGAGGTAGACTTTGACGAGTCTAAAATGATCGAGCGCAACGTCATCGTTCCATTTATGAACGAAGAATGGACCAACTTCCCACCAGCTGAACCCGGTGAGATGTTGCAGCCTGTGGACACCACCTTTGATCTGAGCAAACTTCGCGACATCGCGAAATACATCACGACGCTTCCAGAAGGCAAGAAATTCTTGCGTAAGACAGAGCGTTTGATGAAAGATCGCGCAGACCAAGTAAGTGAAGAGCGCAACAGCCTCGATTGGGGTATGGCTGAACTACTGGCTTACGGATCACTCCTGGCAGAAGACTTCAATATTCGTATTTCCGGAGAGGATGTGGAGCGCGGTACCTTCTCGCACCGTCACGCCATTCTCAAGGTTGAGGACAGTGAGGAAGAGGTAAGCCTGTTGAATGAATATCCAGGTAAAGAAGGCCGATTTGCCATTTACAATTCACTGCTAAGTGAATATGCGGTCATGGGCTTCGATTACGGATATGCCATGACGTCGCCGCAAACGTTGACAATATGGGAGGCACAGTTCGGTGATTTTGCCAACGGTGCACAGATCATGATTGACCAGTTCCTCAGTGCTGCTGAAGACAAGTGGAAGGTTCAAAACGGCTTGGTGCTGTTGTTGCCACACGGTTATGAAGGCCAGGGTGCAGAGCACAGCTCGGCGCGCCTTGAGCGTTTCTTGCAGCTTTGTGCACAGGAGAACATGACGGTGGCAAACTGTACTACACCAGCAAACTTGTTCCACCTACTACGTCGTCAACAAAAGCGTCACTTCCGCCGTCCATTGGTGGTAATGTCGCCGAAGAGTTTGTTGCGTCATCCACGAGTGAAGAGCACCATGGAAGACCTCGCTGAAGGTAGCTTCCAGCACATCATTCCGGATAATGAAGTGGCAGCAGATAAAGTAACTAAGGTGGTGTTCTGTTCAGGGAAGCTCTACTATGAACTGCTTGAAGAGCGCGAGGCGCAGAATGCAGATCATGTGGCGTTAATCCGCATTGAGCAGTTGTATCCATTGGACGATCTAGCAATCAAGCAGGAGGTTGCAAAATACCCGAATGCAGAATTACACATTTGGGCACAGGAAGAACCTGCAAACATGGGCGCATGGACGTACATGCTGTGGCAGATGCATCAAAAACTGACGTTGGTAAGTCCGGCGCCGAGTGCATCAACAGCGAGTGGTTCGAGCAAGGTTGCTCACCAACGTCAACGCGAAACAATTGAAAGAGTATTTAGCATCTAAGTTTTAGAGATATGTTAGAAATGAAAGTGCCTTCACCGGGCGAATCGATTACAGAAGTTGAGATTGCAACATGGTTGGTTAGCGACGGTGATTACGTAGAAAAGGATCAGGCTATCGCAGAGGTAGATTCTGATAAGGCAACTTTAGAGTTACCTGCTGAGGAAGCAGGTGTGATCACCCTTAAAGCCGAAGAGGGTGATGTGGTTGAGGTAGGTCAAGTGGTTTGTATCATCGATACAGCAGCTGCTCGTCCAGAGGGGGCTTCCGCTCCAGCTGCCGCACCTAATCCAGAGCCAGTAGCAGAAAAGGCTGCACCGGCAGCGCCACAAGCCGATACATATGCGACAGGAACAGCGAGTCCTGCTGCGAAGAAGATGATGGCTGAAACGGGTGCTAAAGTGAGCAGAGGAACTGGTAAAGACGGCCGAATCACCAAGGCGGATGTTATTGATGCGGTTGCTTCAATGGGTTCTGCAGGTAACGGAGAGCGCGGATCTACGAGCAAGAAGATGAGTAGTCTTCGCCGTAAGCTTGCCAGCCGTTTGGTGACCGTGAAGAATGAGACTGCCATGTTGACGACCTTCAACGAGGTCGACATGAAGCCAATCTTTGATCTGCGCAACAAATACAAGAACGAATTCGTGGAGAAGCACGGTGTGAAATTGGGCTTTATGAGCTTCTTTACACTAGCGGCAACGCGCGCATTGCAGATGTATCCTGCGACCAACAGCATGATCGACGGCGACCACATGGTGAGCTTCGATTATGTAGATGTAAGTATTGCGGTTAGTGGACCTAAAGGATTGATGGTGCCAGTATTGCGCAATGCAGAAACTATGGATTTTGCAGGCGTTGAAAAGGAGATTGGTCGTTTGGCGACGAAGGTGCGTGACGGTAAGATCACTATTGATGAGATGACGGGTGGAACATTTACCATCACCAACGGTGGGGTCTTTGGTTCGATGCTATCGACGCCTATTATCAACCCGCCTCAGAGTGCGATCTTAGGAATGCACAACATCATTCAACGCCCAGTTGCAGTGGACGGTGAAGTAGTCATTCGTCCTATGATGTATGTGGCCCTTAGCTACGACCACCGTGTGATTGACGGTCGTGAAAGTGTAGGTACTTTGGTGGCCATCAAAGAGGCGCTAGAGAACCCTGAAGAAATCTTGATGGGCGGTGACGCTCGCAAGGCTTTGGGCCTATAATTGGACACGAATAACGTATATTTGAGAGCTCTGCCTGAGTAGGCAGGGCTCTTTTTTATTGAACTAACCCAAATAATCAAGCATGAAAAGATTTATTGCTGGCTTTTTGACGCTATCGTTGGTGTTGAGCACGACTGTTTCTTCGGCGCACGAAGGAATGTGGTTGCCAATGCTGATCAAGCGTTTGAACATAGCCGACATGCAGGCCAATGGTCTAAACCTAACCGCAGAAGAATTGTACGATATCAACAATGCGTCTATCAAAGATGCGATTGTTTCTTTGGGCGGATTCTGTACTGGCGAAATCATCTCAGACCAGGGATTGATGCTCACTAACCACCACTGTGGTTACGACGCCATCCGTTCACATTCTACAGTAGAAAACGATTACCTAACAGACGGCTTCTGGGCGATGACTCGTGAAGAGGAGCGCACGAATCCGGGGCTTACTGCCGCTATCCTTGTACGCATGGAAGATGTTACCGATAAAGTATTGGCGGAATTGACCGACGATATGACGGAAGCACAGCGTGCAGCGAAGGCAAGAGAAGTGGGAGCAGCGCTTGCTAAAGAAGCAACTGAGGGTACAAAACACAATGCTTACGTACGTAGCTTCTTCCACAACAATGAGTACTACTTGTTCGTATTCAATACCTACAAGGACGTTCGCTTGGTAGGTGCTCCACCTAGCAGCGTAGGTAAATACGGTGGCGATACTGATAACTGGATGTGGCCACGTCACACTGGTGATTTCTCTATGTTCCGCATCTATGCAGATGCTGAAGGAAACCCTGCTGATGTTAGCGCTGATAACGTTCCGTTGACGCCTAAGCACCACCTACCGGTGAGCTTGAACGGTGTTCAGGAAGGCGACTTCTCTATGGTATTTGGATTCCCAGGTTCTACAGACCGCTTCTTGACTTCAACAGGTATCGAGCAAGCGATTAACCTATACAACCCAACAGTGGTTGAGATTCGTGAGCAGAAATTGGCCATCATGAAAGAGGCTATGGATGCTGATGATGCAGTTCGTATTGCACTAGCTTCAAACTATGCATCTACTGCGAACTACTGGAAGTACTTCATCGGTCAGACTGAGCAGTTGAAGAAAAACCGCGTGAAAGCGAAGAAAGAGGCTATCGAAGCGACATACCTTGCTTGGGCAAATGCCGATGAAAGTCGTGCGGAATATGCCGGAGCTTTGGATCTGTTGGATGAAGCGTATGCTGCAACTGATGCCACTGTGAAAGGTCAAGTGTACCTTATGGAAGGCGGTATCCGCGGTGCTTCTTTACCGTTGTATGCGTTCCGTTTAAACAGAATGCTTGGCGCTTTGGAGAGCTCGGAAGAGTTGGAAGAAGACAAGCAGAACGTGCTTGAATATGCAACGGACCACTTCAGCGAGTACCAAGCAGATGTAGATCGTAAGTTGGCTCAGGCGCTTTGGGGCATGTGGATGGAAAACGTTCCTGCAGACCAGCAGCCAAGCATTTTTGCTGAGGTTCGTGATAGCATGGGCGGTGATCTAAGCGTCCTTGTAAATGATGTTTATGACAACAGTATCTATGCTTCTAAGGAAGCGCTAGAGGCTTGGTTAGAAACTATGGATTTCGATGCACTAGGTGAGGATCAAGGAGGCAAGGTAGCTTCTTCGTTCATTGCTGCGTACTTTGCTTCACAAGGCGGCAATGCTGAGGTAAGTGAAAAGATGGAAAAAGGCTACCGCCTGTTTACTGACGGTCTCCGTCAAGCGATGCCAGAGAAAGTATTCGCACCAGATGCGAACTCTACATTGCGTATGACTTGGGGTGTTGTAGGTTCTTATGACCCACAAGATGCTGTACACTATGATTACGTAACGACGTTGGATGGTGTGATGCAGAAGGAAGACCCAACGAATGATGAGTTTATCGTTCCTGCTCGTTTGAAAGAGCTATACAACGCTAAAGATTACGGTCAGTACGCTGATGAGAATGGCGATTTAATCGTGAACTTCATTTCGAATAATGATATCACTGGTGGTAACTCAGGTTCTCCAGTAATCAATGGTGATGGTGAGCTTATCGGTACTGCATTTGACGGTAACTGGGAAGCTATGTCGGGAGATATCTTCTTCGAAGACCAGCTTCAGCGTACCATCTCTGTAGATATCCGTTACACCTTATTCATCATTGACAAGTATGCTGGTGCCAGCCACCTCATTGATGAGATGACTATTGTCAAAGGCAAGAAAAAGCGCAAGAAGCGTCGTAAATAAGCCTTAGGGATCCCAAAATTTTCAGACCCCCCGCTCGCATCGCGAGCGGGGGGTTTTATATTTAGAGCATGAAATATGTACTTCTCCTTTTTGGAATCGTCCTGTCCGGCTGCGCAGTAAAAACTGTGAATGCAGTGCCCTCGGATCCCAATTGCATCTGCACGATGGAATATGATCCAGTTTGTGTGAGGGTTAATGGGGTGCGTTACCGTTACGGAAATCCATGTATGGCTGCTTGTGACGGCTACGGCGAGGACGATTATGTAAG
>WTIZ01000019.1 GCA_011525035.1 Cryomorphaceae bacterium | reverse complement strand
ATTAGCAAAACCGAATTAAAAGCCTTTATCGACGCTTCATGAGATATTTTATTCTAGCCACTCTTCTGTATTTTACAGCGTGCGCGCCAACGGAATTGGACCCAAATCAAACGACGAGTACAGATACTTCTGAGGTATATCGCCCGCTCTATCACTTTTCGCCAGAGGCGCATTGGATGAATGATCCGAACGGGATGTTCTATAAAGACGGGACCTACCATTTGTATTTTCAATACTACCCTGAGGGCAATCAGTGGGGACCTATGCATTGGGGACACGCAAGTACGAAAGATTTGGTGCATTGGACCGAGCACCCCATTGCTATTTATCCGGATACGGCCCTGGGCTACATTTTTAGCGGGTCGGCAGTGATTGACACCTTTAACGTGAGCGGCTTGGCAGTGGATAGCACCCCTCCCGTCATCGCCATGTACACGTTCCACAAGCGTCCTGGCGACATACAAACCCAAGGCATCAGCTACAGCCTTGACGGTGGGATGACTTATGAATTTTATGAAGGCAACCCTGTCCTCCCTAACCCGGAATTAAAAGACTTTCGAGACCCTAAGATGATGTGGGACGGAACGCAGTGGATATGTGCCCTTACAGTGGGTCAAGAAATTGCATTTTACGGCAGTGACAATTTATTGGATTGGAGCCCTCTCAGCCAATTTTCAGGCGAACACGGCAACCACGGTGGCGTCTGGGAATGCCCGGAGCTCTTTTCGCTTACTACCGAAGAAGGCATCCGTAAGGACATCCTCCTGGTTAGCATAGGCAGCGGTGCGCCAAACGGAGGATCAGGCACGCAATACTTCGTAGGTCATTGGGACGGCACAGCCTTCACTGCTGAGCACGACGACCAACGCTACATGGATTGGGGACGTGATAATTACGCCGGCGTGAATTGGTGGAATGCTCCAACTGACCAAGGCAAAAAACTCTTTATGGGCTGGATGAGCAATTGGGAGTATGCTCAAGTAGTCCCTACCTATAAGTGGCGTAGCAGCATGACCTTACCAAGAGAACTATCTCTAGTAGAGCTTGACGGCCAATTCCACATCAAACAACAGTTCCGCTTAGACGGCGGCACTGGTTTTCAAGCCAATCTCGAACCAGCGATGGGGCTTCGTGGTGCCAATACTTTTGGAATTAATTTCTCTGCGGAGCCGCAATGGTCGCTGCGATTGACTTCTGCGGCTGGCGACACCCTGGACATTTGGACCAGTGTTGATTCCATTTACATCGACCGCTCCAAATGCGGATTGGTAGATTTCGAACCTTCTTTCAAGAACATCATGAGCGGTCCTAGGAAAACCACTGGCGCTGAATACGAGATGTATATGGACGTCATGAGCCTCGAACTGTTGGCCGACGATGGGCTGACGGCCATGACGGCTACCTTCTTCCCTGAGAAACCGTTTAATAAAATGGAATTCGAAGGACTTAAAGAAGGTACCCTTACTTCCCTACGCGAATAGTCGTCATCACCTCATCCGCTTCTCCTGGAAGTACGGTGCGCCAGGGGAAATCTGGGTGACCTAGACCTGTGATTGGCTCAATAGCCACAAAAGGGGCGTCCGCAGGTCGAAATACCTGGGTAATGGCGGATAGCGGTTGAATACTAACATCCCCAAGCTCGACAGAATCCATAAAAAATGCCCCGTCCACTTCTTCGGCCCAATCAAATCCTTCAAAAGGTATCTTTTCGCCCGGATGGCTTACTTCATTCTTCTGTAATCGATGGGTCGGCGCTGGGTGTAACGCTGGGGCATTGGTCTTGAAATAAGGATGCCACCCCATATGAAAAGGCAAATTTGCTTCGCCAAGATTATCTATACGTCCGCTAAGGGTAAGACCATGCTCATCAAGAGTATAGCTAATGGTTAATCGGCACGGAAAAGGATAATGTGCTTTTGCACCATCATAGTTCCAGCTCGCTTGTATACCATTTGGCAGTTGGGCCAATTCAAATTCCTCCCAAGGCGTAAAGCCGTGTAGCGCCGCGCGGTGTTTCTCATCGTTGATGGGCCAATGATATTCAGTTCCTTCGAATACCATCACCGTCCCTGATGCCATACGCACTGGGAACGGAAACATCACCGCTCCAGCGGCCCACTGGTGCCACTGATCGCCAAAATCGTGGAGCAATTCCTTACCGTTAAGCTCAGCTCGTACGAGAGATGCACCCATCGAGGCGACAGTAATACTACCAAATGAATTGCTGAAGGATTGAAACATCTCTAGTTATCGTGAAAAATGACCGCTCTCAACTCGCCTTGAACGGGCTTCTCAATGTATAGCTTTTTGGGCGATAACGCTTGTGTGCTACTTTGAGGATCATCCTGAGAACAGGTTTGTTCGTATAGAAAGAAAAGTAGTTTTCTCGTGCTTGAGCGCCGTAGGTACTCTTTATTTCCGTGGCTGTACGTCCTAAATTGATCTCAGCGAACCCGCCCTCTATACCACGATGAATAACCTCAAACATCAGCAAGCTATACAGTCCATCTGGCGCTTCATCCAAAGCACCATAATGCATCGCACGGAGAACATTGCCGTCTTTTAGATATCCAATAAAGCCAACTATCTGACCGTTTTTTTGTGCAGCAAGCACTTGATAAGAATCGCCAAACCAATGGCCAAATCCTTCTAGCAAAACAGACAGATTATCTGGCAAAGCAGCCACCTTCGGGGCTAAAGTTGCTTGAAACATTGCGCAGCATTCCTGAAAATCCCGCTCGGAACTCACGTAAAATGTCTCCAAACTCTCGTTCAATTCCATTGCTTTACGGTAACGAGCGCGGTATTTCTTTTTAAAGCTGGCCACATACTCCTCAACACTGTCCCATCTGTTCTCCACAACCATTAATGGATCACCCTGAAAGCTGTACCAATTCTTAGCTGCGACTGGTGCATCGGATGTTCCTACAAATAAAGAATGGTTAGGCACTCCTGGGATAGTGCGCATATCCTCGAGTTGCTCAGGAGTATATAGGTGCATTCCAGGCAACCAAAAACTCCCTACCACTTGGACTTTCAAAGCGGCTAATGCATTTAACAATTGTAAACCGCGGCTCTTCAGGAAACTCGAATTGCCTTTTCGAAAACTTGGCGCAGAAAACAGGAGTTCCTCTCCGGTCTTTGGATGGCTTAGTACTTTCCCAGGCATCTGGGAAAATTTAGAAGATTTCGGAGGGGTTTGACTCATTGCGCCAAAAATAGATACATTTATGGTAACATTCTATACAACCATGTTTCAACCCAACGCCTTTCAACAACAATTGTTTGAGCAGATTTTCAGCTCAACCAAAGGCAAATCAAAGATTACCGCTGACCTTATGGCGGTGTTGGGTTGCTCGCGCGCTTCACTTTACCGCAAGCGCACTGGTGCTACGCCACTAACGGCGGATGAAATGGTAAAATTGGCCAATCATTTTTCCATAAGTATTGATGCACTGCGCTCAAGGCCTGAAGAGAACAGCCAGGTAGTCGTTTGTACAACCCTTCCTCCAATCAAGGATTATGGCGACATCGATTTCTATTTGGAAAATACGCGGAAGAATTTAGAATTGGCCCTGACACAGCCGAATGCTCAGTTGTACTTCACGGCCAAAGAAGTGCCCTTGTACCGTTATATGGACCAGCCTGGGTTGAGTGCTTTTCGCTATTATCTGTGGGTGATGGAAAACATGCGTCGTCACGAACGATTTGATCCACTTGCGATTCCTCAAGCCCTGATACACAAAGGACAGGAACTCACAAAACTCAGCGAAGGCATTAAAAGCACAGAGTTCTGGGTGGCAGGTGCGTTCGACAACCTTATTGGTCAAATTCGTTACGTCAGTAACAATTCAAGAATGTCAGATCGCGTAAAAAACCAACTCAAAGAAGAGTTGCACGCGGTACTCGATAAGCTGCTCAAAAACATCTTGAGCGAACAAACCAAAGAAGGCAAGGCCTACCAGATGGTGCTGTGTAACTACCTCACCCTTAGCGATGGGGCATTACTAGAAATTGGACCCAACCACAGTGAAGTGATGTTCTCTTACGGCTCCATTAACTACATGAAGAGTTCGAACCCGTCCATCGTCGAGGCATTCCGCAGAGGACTCCGTTATCATAAACTAGAGGGTCAAACGATCGATGCTTTGGAACAAGCCACTGCACACGAGTTTATTGAAAGTATCCGCGAAAAGGTTAATGCACTTTAATCATTGCGGCAATGTTTGCTGCGCGCTCGCGCATTGCACCCATTGTTTCCTTACCAGTTCTGTCGTAGGCTAAGGCAACCGCCATTCTGCGGTACGGCCGAGTAGTTGGCTTTCCGAAAATCTTAAAATCTGCCTGAGGCTGTGCTGCCGCCAATTCCATTCCAGAATACACAGGAACACCCTCTTTTTCTGCGAGCACCACAGCACTTACACCTGGGTATCTGAGTTCTATGGCTGGAATGTTCAAGCCCAAAAGTGCGCGTGCGTGCAACTCAAATTCATTGAAATTCTGTGTGCCAGCGAGTGTCACCATTCCTGTATCGTGAGGGCGCGGACTCAATTCGGAGAAGTAAACAGCATCATGACCCAGGAAAAATTCAATACCCCAGATACCTGCTCCACCGAGGGCCTGTGTGACCTTTCTCGCCATATCCTGAGCTTCCTCAAGCTGTGCATCATCCATAGCACAAGGTTGCCAGCTTTCTTGATAATCGCCACGTTCTTGTCGGTGGCCAATCGGCGCACAGAACAAAGTCTCTCCTTCTTTCTGTGTTACCGTTAGTAGTGTAATCTCGGTGTGGAAATCAATAAAACCCTCTACGATGATCTCTTTCAGGTCTCCACGACTTCCTTCCATTGCGTAGTTAAATGCAGCCTCAAGCTCACTGGCATCCTTCACCACGCTTTGCCCTTTACCGGAACTCGACATCAAAGGCTTCACAACACAAGGCAAGCCTATTTCTTCAACAGCCGATTCAAATTCTTCAATGTTTGTAGCATAGGCGTACGGTGCTGTGCGAAGACCCAAGTCCTTAGCCGCTAAATCGCGAATTAACTTTCTGTTCATTGTGAAGTTCGCTGCCTTGGCCGAGGGTGTTACCTGGATGCCCTCCCCTTCAAATTCGTACAACTTGTCCGTACGAATACTCTCCACCTCAGGAACAATGATGTCGGGAGAATGCTTTCGGACAGCTCTTTCTAAGGCATCGCCATCGAGCATTGAAAAAACCTCAAACCCATCGGCAACTTGCATCGCTGGCGCTCCTTCATAGGCATCACAAGCAATGACCGTACATCCGAGTCTCTGCAAGGCAATTACAACTTCTTTTCCGAGCTCCCCGGAGCCCAACATCATCACTTTCTTCATGGTACGAATATTGTATCTCAAAGGTATTGGTTAATTTTGTCACATGCGTCGCATTGTAACTCTCATATTTACATTGTTTTATGCCCTAGTGAGTACTGGGACACCTGCCCTATTGCACTTCTGCGGGCACGAACAGAACATGCATTTAAGCATTGCACATGAAGACCATCACAGCACCCCATCGTGCTGCCATGCCACAGCTACACATTGCGAAGCGCCTGCACCAAAAGCACCGACTTCTGCTGAGGAAGAGGATTGTTGCATTACCTCTCATGTAGATTTGGACGATACCACTGTTTCGCAGGAAGAGCTTACTACGATATTCACAACATCAACCGCTCGTAAGTCTGTGGTGTTGTATTCGAACCACCAATCAGCGGTTCATTCTACACGAGGCCCAATTTTAACAAACGGGCCTCCACTCTATTTACGACTTCAACAAATCATTGTTTATTCGTAGACCTTGTTTACCGCCCGAAAACAAGTATCAACGATAGTATTTAAACAATGAAAAAGTATATTTTCTCGCTACTTGCAGTGGTAGCAATGACCCTTAACTCAACTGCACAATCTAAAATCACGGAAACTTCACTTGAAGTAGACGGCCTGTGTGGCATGTGTAAGCAGCGCATTGAGAATGCGGCCTACTTACCCGGTGTCAAAAAAGTCAACTGGGATAAAGAAACCCACCAGCTTGACCTTGTATTTCGTAATGATAAAGTCAGCAAAGAAGAAATCATTGCTTCAATTAATGAGGCAGGTCACGATGTCAAAGGCGCTATAGCTACTGATGAGCAATATGCGAACATTCACGGTTGCTGCCGCTATCGTGATGAAGGCCTAAGAGCCAATCACGGGCTAGGCGACGCACTTTGCACAGAGGAGAAAAAATAAGGAACGATGAATTCTTTATTTCTTCGGGTAGTCCTCCTCGGGCTATTCCCTTTCTTCTTGTGGGGACAAGTGGATACATCGAGTATTCAATTGTTCGAAACGCTTGATGAAGTATCTATCGAGCGTGACCCTGGTGTGAGCATTTCCAGTAAATCTATTCTGAGCCAAGAGTTAATTTCAGAAGTAGAGTTGCGCAAAGCAGCATGCTGTGACCTCAGCGAGAGTTTTGAGACCAACGCTTCTATCTCTGCATCATTTACCGATGCAGTTACGGGTACTCGTCAAATCAAACTATTAGGACTAGAAGGCCCCTACGCGCTTTATACTCGGGGTAATCTTCAGACGATGGGTGGACTTTCCTCAGTTTTAGGATTGGCACTCATTCCTGGTGCCTGGATCCAGAGTATTCAGTTGACCAAAGGACCGGGTAGTGTGGTTAATGGTGCGGGAGCAATGAGTGGCCAGATCAATTATGAGTTGAGACCAAGCTTTACGAAGCAAAAGGCACATTACAATCTCTTCGCTGGACCGGGTAGGTTTGAGCAAAACGCGATTTATACATGGCATCAGAGTCCAAAGTGGTCATCAAACGTAATGGTTCATGGCCGCCAGCAACTCTTTCGCTGGGACAATAACAACGACGGCTATTTAGATGCCCCATTATCGCAACACGTATTTGTTCAAAATGCATGGAAGCACAGCGGAAAAAACAGTGAAGCCCAATTTGGAGTAAAAGCAAGTGCTATCAAAAACATAGGAGGTAGCACCCTCTATGGATACCCAACGCTGGTTCCAATTTGGTCGCACGAATTACAAACCGAACGCTATGAGCTGTGGGCCAAACGCGGCTATTTTCTTGACGGAGGTATCAATCGCAGTATTGGGACACAATTCTCGGCCACCTACCAAGATCTTGACAGTTACTTTGGTAACCTGCCGTTTACCGGAAAAGAGCAACGCCTGTATGGAAACCTGATTTTCCAAGACAATTTGTGGGACACGAGGCACACCTTCAAAGGCGGACTAGATTTGAATGCCTTTGCGATTGAACAACAACTCTGGAATAGAAACGGCAGCTACAGCGCAATGGTCGCAGGTGCCTATGGCGAGTATAGTTTTATCACCTCGCCCGACGGCCAAGGGTTAAGCATGATTTTAGGTCAGCGTGTGGACGGTTTATATACCGGTAATGACGCCAAATTTTTCTACGTTCCTCGCCTCCATGTTAAATACAACATTGGACCTTGGGCGCTGCGAACGCAAGCGAGCAGATCCTACCGTATTGCCACACTTGGAGCAGAATACATGGGATATATGGCAAACAGTCGCGGATTCAACTTTACGAACCTAGAAACCCCCGAAGGCCTTGACATGCCTATTGAAAAAAGCACCACATTAGGTGCAGGAGTCACTTGGACTCAAGATGTATTTTACAAGGAACTTCAGTGGTATGCCGATGTGTATCTAAATACGTTTGATTCCAAGGTCATCTTTGACTTTGACTACAGCGCAGACTCTGCTATTGTCTCTCTCGTTCAGAATACCGTGAACAGACCCTACGCTTTGTCTTATCAGATCGGAGCACAGTATGAGCTTATCCATAGAACGATGGTCAAGGCGGCTTACCGTTACCAAGAAGCTAAGCAAAGGGATTTAAGTGGTGTAACCATTGGAAATGGACTAGAAGATGTGATTTTGAATGTTCCGCATTTGATTTATCTCGGAACCAGCTATTCTAGTCGTAATGGTGTAGGACTTGAAATCAACGCTACCTACAACAGCTCACAGCGCCTGCCGGATGTCGGCTATGCCAAGAGAAGTCCTTCATTCACTATGCTTGGTTTCCAAATAAGCAAAGAGGGCCGCAAGTTTGGCCAAGTATATGTCGGACTTCAAAATGCCCTAAATGTTCGCCAATTAGACCCAGTGCTGGGCGGAGACTTGCCCTTTGAGGACAGATTCGACGCTTCCATCGTTTGGGGGCCAATCATGGGACGCCAACTTTATGCAGGATGGCGTTATGACCTACGAACTGAATAACAAAAAAGGCGCCCCGCTGGGGCGCCTTTTGTTTTTAAATTTTGATGCTTACGCACTATTACGCGAGGCATTGATGTTTCCATACAACGAGCGTACTACAAGCTTTTCAAGTATAGCTTTTTCCTGATCACTACAATCACAGTCTCTGAGCGTGATAAGCGCATATTGCTGAATGACGAGTAGCGACAGTACGATGTTCTCACGCAAGGCGATAGAGGCTTTAATTCCAGGGTTATTCGACAACAACTCTGGCTGACCACTGATCTTCAGCACCCACTGCTGCGTGCGCTCGAATTCCTCGTTCATGGAAGACCAAAAGGCACCAAACTTTGGATCATCTGCCATGTAAGAGGTAAGCGGGAAGAACGTCTTACACATACTTTGCATGGAATTCTCAACGAGTGTTCTAAAGAACTTCGACTTCTTATAGAGGGCCTCAACCTCGTGCAACTTGCCTTCAGATGCCAATTGCTCTATAGCTTGACCCAAGCCGTAGAATCCAGGAATATTCATCTTCAATTGCGACCAAGCACCTACAAATGGAATAGCACGAAGGTCATCTAATTCCAATTTCTTGGCTTTACCACGCTTCGAAGGACGGGAACCGATATTGGCCATTCCGTAAAACTTCAACGGGCTCATTTCCTCGAGGAATTCCGTAAACAGTGGATTTTCTTTCAGCGCAGTATAACTCTTCAAACTACTATCACTCAGCTGTTCTAAAAGTTGACGTTCAGCCGGTTGCAACAGTTTGGTATCATCCTCCAACAAGAGGTTTTCTAAACCTGCGGTAATCAACTGCTCCATGTTGAACTGGGCACTTTCTGGTGTACCAAAGTTGCTTGAAATCGTCTGCCCTTGAACCGTCAGCTGGATTTCAGAAGAAGCAATATTCTTACCTAGCGACGCATAGAAATTGTGGGTATTACCCCCTCCACGTGCAGGTGGTCCCCCACGCCCGTCAAAGAAGAGCACATCTATGTCGTTTTGTTTAGACACACGCGTGAGGTTCTCCTTGGCGCGGTAGATGTTCCAGTTGGCAGACATATAACCTCCGTCTTTCGTACCGTCGGAGAATCCAAGCATAATGGTCTGCTTATTTCCTCTACGCTGCAAATGGGCACGATAGTTTTCATCGGAATACAAGGTGTTCATGGATGCTCCCGCACCTACCAAATCGTCAATAGTTTCAAAAAGAGGAACTACATCTACGGTTACCTTCTCAGTACCAAAGGCAGTCCAACGGGCTAAGGCGAATACGCGTGCCACATCCATAGCACCTCTACAGTTTGAAATAATATACCTGTGGGCACCTTTTGGACCATTGGAAGCTTGAATGGCGCGAATGGTCTTAAAGCTCTGCAATGTATCATCAATGCGATCATCTCCGGTGAGCGTACCGTCCCAAGTGGCATTCATCTTAAAGAGCTCTTCCGGGGTTTCCGGCTCTTGAAGACCTAATTGATCGAGCAGCGCATCGAAAGCACGCTTAATTTCTCGGCTGTCTTGGCGAATATCAATACTCGCAAAGTGAGACCCAAACAGCGCCACACGGTCGAGCAATTCTTCGACCAATTCTACAAAGATGCTGTCGTGTTTTTGGATCAAATCTGAACGCACTCCACGCAGGGCTTCCCGGAACGAAATAAAGTCCCAATCCTCCTGGTGACGGATGCAACGAAGTACTTGCTTTTCAATAGCCATGAGGTCTTCATAGACGCCGTCAAAGGAAATTCTGCGTCGGAGACTGCGTAGGTCCTGATAGTAACACTGGAGCAGTACATCGCGAAGACGGTCTGCCACCTTTTTAGTGGTTTCTACACTTACGAACGGGTTTCCGTCACGGTCACCTCCTGGCCAAAAACCAAGGTTGATTAGATTCAATGTACCGTCCCAATCTGGAAGGCTTCGACGCATTTCAGCGGTTATATCTCCGGCACTCTTGTAAAATACATTTTGCAAGTACCAAATGAGGTTTATGGCCTCATCGTAAGGAGTTGGCTTTTTCTTTTGGAAAAACGGTGTCTTACCAAGCTGCTTGAGGTACATGCGGATGGACGACAAATCGTTTTTCTGAATGGCCTCTGTCAAGTCGGTAATGATGGCGAGAACTCGACCTGGGTAAAATTGTGTAGGGTGTGCGGTAAGAACAGGACGAATAGAAAACTCTTGCAATCTATTCTTCAGCTCATCCAAGTTACCAGAGCGCTCGGTACGCATCATCAGCTCACTTAAGGACCCTTTACCACTCAAGTTATTCAGCTTCCCGTAGGCAGCATCTTCGAGGGCATCTACCAATACTACTTGACGCTCCACATATTGCAGGACTTTGAACAAGAAGTTGTGTCTGCTTTGTAAATCTTCACCCTCTTTGTACTCATCAAAGAACTGCTCTATGATGTCCTTTGGGCTATGACCTTCCGCTAATCGGTTCAAGCAATACTCGTTGAGGATGGGAATGAACATCCCCGTATTACGTATACCGTCTAAGGGCAAAGTAAGAAAGAGACTGTTGTAGAGCTGGAACTTCAGTCCTACTTGATTCTCATAATTCGCGGCACTTAACGCGAGATTTTCCTGTGTTTCCATACTTATGGTATTCTGACTCCTGTAGAAGCTTGGTAAATGCTGTACCATTGCTGGCGGTCTAGCTTGATGCTCAAGGCTTCTTTACTTTTTACGAGGTGGTCTTCTTTCGTGGTTCCTATGACAGGTAATATTCCAGCAGGATGCTGCATGAGCCAAGCCAAAGCTATGACTTGTGGTGTTGTTCCAAATTCGTCTGCCCACTTTTTCAACTCTTCAACCAAAGCTGTAGGCAAATCTCCGCCACCTAGCGGCGACCAAGCCATAGGGACAATACCGTCTTTTGTGCATTGGTCGAGAGTTCCGTCGGAAAAGGCCTGAAGCGCTTTTACAGAAATTTCGAGTTGATGGGTACCAACTGGGACACTTTCACTGAGCATTTCAATTTGGCTTTTCGTGAAATTACTCACACCAAAGCTGCGCACTTTTCCACTGCGGTACAGTAGCTCAAAGGCCTCGCCAATCTCGTCTGGATTCATTAGAAAATCTGGACGATGAAGCAGCAAGACATCAATGTAATCGGTGCCTAGTTGTCTCAGACTGTCCTCTGCACTTTGCAATATGTGCTCTTTAGAACTGTCGTATGCCTTAATGTAGTGTTGTGGCTTATTATCACAAACGCGAAGGATACCGCATTTGGTGACGATTTCCATTTGCTCGCGGAGTTCAGGATGGCTTTTTAATACTTCGCCAAATTCAGCTTCCGTAGTATGGTCTCCATAAATGTCGGCATGGTCGAAAGTGGTGAAGCCTAATTCTAAGCTTTTCTCAATCATTCGCTGATAATCCGCTGTCTTGAAATTCGCATCCCAAATGCCCCAACGCATGGTACCAACAACAATGTCACTCATCCAAGGAGTACTATACATAGCAAAAGTGTTAGGGGTGCAACTTAGTAAAAACCCATTACTTGACCTTAATTACTTTGAGCCATTTTCGACCGGTTTTACGCAGTTCTATAGCTTCCATGCTATGGTTGGGTCGGCCTAAAATATCAAAATGGGCATCTAGTGAGAGCGTATCTATGTGGGGCTCCGTGGAAGTGCCGAGCAGCTCATCTTCAAAGTACAACTGTTGGCCGGGACAAATATCTGGATGGTCTGCACCGAGCCAGTAAACCTTGTGTGGACCTCTTCCCACCAAAGTAAGTGGCTTATTACTCGCATAGAGATTCGGTGGGAAGAAGAACCAACCTTGAGCCCCAGTTGATTTCAAAGTTCCTTCCCCCACTAGGTAGATGGGATAATGCGAGCTTTTTGGCATGTGGTTTACTACCAAAGGCATACCTGCTTTGAGTAAGGTCAGTTGCGGGGCTAATGAGGTACCTGTAAAAGGCTGATCACAACACGCCATATAGGTACTCTTAAAAGCGCTGTCAATAAAAAGACTGGCCCGGTATACACCCGAAGATTTGCCCGTGGTTTTCCATTCGAAATGAACGGTGTCGGCCTGTATTGAAAGCGGCGCAACTGAAGATACAGCGGGAAGATTTTGCAGCGCCAACCCAAAAGAAATTGAGTCTTCAGACCGAGAAGAAGGGTAGAATCGATCATTTTCGACCCAGCTAAAATCAGAGGTATCGACACTTTCTAGTTCCTGCCGTGCAGTTGTGGACAACGTGACGTTTTCAACACTACAATATGTAAGTAGTTGTTTTTCAGCTTTTAACGACACGTTTTGAACGAGAAAAACAGCTGTGACGATTGTTGGGCGCCATAAAATTGGCCCCAGAAAAGGAGTGCGTTTCATAATGAAGGGGTTTAGGTTAATAAAACTGCTCCTTAATAAGTTAGTCTACGGGGATAAAAGAGCCTACTTTTGCAGCGAAAATCACAACCCTCATGAATTTGAGAAATATTGCAATTATTGCACACGTCGATCACGGTAAGACTACCCTGGTAGATAACATGTTACACACGGCAAAACTGTTCCGTGACAACCAGCAAGTAGACGACCTTCTGCTCGATAACAATGATCTTGAGCGCGAGCGCGGGATTACCATTTTATCGAAGAATGTGAGCATTCGTTGGAAGGATACCAAAATCAACATCATCGATACCCCGGGTCACAGTGACTTCGGTGGTGAAGTTGAGCGTGTCTTGAACATGGCGGACGGTGTGATTCTTTTGGTAGATGCCTTTGAGGGTCCTATGCCCCAGACGCGTTTCGTATTGCAGAAAGCACTTGCGCTAGGCAAAGTGCCTATCGTAGTCATTAATAAAGTAGATAAGCCAAACTGTACACCAGATTTGGTACACGATCAGGTATTTGAATTGTTCTTTAACCTTGATGCTACTGAGGAGCAGTTGGACTTCACCACCGTTTATGGATCGGGTAAGGAAAAGTGGATGGGTCCGGATTGGCAAAACCCAACCGAAGACATCACCTACCTTCTAGACACTATTGTGGAAACTATCCCAGCTCCTGAGGTATCTGAAGGTAGCCTGCAAATGCAGATCACCTCTCTTGACTTTAGCTCATTCACTGGTCGTATCGCTATTGGTCGTGTGACTCGCGGTCAAGTGAAAGAAAATATGCCTGTTTCCCTTTGCTTGCGCGACGGCAGTATTAAGAAAGCACGCATTAAGGAGTTGATGGCCTTCGAAGGTCTCGGAAAGACGAAGATCAAAGAAGCCAGCGCTGGTGAGATCGTTGCGGTTAACGGTATTGAAGGGTTTGAGATTGGTGATACCATCGCCGATGCTGAGAATCCAGAGTCGCTTCCGCACATGGAGATTGACAAGCCAACCATGAGCATGTTGTTCTCGATCAACAACTCGCCGTTCTTTGGTAAGGAAGGAAAGCACGTAACTTCTCAGAAGATTCGTGAGCGCCTGATGCAGGAGATTGAGAAAAATCTTGCGTTGCGTGTTGAGGAGACGGGTTCAGCGGACCAATTCATCGTTCACGGTCGTGGTATCCTTCACTTGGGTATCTTGATTGAAACCATGCGTCGCGAAGGCTACGAATTACAGCTGGGTATGCCGCAGGTGATCTTCAAAGAAATTGACGGTGTAAAGCACGAGCCTATAGAAGAGTTGACTGTAGATGTACCTGAAGAAACTGCAGGTAAGGTGATTGAATTGGTGACTAAAAGAAAAGGTGAACTTCTCGTGATGGAGCCTAAGAGCGACCTTACTCGCCTTGAGTTTGAGATCCCTTCTCGCGGTATCATGGGCCTTAGAAACAATGTGCTGACTGCAACCTCAGGGGAAGCTATTATGGCACACCGCCTTAAGGAATACCAACCGTACAAAGGGGATATGGAGCGTCGTATCTCAGGGGTATTGATTGCTAAAGAAGCCGGTAAAGCTTCTGCATACTCGTTGGACAAGCTCCAAGACCGCGGTAAGTTCTTCATCGAACCGGGTGATGAAATCTACGGTGGCCAAGTCATCGGTGAACAAAACAAGCCGGGCGACCTCGTCGTAAATCCGTGTGTGAGCAAGCAGCTCAACAACATGCGTGCTGCCGGTAAGGACGACAATACCGCCCTAGCGACGCCGATTAAATTCTCTTTGGAGGAAGCCATGGAATACATTGGTCAAGACGAATACGTAGAGGTAACGCCTGAGAGCATTCGATTGAGAAAAATCTTATTGAACGAGCACGATAGAAAGCGTGCCTCGAGATAAAAGCAACGCCTAAACTGGCCCGCCTAAACCAAAAAGCCTCGCTCATAGCGGGGCTTTTTTATTCTTCCATCATAAGATGAAGGATAGCACCGGCCGCTTTGGCAATGGGTGTGCCTGGCCCAAAGATGCCTGCAACGCCTTGGTCGTACAAGAACTCGTAATCCTGTGCAGGAATCACCCCGCCAACGATGACCATGATGTCTTCACGACCCAATTCCTTTAGCGCTTCCATCACAGCTGGAACCAGCGTTTTATGTCCCGCCGCTAGTGAGCTTACACCGAGAATATGCACGTCGTTCTCCACGGCCTGCTTCGCAGCCTCCTTCGGCGTTTGAAACAGCGGGCCCATATCCACGTCGAAACCTAAGTCGGCAAAAGAGGTAGCCACCACTTTGGCACCACGGTCGTGGCCGTCTTGTCCCATTTTGGCAACCATAATACGTGGTCTACGCCCCTCCTTCTTTGCAAAAGCATCCGAAGCTTCGCGCGCCTTTTCAAAATCTTCGTTTTGTACCATCTCCTTCGAATATACGCCACTAATGGTCTTTGTCGTGGCCTTGTAACGGCCCCATTTGTTTTCCAGTGCCAATGAAATCTCTCCGAGAGTTGCTCGGACCTTCGCTGCCTCCACCGCTAGGGCAAGTAAATTTGCGTCGCCCTCAGCAGCGGCTTCTATGGCTTTGA
The DNA here is from genome assembly GCA_011525035.1 of Cryomorphaceae bacterium. Classification (GTDB taxonomy): domain Bacteria; phylum Bacteroidota; class Bacteroidia; order Flavobacteriales; family Schleiferiaceae; genus UBA10364. The sequence continues at coordinate 19,138 of WTIZ01000019.1, read as the reverse complement.
GGGCTTCAGCAACGGCCTTTTCGTCCCTTTCGGCTTTGAGCGCTTTTAATCCTTCCAATTGTTGCTCGCGGACCTCATCGCCTTTGACTTCCAGGATATCTATGTTCGCACGGTCGGCCGTTTTAAAGGCGTTTACCCCTACGATGATATCTGTCGCTCCGTCAATACGCGCCTGCTTTTTCGCGGCAGCCTCTTCAATGCGCATTTTTGGGATACCAGCTTCTATGGCTTTGGTCATTCCACCGAGCTCGTCCACCTCGCTCATCAAAGATTCAGCACGCTCAATCAAATCGGCCGTAAGTTTTTCGACATAGTAGGAACCGCCCCACGGATCAGCCGTGAAGGTGATGTCTGTTTCCTTTTGAAGATGCAACTGGGTATTGCGGGCAATTCTTGCCGAAAAATCTGTAGGCAATGCGATGGCCTCGTCCAATGAGTTCGTATGCAAGCTCTGTGTACCACCCATAGTTGCTGCCATAGCTTCAATAGCTGTACGCGTCACATTGTTAAATGGGTCTTGTTCCGTAAGCGACCATCCAGAAGTCTGACTGTGCGTTCTTAGCGCCATAGATTTCGGATGCTTGGCCCCCAAAGCTTTCATGTGTTTTGCCCACAGGAATCGAGCTGCACGCATTTTTGCAATCTCCATGAATGGATTCATGCCTATGCCCCAAAAGAAGCTCAAGCGCGGTGCAAAGGCATCGATGTCTAATCCCGCTGCCATTCCAGTCTTTACATATTCTAAACCGTCACAAAGCGTGTAGGCCATCTCTATATCTGCCGTGGCACCAGCCTCCTGCATGTGGTAGCCCGAGATGGATATGCTGTTGAACTTCGGCATGTTTTCGCTCGTGTAGGCGAAGATGTCTGAGATGATGCGCATGCTTTCCTTGGGCGGATAGATGTAGGTGTTGCGCACCATAAATTCTTTGAGGATGTCGTTCTGTATGGTCCCGCTAAGCTGCTCCAACGCCACACCTTGCTCTAATGCTGCCACAATGTAAAAGGCCATCACCGGCAATACGGCGCCGTTCATCGTCATGGAAACGGACATCTTATCTAACGGGATACCGTCAAAGAGCACTTTCATGTCCTCCACAGAATCAATAGCCACACCGGCTTTTCCGACATCGCCCATCACGCGCTCGTGATCGCTGTCGTAGCCGCGGTGGGTAGCCAAATCAAAGGCGACAGACAATCCCTTTTGTCCCGCAGCTAAATTCCTACGGTAAAAGGCATTGGATTCAGTAGCGGTCGAAAAACCGGCGTACTGGCGGATGGTCCAAGGGCGTCCCACATACATGGTAGCGTAAGGACCGCGCACATACGGTGGCTCGCCCGGTAAGGTGCCTACATGAGTGGCGTCCTTTAAATCTTCAGGTCCGTACGAAGCTTTGACTTCGATCTGCTCAGGTGTTTTCCAAGTGTTCGACATGCTCCGTTATTTACTGCTTTCACGTTCTGTTTCCAATTCAGCCGCCCAGCGCACAGCGCGTAGTGGCTCAATCTCCTTATCCTTATGACGCTCCTGGTGAGCGGCTCTTGAAGCTCTCTTCGAAGCCTTCATTCCTTCGGGCAGCTCTTCGCCATCCAAAGGATACAAATTCACCCCTAAGACCTCATTAGGCATGGCAGTACTTACTTCGCTATCAATGCGGTCTTGTACCCAACCCTTTTTCAAGGCCTCAACTAAACCACCGAGCGCACGCACTTCATTCAAAATATCTGTGGCCTCCGAAACCAACTCTGCCGTCTTGTTTTCAATGAAATAAGAACCTGCAGCAGGATCCATCACTCGGTCCATACCACTCTCATAGGCCAACATAAAATGCTGATTCAATGCCAAGCGCTCCCCTTCCGCATCTGCCCAGGTGGCAACACTATTGTACGGTCGAATCTGCACGGCATCTGCACCCCCGGCAATAGCACCAAAGGCCGCGGAGGTGGCGCGCAACAAGTTCGTATGCATATCATAACCACTTTGGTGCGTGGTTGATGTCTCTGAATAGATCTCTAAATGAACCTCGGGCAAATCATACTCTCTCAACAACTGCTTCCACAACATTCGTAGGGCGCGGTGCTTCGCGATTTCTTCGAACATGTAGGTACCGGCCGTGAGTGCTACCCAGTACTGCTCGAGGCCCACTTCGCCGAAGGTGGAGAGGTAGAAATCGAGGTGGGCGGCAGCCAAACCAAGCTGCGTAGCAGCAGAAGCACCGCATGCGCCATAGAAATTGGCATTGGCACACATGAATTTCATGCCCTTGGGTGCTAGACGGGTAAGCTCGCCCAGTTCGTACATCTTCTCCTCGTGCCAAACGCCGGTGCGCGCGGCTATTTCTACGGGATCAATATTGATAAAGCCACGGAGTTTACTCGCCGGTATGATCTCATTGTGCGCGTGGTGCAACAAGGCTTCCATGACTGCAGGGCCACTGCCCTCGATGACCAGGCCAAGGTTGATGTATTCTAACTGAATGTCTTTTAATATGCGTGGCAAGTAATGCTCATCGGTGAGGTAGAAGAGCAGGCCGGATGCGCCATGGCCCAGGCGCTGCAGTGCCCAATCGTTGGCTGCAAATTCTTTTTCCACGAGGTGCTCTTGCACCATGGTCCACCAAGGTTGGGCTCGAAAGCCGGGATTGTTTTGTGGTCCTGAAGTGTAAAGCGGTTCTACTGCGGTTCCGTGTGGATAGGTTCTTTTAGTGGTTTCACTCATCAGATGAGTTCTCTGTTTCTATGATGGTTACAGTTTCGCCTTCTTTGTGCATCCCGAAATTTTCACGGGCATAGGTTTCAAAGGCTTCCGGATTGGTATTCAGCTGCTGAAGAAGCTCACGGTCGTGTTCTAGAGAAGTTTCATAGAACTCGATATCCGCCTCTAAGGATTCAATCTGCTGGTCCAATTCCGAATGGATAAAGTAATTGTTCGCATCCAGGAACACCATCCATACGGCAAACAATAGGCCCGTAAGGACGTATTGATTGAGCAAAATTTTGAGCACAGGATGTTCGAGGAATTTCTTCATTGGTTTAAAATTACGAATTGGACCCCGAAATCTACTCCTCCTCTGAAGGATTCTCTGCTAAAGTATTATCTCCCTTTCCTACGTTTTGAAGCTTGACCAATTCAGAATAGATGCCGCCTTTATCAATCAGCGCATCGTGGGTGCCGCGTTCCGCAACCTCCCCCTGGTTCAACACTAGAATGTGATCGGCGTTTCGAATGGTGGATAGTCGGTGGGCAATTACCACTGAGGTACGGCCTTTCATCAAGCGGTCCAAGGCCTCCTGCACGAGCTGTTCACTCTCGCTATCTAAGGCGCTCGTTGCCTCGTCGAGGATGAGCAATTGAGGATCTTTCAGCAGTGCTCTCGCAATGGCAATACGTTGGCGCTGCCCGCCACTAAGCTGCACACCGCGCTCCCCAACAGTCGTATCGAGGCCTTCTGGGAAGCCCGAGATAAACTCCCAAGCATTGGCCTGCTTCGCCGCTTCGATAATTTGTTCTTCGCTCGCTTGAGTATCGCCGTACGCAATGTTCTCACGTATGCTTCCGCCAAAGAGCAACACATCCTGAGGAACGAAGGCCAACGCGCCGCGCCATGCCTTCAAATCGATGTCGGAAAGCGCCGTATTTCCAACGGTCACTTCACCAGTATCGACCGTGTAGAAGCGCATTAATAGTGAGGCAATGGTACTCTTACCCGAACCGCTGCGCCCAACAAGCGCAAGGGTTTTGCCCGGCTGAAGATCAAACGACACCGATTTTAACACTGGAACATCACTGCGCGATGGGTAGCTAAAGTGAACGTCCTTGAAAGCTATATCGGCCACCTCAGCCTGAGCTGCAGGAACGGCATCCGCATCCATTTCAGGCTCCTCCTCCATCAATCCGAAGATGGTTTCAGTAGCACCGATGGCCTTTTGCAACTGTGCATACACAGAGGCCAATCCACCTATGGATCCACCAATGAAAAGGGCATACAAAATGAATTCATTGAGCTTTTCTGCTGCCAGTTGACCTTCGTGCACCATGTCCGCCCCAAACCAAATGATTAGGGCTATCGCCCCAAAGAGGCCAAAGGTGATGAAGCTAGCAAAGGCACCGCGATAGTAGCCGCCCTTAACTGCTAAGCCAACTACGGCGCTGATCCGCTTGGCGTAGCGGCTGCGCTCCCAAGTTTCGTTGGCGAAGGCCTTCACAGTCTGAATACCTGCAAAGGTTTCTTCAACGATGGTATTTGAAGCGGCCACCTCATCCTGCACCTTCTTGGCGTATTTTCTGATGAATCGGCCAAAAATGATGGTCACGATGATCAGCGGTGGAATGACTGCGACTATAAATAAGGTCAGCTTGATCGAGGTAAATGCGAGGATGGCAATACCACCAACCACCATGGAAATACCACGCAAAAATTCAGCTAAAGTGGTCGTTAAGGTCTCCCCAATCTGGGAGGTATCGGAAGCCACACGCGAGTTCAACTCTCCCACGCGCTTGGCGGAAAAGAAACTCATCGGCAAATGAATCAATCGGCTGTAGAGGTCTTCACGAATGGCGGCAAGCGCTCGTTCGGTAACCATCACAAAAATGACCACACGGAAAAAACTCGCCACACTCTGTACGAGCAAGAGCCCCATCATCATGAGCATATTGTCCCCGAGGTTTTCCGGAGTAGACGACATCAACCCTCCCAAAAGTTTTGGGAACAACAAGGAGGTAATCATGGTTACAATAAGGAACACGAATCCCAAAGCCCAAAGGCCCTTGTTAGGACCAACATAGGCGAAGATTTTAGTGAGCTGACGAAGGTCGCTCATCTTAAGCGGTTTGCGCTTTTTATCTGCCTTTGGGTCCGATTCCGTAGTTCTTTCACTCATACCGGCGAAGTTACGGCTTATGACCTACCTTTGCCACCGAAAATTTTACCAAATGGCGGGAGCAGAAAACATCAAACCCTACCACGACAGCGAAGCTGAAAAGAAGGAACAAGTAGCAGAAATGTTCAACAACATTTCAAAGCGTTACGATCTTTTGAATCACCTCTTATCCTTAAACATTGATAAGGGTTGGCGCCGTAAGGTCGTTCGTATGATCAAGGCCGATTCTCCTTCGGTCGTGCTCGACGTTGCCACAGGTACCGCAGACCTTGCCATTGCCCTAGCCAAGGGCACAGGTGCCGACATCACTGGTGCTGATATTAGCGAAGGAATGCTCAGCGTAGGCCGAGAAAAAGTAGCGAAGAAAGGGCTAGCCAAGAAGATTGTTCTTGAACTGGGCGATAGTGAAAACCTGCCCTACCCAGATAATACCTTTGATGCCATCACGGTGGCTTTCGGAGTACGCAACTTCCAAAACTTGCACAACGGTTTGAAGGATATGGCGCGTGTGTTGAAGCCGGGCGGTCAATTGGTCGTGCTTGAATTTAGCCAACCGCAATATTTCCCATTCAAACAGATCTACTGGTTCTACTTCAAGGCCATCCTTCCTACTGTAGGAAAATTGGTCAGCAAAGATCCAAGAGCGTATACCTACCTGCCGGAGAGTGTGGCAGCATTCCCGTACGGAAAGGCCTTCGAAACTGAATTGGAGAAAGCAGGCTTAAAGCCAACAAAGACGCAGCCAGTAACCTTTGGTATTGCCTCCATTTACCAAGCAAGAAAATAAGCCTACCGGCGTTATTTAGCTGATGAGAATTCGTATTGCCGTCGTTTTATTTGCTCTACCGCTGCTCGCGAGCGCGCAATTTTCGCGTTTACGCAACCAGCCGCTGTACGATCAAAATCCGCTGCACTTTGGATTCCACATGGGGTTGAACTACTACAACTTCAACATGGACCTCAAGGACCTCAGCCAGAACCCAGATATCTTTGGCGTAGAGAGCGAGGCCCTTCCAGGCTACAACATCAACATCATCTCAAATTTGAGGTTGAGCGAACACTTTGATTTACGTTTTACCCCGGGCTTTGCCGCCACGGTGCGTCGATTGCACTTCGATCTAATCAACCCCTTTACCGACGAGCGCGTAATCGCCACACGTCAAATTGAGAGTTCCTACGTCCAATTCCCGCTCCACCTTAAGTTCAAATCGGTGCGTATAGATAACTACCGTTTGTTCCTAATGGGCGGTATTCGCTACACGAACGACCTTGCCTCAAAGGCGAAAGTGGTGGACGACAACCTATTTAAACTTCAGCGCCACGGCGCAGATTACGAGATTGGCGTCGGAGCCGATTTCTACTTCGAATACTTCAAATTCTCTCCTCAAATCCGCGCCGCCTGGGGAATGACGAATTTGTTGGTTCAAGACGGCACCTTGCCTGTGGAGGCCTTTGACGGGATCCGCAACCGTGCCATCCTCATTAATTTCTCCTTCGAATAGTGAACAAAGGCGTCGGCTACATGCTCATCTCTGTCGGGTGTTTTGCAGCCGTCAACCTCATGGTAAAATTCTTACCGCACCTGCCCGCAACAGAATTGGTCCTGTTCCGTTCTTTGATCACGTTTGTCATTAGTTACATATTGCTTCGTGGCAAGAAAGTCAATCCTTGGGGCAACAATAAAAAGTGGCTTTTAATCCGAGGAATCGCAGGCACCACCGCCCTCACGGTCTTCTTTTATACCATTCAAAAGATGCCGCTCAGTGCCGCGGTAACCATTCAATACCTCAGTCCATTTTTCACCGCCTTCATCGCTGGAATACTTCTGGGTGAGCGAACGCGCTGGGTACAATGGCTCTTCTTTGTCATTTCCTTCGCTGGGATCGTGGTCGTTAAAGGATCAAGCGCGCAGATTCCACCGGCCTTGATGGCCCTGGGTATTTTCTCCAGCATGTTCTCGGGACTGGCCTACAACAGCATCCGAAAACTCAAAGACGAAGAGCCGCTCGTGGTAGTGATGTACTTTCCGCTGGTCGCACTGCCCATCATGATTGCCTTCAGCTTCTTCAACTGGGTCACTCCCGTTGGTACGGATTGGCTCCTACTCTTGGGCATCGGTCTAATGACCCAATTCGCTCAATTGTATATGACCAAGAGCTACCAACTCTCCGAAGTGAATACGGTCGCACCACTGAAATACATAGGGGTCATCTTCGCACTGACTTGGGATGTGGTATTGTTCGATTTTATTCCAAACGCCCAGATGTACCTTGGTATCGCACTCGTAATAGGTGGGGTTCTCCTCAACCTGAGGTTTAAGAGCCGATTGAACAAGCGTGCGCGTAAAGCAGCGTAGCCCCACTAACCGCGACATTCAGACTTTCCATCCTTGATGCATCACCAGCCAAGGTAATGGCAGGACCTTGCTCCTTCAAGAATGCGGAAGGCCCTTGCCCTTCGTTGCCTAGCACTAATATGGTTTTCTCGGGCCAATTGAAATTTCTAGAATCTTCACCGTGCATATCCGCGATGACCCAGCTAAAGCCATTCTCACCAGCCCATGCTGCCCATTGCTCCTCTTCGAGCTGCACGATACGACTAAAGGCATGCGCACTCATCGAGCTCTGCACGACTTTGGGTGAAAAAGGATCTACCGTTCCTACAGTAGTGGCAACACAATCTACCCCGTACCATAGGGCGGTGCGCAACAGCGTACCCATATTGCCTGGGTCTTGAACGCGGTCAAGCAGTAAAATGAAATTCGCCTGCTTAAAATCTGCCACCCCAAAATTTGGCTGCTCAAATAGCGCTAAAACGGGAGATGGTGTCTCTAAGAATGTGATGCGCTTCATTTCCGCTTCAGAAATCTGAACGCAACGTACGTCGCGGAAATCTTCGCCCAATTCATCAACATGGTAAACAATGTCGGCCGATATGCCTGCTGAAACAAAATCTCGTACTAACTTCATTCCCTCAGCAACGAAGAGTCCCGTTTTTTTACGGTTCTTGCGTTGAGCTAAACTGCGAATGAGCTTTTCTGAGTTTTTAGTAAGCACTTGTGATCAAATTTCCTGCTAAAATACACGCTATTTCCTTGCGCCACCTGACCGTGGCTCTGGCCTTATTAACGCTGGGTAGCTGTTCCGGGCTGCGCCCGGTCTCTAAGGATACGCCCATCCTTGTAGAAAACGACATTCGCATCAACGGAAAACCCACCCAAAGCGACGAGGATTACGACATCATGCGCCAGCGCCCTAACAAAGGCATTGGAAACATCCGTTTGTTTTTAAGCATGTACCAGTTAGGCGATAAAATCGGCGATAATTCGCTGGGGAATTGGCTTAAAAACATCGGCGAAGCACCGACGGTTTACGACAGTATTGCGCGCCTAAACACCGCATCTCAGCTCGGCTTGCATTACTTTAACCTCGGGTATTACGGTGCCAAGGTCACGACCTATGAAAGCATCAAAGGCAAACGAGCTACAGCGCATTACGAGGTCCAAACTGGCCCCGCTTTCTTAGCGCATTCCTATTTTATCACCTCCACGAGCCGACGGATCGACAGTACACTGCAGTTTTTTGAACCCACCTACTCCACAGGCAGCCCTATTGATGCAGAAAAGCTGGAAATCGAGCGGTTGGCCATCAACAATTATTTGAAAGATCAAGGGTACTACACCTCAAAACTGGGCTGGATTTACTTTGAGATTGATACCGCAGCGGGACCGGCATTAAGCGCCGTAACCTGCGTTGTAGATCCGTATATATACGGCGATCAGCTCGAGCGTGAACGCATTGCTTCGGTCGTCGTCAAACCAACCTACAGTTATCAAAAGCAACAGGCCATTGTCGACAGCACGCGAACCACACACGGCATCGATGTGCTCCAAACTTCGTTGAAATTCCGTCCCGAATTTCTTGACCGACAAATCTTCCTAGAATCCGGCCAGTTCTACAGCAATTCCGACATCCGAAGCACCTACAAAAATCTGAGTTCGTTAGGGCTGTTTCAAAATGTACAAATGGACATCACCCCAAGTGATAGCGGGCTACGCGCGGCAATAAATCTAGTCCCACTTCCGAAGCGTGCAGTGACAGCAGCATTGGAAGGACTTGGAAACAACGGTTCGCTCGGTCTTGGCGGAAATCTAAGCTGGGACAACAGGAACGTATTCAAAGGCGGCGAACTCCTGCGCCTTTCTTTAGGGGGCTCACTGACCGACCAACGCAACAGCTCCAACAGCAGTTGGCTCATTGACGCTAGGGAATTAAATCTCGGCCTATCTCTCGACTTTCCTACCCTGCTTTTGCCGTCGAGTTGGCTGCCAACTCAAAGCCGAAAGTGGTCGCCGAAAACTACCTTAAGTGCACGAACCTCGTACCAGTTTAGAGCCAACGAGTTCAATAGACTCAACATCACCTCTGGGATAGAATATTCATGGCGTGTAGGCAAAGCCTTCCACCGAGTAACCCCCTACAACCTCTCTTTAGTTCAGATTGATATCAACACCACCAACACGCCTTTCCTATTCTTGGGCTTTCAAGACCTTGTATTTTCGGGAAGCAGCTATTCGTTTAACGACTCTTGGCAGCACGGTAAAGACCGGTACTTCTTCGCTTTCGAAGCCGAAACCGGTGGACACCTTTTCTCTAACCTAGGAATCAATGAGATTGCTGGTATCCCCGTGGCTCCCTACATGAAGGGCTCCGTAGATTTTCGTTACTACCACCCCTTAGTACGCGAGCGGGAATGGGCCTTCAGAGGATTTTTCGGCCTAAGCGAAGCTTGGGGTACTTCAGGGAATTTCGTGCCTTTCGAAAAATCCTTTTTCATGGGGGGCTCCAACGACCTCCGGGGTTGGACGGCCTACCACTTTGGCCCTGGCGCAACATCAGAGACCACCTTACAAACCGAAGGCTTTTTCTCAGCTGCGCCCATCAAATTATTGAGCAGTGCCGAATACAGGTTTACCATTCAAGAAGCAATAAAGGGGGCTGTTTTCTTAGATGCCGGGAACGTCTGGCTCTACAATAAAACCTACACTGGCACCCTTAATCAGGTGCAATTAGACGCTATTGACGCAGGTGTTTTTCGCCCCGCGACCTTCCTTTCTCAAATGGGGATGAATACCGGGTTTGGATTGCGCTATGACCTAGAGTTTCTCATCGTACGTGCCGATTTAGGCCTTAAGCTACACCATCCGGGGGCTGTAGGCCGATCGAAATGGGTGATTACCGACCCTGAATTACGCGATTTTAACCTCAATTTAGGCATCGGATATCCTTTCTAAAGGTTTGTTGTGAGGGATTGAAAAAACACATTATTTTAGCCGCTCACAAACACTTTAAAATTATGATGTCCATTGACAAGATCAGAGAGTTGCTAGGAGACCAAGCAGATACGTTGTTGAACCACACGTCTACTGCGATCACTAAGGATTCATTAGCTATCCTTCCTTCAAGTGACTTTGTCACGGAATCTTTCACAGAATCTAACCGCAGTATCCAAGTGATGAACTCACTACAGCGTTTGTACGGCACAGGTCGTTTGGCAAACACAGGATACTTGAGCATCCTACCTATTGACCAAGGTATCGAGCACAGTGCTGGTGCATCTTTCGCACCAAACCCTATGTTCTTCGATCCAGAGAACATCGTAAAGATGGCGGTTGATGCAGGTTGTAACGCGGTTGCTTCTACATACGGTGTTTTGGCTACAGTGGCTCGTAAGTGGGCGCACAAGATTCCTTTCGTAGTTAAAATCAACCACAACGAATTCCTTTCTTCTCCAAACTCTTTCTACCAGAGCCCTTACGGTACAGTAGAAGAAGCTTGGAACATGGGTGCGTGTGCAGTAGGTGCTACCATCTACTTCGGTCACGAACAAAGCCGTGAAATGATCGAGCAAGTTGCTATGGCATTCGAAAGAGCACACGAGCTAGGTATGGCTACTATCCTATGGTGTTACACGCGTAACAACGACTTCAAAGTAGACGGTGTAGATTACCACACTTCTGCAGATTTGTCTTCACAAGCGATCCACCTAGGGGTTACTATCCAAGCGGATATCATCAAGCAGAAGTTGCCAACCAACAACGGTGGGTACAATGCAACTGGTCACGGTAAGACGCACCCGAAGGTGTACTCTGAATTGACTACTGATAACCCAATTGATTTGACACGTTACCAAGTACTCAACAGCTACAACGGTCGTATCGGTGTAATTAACTCTGGTGGTGCTTCTACTGGTAATGACGCTGACGATTTGAAAGAAGCTGTAGCGACTGCAGTAATTAACAAGCGTGCTGGTGGTCAAGGTTTGATCCTTGGTCGTAAAGCATTCCAGAAGCCTTACGGTGACGGTATCGCGCTACTTCACGCAGTACAAGACGTATACTTGAACGACGATATCACTATCGCGTAATATTAGATAACGTACACTTTTTTAAGAGGGCACCCATCTCCACGATGAGTGCCCTTTTTCACTACATTAGCATCCTGAATCGTAATTAATATCCCCTATGGGTTGGTTTAAAAGAACGACTGCTGGTATAACCACAGAGACGAAAGACAAAAAAGAAACACCCGATGGCCTGTGGCACAAGTGTCCAAAATGTAAGGTGATCGTAAGTGTGGACGACCATGCTGCTGACCTTTGGACGTGTAGCAATTGTGGTCACCACGATAGAGTGAATGCCAAAGAATATTTCTCCATTCTTTTCGATAATGGTGAGTTCACTGAGCTCGATGCAGATATGGTGTCGAAGGACCCACTCAAATTCGAGGATACAAAGCCATACAAGGACCGCTTGAAAGGCGGAAAGAAGAAAAGCGGCTTGAAAGACGCCCTGACCTCTGGTTATGGGATGATGAACGGTCGCGAGATCGTTGTTGCCTGTATGAACTTCAACTTCATTGGTGGATCCATGGGTTCGGTTGTAGGAGAGAAAATTGCTCGCGCGATGGACCACAGTCTAAAAACAGGTGCTCCGTTCCTCATGATTTCTAAATCTGGTGGCGCACGTATGATGGAGGCCGCTTTCTCTTTGATGCAGATGGCGAAAACTTCAGCGAAAATTGCCTTGATGGACGAAAAGAAGATTCCTTATATCTCCTTCCTTACAGACCCAACTACGGGTGGTGTGACCGCGTCTTACGCAATGCTCGGTGATATCAATATTGCAGAGCCGAATGCACTGATCGCATTCGCAGGACCACGTGTTGTGAAAGAAACCATCGGTAAAGACCTACCAGAAGGATTCCAACGTTCAGAGTTCTTGCTCGAGCACGGCTTCTTAGATTTTATCGTGGAGCGCAAAAATCTAAAAGAAAGACTCAGCCAATACCTGGATATGGTGATGGACTAAGTCTCCCAAAATTTTTGAAATGAAAATCCCCGCCGGTACCCGGCGGGGATTTTTTTAGGTCCCTACTCTTGCGAGCTCTCAAAGTCCCACTCAATATTTCGTGAGATGTACATGATGCCGCCCAAGATGACAAACAAGCCAAGACTTCCTGCCAATAGTGCGAAATCCTTTAATTGGATCAGCACAAAGACAAAACCGTACAGCAAAGTCAACACACCCGCCACATAGCCTGCAAGCTTTGCGCTTTTCAATACACTCTTCGCATACAAGAACTCCATGACCACCGTCATCAGTCCTGCAACTGCATAGGCCCTATTGAACCCTAGATGTTCACTAAATGATAACAACAACGTGTAAAAGAGCACCAATGCCAGACCGATAAGCACGTATTGCAAGGCATTCACGCTAGAACTGTTGATGAGCTCCGAAAAGTAGAATACCATAAACGTAAGCGCAATGATGAGAATAGCATACTTAGCCACTCGATTGGTCTTGCTGTAGGTGTCCACGGAGCGAATAAATTCAGTGCCAAAGAAATCATTCGTAGGACTGTATTTGCGTCCCGTCCAGGCCTGAGGGTAATTTCTGTTCAAATGACTCACTTCCCAGGTAGCCTCAAAACCATCTTCCGAAGGCGCATAAGAAGCCGTGGCATAGCTGCCTTTAAAACTAGGCTCGGTCCACGGACTAATCATAGAAAAACGGGTCTGTTTGCCAAAGGGCACTACAGAGAACCTACTGCTGCCACGAAGAGTTGCACGGATGGTAAAAATGTACTTCTGATCTTCGCTTACTTCTACCGGCGCATGGATACCGCTGTGGTAGATCTCATTACTGCTCAATCCGGAGCTCATCTGCAAGGGTTGCTCGTTCCAATTGAACTCGAAATTACCTTCCACACCGCGTAGGTCGGAGATGCCCATATTGATGGTCGCCTTGTCCCATTCCAAGAACCGCTCTTGAATGCCCAAAGTCTTGTAATCCGGCAAGATGAATTGGCCTGAAAACGACATATCCCCTTCATAGACTATGGCTTCATACATCCCAAGGGAGCGCGTTTCAGGAACGATGTCGACGTCGCCCTCAAGCACCTCAGGCAGCACATATAAGTTCTTTCTCGAATAGCTCACACTTTGTGAACCGTCGTCATTGGTGACTGTATACGGGTCCAAATAGGGAATACTTAAGTACGGCCCTACAATCATTTGATCGCCACCCCAAATACTGGTCATTTGAGAAATGGCGGAATTCTGGGTCGATTCTCTTTCGTGAATCAGGTTCTGAACCAGCGTTGCCGGTATCAGCAATAAAACAGCTAGCGCGCCCACGGCTAGCATCTTGAACATAGGTTTTTCGGTAAACTTCATGGAGTGATTAAATTTTTCACCACCCAAAACGTCACCGTTATAAACTCAAGTATCCTTCAAATGATAATACTTTGTTAAACAGACTTTTGACCATAAAAAAAGCCGCCCCAGTGGGACGGCTCTCTATCTCGTATCGGCAGCTTATTCGTTGCCTGCAGCTCTTGCTTCGCGCATAGGATTGCTACGACCATTGCGTTGCCATCTGCTTGTTGCACCGCGTGAATACACGTCGAACTTGCTTGGCTCTGCCATTGCTGGCCAATAGTTATCGCTACGATCAGTATCCGCCATTTCCAGGAACGGATCTAATGTAATCTGCACCACAGGCTGTGGGAAGTTGAACCACTTCGTGAAGCTATCCTCATTCTTCAACCACACCTCAGCAGCTATTCTTCGTACTTCTTCCGTGCCGTCTTCCAATGTGAAGCGCAATACCAATGGCATCACCAAGCCTCCTTGGTTCTCAAAAGAAACACCGTAGAAGTGGTAGCCTGCATCAAGCATTGCTGCCTCTTCCTCGCTCAAACCGTCGCGGTAGCGCTGGTACTCTTCGCGGTCACTTTCCTTCACCTCAAAACGGTTGTAACGGTTGTAGAAATCACGAGCCGCCTCGTTTTCATCCACTACTGTGCGAATGACTGAATTACGTGCTTTACCAATATGTGCATCGGCTTTCGCGGCCTTCTCCTCAAGAATTGGGTTTTCTACATCAGGATTTTTCGAGCTCATCTGGTACCACTGTACATCAGTGATTGCGATATCCACATGATCTGTGGTGTAGAACCAACCTCTCCAGAACCAATCCAAATCTACCCCTGAAGCGTCTTCCATCGTACGGAAGAAATCTGCCGGTGATGGGTGCTTAAAGGCCCAACGACGGCTGTACTCTTTAAAGGCGTAGTCGAACAACTCACGACCCATAACCGTTTCGCGCAGGATGTTCAATGCAGTTGCTGGCTTGCCGTAGGCATTGTTCCCAAACTGCAAGATGCTCTCAGAATTGGTCATAATCGGAACCATATCCTCCTTAGGGCCACTCATGTAAGGCACAATCTTGTGCGCAGGACCACGACGAGATGGGTACTCGTGATCCCACTCTTGCTCTGTCAAGTACTGTACAAACGTGTTCAGACCTTCGTCCATCCACGTCCACTGGCGCTCGTCAGAGTTAATAATCATCGGGAAGAAGTTGTGACCTACCTCGTGGATAATCACACCAATCATTCCATACTTCGTGCTCTCGCTGTACGTGCCGTCTGCTTCTGGACGACCGCCGTTGAAACAAATCTGCGGGTACTCCATACCGATCCATTTGGTGTGTACCGAAATGGCTTTGTGGTACGGGTAATCTACTGTGAATTTGCTGTACACCTTCAAAGTGTGCGCAACAACGCGCGTTGAGTACTGCTCCCACAATGGGTTCCCTTCTTTCGGGTAGTAGCTCATCGCCATGGTAGTCTTACCATTAATATCTACCGCCTGTGCATCCCAGATGAACTTACGCGAAGTCGCAAAGGCGAAATCACGAACATTCTCTGCTTCGAATACCCAAGTCTTGCTCTTCGTGCTCTTGTCCTTTTCTGCTTGCTCTGCTTCTTCTTGCGTCACAATAATCACCGGATCGTCATAGCTCTTGCGCGCCTTGGCCAAACGGGCACGCTGCTTCGACGACAATATCTTGCTCTCGTTGGTAAGCTTACCCGTCGAAGCCACCACGTGATCTGAAGGAACGGTAATGCTCACCTTGTAATCCCCAAAAGGAAGGGTAAACTCGCCCGAACCTAAGAACTGCTTGTTCTGCCATCCTTCAACATCATTGTACACTGCCATTCTTGGGAAGAACTGTGCGATGGTGTAGAGGTAGTTATCGTCTTCTTCAAAGTACTCGTAACCTGAACGACCACCAATGTCCATACGGTCGTTGATGTTGAACCACCATTTGATATTGAACGAGAATTTCTGCCCTTTGCGCAATGGTGTAGGCAGATCGATGCGCATCATCGTATTGTTGATGGTGTAGCGCAAGTTCTTGCCTGAAGTAGTCTGTACGTAATCGATCTTAAAGCCTCCGTCAAAATCATAGAACTGATTGTTCTTTAGCTGATTGAAAGCCGTCTGCGCCGTATTGCCGCGCTCCGAGAAGATCGGTCCGCGCTTGATCTCTTGTGTCGTGCTGTTTTTTGCACGCATATTTTGGTCCAATTGCACCCACAAATAGCGCAGCTCGTCCGGGCTATTGTTCGTGTAAGTGATGGTCTCTTTCCCGTAGATGCGTTGCGTTTCATCATCAAGGGTAATGCTCATGTTGTAATCAGCCTGCTGCTGGTAGTACTCATGACCCGGTGCCCCTGAAGCCGTACGGTAGACGTTTGGCGTAGGCAACTCTTGACCTAATTGACGGAATTTAGACGTATTGACATTCTGTGCAGTCAATGTAAAAGCAGCCCCTAAGGCCAACCATAACAATCTATTTCTCATGTATTTGAATTAAAAGAGTTCGTTAGGAATTCGTTCCAAAATCATCTGCGCACTTAAGGTGAGTACTACTCCTGTTATCAGGATTCGAACGGTCTTAATGGACACGCCAATTTTTTGGAAAATCGAATATACAAAAAGCAACACCACAACAAGGAGGATTTGTCCTAGTTCAATGCCGACATTAAATGGTAACCACGCCCACCAAAAAACATCGTCTTGCGCGATGAATGAATAATACGAGCCGAAGCCCATGCCGTGCACTGCGCCGAAGATGAGCGAGAGGTAGCGGCCAGAATTGGACACTGAAAAATTTCGAAGTAAATGAAAAATGCCCGTGAAGAATATGGTCACTGCAATGCCCAGTTCCACCCAAGTACTATCTACCGTAATCAACGCGGTTGCAGTAAGCGCTAGCGTCAAACTGTGCCCCACTGTAAAAGCCGTGACCCACCAAAGGGTCTGTTTCCAATCTCGGAAGGTCAATGGCAAGGTAAGGGCGAGCAAAAACAACATGTGGTCGTACCCTTCAATATCGAGAATGTGCCTGAGGCCCAGCTCTATGTAAAACATCTAGAATGAATAATTGAATTCGTACTCATTGCCCTCGCGGCAACTACTGGTATATTTCTGACCGTCGTAATGCAAGATGACGATGTTCTCCTGAGTGGGATAAATGTCCGCCAACAAGGTCTGGTTTACTGTCCATCCACTTGCATATTCTTCCGGGGCCAATTCCATAGGTCCCTCAAACAGCAAATACACCTCATCAGGTCCTCGCACCGTGCCCGAGTAGCCGAACTTCAGCGGCTGCTCACCTACCTGAACGTTTAAATGCTTCTGTAAATACACGGCATGCAAGCTGTCTTGCGAAGTCGAATCTAACTGCACGTAGCGCCTAACTTTATCAGCAAGCAAAGCATTCATAGCACGCTCCCAATCGTCCGGGAAACACTTCACAACACCATTAATCTGCCCTTTTTCTGCATCAACATAAATATCGGTGACGCTTACATAGAACTCATGCTTTACCTTCGTGGAGAACCCACAGATTCCAAAGCACACCAATATGAGTAGAAGCACTGATTTTTTCATGTCCGTGAAATTAAGCCAATTTTCGCTTTTCACCCTGCTCCTCGGCGCCTTGTTGAGCAGTTTTAACACATTCGCTCAAGCGGTGAAAATTCATGAAGGACCCTCCTTCCGCAGCGGCATCTGTGAACCCAGCATCAGCGTGGACCCTACCAATCCCATGAACGTTTATGCCGCGAGCATTTTGGACAACTTTTACCAAAGTACCGACGGCGGAGTGACTTGGACCCAAGAAAAAATAACGAGCCCCTATGGCGTCTGGGGCGACCCTTGCATTATAACTGACGGTAATGGCCGCGTTTATTATTTCCACCTCAGCGACCCCGAGGGCACCAATTGGAGCAGCGATCAGATCCTCGACCGTATGGTCTGCCAAACAAAAGACGGACCACGAGGCTCGTTTACCGACGGATCCTTTACTGCCGTTAATGGAAAAAAACACGATAAAGAATGGGCTGCCATTCATCCAACAAAGGGCACTATTGCTTTGAGCTGGACCCAATTTGACGCCTACGGCACCTCAGACGAAAATTGCAAAAGCACCATCCTTTTCAGCGAAAGTAATGACGGAGGACAGAGTTGGTCCGAGCCTGTGGTCATCACCGAACAACAGGGCGACTGTATAGACGACGACGGCACCAGTGAAGGTGCTGTTCCCGCATATGGCATCAAAAACGCACGCTATGTAGGCTGGGCATTAAATGGTGGTATTTACTTCAACCGTAGCTTGGATGGAAAAAACTGGGAAGAAATTCGCGTGGCCGACCAAAAAGACGGCTGGACACAGAGCTATCCAGGATTTAATCGTGCCAACGGCATGCCAGTAACTGTGGTTGACCATTGCGAAAGCAGCGCCTACTATGGCCGAGTTTACATTTGCTGGGGCGATAAAGACCCGCTCAACGGCGGCGAAATATGGATCAGTTCCTCGGACGATGCAGGGGCAACATGGAGCCGCCCTGCCCGAGTAAGCCCCGATGGAGGTTCTTCGGACCAATTCCTACCATGGGTCACCGTAGACCCATCCTCAGGGCACCTGTATGCAGTATACTACGACCGCAGAAACACAGAGAAAGACAACGAAACGAATACCTACCTCAGCAAGAGTGTAGACGGCGGTCAGACTTGGAGCGAATGGCAGATCAACGATGAACCTTTCTTCCCGGCGAGCACTGTTTTCATGGGCGATTACAACCACATCAGCGCTCAAAACGGCATTGTTCGTCCAATTTGGACCGAGATGAATGGACTAAAAAAATCGGTCTGGACCTATCTTCACAATGAAACAAAATAATTCATGAAGCTACTTATTGTCAGTACAAGTACCGTTTACGGAAAACCCTATTTAAGCTACCTCGAAGAGGAGTGCAAAGACTTCTTCCCTGCGGCAGGCAACATCCTTTTCATTCCCTATGCACGACCTGGCGGCATCTCACACGACGGATACACAGCCAAAGCCAAGGAAGTCCTCGAGAGCTGGGGCTTTAGTGTCAAAGGAGCACATGAATTTACTTCTGCTGAAGAAGGCTGCAACTGGGCCGATGGATTCTTCACTGGTGGGGGAAACACCTTCGTTCTTGCCAATGACCTTCGCGAAAGTGGCTACTTTGAAGCCATAGATGCAGCAGTACGAGGCGGCAAACCCTACATGGGCACTTCTGCGGGCTGCAACATGACGGGGCAAAGCATCTCTACCACCAACGATATGCCCATCGTTTACCCACCTTCATTCAAGGCATTCGGCTGGGTACCCTTCAACATCAACCCACATTACCTCGATCCTATAGCGGGATCAAAACACATGGGTGAAACGCGTGAAACGAGAATAGGTGAATTCCATAAATTCAATAATGTACCCGTTATTGGATTGCGCGAAGGTTCATGGATTCGCGTTGAAAATGGCACCTATACCTTAAAGGGTGAGCACACCGCTCGAATTTTTGAGCCAGGTAAA
>WTIZ01000013.1 GCA_011525035.1 Cryomorphaceae bacterium | reverse complement strand
GATAAATGATTCCTTCAAATTCACTGCGTGCCTCTGGGTAGGTGTATGGCTTACCAGTTTGGTAAATGAATGAACCAGAGAAGCTGATGTTTGGTTTCCAGGCATAGGCAGCAACAATGGCAATGTCGTGTGGTTTGTCCTGAGCGGCTCTGTACCACTCTCCAAGATTGATCCATTCCTCAGGTGTTGCGCCAAGGTCGACTTGCAACTCAGAACGGCTGTAGGTGTAGGCAATCCAACCCGTCAAAGCACCGATCTTTTTATCAAGTTGCATTTCAACTCCATAGCTTCGGCCGCGGCCGGTCATAAGGTCTACTTCAATGTTGTCTACGCCGGTAGGCTGTGCGCCGTTTTTGAAGTCGACGAGATCACGCAAGGTTTTGTAGTAGGTTTCAACGCTTAACTGCCACTCGCCGTTGGCAAAGTTTCTGTTCCAACCCAGAGCAACTTGATCCGCTGTACCTGGTTTAATGAAACGACCTGCTGGCCTCCATGTATCAATAGGAAGGGAAGAGGTGGTATTTGAAATCAGATGAATGTACTGACGCGTTCTGTTGTAGCTCGCTTTGATGGCAGAATTCTCTGTCGTTTTAAAATTGATCCCGAGACGCGGTTCTATACCTTGAAGGCCGTCGTACCCTTCGATGAGTTCGCCACTGGCATAAGAGGTGGTATCCACGATGAGGTCATTGCGGACGGTTCCGTTTGCTGTAGGTGTGTAATTGATGACGTCGCGCTCTCCAAAGTTGTAGAATGAGCTGTAGCGAACACCGCCTCGAATCGTAAGTCGGTTGTTGACCTTCCAATTGTCTTCAATGTAAAAGGCAGGTTCTACCGCATATTCGTTTTGAAGCTCAATATTGATGTCGGTAAGGTTGCTGTCAATGTAGTCGAACGTGGTTGAGAACGGTTCGAAGTCATAAACAGTCGCTTCTGCACCATAGTTTACCTGGTGGCTCGCATTCGGGAACCAGCTAAAGGCTATTTTATTTGTCTGGTTCTTGATGTAGGCAACGTTGTCAATTTTCGCTTGAGGAAAATCGAAACCGATGGCATAATCGTAATCCGAATAGATCGTGCTCACGTTTAAGAACAACTTGTCGTTGATTAGGTAGTTCCAGCGCCCAGTTAAACCGAGGTTTCCCCAGTTAAACTTCACGAGACCAGGAACACCAAAGGCATCCTTTCCGTAGTAAGCGCTCAAAAACAACCTGCTCTTATCGCTGAACTTGTAGTTGACCTTGGCATTGAGGTCGTAGAAATTTGCAATGATGTTGTTGATGTCGTCGTTCGGGCTTGCTTTCAAGAGTACATCTTGGTAAGAACGACGTCCAGCAATCATGAAGCTCGCTTTATCCTGAACAATAGGACCTTCGAACATCACTCGAGAAGAGAGTAGCCCTAAACCAACAGTACCGCCGTATTCTTTGGTATTACCTTCTTTTTGACGAACGTCCAATACCGAAGAAAGGCGACCGCCGAAGGGTGCTGGAATACCGCCCTTGTATAATTTCAAATCACGAACAGCATCACCGTTGAACACCGAGAAGAACCCGAAAATGTGTGAAGAGTTATAAACGGGTGCTTCATCCAACAAGATGAGGTTTTGATCGGTTTTACCGCCACGAACATTGAATCCAGAGGCGCCTTCTCCAACCGTTGTAACACCAGGTAGTAGTGTGATTGAACGGATAACATCAAACTCTCCCAAGAACTGAGGAATGGTTTTTATCTGCTTGGCCGTCAACTGTGTTGTTGACATTTCCGCACGGTTCAAATTCTCATCAAGCTTCTTGGCCGTCACTTGAACTTCTTGCAACTCGTTGGTTGCTTCTTTCAGTTCAAAGTTTACCGTTTGACTCGCGTTTAGATTGATTTTTTTGGTCATCGTCTCGTAACCAATGTAGCTGATGGTAAATGTGTATTCACCTGCAGGCAGGGTCAAGGAGTAGAAGCCGTAAATATTTGTTACGGTTCCTTGTCTGCTTTCATTGACAATAGAGGCGCTGATTAATTCTTCACCACTCGCCGCGTCGCGGATGTATCCACTCAGAGTAACGTTCTGAGCCTGAGTAGTTAGGGTAAATGCTAGTCCTAGGAAGGCAAGCCATTTCTTCATAATGCGGAGGTTTTCTAACCTATTAAGGATTGAGGTCCAATTTTGTTCCGCTAATTGTCAAAGTTTGTGCCAAAAGACTTCGACAAACCCTAATCTTTTAAAAAGAGTTTGAATCCTAAAATGGTGCCTGTTAGACTGCAACCGATAATGTTTGCAAAGATCAATGGAAAGTCACCTATACTAAGCCCGTAGATAAGCCAGCAAAATTGGCCCGTAAACATCATGATGTACATGGTCAAGCTAAGGTCTTTCACCTTTCGCTGCTTGATGATTTTCCATGCTTGTGGTACAAATGCTGAGGTCGTCAATACCGCCGCTACGATACCGATTGTTGCGATCCAATTCATTTGACAATATTACCACATTACCAGCGTATGACGACTTCGCGGTCAGTCATTTCTGCATAGCCTTCTTCGTCTAGTGTAGGTTGAATGATTTCGCCCCCAACCATAACCTCGGCACCCCTTGGAATTTTAGTGCGTAGCGTCCAATTTTTCCGGCCTTCTTGAATGAGCAGTAATTGGTTTTTACCGATCACATCCTTCCGAAGAAAAGCAATATCCAAATACGTTTGAAACTCTCCTTCACCAATGGCAATGCCCTTTAGTTGGGGGTGGGTCCAATTCGACGGAAAGGCCAAATCAATAGTAATTTTATGCTGCTGTGGATCCGGCTGAACTCCAAAGAACTGGCGTACGATCGGATAGCCGAAACTGTAGATGTTCCAAGCTTGGCACATCATCCCAAAATCTGGACTCACTTCATACATGCTCCCTGGGTGCGCATACCCCCAACTGCGTGACATGCGGTGTAAGTAGTCCAAGGCCTTATCTGGACGGCCGTAATTGTTTTCCGCTATAGCCGCTACCCCCGTAGGTAAGGTCATCACTGCCCCGACATAGGTGAAGGTCTTTTTGCGTTTGGCAAACCCGTCGGTGTCCGTGCCTGCACTTTCATCACGATCAATACCGGTGACAAACATCCCAAACGGATTCGTGTATTGCGCGGCTTTATCCAATGCTTTAAGCGCATATTCCTCTGGTGCAAATCCCACTTCCATTGGGGTGTTGACGATCCAATTGTGGTGGACGCTGTACGGGTACGAAGTTGGTGACCAATCCACTTCATCAATATCCGGCATGCTGCGCAGCATATCATCTAAAGCGATTTTTTTGGTTTCTTCCAATTCTGCCACCGCCCAAGGTTTGTCCAGTTCCTTTGCGCGCTGAATGGCATCTTCAATGAGCGATACGGCTTGTGAAGGTGTACCGCGAACATCGGCATAGGCACCAGCGCTTTCAATCCAGTAGTATTCATTGATGTACTTGCTCAATCTCGCAGCGTTTTTTCCGGCCCATTCAGCTATACCTGCATCATTGTCCATCGCCAAGGCTGCTTGGTGAAGTGCCTCCCAGCCTTGCACGCTATATGAAGCGACATCAATCATCTCTCCATCCATGCCGTGGATTTCCATCATGCCGTAGCCATCTGGGATGCCATTATTATCAAGGTCTTGTTTTTCAAGCCAACGCATGGATTTAAGCATCAAGGGATACATTTCTTTGAGAAACTCAAGGTCTCCACTCCAGAGATAGGTGTCCCAGCAGGCCGTTACAAACTGTGGGGTTTCGTTGAGGTTTCCGGGGTTAAATACCGCGCCATTGGTGGACATTTCATGGATGATTTGACCCGTGCCGTTGGTGCGCTCAGAGGCCTTAGCAAGTAATCGCAGCATGCTTTTGCTCAGGTCGTACCGCCCGACCGCATTTAAACCAAGGATGCTGAATTCCGAATCGCACCCAAAGAACCAAGGGTAATCTTCAATGCCCGCAGCGAATCCATAACCAAGGGTATCGGCGTCCATTTCCAACCAAATCGCATTGTGTTTTAGCCAGCGGAAAACGGTCTCGAGATCCTCTTCACCCGCGCAGAAAAAGCTGCTGTTCCCGCTGAGTTCAAAATGCTTTTGTTCCTTCGAATACCACAGGTCGCTCCAACTTTCAACTGTGGCCAATTCCTTGGTGGCCTCCTCCGCGGTGATTCCACCGGCGATGTAGAACTGATGAGTTTTTGATGGACTACTTAAGAGGTGTGTGGGTGTTATCGCTCCTTTCGAGGAAGCGCTAATGCGTACTTGCCAGCCGTTTTTCGAATCGGTGGCGGTCCATTGGTTGTCCACTATTTCAATGATGTCAGTGCTATCGACCATGTTTGTGCGCTCACCGAGCCAAGTCGGTCGAAGGTCTACTTTCGGATAGAAGAGAAGTTGCGCCTTAGGGAAGTCGCTCATATCATATTCGACCACCATGCCTTTTGCGGGGTCGGGAATGAATTGGGTGCGCGTAATGGTCTTGCCTTGGATGTTGTAGGTGAAAATAGAGCCTAGGGCAGTAGTGCTGTAGGTAGTAGCGCTGTCCAAGTAAACAGTATCTCCTTTGTGAACCATTGCGGCAGAGAATCCGTCTAGGAGTTTGATGGGATGTGCCCAAAGACCGCCCATCTCACCTTTGATGTGCCAACCCATATCTGGGAAGGTGCCGTCTTGAAATCCGACGCAATACGCATGATTTCCAGGGGTCATCTGCTTAGAATGTAGATAGTTTGTGTTGCCTTGAAGGGTTTCCATGGTGCTCATACGCTCGACCAATGGATAGTTAAGCTCTTCGGTTTGAGGCGTTGTACATGCGGCTAGGACTAGGCTGCAGAGGATGTACAGTCTAGTATTGTTAATAACTTGTTGATAACTATCTCTAAGTACCATAGTTTGTGGGTTGCAGAGTTGTCTGAATTGGCAGTGTAAGCTACTTTTGCAGCATCTTAATAAAACAAGAATACAACATGTCTCAATTAGTTGGTAAAATCGCTCAAATTATCGGTCCTGTAGTGGACGTTCGTTTTGAGGGTGCCGCAGGCGAGCTTCCAAAAATTTACGAAGCTCTTGAAGTAACAAAATCAAACGGCCAGGTGGTTGTTCTTGAGGTGCAGAAGCACGTAGGTCAAGAAACAGTTCGCGCCGTATCTATGGATTCTTTGGACGGATGTCAGAGAGGACAGGATGTAACAGCAAAAGGACAGGCAATCACAATGCCTATCGGTGATCAGATCTACGGTCGTGTATTTAACGTAGTAGGTGAGGATATCGATGGTATCGGTGGTGTTGACCGTTCTAAAGGTTTGCCAATCCACCGCCCAGCGCCTGCTTTCGAAGAGTTGAGTACATCTACAGAAGTACTTTTCACAGGTATTAAAGTAATTGACCTTATCGAGCCTTATGCAAAAGGTGGTAAGATTGGTCTTTTCGGTGGTGCCGGTGTAGGTAAGACGGTATTGATCCAGGAATTGATTAACAACATTGCAAAAGGCCACGGTGGTCTTTCTGTATTTGCCGGTGTTGGTGAGCGTACTCGTGAGGGTAATGACCTTATGCGTGAGATGCTTGAATCAGGCATTATCAAATACGGTGACGATTTCATGCACGCTATGGAAGAAGGCGGTTGGGATCTAAGCAAAGTAGATAAAGAGTTGATGAAGGACTCTAAAGCAACCTTCGTATTCGGTCAGATGAACGAGCCTCCAGGTGCACGTGCACGTGTTGCTCTTTCAGGTTTGACATTGGCAGAGTACTTCCGTGATGGTGAAGGCGACGGACAAGGTAAAGACATCCTTTTCTTCGTTGATAACATCTTCCGTTTCACGCAAGCAGGTTCTGAGGTATCGGCACTTCTAGGTCGTATGCCTTCTGCGGTAGGTTACCAGCCAACCCTAGCTTCTGAGATGGGTGCGATGCAAGAGCGTATTACTTCTACTAAGAACGGTTCTATTACTTCGGTTCAGGCGGTATACGTACCTGCGGATGACCTTACGGATCCGGCTCCTGCAACAACGTTTGCTCACTTGGATGCAACGACGGTATTGTCACGTAAGATCGCTGAGCAAGGTATCTACCCTGCGGTTGATCCACTAGATTCTACTTCTCGTATCTTGACTGCGGACATCGTAGGTCAAGAGCACTACGATACTGCACAGCGCGTAAAAGAGACATTGCAGCGCTACAAAGAATTGCAGGATATCATTGCGATTCTAGGTATGGAAGAGCTTTCAGAAGAGGATAAACTTGTAGTATCACGCGCTCGTCGTGTTGCTCGTTTCCTTTCTCAGCCGTTCCACGTAGCAGAGCAGTTTACAGGTCTTCAAGGGGTATTGGTAGATATCAAGGATACTATCAAAGGCTTCAACATGATCTTGGACGGTGAGCTAGATCAGTACCCAGAGGCTGCCTTCAACTTGAAAGGTACCATCGAAGAGGTGATCGAAGCTGGTGAGAAAATGTTGGCTGAGGCTTAATCCAACTAGATTATGTACTTAGAAGTCATCACACCTGAAGCAGTATTGTTCAAAGGCGAGGTAAGCTCAGTAGTGCTTCCTGGTCGCGACGGTCTCTTCCAGATCTTAAAAGATCACGCACCAATCATCTCAGCTTTGGGACCTGGTACGGTGAAGATTCGTGTTGCTGACGATACGCAAACGCTAGATACATTGAGCTCTCAGGTTATTCTTGATACTTCTGACGACAAGCTTTGCACCGTAGAGGTGAAGGGCGGCGTCCTAGAGTGCAAGAACAACAAGATCTCAGTACTCGCTAGTTAATTAGGTAGCGAAATATATTTTGTAAAAACCCGCGGCTGTGCCGCGGGTTTTTTTGTGCTTTTCATTCCTAGCCTTATGTGTGCTTACTCTCACAGGTCGTTATATATTCGCAGACCAACACACAATGAAATGAGAAAGACTATGCTCCTGTGTGCCGTGCTTTTTACGGCATCATTAACTGCACAAGAATTTGGACAGCGCAAGGGTTTCCGAGGAATCGTTGCCAAGAAGGACAAACCTACCTTGCTCAATGAGGTGGAGGTAAGTACTTCTGCAGCAGGGGACACCTATGCGACAGCGGCCCGTACGGTGACCGTATTAACAGCAAAGGAAATTCAGGAGTTGCCGGTGAACACCATCAATGAGGTCTTGGAATACGTTGCTGGATTAGATGTGCGTCAGCGTGGACCGCTGGATGTACAATCGGATATTGGTGTGCGTGGAGGAACCTTTGATCAGGCCTTAGTCTTGGTGAATGGCATCCGTATGAACAACATGCAGACCGGCCACCACAATATGAATTTACCCATTCCCCTAGCCATGATTGAGCGCATAGAGATCCTTCACGGAGGGGCTTCAAGAGTGCACGGCGTGGGAGCGATGACGGGTGTGATTAACATCGTCTTGAAAAAGGCACAGACGAAATTAAATGGCGGTTACCGCACGGCTGCCGGCGCACATGGCCTGCAACAGCATGCATTAAACGTTGGGTTGAAAGTGGGTAAATGGGGTGCCTTGGTGGGCATGCAGCGCGATCAAAGCAGCGGCTATGTGAATAATACAGATTTTGAATCGGACCGATTCACGCTTGCTCTAGAAAGAGATGTTACCTTCTTAGGGTTCCAAGGCGGTTTGAGCCTGCTATATGCAGAGAATCAAAAGGCTTTCGGTGCGGCAGATTATTATACAACGACCTTCCCGGACCAATTCGAAGCGACTACCACGACGCTGTTTGGGACTTCATTGAAGTTGGCGAAAAACAAGTTGAGCTATGCGCTCGATTTGAATTATGTCGGCGGGACAGATCGATTTGAATTGTACCGCGAGACACCAGGGCAGGGCGGCTTTGATGCTTCTTATGTGGCGTACCAGTTCGATTTGAATACCACCAGGTTCTACCGCCCAGCGACGCAGGATACCGCAGCAGCTTGGTATACCGGGCACAATCATCATAGAACGGGTGCCTACACCATTAATGAGCGTGTGACCTATGAATGGAATCCACTTCATACTTCGACAGCGGGCATTAATCTTCGTTACGACGACATCCGTTCAAATGCCCTTGGTACTATCGGTGTAGTAGACCAAACCCCGATCCCAGGATGGCCGGGCTCATATACGCGATACCAAGATCAACTCAACATCAGCTATTTCTTAGAGCACCGCTATACCGCTGGACCGATGCGTGTTACCGCGGGTGTAATGTTGAATCAGCGCCAATTGGGCGACGAGAATTTTGTAAGCGCGTGGAGCCCTGGGGTTGATGTGGCGTTCAAATTAGGCAAAGTGACTACAGCATATGCTTCGGCGGACCAAAGTGTTCGTTATCCCACCTACACGGATTTGTATTATGCACGTGGCAATGCTTTTGGTTCTATTGATCTGCAGCACGAGAGCGCCTTGAATCTTGAAGCCGGACTTCGTAGAGGAGTAGATAAGAACATTCGCTACAATGCGGCACTGTTCCACCGCCGTTCTGCCAACCTCATTGATTGGGTGACTTATCCGGGTAACGACACTGCCTATGCGCAGAACATTACCGCCTTGAATCTAACGGGTCTTGAGGCCAACTTCGGCTATTATGCCTCCAAGCGTAAAGACTTTGTGCGCAGCGTAGTAGGTTCCGTTCTTTTGATGAATGGTTCTTCGCCTGAGGTGGATTACAGCTCCTTGTATGCGCTTGACTATCTGGCGGCCAAGGCAAATATCACAGTGAACAATAGATTGGGTAAGGGCTTGTACTTGAAGTGGGCCTTGACTGCTCAAGATAGAGTGGGGACGTACCGAGATGCGAGCACTGGTAATGAGGTTGCTTATGCGCCGTTTATTATCGCTGATGCTAAATTGTACTGGGCACCGATTGCGGGAATCACGCGTCGCCAAATCCCGTTCCAAGCCTTCGTCAACATCAATAACGCCTTCGGCACTCAATACTACGATCGAGGCAATGTGGCTCAACCTGGACGCTGGATCAGTGCAGGGTTTGAATTGCGATTTAGATAAGTCGAAAATTTTTCAAGCATAAAAAAAGCGCCCCCATCGGGGCGCTTTTTTATTTCAGTTTCTCATTGTTGTGATGTCTGTCGTGGTCGCGTTCGCGCTTGATGTTCATCTTTTTGTCAAAGGCGGCTTGAAGGTCTGTGCCGGTTTGGTTTGCCAAACAGAGCACTACAAAAAGAACGTCGCTCAGTTCTTCGCCAAGGTCTTTCGCCTTGTCACTTTCCTTTTCACTTTGTTCGCCATAACGGCGTGCAATGATGCGTGCAACTTCACCTACTTCTTCCGTGAGTTGTGCCATGTTGGTCAGTTCGTTGAAGTAACGAACGCCGTGGTTTGCAATCCACTCGTGAACTTCTTCCTGTAGTTTACCGAGCGGCAAATCTGAAGGAACATGGATAGGATCTAGTGCCATTATTCTTTGTTTTTAGAATCGATCCATATGGTAACAGGACCGTCATTTATCAGGTTAACTTTCATATCAGCACCAAACTTTCCACCTTTAACGGGCAGGTTACTTTCGTGCCATAATTGCTCCATGAAGTACTCGTACATGGGCTCTGCATGGGAAGGTCGAGCAGCTTTCATGTAGCTCGGGCGGTTTCCTTTTTTGGTCGAAGCGTGCAGGGTGAACTGTGAGATAACTAAGAATTGGCCACCGGCTTCCATCACGTTTCTATTCATCACTCCCTCGCTATCTGGGAACAATCGCATACGTGCAATTTTTCCGCAGAGCCAATCTGCATCCTCTTCCGTATCGGCAGGCTCCACACCTAAAAGAACAAGAAGTCCTTTTTCGATGGCGCCTATTTCTGTGCCATCCACTACAACACTTGCTTCGCTAACGCGCTGTAGTAGAGCCCTCATTTAGTTGAAGGCTGGGTTTGGGAAGACGATTAACTTATCGCCATGTACGCGGTACAACTCTTCCATGTTCTCATTGATCGCACGGCCCATACCGGTCAAGCTTGTTGCTTCACCTAGAGACGTGGTTAATATGAGTGCAATTCTGTTGGATTCTGCCATCTCAAGCATGGTAATGTTGCGGCCGATCTTGCCATAGTTTGGGGTGCCGTCATAGAGTGAAGGCATCACAACAAGGTTCTTCGTTGCTAAATCTTCGACAGTAGGAAGCACCTCCTGCTCTTCGGCCATGAGGATCACTTCAACACCACTTTCTTGACACAGCCTTAGGAATTCTAGAGCGTCTTGATTGTAATCGAACCTGCTCACCTCTTGCGCCTCACGGATTCTAAGATCTAGCGGTCGGTCATTATTGTCGAAGTACCTGTTCATCGTATTCTGATCCAGCAAAAGGAACGGCACATCGATGAAAACCACAGGTCCCTCTTTGATACTGCCTAGCTTTCTTTGAAGCTGATCTGCAGCGTATTTAAAGGTCTGCTTGTTGATGAATTCAAATTCACTAGACTTTCTCCATTCAAGCGCTGGGTTTACCGGCGGTGGGGGTGGAGGAACGTCTGCTACAGCTTCCTTCTGTGTGCCACAAGAGGCTAGAGCTAATGTGCTAATGGCTAGTAGTGCGATAATGTGTTTCTTCATCGTAATCGTTTAATTGGTTAAGATAACTCTCGTATCGAGTCGGTGCAATTTTATTCTCTTCAAGTGCTTCCTTCACCGCACATTGCGGTTCATTGACGTGCAGACAATTGTGGAATCGGCATTCTTTGCTGAGCGCAAATAGTTCAGGAAAGAAATGACTAATCTCTTCCTTCTCCATATTGACCATTCCAAACCCTTTGATGCCCGGCGTATCAATAATATCACCGCCAATAGTTAGTGGATGCATCTCCGCAAAAGTGGTGGTGTGCTGTCCCTTTCTGTGGCTATGGCTTACTTCACCCGTTCTCAGGTCCAATTCCGGCTCAATGGCATTCACCAAGGTGCTCTTTCCGACACCACTATGACCGCTGAGCAAGGTGGTCTTTCCTTTGAGAATTTCTTTCAATTCCTCGAGTCCTTGACCTTGAGTAGCAGAGGTTTTCAAGACTTTATAGCCGATAGCACTGTACACAGCTTCACGGTACTCGAGCTCCATCAATTCCTCTTCGCCATACACATCAATCTTGTTGAAGACGATTACTGTAGGAATGGAATAGGCCTCAGCAGTGGCTAAGAACCTGTCCATGAAACCGGTAGAGGTCATGGGCTGTGCAAGGGTCGTCACCAGAAGCGCTTGGTCCATGTTGGATGCTATGATATGTACACGTTTGCTGAGGTTGACACTTTTACGAACGATGTAGTTCTTGCGGTCTTCAATGGCTTGAATGATGCCTTGGCGTTCGTCTTTTTCTTCCAATTCGAATTCAACGAAATCACCTACTGCGAGAGGGTTGGTACTCTTAATACCTGCCACACGAAATTTCCCCTTGATTCTACAATCAAAGAGTTCGCGGTTTTCCAAATCTCTGACTTGGTACCAGCTACCCGTACTTTTTAGAACTACGCCTTTCACAGGGCGCAAATTACGGAATTAACGCTTGGCGTACATGTTGTCGTAGTACTCCTGATAAGTCCCTGAGGTTACGTTTTTCAACCACTCGGCATTGCTCAAATACCAATCAATGGTAATGGCCAGCCCTTCTTCAAAAGTCACGCTTGGCGCCCAGCCCAACTCCTTGTTGATCTTGGTCGCATCAATGGCATACCTGCGGTCGTGACCCGGACGGTCTTTCACGTAGGTAATGAGCTTTTCACTGCTTCCTTTTTCACGGCCCAATTTCTCGTCCATCTGCGCGCAAAGCACCTTGATCAGATCGATGTTGGTCCATTCATTAAACCCACCAATGTTATAGGTCTCGCCGTTCTCACCTTCGTGGTACACGAGATCAATGGCACGCGCATGATCCACAACGTACAACCAGTCTCTGGTGTACTGACCGTCGCCGTATACCGGCAATGGCTTTTCTTCCACGATATTATTGATGAAGAGCGGGATGAGTTTTTCTGGGAATTGGTTTTGGCCGTAGTTGTTCGAGCAATTGGTCACCACATAAGGAATGCCATAGGTCTCGCCATAGGCACGCACAAAGTGGTCTGAAGACGCTTTTGAGGCGCTGTACGGACTGTTTGGATCGTACGGCGTCGTCTCTTCAAACAAGCCTTCCTTGCCCAACGTACCATATACTTCGTCGGTGCTGATGTGGTAGAAGCGCTTGCCTTCGAAATCCTCATGAATGCGCTTAAAGCTGTTGAGCAAATTCACCGTACCCAAGATGTTGGTGCGTACAAAGGCCAACGGATCCTTAATCGAACGGTCCACATGACTCTCGGCCGCCAAGTGAATGACCCCTTCCGGCTGGTATTTATCAAACAGCGCATCAACGGCTGCAGCATCAACGATATCCACGCGCTCAAACACATAGTTTGGGGCACTTTCGATATCGCTCAAGTTCTCGAGGTTCCCGGCATAGGTCAGCACATCCACATTGATGATGCGGTACTCGCTGTACTTGTTTACAAACAAGCGAACGACGTGAGAGCCAATAAATCCGGCACCGCCGGTGATGATGATGTTCTTCATACTACAATTCTTGTGGGAGTGATTGCTCAAAATTCCAAGCATCACGAAGCATATCTTCTAAGCTTTTTTCTGGGGTCC
>WTIZ01000009.1 GCA_011525035.1 Cryomorphaceae bacterium | reverse complement strand
TTCCGGACCCGAAATCATAAAGCTTGAACCGTTGATGCCATTGGAAGTTGTGGATTGCTCGGTTTGCAATTGAACTGCTTTAGCGTTTCCATCTACAAAAGTGGCTGTGCGTACTCCGGAACCAAGTTCAGGACGAGCAGAAAAATCAAACACCTTCCCACAGAGTTCTGGAGTGAAGGAAACACTCGTATTGGTTAGGTTGGCTAAATTGTGCGTCGTAATGGCCCGAGCAGGAACCACCGTTCCGGAATTCACAGTGTACAAGCGATAATTGTATTGAATGGTCGGTGCACTATTCCCAATGTAAATCTCACGAGGGGCCCACACCTTTTCTAATCGGTTGAATGCATCGTATTCATAGACCATCGGATGCCCGTTGATGCCAATAGTTTGGAGCAGCTGACCGGTGTGGTAATCGTACGTATTACAAACACTTTCATTAAACTGATTGGATATTCCCGTAACATATTGGTGAAGCGTCGCATCGTAGGTGTATTTTAACAACGAACGTTGATTGGCATGATTCTTCGGACCTTGAATTTGGGTAACATTTCCGTATCCGTCGTATTGCAGGTCATTGACGGCATAGTCGGTACTATTTAATGTCGTTTGCATCGTAGCAACGCCCTTCTTATCTGTTGTTAGCGCCGTCACTTCACTTTCGCGAACAGGGTTTGAAGCTGTGGAGCCAAGATGAATACTGTGTTTCTTCAACACTCCTGTTCGTCCCCCTGCTTGGGAAGGAGTGAAATAGTCCATCACCGCAATGCGATCGGATTTATAAGCCGCATTCGTACTGGTTTTCTTCACATAGGTCGTTTCTGGTGTTTCCTTGTAATGGTGCGTGACGAAAACACCCAGGTCTGACCCACATACATTCATGCCATAGATATTTGAGGGTGGGCAGTTTCCAGAGAAATCCATCAGCCACAAAGTATCCACACTGTATCCAGAATACCCTGATTCTGGTTGGATCACATACTTCTTCACGAATTCATCTTGATATACCGGAGTATTGCCAACAAGAGTACTGCAGGTATTGGTTTGCCTATGATACTCCACCCTAGTTGAGAATATAGTTTCCTCTATGGTTTCTGAAATTCCATTGGCTGTCATTTCAGCTTTATCTTGATATCGGGTAACGTTAAAATACGAATCGTAAGCCAACTCAAACTCTTGGCTGTGGTACAATGTATTCTGTGATAGTTGTGGAATGTTCAATGCTTCAGAATTTGTGACTGCTGGAAATACCGTTGCTGATTCACCTATTGTTCCCCAATCAACTGTTTCAAAACTCGTACCTGATTTCTTCACCTGTCCAAGGGTGGCAGAACCATCAGCAATATCCACCACTCTAAAGTCATAGGTCGAATTTTGCGCGGAAATTAATGCCACGGTATGGCTTGTTGCGTTGGACTCCTCGTGATACAATGCATAGGTTCCACGAACCAATCCTTTTTGATAATCATGCTTTACCAAATCAGAAAAGCTTAACGCATTAGGAGCGAGGTATTCCACTACTTCAGTCAGGTATTTTTTGGGATAACTGGATTCGCTTCCCGCTTGATTTTGCTGTCTTGTCTCAACTCTAGTAAAGCCCGCAAATGCTTTCTCTCGGCGGTTCTGGATACCCCCATCATAGTCGAAGAAGATTTGCATGGAATCGTCGCCATCGAGGTCAACACCACCGTCCGTTGCGATGTTCACGCCATCGTGAATGGTCACCTGAGCGAGCACCCACTTGCCGCTTGGCATATCCCATAGCACCTTTTCATCAGCTCTATGAGTCTTTACTTCTGTATCGTAGGCGCCACGGCGGTGTCCTACTAGCTTGTAATCGATATCAAAGGAACCACCAAGTGGATTGCTAACACTGGTGAGGTAGTTTGATTTAACGACGTTAGAATAATAGACGTGTAGATCACCATTCTCTTGGGCATCCACAAAATCAACAGCGCCATCTCCGTTAATATCCATGAAGCTTGAACGGAGTTTGTTTACTGAGTAATTGGCACCGCCGTTCACACTAATGGAGAGCTTACCATTCAAAAATATCGGTATACCAATAGTCGCTCCTGCATTTCCGGACATGCCAAAACTTTGACTCTGGCTGAGTTCTTGAGAGAGATCAAGATCAACTGTGGCTGTTCCATCTTTATGAAGGACATATCCCGTTCCTGTGTTGAGGTACACCATATGCCGACTACCGTCAGTTTTAATGATATCAGAAAGTCCATCACCGTTCAAGTCCATGCCCACTGTTTTTGAACGCGAACCAGAATTGTTAATATTAATTCCAGCATTAAAGCTTCTAGCTAGATACCCGATGCTTACCGAAGCCCCTTGAAGAGCGCCTTTGAGTCCTGAAGACAAATCTGCTGGAGATTGAGTGGATTCATTGACAGAGGATATTCCGGCAGGAAGCGCGTAATTCTTCTTGGTCTCAAACGAAGTGCCCGTATTTAGCGCCACTTGATCCGTACCTCGGTTTCCATACACTCGATCAACCAAACCATCACCGTTCACATCCACATATTCAATGTCTTGAACCGTCTCACCGAAATTCACGCCAGCACTTAATCCAAGACTACCCTTATCAATGTAGCGCAAGTCGTCATTCTTATAGTTTCCGCTGGCGGTAATCCCATACCCTGAGGATAGACTTTTTGAATTTCGCTCTCCTGAAACTGCTACCACAGCGTTCTTATGCCCACCGCCAGGAAGAGTGTATTGAATTTTCACATCATTACCATCTTGTAGGACTAAATCAGGCATTCCATCGCCATTCATATCTTGAAATGCACTAGGAGAATTTCCAAAGAACACCAGTGGATCACTTGTTGAAGTGCTCACGCTGGTCCCAAACCACCCTAAACTTGCCCCTACATTTTGGCTTAGTGAGTTCGATTTGTTGATTCTTGGAGCCGCCGTTGCACCATATACACCGGCAAAGCCGCTTTGAGTAGGTGTAGACTCTTCCTCTTCACCAAAATACCCAGGTGACATCACTCCCGTTTTTCGGTAATGTCCCATATAACTTCCAAACACGGCATAGTGATCCTTGTCTTCAAGAGTAGATAAGAGCGTCTCTTGATAAGTTCTTAACCCACGGGCGTTCTCACTACGCACTGGGGTCAACGAAAAGAAAGAGTTGTCCCACGGGTTCATGTGTTCAACATCTGCCTTTGTAACTTTTTGGACTGGTGCTCTTAGAGCGCGGGCTTCAGCCGTTCCTGCTATTTGCATTTGAGCCGGATCAATAGGGTCATTCGCTTCTCCACTCCAAGCAAAATGCCCCCATCCCTTTTGCATCGTTCCTAATTGATCAGAGTAGGCGTAAAACAAGTTTTGAGGTACTCTAGGCGATAATACCTGCACGATACTGCTGGAACTATTCACCACATTGAACCCTCTTAAATTCTGAGTGATATACTCCAGCGCCGCCTCGGCAAAAGGAGTGTTCTCAGCAAAAAATTCAAGCGTCACCGCTCCATTGATCACTTCACTACTACTAAAAGTTCCGGTAGCAGTACCGGTAAAGGAATGGGCCGGCGTAGTATTTATAGGCGCGCCTTCGTTTTGTGATAGCGTATACAACCGATAGGTGTTTGATCCTGTTCCAGCAACGTCTTTATGCAGGATCAACGCTTTTTTACTAATGTACTTGCCACCACTCTTTACCACGAAATAAATCGTTTGGTCTACATCTACTCCGCTAACTCCTGAAAACACATTATTAATGGCCGATTTATTTTCGCTTACCTCTGGGAGTATTTCGTAAGAGCCGCTAGGAAGGTTTAGTGCGGTCGGGCCCTTGAGAGCCTTCACACCATTAAAGAAACGATAGCCAACATTAGGATAGAATACAATTGGGCCATCGTCACAATTGGAGCGAATCTCTACTGTTGGGCGAATTTCTATATCCTGCCAATCCACGTTGGAGTGTGACAGCACTTCAATACTCAACTGACAATAATCGGTCGCCACGACCCCAGGAACAGCCGAGAAGCTCCCTATAAAAGGAGCCGACATGGTCCCGTAAGAGATAGCGTTTTGGTCCAAGCGATCGTAGTACACATGCTCTGTGGTGGTGTGATTGATCGTGTCGTTCTCCGTTATTGTAATACGATAATAGATATCATCCGAAAAATCAAACCCATCACGATTCAATGTCACTTTGATTTCTTTATCGCCAGTGAATGTTACCCCTTCTTTACCCGACAATACAAAGTCCGAATCGTACGATGAAGAAGTATATTTTGAACCATTTCCGTCTAAAGGTAAGCTTTGGGCATAGGTCACTTGAGGATTCCAGGTAAACAAATCCTGCTGTCCATCTACCCCAGGTGCCAAACGGAAAATCAGCTGATCTCCTTTTGTTACGCCCACCGATTGATTAAAGGACGCTCCATTAGCGGGCACAGGATTCTGAAGGAATACCCCGTTTTGCTGAATAGAAACAACAGCAGTGCCTGTTAAGCTAGGATCAGTGATGGTTGGATGAGAACTGATCCTAACGGTTCCACTTACCGGTGCCGTCCAAACCTTGACTACTTCGAATGATTTAACATCCGGATCGTTGTAGGTTTGTAATGCAGCACCTTTCATGACCGGGTTGAGGGTGTTTACCGATGAGTTGCTAAAGCTAAGCGTTCCGTCTTCTGCCAACATACCAAACTGTACTTTTAGCCCTCCACCAGATATAGGTACAGTGCGATCGAGAATACCATCGCCGTTATAATCGAGTAAATACCTTTTGACTTTGCTCGTGGAGTGATTCCAGTTCAATCCAAAGTTATATAGCCCGAACCCCGTAACGTAATCAATCCCTGAATTGATTGATTGCGAAGTACTTCTATATAACTTGGAACCGACAATTTCTCTAGGCGCACCAAAAGTGATTTTTCCATTGTCATCGATCTGCATAGGGCGATACGCATAGCTCGTATTCCCTCTATTAGCAATAATGATATCCTGAAGTCCGTCTCCATTGACATCTTGCATGGATACTTTATCATGCGAGTAATTCTCTGAATACCCAAGTTTGGCACTAAAGGTCCATTCTTTTGTTGGGGTTCCGTCTACCAAAACTGGAGTAGCACCTGTACCTAAAGCACCACCTGTGGTCCATCCCGACGTTTGCGTGGTTTTTATCATCGATGCAGGCATCACAGGTATCATCGCTTTTTGTACAAAGCCTGGATCTATGTCGTCATATATTTGACTGCTCCCCAATAAGTCCTTGAATTTTATTACCTCTGGGGTGGTCGATAGTTTTATGCTTTGTACTTGATTATAGGTGAATTCATGTTCGTAGAACAACGTGCCTCCGTGATATTCACCAATGGACTCGAGGAGCTTTTTGCCAAAATCCCCTGTGATATAGTCTAATCGGTAGTCTTTAATCACCGTTCCGTCATACTTAACCTCAATCTTTGTCAGTTGACGATCATCCACTTCCTTGACGCCACTTGTCAAATTCACGCGGGCATCGGCTCTTGAACCTGTCGATGAAAATTCAACGGAGTATTTACCGGGTGTGGACTTATACCCTGTGTACTGAATCTTCGAGAGGTAACAATTTTTACCGCCAGATTTGATATCCGTTCCTGTAAACGTGTTGTGCTGGTAGGTATAGATAATATTGTTGCCATACCTGTCCTGAACCTTTTTCAAGAACCATTTTGTGATGTTTCCCTGATCTGATTTGAGGACTGCATTTACATCTACCGAAGTACCGTTGGAGGTTCCATAGTAGCTTTTGGTACCATTTGCGTCGGTCACCACCCAACAATAGGTGCTGGTCGAAGAGCCCATCCGTTCTATAGTGCGGTAGGCACTTTGTTGTTTTGTAAAAAACTGTTGGGGAGAGGTTGTTTGACGAGTAGGATATACGGCGTTTCCTCCTGAAGCAGTTGGCCGGTTCGCCTTGTCGCCGTCCTCACCGTGCAATGATTCTCCATCGAGCATATATACCTCGCTTTGAAGCGTCGCATCAAAAGTCGGTACACCAAACCTTGTATCTACACTAATGCTTTGAACAGGAACACTCCATCCGAATCCTGCCCAACCCGATCCTCCTGAAGAAGAGTAGTTTAAGGATACTTGTGGTTGCATACCCTGTCTACCGGGAGGGATAGAAATCGGATAGCTAATGTTTGCATCTCCCTGTTGATTTGCTGTAGGCGGTTGGATCAGATTGATTCCAGTTGCAGGGTTGGCGGGTTCTAAATCCGAAATACTCGTCGGCATGAATGCTGCCGCCTCAGGCATATCGGGCGTCTTGATCATCGCCGCGAAATAATCCGTTCCTCCTTCTCCGTCAGCCTCTAACGTATAGCTCGCATGGTTCACCTTTCTCACATGGGCCTGAACCCAGTCTTTTTGCTCGTAGTCAAAATAGAAGACCTTTACCTCTCTTAAACGGCTGTATCCTATGCTTGGATCCACCCCAATGGTTACGTGACTAATAGAATCCCGCTGGCCTACAACACGGTAGGCTACGGCACCTCTAGTAAGGTTAGTGAAGCTCGCGGGGATGCTGGCCACCTGACTCTTACTTAGCGCATAAGCAGGAAGCTCCTCTAACCCTGAGGCTTTTTCTCTTCCAAGATTCGCATAATAACTTGATGACAATACCGCATTGAAATCCTGTGAAACTGCCTCTGTTAAAACCATGGGACTGGTCGGCACGACCATTCCAGAGCTCGGGGTCAAGCTCACCTCTTTCACAGAGACTTGATCTACACCGTCTGGTAGAGTGAATAGTACAGTGTTTCTTCCGACTTTAAGTTGGTCGGAGATAATGGTCATCGAACCGCGTTGCCAGCCTTGCTTTTCTTCTTGAGCCACATTGCCATAACTGCTTTGCCCGTTGACAACCACCGGTGTAGCATCGGCATCCTCTACTCCTGATACGCTAAAGGAAAGT
This sequence comes from Cryomorphaceae bacterium, assembly GCA_011525035.1. GTDB lineage: Bacteria > Bacteroidota > Bacteroidia > Flavobacteriales > Schleiferiaceae > UBA10364. Next base: position 5,720 of record WTIZ01000009.1, on the reverse strand, counting down.
TCAAAGCTAGCAGACGCCAACTCCGCCTCGCTGATGTAGAATTCGAAGACATCGTCGCTAGGGTTGCCCAAGGCATCATTACTGGACACCCCCAGATAGGCCGTATGTTCATCCTTCCACCCAACCGGTAGTCCCTCTAAATGTGCTATATGCTTTACATCTTCAACGCGTACAAAGGTGCCTGGATCAGCAATTGTATGGGTGAGCGCTAGAGCATCTGGTGAGATGAATACTAGGGTTAAGAAAGTGCTTAAAAATCTCTGAAAGTAGGCGGTGCGTAGCATAAGCGATTTGGTTTGCTTTTTTAAGTAGTAGATGTTGATGGTTTATCGCTGTGCAGCGATAAGTTTAAGACTATACACGCCTTGAGGAGTAATGACCCTAAAAGTGTAAGTACCCTCCATACTAGGAGCGTTAAACGAGATGGCCGTACTTTTTCGGTACGATTCCCCTTCCTGGGCAACCCTACCAAGTGCATCCACCAGTTGCCAGGTGAATACCTTTTCCTGAAATCCTAGGAGCTCCACCTGTACTGCATCTCCAGTCAACGCGGGATTTGGATACATCCTCATAGTGGGATGATTCGTTTGGTGTGTCGTTGGGGTCGATCTTTTATCTACAGCTACCAATTCATTATAAACCTCCATGCCCGTCTTGTCATAAAGGACCACATGGTACTGTCCTTCACTTAAAGCCAATTCACTAGAGGTGTACTCATCGGACTCAAAAGTCACTCCTGTGTCAAAGGAATGCACATAGATCTTGCCGTGTGCGCCCACAAATGAAATTCCTGATCCGACTGAGGTTACCTCAAGTTGATTACAGTTTTGAGTGACTGAGCTTCGCTTGGTAAACATATAATTGGTCCCCGTTACTACATTCGATAAATCCACTTCATAGCGAATGATCTGAGCATCTTGATATACCCAAGGGGCGTAATAGAAATGGACTCCATCGGTATAAAAAATAGAGTCCGCTATCGCTCCATTCGGCTTTTGAATATCGATAACTAAGGTGTTCGACCAAGTTCTCCACGCATCCGTTGCCTTGAACTTCCAGCACGCTAAGGGATTGGCGCCAGCGCGAATATTAGAGCACGAACCCATCGTATGAAAAGATGAAGACTTCCGCTCCGAAAAAACAATATACCCCTCCTGAGCAACCCAAGTTCGTGGCATGCTGCCCGCGGCTACCGCTGTATCTAGGGCTATTTTAAAATGTGATCCCGTCTCTGCGATACTTTGGGTTTGATACAACGACTGTCCTATATCCGCACCAAGCCCCATCACTCGCAGATAAAAACCTTTATCCTTATTAGCATCCCAGTAAAACGAGGAATCCTTTGCCCAATAATCTTTCCAATCGGGTTCAATGCCTTGAAGAATAGGAATAGCGTACTTTAACGACAAATAGCTATTCACCATCCTGCGCTCTGCACGATTCAGTGCAAATGGATAATAGACCACCTCCGCTAAGGAGAATTTCGAAACATCACCAATTTTGATTTCCGGTGCCGTATCACGAGCCATTCGGAATCCACGAACCGTCTGGACGGAGATAATTTTAGATAAGCTATCCGTAAAATCTATCGACGTAAACCCTTTGCCGTGATATATCCCGCCATCCGTAAGGGTCACATCACCGATCTGCAGCAACGTATCTTCAACAGAGACACCAAAGTTTCCTTGAAACACGAAAAACAAAGAACTCGAACTAGGAATATCCTCCAGCTGCACTCGGGCAGCCGACTCAAAGGTGTGCAGATTCAATGTCTTATAATTCGAAATTAAATGCGTTGAATCCTCGGAGTGTTGCCACAACCCCTGACCTGTTATCCCTCCCGGGGATTGGGCATATACAGGCGCAAATAGCCCGAGAGAGAATAGGAGCAATAGACACTGCTCCAAGAAGCTACGGTTTGTCATGGTTTAGGTTTTAATTGGTGCTAGCAATTTGCTGCGGCAATAAGTTCTGTAAAAAGTTTTGAAAATCCATTGAGTAAAATCTATCAATTCATTGGGCAATTCATGGCACTCTTAATGATGAGCAATGCAAAAAGTCGACTTTTCTCCTATTACGCAGCCCTATAGCGCGGCATCAACCGCCACATGAACCAATGGTTTTTTTCCAAAATTGAGCGTAACATAACATGTTATGTTATTCCCTTTTTTCGCAGATTATCATCCTTTGCAATAATGTTAAAATACTGTATTACTGCGTGTTACAAGGTTCTGTTTCCCGTAACAACCCTCATAACACCTGTTACGCGTAACAGTGTTATGCCCCTTGGAATGGGTAAAATTCCACACAGGCTGACTTGCCGCGTAGTTGGATGTTTACCTGCGCTGTACCTACCAACGGCCAAAGATTCTGGTCCGATGCCTTCACTTTTTATTCGTGACTTTATCACCCAACAGGGCCTAACATAACAGGTTATGTTAGGCCCTGTTTTACCGTTTCTCACCCCGCTTTTAATATGTAACCATTTGTATACAAGGGTGTTACAAAACCACGAGTCTCTTCAAAACCGTCATAACACCTGTTACGCATAACAGTGTTATGTTATGGCTCATGGGATTCGAAGAAGCTCTATTTGTTCTTACCGTACTTTTTAAGGGTGCGACTCACCCGCATGGCATCGCAGCCCAGCTCCCGAGCAATTTCTGCTTGCGTGTATTCGGTTTTAGTCTCTCGCATTTTTAAAATGGCTCCCTCGAGCTCGGAATAGTCTTCTACTTTCAGCTGGTGGCGTTCCTCCCCGTAGCCTAAGAAGTGGAGCCCTAAAAAATTGGTGTCCTTTTTAATCTCCAGCTCAATTACGTTTGAGGCACCGTACTGAAACTCCGCACTGCGCACCTTAAGCTGTTTGAGGTAGCGGCGGTTTTTTTCGGTGGTGCTCGCCCCTAGTGCAAAGAGTGCATCGGCAAAGCGTGAGAGTCCTGAAGACCCTGCCAAATCTCCTTTACCCAAGGGCTTGTGTCGAAGCCGCTTGGGAGTGTGCGCCAGCAAGAGAATGGACAGCCCTAGGCGCTCTTTCAACACCTTGAGATCCTTCATTAAAGCATTGGCCTCTTGTGCGTTTTCCAGAGCGTCCTCACTCAAATAGCTCAAGTTGTCCACAATAACAACACGGCAGCCCGTTTTTATCAGGTGTTCTTCTACTTCTGAAAACAGTGCCGATGATCGTATTTTCAGTTGGGACAACCCCGGGGAGAACCCTGCGCGCATCAGGTTTTGGGAGAACGGATAATGATTTTGGTACTCCTCACTGTAGCGCTTTTCGAACTGTTTATCACTGAGCTCAAAGTCCAGGTACAACACCGGCCGCGGAGGCCCCTCCAACCGAAACCCTTCCATAGGTATGCCTCGGGCAATGGCATCGGCTATTTGAACCGCTAAAATTGACTTGCCTACGTTGGTGTCGGCAAAAAATATACAGAGCTCATTTTCAAACCAAAGCTCGTCGAAAAGCATTTTGGGTGCCGGTTGCAGGCTGGCCTCTTCAAGACATTGCTCGGCCGTGCGTATGTGCAATAACTTACTCATAGCGCACCGTGGTTTAGCGCTTGGTTTAAATCCACATACGCTCCCGCAGTCAAGGGCTCCTCGGGCCCTACAAAGCGGTATACCCCGATGGCATGGGTGATCTGAGCATCGGCGCGGTACAACTCCCGCAAGCTTTGGTTCAGGCCTTTGCAGGCACATCCCTGCCCGGAGGAAGAAAGATACGCATGCACCTTGCTGAGCACCGTCAGATAGCGGTTGATCCGCAACAAACGGACCCTAGTGTTCTCATGATCTCTAAGATGCAGTAGTTTACTTCGTGCCGCTTCCAGCTCTTGCATCATCTCGGACAGCTCCTTATGTAACGGCAAGGAGCCTGTAAAAGTCATTCCTGTCATACGGCCTCGCCCTTATCGTGGGTTCCACCTTGAGGGCCACGTTGTTTGCCAGAGAGCCAGAGGTCCAGTTGGCTCTTACGAAAGAGCAACCGTTTTCCTTGCTTAAAATGCGGCACAATCCCTTGGGAGGTATAGCCGTACAGAGTGTTCTTGGACAACTTCAAATACGCCACGGCTTCTGCCATACTCAGGATGGGGTCCTCATGAGGCTTGTCCGAAGGCGTTGGAGTTGGGGCCGATTCGTCTTTGGAATGGCGCAATACTTCCACAAGGATTTCTTCAAGTTCCTCGCGAGTGGTTAGGATGATCGATTTCATAGGACATCTGTTTTTTATTGTTCTATGCAAATCTTCATCGTTGTTTCCCCTAAAGGTGGGTCATTGGAGGGTCACTGGGTAGTCCATAATGTTATAGTTGTTCCCATTCTTTATTGAAAGTCAAGCGAATAGACTCATCCTCCAGGGACCACAACAAGGGCTTAATACGCTCCATGCGTTTGCGCTGCGCCTTTTTTTCATACTTAAAGAGGTTGCGGTGCTTTTTGTAAATGTTTTCCAAGCTGCCCCCGGTTAAAGCATGAATAAAGCGGGCTTTCACCTTCACGTCGCATTGATTAATCTTCGCTTTGCGAAACAAAAAGTAAAATATCAAGGAGCGCTCCGCAACAGTGTACGACTCGGGATCAAATATGGTCGTTATTGGCGGCTCGGCGATCGCCTCTTCGTTGGTTTGGGCAAGAGTGTTTTGGGATTGTTCTTCCTCCTGTTGTTTTAGAAGTTCCTCCCATATAGAATCCAAAAGGAACTTTTGATCCGGGCCTAAGGAAAAGAATGTTAAACCCGATGCCATGGAAGGTGGAAGGAGTTTTTCCCAATGGGGGTTTTTGCTGTTAAAGTAGGCCCAGCACAAGCAAAGGCTCTTGTACGCCGCAAAGGCTAAAGCCTGGGTATTGAGCAGCGGAGAGGTATACAGTTGGTACAGTAGGTGCCTGCTTAAATCGGGCACTGCATCCAACTCTTCAGGCCATAAGGGGGTCGGCCGCTCATGAATCTTAGCCACCATCACCTCCGCCCAATGCACCAGCAACGGATCGGGGCCCTCTAAAAAGAGCTTCGCAAATCCCAAAAAGGTGCTCGCCACTTCCGTATCCCCAACCGGGTCTCCAACCAACGCGTTTTCCGACAGCGCATCGCTCAACCACAAAGAGCATATGGCATAAATGTTTAAATCCAACACTTCGGGAGTGGCATTCAGGGCCATAGGGTTGGCCAATCGTATAAAGCGCGAAGAATACTGGCTTTGGAGTGTGGAGGTAATCGACTCCAACAATTCCTCCAGAGATTCCATTTGATAAGTAATGAGCATAGATTTAAAATTTGCGTTCAAGTAACCGCAATCTACACGCAATTCAAAACCTCATTCCTGTACTGAGACATAATGGTACGAAAAGGGACGATAAACAACGAAAAGCACCTATAGCGCCTTTTTTGGTTCGAAGATTTTCGAACCCACCTTGCATAACCGCCAGAGGGATATAACATTCCCGTTCTCTAAAGACATGCGTTACTCGAATAGTACGTTTCCAACAAAGCTACTGGCTGACAATACTACCCAAATAACCGTAAAATAGAAGCCTATCAAACCGGAGGTATTCACCGCTATTTAGGGTTGCTTTTGAACGTTTTGGACCGATTTTGTATGCAAATTGTATGCAAATAATGAAAAAAGCACTTACATCAGTGACGTAAGTGCTTCATTTTCAGAGTGGGCCCAGCAGGGCTCGAACCTGCGACCACCTGATTATGAGTCAGGTGCTCT
>WTIZ01000015.1 GCA_011525035.1 Cryomorphaceae bacterium | reverse complement strand
CTAAAGAATGCCTGTGCATCAAGACGTCCTGTGAGTTTGATTTTTTTGAAGCCGGCTTGAGCTTGAAGCCCATAGCGCATCAAATGCGTGTTGTATCCGCTGATCGTTCTGTTGATCACGCGATCTCCATCAGAATCGGTACCGTGAACAATACTTTGGCTGCTAGTTCTTAGCCCGGCAAACCCACCAACACCCAAGGACAGACCTTGGTCTACGGTGTTGCCTTTCGAGAAGTCAAGGTGCAACATTACGGGAAGTTCAATGTAGAATTGATCCCAACGGTTTCTCCGAACTCCGCTGATATTTTCGATAGGAACAATTTCCGAGGTTGAGGCCGATGCTGGATCCACGACGGTTTTCACAATAGTCCTGTCATTGTTAAAGCTCCATCCTAAAGATTCGAAGCCAATTCCGGACTGAATAACCAAAGGGCTTTTAGGTCCAAAAATGCGGCGCTTTACACCCAAGAATGAACGTCCCGTTAAGCTTTGAAGAGGAGATAGATAAGCGTTGCTCGCAGCGTCATTTCCTTCCATGGTTCTGAACGAATTCGCGCCAATGTGGAACTCGAACGAATCGAACTTCACTTTCACTGAATTGTCCTCTTCTTCCTCGTCTTCGTTGTCAAAGTCAAGTTTTAACTCGATATCTCCCTCAACGCGATCAGCGATACTTTCATCAAGTTCCTCAGCACGCTCTTCCCATTTTTTCGAGAACTCTTCGCCCCAAGCGTCCATCTTGTCGCCGAATTCGTCACTCCACGCCTCCATGCTTTCGCCGAAGCGCTCCATTTTAGCCTCGAACTCTGCTTCTAACGCTTCAATACGCGCCTCGCCTTCCTCTTCGGTGAGGGAACCAGCTTCCACCAAGGCTTCCACCTCCGCGATACGAGCGGCCAGTTTAGTAGCTTCTTGGGTGCTTACAGCAATGATTTCGCTCAAAGCAGATACAAGTCCACTATCCGGGTCAATCCCTTCGATTTCAACTTGTACTTCATTGGTGTCAGTTTCTGTTAAAGTCGTATCCAACGGGTTGTACGTTGAAGCGGACGCAGAAAGTCCGGAAAACAGGAATAAAAAACCGAAGGTTGCTGAGGTCAGTGTTTGTTTCATTTGGCGAAGCTTATAATCAGACTGAAAAGGTATTCAAAAAAAATCCTCATTACGGCCAACTCAAAAATTCAACTAGGTTAGGATACGAAGCGAATGGCTTTTTTGAGTTGTAACCGCATGAGGAAATTAAGGGTACTTATTTGTTATAACACAATAACAATACCAAGATGGATTCCTGATGCAAGTAATTCTCCAAATTGGTCATAACAAATCGCCCAATGTGGGGCGGGTAGTGTAGGAAAGGCCGTATTTTTACTTCTAGATTATGGCAAGAAAACACAACAGGAGAGCCAATAAGCGCTCTCAGAGCATCGACGTTAAGAAGTATGCTCATGCTCTTGAAGCTGTTTTTCGCAAGTACCCTACCCGAAAATTCAACTACAAGCAACTCGCAGCTCAACTCGGCTATAAACCAGCTATGGTGAAGGCCAAGATCGAGATGGCCCTGAGCGACATGGAGCGCGCAGGAAAGATCATCATGGTCGACCGCGGGAGGTACAAATTGAAATATAACGCCATCTACACAGAAGGAGTCGTAGACATGGCGAGCAATGGGAATGCCTATGTGGTGAGCCCAGATACAGAAAGAGATATTCTCATTCGTTCAGCAAACCTGAACAAGGCGTTAAACGGCGATAAAGTCCGCGTTAGCTTATTTGCCCGCCGCGGTGGAAAGAAACTCGAAGGAGAGATCGTCGAAATCGTAGAGCGCAAAACAACTGACTTTGTTGGGACTATCGAGATGGGTAAGCACTTTGGTTTCTTAGTGCCGTCTTCTAGAAAAATGCTCGTCGACATCTTCATTCCAAAGGAGAAGCTCAATGGCGTAGAGCACGGACAAAAGGCCATCGCCCGCATTGTGGATTGGCCCGAGAAGGCCAGTTCTCCCTTTGGCGAGATCATCAAGGTGCTGGGGAATGCCGGAGAACACAACACAGAGATTCATGCAGTACTTGCAGAGTTCGGGTTGCCGTACGAGTTCCCTGAAGAGGTAGAACAAGAAGCCAATACGCTAGATACTGCCATTAAAGAAGAAGAGATCGCACAAAACCGCCGCGATTTTAGGACAGTACCCACCTTCACCATTGACCCCGCAGATGCCAAGGATTTTGACGACGCCTTGAGTTTGCAACAGCTGGAAAACGGCAACTGGGAAGTGGGCGTGCACATTGCGGATGTGAGTCATTATGTAACACCAGGGTCAATTTTAGACGACGAAGCCGTTGAACGCGCTACCAGTGTTTACCTGGTGGACCGTGTGGTGCCTATGTTGCCAGAGATCCTATCCAACGGTGCCTGTTCATTGCGCCCTAACGAGGATAAATACACTTTCTCTGCTGTTTTCGAGATGGACGAAGAGGCCAATATTTTGAAGCAGTGGTTCGGACGTACAGCCATTCATTCCGACCGAAGATTTGCCTACGAAGAGGCGCAAGAAATCATTGAAGATGTCCATCCGGACGGCGAAAAGGCGGACTTCTACACGGAGATTCGACTGCTCGATAAGTTGGCGAAGATCATGCGAGAGAAGCGGATGAATTCCGGTGCGTTGAGCTTCGATAAAAAGGAAGTGAAGTTCCACTTAGACGAGGATAACAAGCCCCAGGGGGTGTACTTCAAAGTGGGCAAGGATGCCAATAAGCTTATTGAAGAATTCATGCTGCTGGCCAACCGAAGCGTAGCCGCCTTTATAGGACGCTCTAAGAGCGGAGAGCCATCGACGAATACCTTCGTATATAGGATCCACGACGATCCAGACCCAACGAAGTTACAGGACCTGAGCACCTTTGTGAGACAGTTTGGCCATGAGGTCAGGCTGAACAGCAAGAAGGCAGTGACCAATAGTTTGAACAAGATGTTGTCCAAGGTGAAAAACACCCCGGAGGCGAACATGATTGAGACGCTCACCATCCGAACGATGAGCAAGGCGAAGTATACCACTCAGAACATTGGGCATTACGGGTTGGCCTTTGAGTATTACACGCATTTTACCTCGCCTATCCGTAGGTATCCAGACGTGATGGTGCACCGATTGCTTCAACATTATCTGGACGGTGGAAAGTCACCGCACTTTGGACCGTACGAGGAGTTGTGTGACCACAGCTCGGAACGTGAGAAGGCGGCAAGTGATGCGGAGCGCGCGTCTATTAAGTACATGCAAGCCGTGTTCCTAGAGCAACATGTGGGGGAGACCTTTATGGGGGTTATCTCTGGTGTTACGGAGTGGGGCGTCTATGTAGAATTGGCCGATAATTACTGTGAAGGGATGATTCGTATTAATGCATTCCGCGACGATTATTACACGTTCGACAGCAAGAACTATTGTATCGAAGGAGAGAGCTCGGGGCGCATCTATCAGTTGGGTGACCCGATGACCATTCGCGTTAAAAATGTGGATCTCGAGCGCAAACAGATTGATTTTGAGCCGTATTACGGAGAATA
>WTIZ01000021.1 GCA_011525035.1 Cryomorphaceae bacterium | reverse complement strand
TGCTCAAAATTCCAAGCATCACGAAGCATATCTTCTAAGCTTTTTTCTGGGGTCCAATTCAAAACGCGCTGTGCCTTACCAATGTTCGCGTATACCGCAGGTACATCCCCAGCGCGACGTGGCGCTAGGCTATATGGAATAGCAATTCCAGTGGCACGTTCAAAAGCACTAATCATTTCCAACACCGTCGATCCGTTTCCAGATCCCAGATTGATCACATCATATCCTTCGGTCTTGCCGTCGATCAAATGTTGAACAGCTAAAATATGGGCTTTGGCAATATCAATGACGTGAATGTAATCTCGAATGCAAGAGCCGTCGCGGGTATCGTAATCGGACCCGAATACTTTTAATTCTTTACGCTTACCAATGGCAGTTTCAGTGATGTAGGGAACCAAGTGATGCGGTTCGCCGTCTTGGAATTCGCCAATGATACTTGTGGGGTGGGCGCCGATAGGATTGAAATAACGCAAGCTCAACACATCCACGGTTCCAGTCGCTGCGGTATCACGGAGGATTTCCTCACCCATCTTCTTGGTATTGCCGTACGGGCTTTCCGCAGGTTGTACGGGCGCATTTTCATCCACATGTGGGTTTTCTGGAGTGCCATACACCGTGCAAGAACTCGAGAACACAATGTTGCGAATGCCGTGGGCCTCCATACTTTGAAGAAGGTTAACGGTACTCAACAAATTATTGTGGTAATACTTGAGCGGTGCCTCAACGCTTTCATTTACCAAGAGGAAAGCGGCAAAGTGAATGACCCCTGAAATATCCGGGAACTCTTCAAACACGGCATCTACTGCAGCGCGGTCGCAGAGTTCAACTTGTCGGAAGGTGATTTCCCTGCCCACTATTTTTTCAATGCGGTCCTTGACCTCAATGGGGCTTTCGCTTAAGTTGTCGATGACAACAGGTTCATAACCTGCGGCAATCATCTCCACCACGGTATGGGAACCGATGTAGCCTAGTCCGCCTGTGATTAATATTTGGTTCATGGTTTGGTTACTTTCTTTTGTAGGCTTTGAAGTCTCTATGTTCTTTTCGGTACAGTCGATCTTCCGGCAGGCTCTTAAACCACGCATAGGTTTTCTCCAACCCTTCGTCGCGCATCACCTTTGGTTCCCAGTCCAAGATAGATTTCGCCTTGCTGATGTCCGGCTGGCGCTGCATCGGGTCATTGACCGGTAACGGCTGGTACACCACTTTTTGTGTGGTTCCGGTGAGCTTAATGATCTCTTCGGCAAAATCTGAGATGGTGATCTCGTGCGGGTTACCAATGTTTACGGGTTCGGCATGGTCGCTCATGAGCAAACGGTAGATGCCCTCAATGAGGTCGTCCACATAACAGAACGAGCGGGTTTGAGAACCGTCACCGAAGATGGTTAAATCTTCACCGCGCAATGCTTGTCCGATAAAGGCAGGCAATACACGGCCGTCGTTCAATCGCATTCGAGGACCGTAGGTGTTGAAGATGCGCACGATTCGTGTTTCTAGCCCGTGGTAGGTGTGGTAGGCCATAGTCATAGCCTCCATGAAGCGCTTTGCTTCATCATATACCCCACGTGGTCCCACTGGATTCACATTGCCCCAGTACTCTTCAGTCTGCGGGTGGACCAAGGGGTCACCGTACACCTCCGAAGTAGAAGCCACGAGAATACGTGCCTTTTTATTCAAGGCAAGTCCTAACAGGTTGTGTGTTCCCAAAGAACTCACTTTCAAAGTTTGAATCGGGATCTTTAAGTAATCGATAGGAGAGGCCGGTGAGGCAAAGTGGAGGATGTAGTCCAATTCTCCCGGAACGTGTACGAAGTTGCTTACATCGTTGTTGAAGAAGGTGAACTTTGGATGACCCATCAGGTGCTCCAAATTCTCCATGTTCCCCGTAATGAGGTTGTCCATGCCCAGTACATCCATGCCTTCGGCAATGAATCGGTCACAGAGGTGTGATCCTAAAAATCCTGCAGCTCCTGTGATGAGTACTCTTGGCATTGCTTATGCTTTTTCAGCGATGTTTTCGCCCATTCCTATTCCGTAATAATCAAAACCTGCTTCCGCCACAATCGCGCTGCGGTAGAGGTTACGGCCGTCAAAGACCACCTTGGTCTTCATGGCAGCGCCCACTTTCTCCCAGTTGGGTACGCGGAACTCGGTCCATTCGGTGATCAGTGCCAAAGCATCTGCACCCTGAACCGCATCCATATCGCTCTCGCAGTAGGTGATGGTATCGCCCAAATCGTGCTTGGCCTCCTCCATAGCGACCGGGTCGTACGCGCGAACGTTTGCACCCGCTTTGAGTAGAAGGTTCGCCAATACGATGGACGGCGCCTCGCGCATGTCGTCCGTATTCGGCTTAAACGACAGTCCCCAGAAAGCAACAGTCTTGCCTTGAAGCTCGCCACCGAAGTAGGCGTTGATTTTATTGAACAGCACACTCTTCTGATCGTCGTTCACTGCCTCAACAGCTTCGAGGATACGCATGGTGTGTCCGTTTTCTCGGCCCGTACGCGCCAATGCTTTTACATCTTTAGGGAAACAAGAGCCTCCATACCCAATACCCGGGTAGATGAACTTGTTGCCAATTCTTGGATCTGAACCAATGCCCTTGCGCACCCAGTTCACATCGGCACCCATCTTCTCACACAGGTTGGCAATGTCGTTCATGAAGGAAATCTTCGTCGCCAACATGGCGTTCGCTGCATATTTGGTCATCTCCGCAGAAGGGATGTCCATAAAGATTACCGGGTGACCGTTCAAAGTAAACGGACGGTAGAGCTTGTCCATGATTTTCTGTGCGTCGTCGCTATCCACGCCCACCACGATGCGGTCGGGCTTCATGAAGTCGTCAATAGCCGCGCCTTCTTTCAAGAACTCTGGGTTCGAAGCCACGTCAAAACCGAAATCTACATCGCGCAGGTCCAATGCGTTGGCGACCGCGCCACGTACCTTTTCAGCAGTACCCACGGGTACCGTCGATTTTGTGATCACCACCAGGTAATCGGTCATGGTCTTTCCGATCTGATCGGCCACAGCAAGTACGTACTTCAAATCTGCAGAACCGTCTTCCCCTGGAGGGGTACCCACAGCAATAAAAGCAGCTGCTGAACCTTGGATGGCTTCGCTTAGATCGGTAGAAAAGTTCAACCGGCCCTTGGCATAGTTGCGCTCAACAATCTCTTTTAAGCCCGGTTCATAGATCGGAAGGATGCCGTTCTTCAGGCCGTCAATCTTCTTCTGATCAATATCCACACAGGTTACCTCGATGCCCACGTCCGAAAGACATGCGCCCGTAACTAAACCTACATAGCCAGTGCCGATTACTGTAATCTTCATATTGTAAGGGTTTGTACCGTTCTTTTGGTTAGGCTAAAATACATTATTGAGGATGATGTCTATAGTGTAAATTGCAGCCATATCGCTGAACATGAGAATTAACGTCAGATTTATCGGAATATTCGTCTTTTCCTTGTTGTTTTTTTCGGCCAAGGCCCAACGAACAACAAAGGATAGTACGCGCACGGTTCAACTGTGGGGTTTGTCGGTTGGGGCGTACCAGCCCTTGGTGGATATGTCAGAGAATTACAGGTCTTTTGCCTCTGCCGAGGTAGAATATTTAAAGAAGAACCAAAACGGCATTTTTACTGGAGTCGCGTTTAAGGCATTGTACGGTAATTCAGTAAAAGATCCGGCATCTATATTTACCAACCTGACCGACGATGAAGGTAATTTTCTCGGCGTTAATGGGGAGTTTGCGACCATCCAAGCCGGTTTGAGCGGCGGACAGTTGCTCTTTCAATTTGGCAAGCTTTTTAAACCTCAGTACAACCCAAATTCTGGATGGGTCCTCATGGAAGGTGTAGGGTTAGGGCAGCATAAAATCGGACTGCGTGACCAGCGCGGTACCTTACCACAACTTCAAAGTCCTTTTCTCGAGGGGTACGATAGGCTGCATTTAGGAGTCTACTCAAATACGTCGCTTCGTTTCTTGCATTTGGATAATGACGAGCGAGTGAATTGGTCCGCAAGCCTGCACGTAAATTTGGGCATCAGTCAAAATATTCGCGGCTATAACGTGGATCTTGCCGCAAGCGATACCAAGATGAAGTTTGATGCGTTTATTGGAGGCTCGATGACTTGGTTTATACCCGTATACGCGAAGCAGGAGAGTTTCTATCTTGTGGATTAATGATTGTCTATCCAATTCTTTCAAACATCGTCTTCGGACTTTGGCGCAAGGTTGCCAAAGCCGGTAGCTGGATGGCTAAAGTCCAGAGTGACGATGGTTGGAAACAGCACACGCCAATTTCTGGTAAGGTGATTTGGATGCATTGTGCATCGCTGGGTGAATTTGAAATGGGCCGTCCAGTTTTAGAGCTATTCCTTCAAAAACATACCGATTGGCAAGCAGTGGTCACCTTTTTCAGCCCTTCAGGCTATGAGCCACGAAAAAGGTACTCGAAGGCTAAGGTGCATTATCTACCCATCGATACTCCTTCAGAGGTGAATAAGTGGTTGGATTATGCAAATCCATCACTGACCGTTTTTGTACGTTATGATATTTGGCCAAACCACTTAAATGCCCTGCGTAAAAGAGGCATACCAAGTGTAGTGATGGCTATGAGTGCGCCCAAAACACCTTGGTATCTGCACAGAACATTACCCTTCATCCGAAAGGTGTACAAGGAAGGCATACATACTTGGGGCGTGATTTCAGAGAAGGATGCGGCCAATATGAGTTTGGCGGGCATACATTCAGAAGTCTTAGGCAATCCAAAATATGATTACGCGGCTTCATTAGCGGGTAAGGCTTCGATCGAGAAGTTTGCAGCATGGAAGAAGTCGCAGCAGAAACCCATCTTGCTTATTGGGAGCGCACATCTCGAAGATTGCAAGGCGTTGAACGGTCTGGATTTAAGCGGATTTTCCACATGGGTTGTACCGCACGAAATAGATGAAGGTGAGGCGATGAAAACCGCTCTTTCTCAGTTTACAAAAGATGATGCCGCGAATTCCATCACGGACAAACCTAAAGCAACCTCACTATTAATGATCCCTGAATTTGGCGTTCTTTCTGGCCTTTATTCTTTGGCCGATGGAGTCATCATAGGTGGAGGTTACGGCAAAGCAACTCATAATGTTCTTGAGGCTACTGTGCAGGGAAAGATTGCGGCGAGTGGACCGAATTGGCAAAAGATTGCCGAGAATCACGAACTCGTTGAAATGGGCTATCTCATTCCGGCGCAAAATGAGTCGTCATACCGTCAATACCTTCAGCGTATCGGAACGAGTGAGTTTATTGCAAAAGGCAGCGAGGCTCAGCAATGGGTACTGAGTCAAAAGGGTGCTTCTGAAAAAATTCTGAAGGTCTTAGAACAGGCCGTTCAACTCTGAGTCAATCTGCTGGATGATTTCTCCTAGATCTTCAGGGTTTTCCGGGAAATTGTTCTTGTCTACATTAATGATAAGCACCTTGCCTTTGTCGTAGGTATTGATCCAAGCTTCATAGCGCTCATTCAACCTTCTTAGGTAATCAATGCGAATGCTGTTCTCGTAATCGCGACCGCGCTTTTGAATATGGTCGACGAGTGTAGGAACAGAAGCGCGCAAATAAATGAGCAAATCTGGTGCTTGCAGGTTCTTCTCCATGATATCAAACAACCCTTTATAGCTGTTGTAATCACGCGCTGTCATTAATCCCATGGCATGCAAGTTTGGCGCGAAAATGTGGGCATCTTCATAGATGGTTCTGTCCTGAATAACATTCAAGCCGTCTTCGCGAACCTTCATTACCTGCTCAAAGCGTGAGCGAAGAAAATAGATCTGAAGGTTGAAGCTCCAGCGCTGCATTTCTTCGTAGAAATCGTCCAAATAAGGATTGTCGTCTACATCCTCGTACTGTGCTTCGTATTTGTAATGCTTGGCTAACAAACCTGTTAGCGTTGTTTTTCCAGAACCAATATTTCCTGCGATTGCTAAGTGCATGGGTTGTATTTTTGTATCCGCAAAGTAATAAAACTGAAGCAAGGAACGATGAAAATTGACTACGTAAAATCGCACATCGAAACCGTCCGCCAAGAACTTATTGATCACGAAGCTTTTTCATGGGTGAGTAACCTAGAAAAGGCAAGGGTTTTTATGGAAAGCCACGTATGGGCAGTTTGGGATTTCATGGTCTTGTTGAAGGGTCTTCAACGTCAGTTGACCTGTGTGGATACTTATTGGGTACCGACCGGAAATCCAGAGGTACGTCGTCTGATCAATGAAATCGTTTTTGGCGAGGAGAGTGATATCGACCAGAACGGTACGGCAGTGAGTCATTTTGAACTCTATGTACAGGCAATGGCGGAGGCCGGAGCCAACACCACGCCTATTCTGACGTTCATTGAAGATCTTAAAAAAGGCATCGATCCAAAATTGGCCCTGCGTCAAAGCGATGCTCCAGAAGGCGCTAAAAAGTTTGTGCTCTCTACCTTGGAAGTTGTTGAACGTGGCTCTGCTTCAGAGATGGCTGCAGTATTTACTTTCGGTCGTGAGGATTTGATACCGGATATGTTCATCGAAATCGTTCGTAACCTCAAGGAGAAATTCCCAACGGAACTAGGACTGTTCACCTATTATCTCGAACGTCACATTGAAGTAGACGGCGATGTACACGGTGCTCTTGCAGAACGAATGGTAACAGAACTTTGTGCTGAAGACGAATCGGCATGGAACCAGGCTAAGGTAAGTTCTGAGAAGGCGCTGCGCCACAGAATTGAACTCTGGACTTCAGTGATTAATCGTTACGAAGCGCTTCATTCAGCTCAAGAAATTCTGTAATCAGCTTTCTTTCATTGCTTAGGCGGGGAATTTTATTTTGACCGCCGAGCTTGTTCTTGTTTTTCAACCACTGGTGGAAAAGGCCATCGGTCGCCTCGACAAGTTGCAGCGGTTGCAGGAGCATATTTCCTTTGCGTTTTGCGGCATAGTCTGAATTTAACGCTTGTAATTCTTGGTCCAATTCTGCTGTAAAAGCAGCCAAATCTTGCGGTCTTGTTTCAAATTCTACGACCCATTGGTGGGCGCCGCCTTCTTTTCCTTCCATAAAGACAGGGGCAGCATGAAAATCACGCACTGAACAATGGTGGGTACTGCATGCCTTGGCTAGGGCCTCTTCTGCATTAGTAACAATGACCTCTTCGCCGAAGGCGTTGATGAAGTGGGCCGTTCTGCCGCTCACCTTAATGCGGTATGGCTTTAAGGAAACGAATCGAACAGTATCCCCTAAGATGTATCGCCACAAACCACCGTTGGTGGTAATTACAACGGCATATTCTGTATCCAATGCTACCTCACCAAGGGTAATGGTGGTACTGTTTTTACCATTGAACTCAGACATAGGAATGAACTCATAGAAAGTACCGCAGCAGGTCAGCAGTAATAGACCGTCAAAATTCGGATCGTCTTGTACGGCAAAAAATCCTTCAGAGGCATTATAATTCTCCATGAAGGTGACCTGATTGCCGGGCATTAATGCTCGGAATTGATCTTCGTAAGGGGCAAAATTCACGCCGCCGTGGGCGAACAATTCAAGATTTGGCCAGACCTCAAGGAGATTTTCTGCGCCGGTACGTTCGATGACTTTGTTGAACAGCACCAAAAACCAACTGCTCACTCCCCAGAAAGAGGTGATGTTTTGGCTGATGACTTCATCCAAGATGGCGTCTATTTTCTCTTCCCAATTGCTCATCAGGGCCGTCTCGTTGCTCGGGGCACTTCTGAACTCCGCCCACATCGGCATATTTTGAATGAGTATGGCACTGAGATCGCCGGAGTTGCTTTTTCCGTGAGAAGCAAGCTCTGTAGATCCACCCAAACGAAGA
Organism: Cryomorphaceae bacterium; assembly: GCA_011525035.1. Lineage (GTDB taxonomy): Bacteria > Bacteroidota > Bacteroidia > Flavobacteriales > Schleiferiaceae > UBA10364. Next base: position 80,373 of record WTIZ01000021.1, on the reverse strand, counting down.
CCTAAACCCTCAAAGAGTTTGGAGGATGGGTTGTGGTTGAAGTACAAGGCGAGCTCGATCCTTCCGCCGTTCATGTGTGTGCCTTCAAGGCTTTCTTTAGGTACAGGGATATATTTCGACACACCGCTTGAGGTCCCGCTGCTTTTAGCGTACCATTCCACCTTCCCCGGCCATAAAATATCCTTGGCCCCTTCACGCATCTTTTCAATAAAAGGTTTAAGATCGCCATAGTCGCTCAAGGGTACATGTGCTTTGAAGTCCTGAACAGACTTCACTTTATCAAAGTGATGCAGTTGGCCGTATTGCGTGTCTTTGGCCTTTTTAATAAAGTCCAAAAGGACATGCTCCTGACGCTCGAGCGGTTGCTCGATCACCTCGAACAATTCCTCCACATATTTGCGCAGTGTAGATTGTAGGACTTTATTGACTAGCGAATAAAACACGTTTATTTGATGGCTTTGTTACGTTTCGAGTTAACTTCATCGTGCCCAACTAAAATAACTGAAAATGCAATTTGAAGGAACCTTACGCAAAATGTCGACGAATTATGGATCTACCGTTCGTTACAGTTTAAGAATAGGTGAAGATTTACTGTTTATGAATAGGCTCTTGGGCACTACCGTGCGCCTAGAATTTAGCGGTGAATGTCACTGTGTTTGCGGGAAGGTAGATACGAGCTTTTTCAGAATGAATTTCTGTCGAGAGTGCTTTTTTACGCGTCCCGAAGCTTCACCTTCCATTTTGAAACCTGAGTTGAGCAAGGCGCATCTTGGTATCGAGGAACGTGATTTAGAGTTTGAGAAGCGATTGCAGCTGCAGCCACACTATGTATACCTGGCTAAAACAGATCGAATAAAAGTGGGGGTGACTCGAAATACACAGATGCCTTACCGTTGGATGGACCAAGGTGCAAAGAGTGCAATGATTTTACTCGAAGTACCCAATAGATACCTTGCCGGAGAGGCCGAGGTAGCCCTGAAGGACCACTTCACCGATAAAACTTCATGGCAAGCAATGCTCAAAGACCTTGGTACGGACGATGACCTCGGTGCGGCCTACGAACGGGCAGCCGAAGTGTTGCCGGCATCGTTGAAACAATACTTGTATCAACATCCCGAGGAGTGGCACATGAACTATCCCATACGCCACCAAATTGACAAGGTAAAGAGCGTTAGCTTTAAAGCCGCTGGAGATGTCCTCGAGGGTGAACTGTGGGGCATTCGTGGACAGTACCTGATCACTTCTGCAGGAGTATTTAACGTGCGATCACACGCAGGTTATTTGGTGCAGTTGACTATTGATTAAAGTTTGATTTCTTCCCCAACCTTCAATCTGAAATAGCGGCGGGCCCATGCCATTATGCCGTAGAAAACAACGGTATCTAGAGCTGCACAAATGACTTTAAACAGCCAGCCGTCTAAAATGTAGCCACTCATTGTAGACCAAGATTCTACACCTACAAAAAGCACCACTACCACTAGGGTGGTATCTACTCCTTGCGATAGCATGGTTGAAAAGTTGTTGCGTACCCACAGTTTCTTGCCACCAGTTACTTTCTTCCAGAAGTGGAACAAGCGAACATCTATTAATTGTGCAAATAGATAGGCAAACATGGAGGCGGCAATCACACGCCAAGCATTTCTAAAGACAGTGTCGAACATCGCATCATCAACAGGAGACCCATCAATGGCCGGGAATTGCGCCCCCAACCAAAGGATTAACAACACGAACAGGCTCGCTACTAGTCCTGCTAAGACTACATGTGTTGTGCGTTTCTGACCATAAAGTTCACTGAGGATATCGGTGATTAAGAAGGTAATCGGGTAGGGCAATACCCCAGCACTGATTACAAAAGTTTTGAAGCCTAAATCAAGGCTGATGAATTTATTTGCGATGAGGTTGCAGGTAATCAAGGCAGCAATGAATAATGCGCCTAAAATGTAATACATGCGTTCTGCTACGTGTCTGTTTCTGGCCATTATAGATTTCTAAATGCAGGGTCCAATTTTGCTTGCATCCCAGGATTCTCGCCCAATTCGATCAAATCTTGAATGATGGGGTCTTCAGTGAATTTTGACGTAAGCGCGTTTGAAGCATTACTCATTCGAGCCATCACACCAGAGAACGAATCCAGGTATTTCTCCAAACCTGTCTTCTGAACCGGTAATTCATAAATACGGTAGGCATCCAGACCTGCTTCACCTGCAGCGAATTTGATGGCATCCGAGAGGTTTCCTTCGTAATCTGCTAGTGCGTTATCCACAGCGTCTGTTCCAGTCCAGACACGGCCGCCACAGAGTGGCATGAGGTATTCCATGTCCATATTTCTTCCGGCGGCTACCTTGCCGGTGAAGTCGGCATACCCTTTATCAATCATCTTCTGTAAGATGGCATACTGCTCTGGTGAGGGATGCTTGTAGAGATTAGGGAAGTTCGCCAAAGGATGTGTCTGAACTTCCTCCACGTTCAGTCCTAAAGTTTCGCTCATCAGTTGTTCGGCAGTAAATAGGCTCATGAAAATTCCAATGCTACCTGTTACTGTGGTGCTGTTGGTAAAAATGGCATCAGCGTTACAACTAATGTAATACCCACCCGAGGCAGCATAGTTGGCCTGACTCACAATCAATGGCTTTTCGATTTTTTCAATGGCGTGGTGAATCATATCTGATGTCAACGCACTGCCGCCTGGGCTGTTAACACGCAAAACAATAGCCTTTACCTTACTGTTTTTCTCAGCCTTTTCAAGTGCCTTGATGATGTTTCGCGTTCCAATGGTGCTCTCGTCACCAGATCCGTTTCCAATGGTTCCGTTGGCATAAATGACAGCAATTCTATCGGTCGAGGTGCCCTTGCTCAATCCAGCTGCATAATTTTCCCAAGAGTACAATTCATAACGCGATTCCAGGTCTTCCATTAAGTCTTCTCTATAGGCGAGCTTCTCCACTAGTCCAACCTCTCGGGCACCCTTGGCATCCATACCGACCCAATTGTTGGCGCAAGAATCCAAGGTGTTTGAATTGACGCCTTTGAACTGTTCAAAACCGGCGCTTAAAAACGACCAAAACTGGTCGGTGAGGTTCGATAGTTGCAACCTGTTTTCCGCGCTCATTTCTGAGGTGATATAAGGTTCCACAGCGCTTTTGAATTTGTTGCCTGTTCCACGCACCACCAAAGGCTCGATCCCGAATTTGTCAAAGAACTCTTTGTAGTAGGTACTTGAGATACCCACCCCTCTGATGTCCATGATTCCTCCTGGATGTAATACCGCAGTATCGCTCAATGCGCTGATGTAAGCACCTTTCTGTGTGTAGTATTCACCGTACGAGTAAATGGGTTTACCACTCTCCTTAAACGCGATGAGGTATTCTCCGAGCTCTTCCAGCATGCCGTAGCCGGCAGCAAAAGCGCCGTGCTCGATGAGAAGGCCAGAGACCTGGTCATCCGTGGCTGCTTTTTCTAACCCTAATCGCAGGTCGTTCAGCCCAATACTACTGATATCTTGACCCAAAATCTCACTATTTAATGCGGCAAAAGGGTCATCTACCGTGCGCTCAACAAGTTCACCGCTGAGGTTGATTTTTAGCAGACTGTTGTCCTTTATCTTTGGCACTCCTTCGTCTGAAGAGGCAGCCGCCCCGATCAAGAGCACAAAGCCCAATATGGTGAGTGTAATAAGTGCAGCAATCGTGGCAAAGAAGGTGGTAAAGAATGATTTCATGTATAGAGGTATAATCTTACTTGGTACGAATTTAGGCGATAAATACGGGAATTTGGAATTGGCCCGGAAGGAACTCCAAGAGCACCTTGATATTCCTCGTACAAGTGCCATTTACCAGACGCCGCCATGGGGGTATGAGAGTTCCGAAGATTATCTCAACCAAGCTTTGGAGTTTACCACATCGATAAGTCCTGAGTCGGTGATGAAATTGTGTCTTGCAGCTGAAAAAAGTATGGGTCGAGTACGCAGCGGCACGGGGTATGCGGACCGCCCAATAGATATTGACATCCTGGTTATTGATGGTGAGACCAGCAACACCGAATTGCTTGAAGTGCCACATCCAAGACTACACTTGCGGAAATTTGCCTTGATGCCGCTCGTTGAGCTGTGGCCAGATTGGAAACACCCGCACTTGCACCTACGGGCAGAAGAGCTGTTGGAACAATGTACAGACCCGGTGGATCCTGTGGTTATTTCGCAGTAAGTCCTTTGTGAATTTCAAACAAGGCCATACCCGCGCTCACGCTAACGTTGAGGCTGTGTTTGGTGCCGAATTGCTTGATTTCAATCACATCGTCACATGCATCTACTACCGCTTGTTGTACACCCATAACTTCGTGGCCAACGACTAAGGCTGTAGGGCCTTGTACCTGATAATTTCTCAAATCTATGCTGTCCTCGGCCTGTTCTAACGCCGCGATGCGAAAGCCTTGTTCTTTTAAGGATTCAATGCACGAGAGGGTATCGTCGACCTTGGTCCACGCTACGGTTTGTGTGGCCCCTAAGGCGGTTTTTTCAATCTCATGATGTCCAGGTTCCGGGGTCATGCCGCAGAGGTAGATGTGTTCGGCAAGAAAACAGTCGGCGGTTCGGAACATGGAGCCAACGTTGTGCATGCTTCTAATGTTGTCTAAAATGAGCACCATTGGGGTTTTTCCTGCCTGCGCAAATTCTTCAGGCGTTAATCTTCCCAATTCGTTATTTCTAAGTTTTCTCATCCGATAGACTCTAAGTACATTAGCGTTTCACAAAGAAAGAGATAAATGGCCAAAAAAGCGGGAAAGAAGCAAACACCTATGATGCGTCAATTTGACGAGATCAAAGCAAAGCATCCCGAGGCATTGTTGCTCTTTCGAGTGGGCGATTTCTATGAGACCTTCGGCTCGGATGCCGAGAAGGCGTCTAAGACATTGGATATCATCTTGACCAAAAGATCCAACGGCTCCGCCTCGGAGGTCGCTCTAGCTGGATTCCCGCACCATGCGCTCCAAACTTATTTACCAAAATTGGTCAAGGCGGGCCACAGGGTGGCTATCGTAGAGCAGTTGGAGGATCCGAAAACCGTGAAGGGATTGGTCAAGCGCGGTGTGACCGACATGATTACCCCAGGGATGAATTTAAATGCAGATTTACTCTCAGGGAAAGAGCACAATTATTTGGCGGCACTGTATCCTGCAAAAAAGGGTCCTTGGGGACTAGCAATCATTGAAGTGAGCACAGGATCATTTCATTATGCCGAGCACAATGAGGCTGAAATCCTCAGCGCTTTGAGCTCCTACAATCCCAAAGAAATCATTCATCCGCGAGACATGGAGCGTGGACTTCGAAAGAAGTTAGAGGAGGAGTATTATCTCTTTGGTATCGACGCTTGGGCTTGGGAAGAGACCTATGCATTTGAGCAACTCACGACGCATTTTCAAACCAACAGCTTGAGCGGTTTTGGATTAGAAAAGGGAAGTGCAGGTGCGATTGCTGCGGGTGCTGTATTGCACCACTTAAAGCGAAGCGAATACAGTTCGCTGGATCACATCGCGAGTATTTCGCGCATTTCTTTGGACGATTTTATGTGGTTGGACGGATTTACGGTTTCCAACCTGGAACTCTTCGCATCAAATGCACCAGGGGGCACATCGACCCTGGACATTATCGACAAGACCATCAGTCCTATGGGCGGCAGGTTGCTGCGTACTTTCCTCGCTCTTCCGCTGCTCAATACGGAAACTATTACCAAACGTCACAACGCGGTCGAAGCGCTGCTCGAGGAGCCCGACTTGATGGATGCGTTATCCGATGCCCTTAAAGGAATGCCGGATATCGAGCGCCTTTGTAGTCGAGTGGCCACTGGGCGCATCAGCCCTAAGGAGATGGCCCGGTTGCGCGAGGCTTTGAAACAGAGTGCGGCGCTCGTTGAATTGGTCCAAGAAAAATCTTGGGATCATCCTGAGCAGTTGCCCGATGTACTTGCACCACTACACCAAGAGTTAGCCAATGCTTTGGTGGAAGACCCTACGGCGATCATAGGTAAAGGGGAGGCGTTACAAAGCACCTATGACACTGAGTTGAGCCGATTGAGAGGCCTCCTTAACGATGCTACAGGAACTCTTGAAGCCATTCGCGCTCGCGAGGCTGAAGCGACAGGTATTCCTTCCTTGAAATTGGCGTTTAATAATGTTTTCGGCTACTATCTAGAGGTTCGAAACTCACATAAAGACAAGGTTCCACAAGAGTGGCACCGCAAGCAAACATTGGTTAATGCAGAGCGCTACATTACCGACGAGCTCAAAAAGTTTGAGGCGGAAGTGCTCGGTGCTGAAGAACAGATTAAAGCCATAGAGCTGCGTTTGTTTGCACACATTGTAGAGAAGACCAAGGAGCATCTTAGTACCCTGCTGGTACTTGCTCGTTGGGTGGCAACCACAGATGTGCTCTTGAGCTTCGCCGAAGTTGCCAAACGCTACAACTATTGTCGTCCAACTTTTACGGAAGGGGCCAACATTGAAATCGAGAAGGGTAGACATCCGGTCATCGAGCGTATGTTGCCTGAAGACCAGCCCTACATAGCCAACGGTATCGCCTTGCACCAAGAGGATGCCTCGATAGCCATGATTACGGGCCCTAACATGAGCGGTAAAAGTGCTCTTTTGCGCCAAGTAGCGCTCATTCAGATTCTGGCACAAATGGGGAGTTATGTTCCCGCTGCGGCTGCTTCGTTGCCGATCATAGACCGATTGTTTGTTCGTGTAGGTGCTTCGGACAACCTTAGCAAAGGGGAAAGTACATTCATGGTGGAAATGAACGAGACGGCAACCATTCTAAACAATGTGTCCAAGCAGTCTTTAGTAATCCTCGATGAGATAGGTCGCGGTACCTCGACTTTTGATGGGGTCAGTATCGCCTGGGGGATTGCAGAATACTTGCACCAGCACCCGTTTTCACCACTGGTACTATTCGCTACACACTACCACGAGCTCAATGCGATGGCCAATACCTTTAGCAAGGTGCGCAACTACCATGTAGCTGCTGAAGAGCATCAAGGTGAGATCGTGTTTACGCGTCAACTCAAAGAGGGTGGAACCGCCCACAGCTTTGGTTTACACGTGGCCAAATTAGCGGGTATTCCAGGGTATGTGCTCAACAGGGCAGAAAGCGTTTTGAAGGAATTGGAACAGACGAAATCGAAGGGGGAAGGAACACCAGATACAGCGGCTTCTGGCCAATTGAATTTCTTTACTCTGGACCGTCCAGAATTGGAAGAATTGGCCGATGAAATTGAAAATGTGGATGTTAACCAACTCAAGCCTATAGAGGCTTTGATGCTGCTCAACACCTTCAAGGAAAAACTTTCAAAAAAATAGGCCTTGCTGTTGCAATAAATTAAAAGGGCTGTATATTTGCCCTCCCAATCGCGAAAGTAGCTCAGCTGGTAGAGCACGACCTTGCCAAGGTCGGGGTCGCGGGTTCGAATCCCGTCTTTCGCTCAAAGACCCTCCTTCAAGCGGAGGGTTTTTTGTTGGAGCCCCGGTGGTGGAATTGGTAGACACGCCGGACTTAAAATCCTGTGGACAGTAATGTCCGTGCCGGTTCGACCCCGGCCCGGGGCACATAAAGCCCGCCTCCTCGAGGCGGGCTTTTTTGTTGTTCATTTCGCGTGGAAAACAACCCTGCTTCTCTTGCGTTGTAAGCCTAAGGAAAAAGCATATTTGTTACATGCAGCAATACCACGATTTAGTAGAAAGAGTACTCGCAGAAGGCGTGCAAAAAGGCGACCGCACGGGTACTGGAACCAAGAGTGTTTTCGGGCATCAAATGCGCTTTAACCTGCAGGAAGGATTTCCGCTTCTGACCACGAAAAAAGTACACATCAAAAGCATTCTTCACGAGCTTCTTTGGTTTCTTCAAGGTTCGACAAATATTGAATACCTCGCTCAGAACAAAGTCCGTATTTGGGACGACTGGCCGTACGCAGCGTATTCAAAAAGCAACGAGTTCGGTGGAGAGGATATTCGTGAGTTTGCCGCTAAAGTTGCCACTGATAAAGACTTTGCTGCGAAGTGGGGCGAGTTGGGTCCAGTATACGGATACCAATGGCGTTCTTGGCCAGCACCCGATGGCGGAAGTGTGGATCAGATCGCACAGGTCATCGACCAGATTAAGAACAATCCAAACAGCAGACGCATCATTGTCAATGCGTGGAATGTTGGTTTCGTGGATCAAATGGCCTTGCCACCGTGTCACGCCTTTTTCCAATTCTACGTCGCCGACGGTAAGCTGAGCTGTCAGCTGTATCAAAGAAGTGCGGACATCTTCTTGGGTGTGCCGTTTAACATCGCCTCCTATGCCTTCTTGGTGCACATGGTTGCCCAGGTTTGTGGGTTGGAAGTGGGTGATTTCGTTCACACTCTAGGTGATGCGCACATCTACAACAACCACATCGAGCAATTGGAACTGCAGTTGACAAGAGACTTCAGAGCGTTGCCGAAATTAAAATTGAACCCTGAGGTCACCTCTATTTTCGATTTCAAGTACGACGATTTTGAAATTGAAGGATACGATCCTCACCCTCACATTCCTGGAAAAGTAGCGGTATAATGATTTTAAAAGCCATCGTAGCCTACGCCGAAAACCGAGTCATCGGAAAAGACAACGACCTCATTTGGCATTTGCCAGACGATCTAAAACACTTTAAGCGCCATACTGCGGGCAAAACTATTATCATGGGCCGCAAGACGTGGGACAGCCTGGGCGGTAGGCCCTTGCCGAACCGTAGGCACATCGTCATTACACGCACCGAAGGTTTTCAAGCCAACGGCGCTGAGGTAGTACATTCGCTTGAAGAGGCGGTAGCATTGGCAAAAACGGAAGAGGAAGTATTCATCGTTGGCGGTGCGCAGATTTACGCGCTTTCACTTCCCATGATTGATGTCCTTGAAATCACTGAAGTTCACGCCCACTTTGAAGGCGATGCGTTCTTTCCGACATTTGATGAGGCCGATTTTGAATTGGTCACCGAAGAACACCATCCAACGGACGAAAAACACAAACACTCTTTCACATTTAAAACCTGGAAGCGTAAAGCTTCTTAACCCTGTATTATGAGAAAATATTTAGTACTTCTATCTCTGGGCGCACTGGCTTCATGTGCCGCACCAGAATCTGAAATGGCGGACGCTCGCCCGGCATTTCCACTTGAGCATTTAGATACAAGCGTACATGCTTGTGACGATTTCTTCCAATACACCGCCGGTGGTTGGAGAGAAGCAAACCCAATCCCTGAAACCGAAGTGCGTTGGGGCGAATTCAACAAACTTCGCGAGGCCAACAAACAACGACTCAAAGAGTTGTTCGCGGAAGTGGTTGCCGGGACCTTTGAAAAAGGCTCTGACGAGCAATTGATTGGTGATCTAGTCGTGAGCGGTATGGATAGTGTGGCGCGTAACGAACGCGGTACTACAGAGCTTGTGCCGTTCTTAGAGGCGGCGGATGCCGTTACCTCGCTAGAGGAGCTATTTGTCCTCATGGCCCAGCATAAATTTTACGGCGTAAGCGCACCGGTCAATGCATATGTTAGAACGGATGCGAAAAATTCGAAAGTCAATGCTTTATACGTCGGCCAAGGCGGATTAGGTCTTCCAGATAGAGACTATTACCTGCGCGACGATGAAGAAAGTGTGAAACTTCAAGAGGCGTATCGTGCGCACATCGAGACTATGGCGGAGCTAACGGGCAGCGAATTAGACGCAGCAGCGATTTATGCCTTAGAATATGCTCTGGCAGAAGCTATGAAGTCGCGTGTTGAGATGCGCGATGCAGACAAACGTTATAACCCGATGACGGTGAGTGAGTGGCAGGCCTTGGCACCTTCGATGCCTGTTGCTGCTTATATGGCGGAATTGGGATTGGACGACAGAACTGTAGTGAACAGCGCGCCTGAATTCTTTTCTCGTATGGAAGCTAAGGTGGCCGATTTTACACTCGATACTTGGAAGCAATACCACAAATGGCACATCATAAATGGTGCTTCGGGCGCATTGAATGATGCTTTGGAAGTTGCATCGTTTGAATTCTACCAAAAGACGTTGCGCGGAAAGCCAAAAATGAATCCAAGATGGAAGCGTGTTCAAGGCTCAACGGGAATGTTAGGCCAACAAGTAGGGCATTTGTACGCGGACAGATTCTTCCCAGAGGAGCACAAAGCTGAGGTGGAGCAGATGGTTGAAGATTTGCGTACAGCATTCCGCGGTCGTATCGACCAGTTGACTTGGATGACCGATGCTACCAAGGAAAAAGCGCGTAAAAAATTGGACGCCTTTACCTATAAGATTGGGTACCCTGATAAGTGGGAGGACATCAGCGATCTAGAAATCTCAAAGGACAGCTACTTTGCGAATTTGAAAAGTATGTCGGTGTACTTCACCAAGAAGAATTTAGCGAAGATTGACGAGCCGGTAGATAAGAGCGAATGGGGTATGGGTGCACACATTGTGAACGCCTACTACAACCCGCTCAACAACGAGGTTGTATTCCCTGCAGGTATCTTGCAGCCCCCGTTCTACAACCCCGATGCGGATGCGGCAATCAACTACGGAGCCATCGGTGGGGTTATTGGTCACGAATTCTCTCACGGTTTTGACGACCAAGGCGCGAAATACGGACCGGACGGCAATCTTGAGAATTGGTGGACGGATGAAGACAAGGCACAGTTTGAGTCGTTGACGACACAGCTGGCGGATCAATACTCGTCTTACGAAGTGTTGCCGGGCGTTAATGTCAATGGACGATTGACTTTAGGTGAAAACATTGCTGACCTTGGCGGTCTTACACTCGCTTATTACGCTTACCAAAACTGGAAGGGAGATAAGGAGATTGAGCCGATTGATGGGTTCACGGACGAACAACGTGTCTTCTTAGGCTGGGCGCAAGTTTGGCAGAGCAACGGTCGCGACGAGTACTTCAAAAATCAAGTGACCACTGACCCACACAGTCCAGCGGAATTCCGCGTATCAGGTACTGTGAGCAATATGCCGGAATTCAAAGCAGCCTTCGGTTGTGAAGAAGGTGAAAATTTAAAACCGGCAGGAGAAGAAATTACTATTTGGTAATCGTGACTCATGTTCCGCTAATTTGGAACAGGTTCATTGTACCTTTACACCAATAAATTTTGAATGCAATGACAATCAACGAAGCAATCAACCACGAAAACGCAAGTTTAGTAGACGTTAGAACTCCTGGCGAGGTTTCTATGGAGCCGGTTCCAGGTGCAGTAAATATCCCTCTTGATGAGGTTCCAGAGCGTTGGGAAGAATTCAAGGATATGCCGCGTCCACTGGTCATCTTTTGTAGAAGTGGTAACCGTTCTGGTCAAGCGATTGAATTCCTGAAATCCAAAGGCATCAGCGATGGAATGAACGGAATGGGTGCTTCTGATGTCCTAATAAATTTGATGTAATGCGCAGCGTATTACATAGTATAGTAGTCATTTTGGGCTTGGCGACCGTGGGTTGCCAAGCTCAAAGTGTTTCTACTGGGGTGGTAAACATTGATATTAACGTGGCCGATTTTGCGGCAGGTATCGACACAGCCGAAAACGCCTTATTGCTTGATGTTCGCACGGATGCTGAGTTTGCCAGTGGCCATCTCAATGGTGCCACACAAATTGATTTTTACCGCGACGACTTTGAAGAAGCGCTGTCCAAACTGGACAAGGGTCAGCCAGTATACGTCTACTGCCGCAGCGGAAACAGATCTGGTAAAGCAGCGAAGCAGATGAAGGCTTTAGGATTCAAAGAAGTTTACAATCTTGAGGGAGGCATCGGTGCTTGGGCCCGTCGTGGCCAGCCCATTGCGAAATAATATGGCGAGTTTCAAAGAAATCATCTCTAGCGATACGCCTACGTTAATCGATTTTTTCGCCACTTGGTGTGGACCGTGTAAGATGATGCCGCCCATACTCCAAGAACTGAGCGACCAAATGGGGGATTCGGTGAGAATCCTCAAAGTGGATGTCGATAAGAACCAGGAGCTCAGCCAAGCGTTAAACGTGCAAGGCGTACCGACATTGGCTTTGTTCCAATCCGGTAAAATGCTCTGGCGTCAAAGTGGTGTAATCCCTGCATTTCAATTGGCCCAGATCATCAAAGAAAAAGCGTCTTTAGAGGCTTAAATGAAAAATCTGATACTACTTGTTTTACCGTTTCTAGCAAGCTGTGGCTTGTCTTTGGATTTGGTGGAAGAAGCCATTGATGCTCCCGATTACACAGATTTGAGTTATTGGGTGGCACACCCCGAAAAAGTTGATTTATCGGATTCTGTCTATTCTTCACGTCCTTCCGATCAGTTCAATATTCCGGTGTTCTTTGTGAGCCCGACTGTTCATTTTCCTAAAAAGGGAGGCAATTGGAACGTGGACCCCTCGACCGAGGAAGGCAAGAATGCTTTTAATACACCGGTGCAATACCAGAGTACTGCCTTCAATGTTGCGGGACCCATTTATTCTCCGGCCTACAGACAAAGCGCTTACCAAGTCTACAACGTGGCCCCAAATGCGACGACCGTAAAATCATACGCGATTGCTTACGAGGATGTAAAATCGGCCTTCATGATTTTCTTAAAGCAAATCGGTCCCCATACACCGTTCATTCTAGCTTCACACAGCCAGGGAACAGACCATCTTATCCAGCTGATTCAGAGGGAATTCACTCCGCTACTGGAAGAACGCTTGGTTGCTGCTTACCTCGTAGGTATGCCGGTTAACGACTGTGATATACGTATTCCTATTTGCGAAGAGCCCACATCTACAGGGTGTTACACCTCGTGGAGAACCTACCACATCAGTGCGAAATATTACAACAAGTATCCGGTGGAGTGTATAGGAGTGGTAAATCCTTTGTCCTGGACTACAGCGCCTACGAGAGTTCCTGCTTCAATGAATAAAGATGTTCTGGTAAGTGACGAAAAGCCCCTGTTTCAAGAACTGGTTAGTGCCAAAATCAACAATGGTGTGGTGGTGACTGAGCGTCCTCAATTTCCAGGAAGCTTTGTCATTCGTACTAAAAATTACCACAGGGGTGATATCAACTTGTACTACGGCAACATTCAAGAAAATGTTATTGATCGCTGTGTACAGTATCTGAAGGAACAAGGTCGTCCTGAGTAGGCAATTCGTACCAAGGAATGAGCGTTTTTAAGACGAACGCATCGGGGTAGTGAACACGCCATTCTACCAGCGCTCTCTCGGCAGCGCTTGCATCCGGAAAAGAACCAATATGGATTTTGAAATTAGGTTCGCGGTAAACCATGCGAGCATCACTGTCAATTCCTAGAGATATTATATTAGCACGGACGGCATTCGCGCCGCTGCGATCCCCGCTAAAAATCTGAATCGTATACCCCTCAAAAAGAGCACTTTTCGAATTTTCAGAGAAGTGAAGGTAGGCACTGTCAAGGTCCATTGGGACATTCAAAGTATCGTGCCCAGTTGTGAAAACATCCATTGATGTCATCGCACGGCTCGCATGCGCTGAAATACAGATGAGTACTGTGATTAGGAGGTGTTTCATAATCTCAAAAGTCGCAAAAAACTAGGACTTTTCGCGGCTAGAACGGATTTAATGGAATTTTTGTTCAAACAACTAGTTATTTAGAATCAATTTAAATTGAAATTTAGCAGAATATACACGACTCATTCGGGGTCTGTACCTTATTTTTGCGCGACAGTGAATAGCTATATAAAGCCGTATATGTACACTACTTCTAAACTCAAGAGATTTGCATCACTTTTTGCAGTGATAGCACTCATGCTCTTCTCTTCTGTTGCGCAGGCCTTTGAAGGCGATGCCAAGAACGGAAGAAAGCTTTTCAAGCAAAATTGTGCGAGTTGTCACAAGCTCGACAAAAAATTAGTTGGTCCTGCGCTTACAGGGGTCACCGACAAGTACTCAGAGGACTGGTTGCTTCAGTGGATTCGCAACAATGCGGAACTACGTGCTTCTGGTGATGAGGATGCACTAGCCATCTTCGAAGAGTACAACGGTTCTGTGATGAGTGCATTCCCTGCACTTAGCGACCAAGACATCTTTGACATCTTGCAATACACGATCGATGGTGATCCTAAACCAGTGGTGACTACTGCTGGTGGCGGTGGTGGTGTTGCAGCAGCTCCTGCCAAAGATTACTCTAAGGAAATTGTGATCGGTCTAGGATTGTTACTCTTTGTAATGATCTCATTGCTCGCAAGAATGAAGAACACACTTCGTCTTGTGAACGGTCAAGATCCAGTAAGCATCCTTGATGAAGCAGGATGGTTCTGGGGCCGATTAATCAACAATAAAGGTTTTGTTACGGTAGCTACCATCGTAGTGACCATCGCATTCTTGAACCAATTGTACTGGTTCATGATGGGCATCGGTGTAGAACAAAACTACCAGCCAGAGCAGCCGATCGCGTTCTCTCATGCATTACATGCTGGGGAGAATCAGATTGATTGTAACTATTGCCACAGCTCTGCGCGTCACTCGAAGCATTCAGGCATTCCATCTGCAAACGTTTGTATGAACTGTCACATGTATGTTGACGGTTCGGAAATCACTGACGATGCAGGTAACTTGAAATACGACGGTGAGCGTTCTCCAGAAATCGCAAAAATCTATGCGGCTATTGGATGGGATGCAGACGAGCGTGGCTACATTGAGAACTACGAGCAGCAGCCAATTAAATGGGTGCGTATCCATAACCTTCCAGATTTGGCGTACTTCAACCACAGCCAGCACGTAAATGCAGGTCAGTTGGAGTGTCAAGAATGTCACGGTCCTGTAGAGACCATGGAGGAAATGTACCAGTACTCTGAATTAACTATGGGATGGTGTATCAACTGTCACCGTGAAACAGAGGTTCAGTTCGAGAAGAATGGGTACTACCAAGACTTCCACGAAGAATTAACTGAAAAGTACCACGGAGAAAAAATCACTGCTGAAAAGATTGGTGGTTTGGAATGTGGTAAGTGTCACTACTAATCGAGAAGTAAGAATGACTGAGAATAATAAATATTGGAGAGGGATTGAGGATCAATCTAATCCAGAGCTCACAGAAAAGCTAGCGCAAAACGAATTCTCGAATGAGATTTCTAGCGCGGACTTCTTAGGTAATGACGAGGTTGCCGAAAGCCAAACATCTCGCCGTGATTTCCTAAAATTTATGGGTTTCTCAACAGCAGCAGCAACACTAGCAGCTTGTGAGGCACCTATCGTAGAAAGTATTCCTTATGTAGTGAAGCCAGATAGCTTGACTCCTGGTTTACCTTCTTACTACGCTACGTCAATGTTCGACGGTATGGACTATGCTTCGATCCTTGTAAAAACAAGAGAGGGACGTCCAATCAAGGTTGAACCAAATACGGAAGCGCCTTTCAATGGTGGAACCAACGCCCGTACGCAAGCTTCAGTTTTGAGCTTGTACGACGGTGCTCGTTTAAGAAACCCTAAAGTAGCCGGTGAAGATGCCTCTTGGGGCGACGCTCTCGCAGCTGCTAGAGGTATGCTGACAGACAAATCAGTACTTCTTACTTCCTCGGTAATTAGCCCTGCACTAAAGGCAGCTATCGCGAAACTAGGCTTGCGTCATGTAAGCGTTGATGCAGTTAGCGCTAGTGCTCGCCTAGATGTGTATGAAGGGTTCACTGGAAAACGTGGTCTTCCAACAGTAGACCTAGATCATGCAACTACTGTATTTGCTGTAGGTGCGGACTTCCTCGGAGATTGGGGCGGTCAAAACTTGATGGCATCTTATGCTGAACGCAGAAAGCCAGGACAAGGCATGTTGCGTCACTTGCAAGCTGAAGCTGGTCTATCTATTTCAGGTTCTAACGCAGATGTTCGTGTTAAGACCCGAGTAAGTGAATACGAAGCAGTTCTTGCACACGTATATAATAAGGTTGCAGCAGCCTTGGGCTTATCTAAAGTAAGTGCACCTGCACTGCGTGAAGATATTGCTTCAAGCATCGATGCTGCCGCAACAGAGCTTATCAAAGCTGGATCAGGTGCTTTGGTTCTTAACGGCTTGAATACTGAGAATGCAGAGCGCTTAGTCCTAGCAATTAACCTTGCTCTTGGTTCTAAAGCTTTCAATACTTCAAAGTTTGTTTACACGGCTAACGGAAACGACAAGGCTGCTGCAGCATTGGTTGCTGATGTAGCTGCAGGTTCTGTAGATACGATAGTAACATTGGGTGTTAACCCAGCGTATCAAATGCCTTCAGTGGACCTATCAGGCGTTAACGTAGTAGCAATTGCTGACCGCGAGGATGAAACAGCAGCTACCGCGAAGGCTGCACTTCCAGTAAGCCATTACTTGGAATCTTGGTCAGACTTTAGCGCAGCAGACGGTCACTATGCAGTAGGTCAACCGACCATTAGTCCTCTTTTCGACAGTAAAAGCGCTGTTGAGATTGTGAATGCATTGGCCGGAGGTTCAGAAAGCGCGAAAGCTTTGGTAGAAGCAAGTGCCGCTGCAAATGCTGGTTCTACTTCTTGGAACGCACTTCTTCACGACGGCTTTGCATCTACGGCAGCTGCTGAAGTAAGCATGAACGGTTCTATGGATGCGAGTATGATTGACGTGAGCGGAATCAATGTGATGAAGCCTCAATCAGGACTTGAATTCTATACATATACTAAAACGGGTATGGGTGCTGGCGAAAACGCCAATAACCCATGGACGTACGAATTGCCAGATCCAATCACACGCTTGTCTTGGGACAACTACATTACTATGTCTGCTGCTGATGCTGTAGAACTTGGTATCGAAGTAGCTCCAGAGTCAAACGGTGCGATGACGGGTAATACACTAAACATTACGGTTGACGGTAACACACTAGAAAACGTTCCAGTATGGATCCAGCCAGGACAAACGATGGGGACCTTAGGTCTTGCAGTTGGTTTTGGTCGTACTGCAGTGGGTAAGGTCGGTAACGGTATTGGTGTTAATGCCAATACATTACTTCCAGCCTCAGCAGCAGTAAGTACTGAG
The DNA here is from genome assembly GCA_011525035.1 of Cryomorphaceae bacterium. Lineage (GTDB taxonomy): Bacteria > Bacteroidota > Bacteroidia > Flavobacteriales > Schleiferiaceae > UBA10364. The sequence goes on along the minus strand of WTIZ01000021.1, from coordinate 63,356 downwards.
GTAAGCGCTTCAGCTTCTGAAGTTGAGCACGGCTTTGCATCAGTGCAGTTGGCACATACGATGATGGGACGTAAAATCGTAAATGAAATTTCACTTCCAACTTTCATGAATGTTAGTCACGAGGAGTGGAATGAAAAGCCAACGTTCGAGACGCACAGAGGTCCTTTGAGTGCCTTTGAAGCGAATCTATGGGACGATCACGATCACGAAACCTCACACATGTGGAACATGTCTATTGACTTGAACTCGTGTACAGGTTGTGGTGCTTGTGTTGTTGCATGTTCGTTGGAAAACAACGTGCCTGTGGTAGGTAAAGACGAGGTTCGTCGCCACCGCGATATGCACTGGTTGAGAATTGACCGTTACTACTCTTCAGAAATGACAGCTGAAAGAGCTGAAGAAGAAGGTATCGGTGCTATTGAGAAATACGCGAAGATGGAAGTTCCTTCTGAGAGCCCATCGGTAGTATTCCAGCCGGTAATGTGTCAGCACTGTAACCATGCTCCGTGTGAAACTGTATGTCCTGTAGGTGCTACTGTTCACTCGAGAGAAGGTTTGAATCACATGGCTTACAACAGATGTATCGGTACGCGTTACTGTGCGAACAACTGTCCGTACAAAGTGCGTCGATTCAACTGGTTCAACTACAAGGGCAATGAGAAATTTGCCGATGTAAACCCATCACAAGACGATTACGGACGTATGGTATTGAACCCAGACGTAACGGTAAGAGCACGTGGTGTGATCGAGAAGTGTTCTTTGTGTATCCAGCGTATCCAATTGGGTAAACTAGAAGCGAAGAAAGACGGTAGAATGTTGACTGACGGTGAATTCACCACTGCTTGTGCACAAGCATGTGGATCGAATGCCATCGTTTTCGGAGACGTGAACAACCCGGATAGCGAGGTAAGCCACTTGAAGCAACAAGGACGTGCATACCACCTATTGGAGGAAGTAGGTACACAGCCTAGCGTGTTCTACCAGACTAAAGTTAGAAACAGAGCCTAATAAATAAGAAAGCGACATGCATTACGAATCGCCTGTTAGAAATCCGCTCATTCTTGGAGATAAGTCTTACTCAGACATCACCAATGATATAGCGAAACCGGTAGAGTCAAAAGCACCACGTGCGTGGTGGATTGCCTTCTCTATCGCATTTGTCATGTTCCTATGGGGTGTAGGATGTATCCTATACACTATTGGTACCGGTATCGGTGTTTGGGGACTTAATAAAACTGTTGATTGGGCCTGGGATATCACCAACTTCGTTTGGTGGGTAGGTATTGGTCACGCGGGAACATTGATTTCTGCGGTACTTCTTCTCTTCCGTCAGAAGTGGAGAATGGCTATTAACCGCTCGGCAGAGGCAATGACTATCTTCTCAGTTATTCAAGCGGGTCTATTCCCGTTGATCCACATGGGTCGTATCTGGATGGCTTATTGGGTAATGCCTATTCCGAACCAATTCGGTTCACTTTGGGTGAACTTTAATTCACCACTTCTTTGGGATGTATTTGCGATCTCGACCTATCTAACTGTAAGTACTGTGTTCTGGTACGTTGGTTTGATTCCAGATTTCGCAATGATTCGCGACCGTGCAATCAACCCAGTACAAAAGCACATTTATAAGATTCTTTCTTTCGGATGGGGCGGTCAGGCTAAGCACTGGCAGCGTTTCGAAGAAGTATCATTGGTACTTGCAGGTCTAGCAACGCCACTTGTACTTTCTGTACACACGATTGTATCGTTTGACTTCGCAACTTCTGTGATTCCAGGATGGCACACCACCATCTTCCCACCGTACTTCGTTGCCGGTGCGATCTTCTCAGGATTCGCGATGGTACAGACGCTTCTCTTGATTGTACGTAAGATCTTCAAAATGGAAGATTACATCAACATCGAGCACATTGAGATGATGAACATTGTAATTATGGTTACAGGTTCTATCGTAGGTGTTGCTTACATCACTGAGCTTTTCATCGCTTGGTACTCTGGTGTTGAATACGAACAATATGCGTTCTTGAATAGAGCAACCGGTCCTTACTGGTGGGCATACTGGTCGATGATGACTTGTAACGTGTTCTCTCCACAGTTCATGTGGTCGAAGAAACTTCGTACAAACTTGATTTTCACTTTCGTGATTTCAATCGTTGTAAACATCGGTATGTGGTTCGAGCGTTTCGTGATTATCGTAACCTCTATCCACAGAGATTACTTGCCATCTTCATGGTCTATGTTCTCTCCAACCTTTGTTGACATCGGTATTTATATCGGTACTATCGGGTTCTTCTTTGTATTGTTCCTGCTTTACGCTAGAACGTTCCCAGTAATTGCACAAGCTGAATTGAAAACCATCTTGAAGTCTTCAGGTGAAAACTTCAAAAAACACCACGACGAGCATGGGGCACACTAAACACAATCCTATTGTACGCGCGCTATTCAATGACGACGATGTCGTATTGGGCGCTGTAAAAGATCTCCGTTCTAACGGTTACCACGTGAGTGAGGTTTATTCTCCGTTCCCAATCCACGGATTGGACGAAGCAATGGGTCTTAAAAGAACTCGCTTGAGTACAGCTGCATTCTTCTACGGTTTGACCGGTTTGTTTTTCGCCTCATGGTTGACGTACTACACGATGACCTTGGATTGGCCACAAAACATCGGTGGTAAGCCAAATGCATATTGGTTCTTAAATATGCCGTCATTCATTCCTGTAATGTTTGAGTTGACTGTATTCTTCGCTGCGCACTTGATGTGCTGGTCTTACTTCGCAGTAAACAAGCTATATCCAGGTGCTAAAGCACAGAACCCTGATCCTCGTACCACAGACGATCATTTCCTAATGGAAGTTGAACTTGAGGGAGAAGAGGCAGATTTAACTAAGAAGCTCCAAGAATTGGGTGCTCTAGAAATTTCAAAAGTCGAAGCATAAGATGAAAAGAATTACTACCATCATAGTGCTTACAGCTTCAGCCGCACTCGCTAGCTGTAACTTCGATAAATCAACACCGGGTTACACGTACATGGACGACATGTACCAGAGCCCATCTCTTGAAACGTATGAGCCTTCTGCTCAATTTGCAAATGGTCTAAGCGCTCAGCTACCTGTTGAAGGTACTGTACCGCGCGGGTACCACCCTTACGAATTTGCAAACAGCAATGAAGGATATGAAGCTGCGCGCACCACCTTGGCACTTCCAACAGAATTCGATTCTGAAGAAGCGCTAGCTGAAGGAAAAGAATTGTACAACATCTTCTGTGACCACTGCCACGGTGAGAAAGGAGACGGTAACGGTCCTTTGGTAATGCAAGAGAAAATCTTGGGTGTTCCTTCGTATGCATCTTCAAGACTACCAGATATTACTCCTGGTTCTATGTACCATGTAATTATGCACGGTAAAGGAATCATGGGTTCACATGCTTCACAACTTACTTACGACGAGCGTTGGAAAATCGTTCGTTACGTTGTGAAACTTAGAGCTGATCAAGAATAAAACCGCAGAGTAGAAATGTTTGAGTTTAAAACAAAGACAAAACAATTGGCAATCGCACTTACGGTAGTAGGTGCTATCCTTTGGGTCGTTGGATTTGCCCTAAATGGTTCGTCATCTCACGATGCGGGACACGGTCACGACGCGCATGCTACTGAAATGCATGCCGATGCTGGTCATGATGCACACGCTGAAGCAGCGCACGACGACCACGGTCACGACGCACACGCTGAAGAAGCGCACGACGATCACGGTCACGAAGCACACGCTGAGGAGGCGCATGCTGACCACGGTCATGATGCACATGCTGAAGAAGCACATGGCGATCACGATGCACATGCGGAGCATGCAGCACATCAAATTGCAAACCGTCCATGGTCTGCATTGTATGTAGCGGCTTTCTTCTTTTTGGGTCTAGGTTTGGGACAATTGTTCTTCCTAGGTATTCAATATGTAGCACAAGCAGGATGGTCTGCTGGTCTTCTGAGATTAATGGAGGCGCAATCTTTTGCTATTGTCGCACCATTAATTGTAATCGCACTAATCACTTTCCTTGGATTTGGGCATGTACACCACATGTTCCACTGGATGGTTGAGGGAATCAATGTTCCAGGCCACGAGAACTACGATGCAATCATTGCTGGTAAGCGTGGATTCTTGAACCCATTGTTCTTTACCATTCGTATCCTTATCTACATCGGTGGTTGGATTTGGGCTGCTAAGGTTCTTCGTAAGAATTCTTTGCTTTCAGATACTGGCGACGGGGTTGCAATGTGGAAAAAGAACCGCAGTGTTGCAGCTGCATTTACAGTATTCTACGCAGTAACATCATCGACAAGTGCATGGGATTTAGTGATGTCTATTGATACGCACTGGTTCTCTACGCTATTCGGTTGGTACACCTTTGCAGGTATGTTCGTGAGCTCTTTCGCTGCATTAATCCTTTTGACGCTTTACTTGAAAGGTCAAGGTCATTTGGAGTGGGTAAACGAAAACCACTTGCACGATTTGGGTAAGTTCATGTTCGCATTCTCTGTATTCTGGACCTACCTGTGGTTCTCTCAGTTCGTACTTATTTGGTACGCAAACATTCCAGAAGAGGTAACCTATTACATGCAACGTTTCGAGCAGTACAAAGTACCGTTCTTCACTATGTTGGTATTGAACTTCATCCTTCCTGTTTTGGCTGTTTTAAGCCGTCCAGCGAAGCGTGTTCCAGGTACTGTAGTTATGGCTGCTGTATTTGTTCTAGTGGGTCACTACATGGACCACTACGTTATGATTATGCCGGGTACGGTAGGTGATCACTACGGCTTTGGTTTGGTAGAATTGGGTCCAATTCTATTCTTCGCCGGATTGTACATCTACGTAGTTCTATCATCAGTGGCTAAGGCGCCATTGTTGCACAAGAACCACCCAATGCTAACGGAGTCTAAAAACTTCCATCAATAATTAGAAAAGACACTAAATAATGAGTGCAGTTTCAATCATAGTATTAGTTGTTTTAGTCATCCTCACCTTGGTACAGGTGATGAGAATCTCTGAGATTTCTTCTGAAATTCAGAAAGGCAAAGACAACGAGGTAAGTCCAAAGGACAATGACACCCAAGGGCGTCTAATGTTATTGGTAGGTTTCGGTTTTATCATCAGCGTTGTAGTGATGTACATCGCATGGGGAAGACACAGTCTTCCAGAACCATCTTCAGCACACGGTGCAGAGATTGATAGCCTATGGAACCTAAGTATGTTGATCATCAACATCGTTTTCTTTATTGTACAGCCAATCCTTTTCTACTTCGCGTACAAGTACAGAGGCAAGAAAGGAACTAAAGCTACCTACTACGAGCACAACAACCGTCTTGAGCTATTCTGGACTATGGTTCCTGCGCTTGCATTGGCAGTATTGATCATCTGGGGTCTGAACGTGTGGAGCACATTGATGATGCCTGAGAATGAAGAAGAGCCAATTCTCGTAGAAGTATATGCGCAGCAGTTCAACTGGACCGTTCGTTACAGTGGTGGCGACAACGAGTTGGGTTATGCAACAGTGCATGAAATTGCAGGTGCGAACATCGTGGGTGTTGATACTCAAGATCCAGCTTCTGCAGATGATATTATCGCCAAAGAATTACACCTACCAGTGGGCAAGCCAATCCAGTTTGCTTTCCGCTCGCAGGACGTTATTCACTCTGCTTACTTCCCGCACTTCCGTGCACAAATGAACTGTGTTCCTGGATCGGTAACGAACTTCCAGTTTACACCGACCATTACGACAGCGGAAATTCGTCAGAACAAAGACGTAAAAGCGCACGTTGAGGAAGTAAACGAGATTAGAAAAGCCAAAGGCGAAGACGTTTGGGATTTCAATTATGTACTCCTTTGTAACAAGATTTGTGGTGCTGCACACTACAACATGCAAATGGACATCGTCGTTGAAACTCAAGATGAATTCGACGCTTGGTTAAAAGAACAAAAAACCGTCGCTGAGACACTGTAAATAGAAGTAATAAACATTTAGCTATGTCAACTACAACGACAACAGAAAAAAACAATCACTTCCAAGATCACTTGATGGAGCACCACCACGAGGAGAACTTCTTCACGAAGTACCTCTTTACGATGGACCATAAGATGATTGGTAAGCAGTTTTTGATTACCGGTATGATCATGGGTATCATCGGTGTGATGATGTCAATGCTTTTCCGTTTGGAGATTGCATACCCTGAGCAAAGTTTCCCAATCCTTGAGTTCTTCTTGGGTAAATGGGCACCTGACGGTGTGATGGATCCAAACATCTATTTGGCTCTTGTAACTATTCACGGTACCATTATGGTATTCTTCGTATTGACTGCGGGTCTATCAGGTACTTTCTCGAACCTACTTATTCCATTGCAGATTGGTGCACGTGATATGGCCTCTGGCTTTATGAATGCACTTTCATACTGGTTCTTCTTTACCAGTTCTGTAATAATGGTAGTGTCATTGTTCGTTGAATCAGGACCTGCAGCAGCCGGTTGGACTGTATACCCACCTCTTTCTGCACTTCCACAAGCAATGCCGGGTTCAGGCGCGGGTATGACGCTTTGGTTGATCTCGATGACATTGTTCATTGTATCGTCACTATTGGGTTCATTGAACTACATCGTAACCGTATTAAACATGCGTACAAAAGGGATGAGCATGACGCGTCTGCCATTGACGATTTGGGCATTCTTTGTAACAGCAGTTCTAGGGGTACTTTCTTTCCCTGTACTTCTTAGTGCAGCATTGCTTTTGATGTTTGACCGTATGTTGGGTACTTCATTCTACCTCAGTGATATTTTCATGGGTGGTGAGGTATTGAGCTACAGCGGTGGTTCTCCTGTATTGTACCAGCACTTGTTCTGGTTCTTGGGTCACCCTGAGGTATACATTATTCTTCTACCTGCTTTGGGTATTTCATCTGAGGTAATTGCGACAAACTCACGTAAGCCAATCTTTGGTTACCGCGCGATGGTAGGTTCAATTTTGGCAATTGCTTTCTTGAGCTTTATCGTATGGGGTCACCACATGTTCGTAACAGGTATGAACCCGTTCCTAGGTTCTGTATTTACCTTCACAACCCTATTGATTGCGATTCCATCAGCAGTTAAAGCCTTTAACTACATAACTACACTTTGGAAAGGGAACATCCAGTTCACGCCAGCAATGCTCTTCTCAATTGCATTGGTTAGTACGTTCGTTACTGGTGGTTTGACAGGTGTTATTCTTGGTGACAGTGCTTTGGATATCAACGTTCACGATACCTACTTCGTAGTCGCTCACTTCCATATTGTAATGGGTCTGAGTGCGATTTACGGAATGTTCGCAGGGGTATACCACTGGTTCCCTAAGATGTACGGCCGTATGATGAATAAATCAATGGGTTATGCGCACTTCTGGTTGACCTTTATTACCGCTTACGGTGTATTCTTCCCAATGCACTTCTTGGGTATGGCAGGTTTGCCACGTCGTTACTACAGCAACACGGCATTCCCAATGTTCGATAATTTGGCGGATATCAATGTATTGATTACCTACTTTGCCATCATCGGTGGTGCTGCACAGTTGATCTTCATCTTTAACTTCTTCTACAGCATTTGGAGAGGTCCTAAGGCGAAGCAAAATCCTTGGAGAGGTAACTCTCTAGAGTGGACAACTCCTGTAGAGCACATCCACGGTAACTGGCCAGGTGATATACCAGTAGTGTACCGTTGGGCATACGACTACTCTAAGCCTGGTGCTGAGGAAGATTTCGTTCCTCAAAACGTGCCATTGGCAGAAGGAGAGGAGAGCGGTCACTAGAACCCGTCTCACTTTAAAATATTAGGTCCCCTTACCTCGCGGTAAGGGGATTTTTTGTGGTAATTTGTAACACTATGAACGAGCACTTAGATCCTACAGGAGGAAACTTCACGAATACGGAACGTGAGATCGAAAAGAAGTTGAGGCCATTGAGCTTTGACGACTTTACGGGTCAAGCGGCGGTATTGGAGAACCTTAAGATCTTTGTTGAGGCTGCTAAGATGCGCGACGAAGCGATGGATCATGTCTTGTTGCACGGTCCACCGGGATTGGGTAAGACTACCCTAAGTCATATTCTAGCTAACGAGCTCGGTGTTGGAATTAAAGTCACTTCAGGCCCTGTATTGGATAAACCCTCTGATCTTGCGGGTCTACTCACGAATCTTGAGCCGAATGATGTGCTGTTTATAGATGAGATTCATCGACTATCCCCAGTGATAGAGGAGTACCTGTACAGTGCGATGGAGGACTTCAAGATTGATATCATGATTGACTCTGGTCCGAGCGCGAGAAGTGTACAGATCAGTTTGAATCCATTTACCCTAATCGGAGCAACCACGCGTTCAGGACTTTTAACCGCTCCGCTGCGTGCACGTTTTGGTATTAATTCAAGGTTGGAATATTACGATGTAGAACTTTTGAGTACCATCGTTGAGCGAAGTGCGGAAATTCTGGAAGTTCCTGCTGAATATGAAGCCTGTATTCGCGTAGCTTCCAGGTCACGCGGAACACCTCGTATAGCAAATGCGCTTCTAAGAAGGGTTCGGGATTTTGCTATGGTCAAAGGGAACGGAACCATTGATGTGGAAATAGCTGAATTTGGTTTGAATGCTTTGAACGTGGACAGCAAAGGACTGGATGAGATGGATAATAAAATCCTCACTGTATTGGTCGATAATTTTGCTGGAGGACCCGTTGGACTCAATACATTGAGCACGGCCATAGGGGAGCAGGCAGAGACGATTGAAGAGGTATACGAACCGTACTTGATCAAGGAAGGCTTCTTACTCAGAACGCCGCGAGGTAGAATGGTTACGGAAAAGGCCTACAGTCATTTGGGTTTGAATCGTCCACAAAAGGGCAGTACGGGCTCCCTATTCTAATGACGCGGACTGAGGCATCTCAGATTGTAAAACGCCTTGCCAAGGAGCAGGGCTTTGACGCCTGTGGCATTTCTGCTGCAGGATTTTTAGAAGAAGAAGCGACAGGATTGGAGAATTGGCTCAAGGCGGGATACCACGGTACGATGAGTTGGATGGAGAATCATTTCGATGCTCGTTTGGATCCACGGAAGCTTGTACCCGGTGCGAAATCTGTCATCAGTGTAACGCTGAACTATTTCCCAGAAGAAACACAAGAGGAGGGTACACCCAAGATTTCTAAATATGCGTACGGTCGCGATTATCACAAGGTGGTTCGCGGTAAGCTCAAGCGTATGTTGCAAGGCATACAGGCTGAGATAGGTGAGGTAGAAGGCAGAGGATTTGTCGATAGTGCTCCAGTGATGGACCGGGCATGGGCGCGCAAAAGTGGCTTAGGCTGGATAGGGAAACACAGTTTGTTGCTCAGTAAGGGAGCAGGAAGCTTTTTCTTTATTGGTGCATTGATTGTGGATTTAGAATTGGAACCGGATGGTCCAACAACAGATCATTGTGGTACGTGTACTGCATGTATCGATGCTTGTCCAACCGAGGCTATTATCGCACCGACAGTTGTCGATAGCAACAAGTGCATCAGCTACCTGACGATAGAATACAAGGAGGCGCTACCAAATGAGTATCAAGGTAAAATGGAGGATTGGGTATACGGTTGTGATATCTGCCAGGATGTTTGTCCTTGGAATCGATTCTCTACGCCCCACCAAGAAAAGGATTTTGACCTACGAACGCCCATTAAAGAGAACGATTGGGAAGCGTGGGAGGAAATCACTCATGAGCTCTGGGACGAGATCATGAAGGGCTCAGCCATCCGGAGAACGGGCTTCGAAGGATTCAAGAGAAATCTAAGTTTCGCGAAGAAGTCTTAGTTGATTGGAGCTTCCACCACCTGCAGTATGCGGTAATTCTCTGGGTTGAATACGTAAACCACCACGGCACTATTGGCTTGTACCCAATCTGTATTCCAGGCAAGGGTAAAAGACGAAGTCAACTCATCTCCCGGTACCATAGGACTTACTCCAATTTCTTCGCCCCACGTTGGGGTCACGAAGTCGCGAAGAACATTGTTGTGGACATATTCAGCATCGCGAGTGTCATCAGGCATTAGCTGTGGGCTTACAATACCGCTCTCTTTCACCATTACTACGACGTCAAGGTCGTGTAAAATGCCTACTTGAGGTAGTGCACTAACATCAACACTTAATGTGCCGCTGCTCACTGCCGCTTCTACTTGAAGTTCGACGCGTAAGGTGCTGTCCATAGCCTCAGCACTTAGTGTAGGCCAGTTGGAGTAACTCGACCAGTGTGAGTTGCCTGAAGAAGTCCAATTCTCACGATTCACCATGCCCACAGGTAGGAAGTTCGTTCCAAAGAAACTTTGAATGTCCTTTCCTTCTTGTGTGGTGAAATCTGTAGGGTAATCAGCGTTGGTGTTTGTGAAGTTTCCGGGACCTGCATGGATGGCAAGACCAATAATTCTGTCCGCCCCAAAGGCGTCCACCAAAGCTTCTATTTCTTTCGAAGCTTTTGGACAATTCTTGCAACGGTGCCCGGTGAAATCTTCAATGAGCACATTTCTGAGCTGGGCTGTAGATGTGGTGTCCTGTGGACCACCGTTTTTAAACGGCTGGTCGATCACATCACACTGTGTGGTCATGAGGCTTAAAAGAAGCGAAGCAAAAAGGAATTGGACCGTCTTTCTCATCATTAAAAGCTTGTAGTTAGGGAGAAGCTCACACCGTTTGATGGAGGCACAACACGACATACACCACCTACACAGAAGATACCGCGCTGTTGGCGCCCGTAGGAGAGTTGGAAGCGACTAGTGCCTGCGGTATAGACTACAGAAGCCAATGGATAGTGCAGTCTCTGTGCCTCGTCCGGGTTGCCGTAGTTGTAAATGTCTTGTACACTGAAGAACCAGTGCGGGGCAATGCTGTACTCCGCCAATGCCATAGCCATAGAGCCACGATCGTCTTTGGTACTCAGGTGTTGAAATTCCGTGCGTAGGTAATGCTTACGCTTCACCTTGTAGAGGCTTTCCAAAATGAAAATATCCCCGCTCATCAGTTTCTGACCGTCTGGGTTTAGCAAGATGCTTTCATCGCCCAAACCGTCTTCCAACACGCTGCGGTTGTAAAACAGATTGAGGTACATAGCATTCACTTTGAGCTTCTTATTGATCTTCTTGCTCAGGGTCACATTAAAGTCGTGGAAATAGGGAATGTCTCCGCGCATCATAGGATCGCTGTAGTAGCCTTGAAGTGTTCTCAAGGTATCCAAAGCAGGATCTACATAATCCTTATCGATGCTTTGTACAACACTGTAGTTTACACTGAGTAGTGTACCGTATTTACCGCCTAAGGTGGTGTTGCGTTTGAATTTGTAGTTCGCCTCTAGTTGAATGCCTTCTTCCCCATTAATCTGTGTCGCATATTGATACAGCGCAGGTAGGGCATAGGTGTGTACTTGAGCGGTTGGGCTTAAATAGTTTACCAGCATATCTATGGTAGAACCGTTTCGGTCCGTTCTAAACGACATGTTGTCGATGCGCTTAACGCCCGCAATAATGCCAAGACCGTTCTTGCTGTAACTCACATTTGCCAGAATGCCGTTCCCGTCTTTATAGATGTAGCCGTTATCGGCAGAAGGGTCATTAGCCTTGTAGGCATATTCTACTTGCATCGCCCAAGGGCCTTTTGAAACTTGAGTTCTTACACCGCCTGCGGCAACGTTTTCGGGCAGTACTAAAAACGGATCATTGGCGCGCTGGTATTTGCTCATGTAGCTACCGCCGACAGTCCATCGTAGACCTGCTGAATCTAGTTTAGGGAATAGTTCTTTACTCAGGTTGTATTCTGCATCAATTCCTCTAAGGAGTCCCGGACTTTTCTCAAAGTAAAAACGCTGACGACCCATCACTGCCTTCAAGCTTAAGCCACTTACTGGATTTACCTTAATGCGTACACCGTCCATGGCGTTATCATACCCTAGGCCACGCTCTTCGTAGGAACGGAAGACCATACCTGTTCCGAACTGCTCGTAGAAATTCCCAACGGTAATGTCCAATCCGTCTTGTTTGAATTGTAAGTAGCGGTAGGTGATGCCTTCGCCACGGTACCCCTCAGGAAAACCGAGCATTACATTTTGATAGTTCTCATAACGTAGGCCCGAAGAAAAGTTGCCGTCAGTGTACACGAAATTCGCGTAGCCTTGTCCTAAGAAGCGTTCATCAGGATAAAACTCACCGGTTGGGTCAATGCTTTCGTCGCGGAGATACAACTGACCGTCCAGTTGGAAGTTACCGTGCAGCTGGCCGCCAAAAGTATTTTGCTCTTGCGCAAAAGATGCGGTGGCACTGCAAATAGCCCAAGCAAATAAGAGAAGTCTTTTCATGAATTAGTGACTTGGATCGTGACCTGCTGCTACCTCTTCGACAACTTCAGCAAGTTCTTCTTCGTCTCCAGGTGAATATCCGCTGTGCTTCCACACGACCTCACCTTCCTTATTGAGTACAAGAGTGAAGGGTACATTTACAATACCCAAGTTTCTTTTTAAATCTTGATTTTCATCCAACAATACCGTGTATTCCCATCCCTGTCCTTGGACCATAGGTGCGACACGTGCGGAATTGCGAGAATCATCAATGCTTACTGCGAGGACTTTAGCACCTACCTCTTCTTCAAGGTCAATGGCGTAATCCATGAATGCTGTCAATTCTTTGATACACGGTTTACACCATGTTGCCCAGAAGCTAATGACTGTTGGTCCTTCATCACTGATGGCATCTTGGATGTTGATGCTTTGACCGTCGAGGGTCTTGAGCGTAGTACTTGGCAATTCTTGAGCGCCAAGCTGAAATAGACCAATAAAGGCGATTGCGGTAAGAAGTTGTTTCATGTTCTCTAGGGTGTATCAAAAAAAAACGGGGAGCCTTTCGGCCCCCCGTAAAAATAACATATTTAATGCTTAGTGAGCAACGTTCAAACGCAAGGTCTTGCTTACGCCGTTTACGTTAACATTCACAAAGTATAGACCAGCGCTCAAAGCACTTGTTGGTAGCTCAACTTTCTGAGTACCTGCGTCCATAGTCATAGCATCAGTGTATACCGTTTGACCCATAGCATTTACTACGTTCAACGTTACATCTGAACGGTCGATCAAATCAATCTCAACACCTGCAAATTCGTTTGCTGGGTTAGGGTATACTGCGATGTAACGCGCCATGTCGTCCATTTCGTTTACCCCTGAAGTTGTGTACATAGCGTAAGCGCTCTGCAATACTTCACCCGTTGAGTTGTCTTGCAACCAAACGATAACGTCCATGTTTGATGTACCTACCCAGAAATCGTAAGAACCTTGCGCTGGCGCAGAGTTCACAGAAATAGTAGAGTTTGCGTAGTGCGTGTAAGTGTTACCAGCAGTCATGTTCGCCATGCTGTGGCCGTTTGATCCGTCCATGAACTTGCGGAATACGTGGTAGAACGTAGTCTCGCCATTCGTTTGAACGTTGTGAGAAATCTCTTTCTCGATCATTGCCATGTGCAACACAACATTCGAACCAAGGTTCGCCAAAGCGTCTACAGTAGCATCACACTGAATGTAGTTACCAGTAGCACTCCACTCTGCATCTAGTTCTGCTAGTGCTGGAATGTTCTTCACTAGGTCAATGTTCGCTTGAGAAGTTGGGATGTTAGAACCTGCGTAAACAACATCTGGCACACCGTTGATACCGTATGCAACACGACGGTCAGCAGCTTCTTGGTTGTATGCAGGGTCGTTACCTGGTGAAGGCCAGTTCATTTGGTACTTCACAGAAGTTACACGACCAGTAGATGTGTTCGCGTCGTTGTCGTCCAAAAGGTCTTTGTAACCTGGGTTGAATGAAGCACAAGGTCCACAAGTAGAAGAAGTGAACTCTTCTGCCAATACCACGCGGTCAGCTGTTGCAGTTAGTACTTCAATAGCTGCGCTTAGTGTATCGTTCGACGTGTTTTGGTCGAATGTACCGTTTACTGGAGAAGCGTAAATATCTACAGTGTAGTTACCTGTAGAGCTCGGCGTCCAGTTTGTTGAGTGTGTCCAAGTGTACGAATCGTAAGGAGCAATGCTCAAACCTGTCAAGTTCGTAGTTACTGCAGTACCACCGTTAACAGAGTAGTTGATGGTTGCTGAAGTGATGGTTGTACCACCGTAGTTCTTCAAAGTTCCTTCCAAAGTGAAAGGCGCGTTGTTCAAACCAATTGTAGAAGGCATGTCCAAAGACTCAACTGCTACGTCAAAGTTGTAAGGTGCGAATACTGCGAAGTCGTCGATACCCAAACCGTACAACCAGCCACCACCGTCTTGGTAGTTGAATGCGAACTGAACGTTTGCACTACCACAAGCAGCACTTACGTCGATCCACTGGCTTACCCAATCACCTGCAGGATCAAGAGTAGCAAGAGTAGTCCAGTTAGAACCACCATCAGTAGTGTACAAGAACTCAGCAGATTCAGTGGCACCGCTGTAAGTTGCTCCATAGAAGAACGACTTAAATGTAGCGTGCATTACTGAATAGTTGCTCAAATCAATAGTATCCGTAATAAGGTACTCGTCTGCTTTGTTACAGTTACAACCGTCGTCGTTTGTTGCAACGAAGTTTGAACCTGGATCTGTGATAGTAAAGTAGCTCGAGCTCAAGGTAGAAGCCGAACCAGAAAGGAAACCACCGTCTGTGGCTTGCGTCGACTGCGTCCATCCCGTTGGGATACCGCTGTTGAAATCAGTAGAATAGATAACGCTTTGTCCTTGCGCCATCGCTACTGTTGCAGTACAAACTGCAAATAGGGATAGTAAAAGTTTTTTCATGTAATTGAAATTTGAATGCGGGAATTTAGCAAAAAAAGAGGCACGAAACACCATGCTTGGGTTGGATAACATTGGTTATCTTTGAGCATAGAAATTGTATTAGAAATGAAAAGAACCCTATTACTCCTATCGTTCGTCTTGACTGCTGCTGGTCTAAACGCTCAATCGCTCGCCGTCCATGAGATGGATACAGTACTTGAGGTAAATTCTACGGCCATGGCAGATTATGGATTTTCTATTGACATCAAGAACGTAAGTTCTACTGATGTAGACGTTTATGTTCGTCGCGCCTACCACGAGATGGATTGTGCATTCGACAGCGGTTATTTCTGTTGGGACTACTGCTACGGCAGTGACATCGACAGCTCGATCGGTTACATTAATATCCAGCCGGGCGTTGTAAAGGGAGACTTTTCAGGTCACGTATACTCACCAACAACGGGAAGCTCTTGTTCGGACAGCACGCGCTACGTGTTCTACAACGGCAAAGACAATAGCGATTCTCTAAGCGTATGGGTGACTATTTCTGCGGGTCCAACCGTAGGAACTATCGAGCTAAGTGTTGCTGAGAGTAAGGTATATCCGAATCCAGCAGTGAACGTGCTTCACATCGAAACGCAAAAAGCAGGCACCTTTACCTTGTTCAATACCTTGGGTGAGGAGGTGAAACGTACCTATTTGGTGCCCGGTCAAAATGCAGTTTCTGTGGCGGATTGCTCCAACGGCATTTATCTCTACAGTATTGACGGCTCTACCTTCAAAAGGGTGGTCATTAATCACTAGATTTTTTTGAATTTTAAACACTGCCGCGCTGCCAGCGCGGCTTTTTCATTTTAGGCGTACGAAAGACCATTTTAAGACGTTATCCTTAGATTGAAATACCGATTATGATTTACTACGTAAAAGGCAATTTTGTTGAGAAGACCGCAACTAATGTGATTGTGGACTGCGCCGGAATTGGTTACGATGTTCAGATCTCTTTGAATACTTACGCGGATATTGAGCCGTTGGCTGAAGGCTTGCTTTTCACCTACCATTTGGTGCGTGAGGATGCGGAAATGCTCTTCGGATTTTCTACAAAACGAGAAAAGGCACTTTTTGAACTACTCATTTCAGTGAGTGGTGTCGGTGCAAATACGGCCAGAGTTATTTTAAGTTCACTTGCCCCTGCTGAGGTAGAACAAGCTATAATGTCCGAAGATGCTGCGACCTTACAAGGGGTCAAAGGCATTGGCGCGAAAACGGCCCAGCGTATAGTTATTGATCTTCGAGACAAAGTGGCTAAGGTGGCTGCTGCTGGCGACTCACCAATGCTCGCAAGGGCAGGGGGTGCACGTGCAGAGGCACATGCTGCCTTGACAACGCTCGGTATTTCTGCTAAACAAGCTGAAGGTGCGTTGAACAAACTACTCAAGCAGGATCCTGCCATGAGTACGGAAGAATTAGTAAGAAAAGCTTTGCAACTGCTGTAAATGCCAAGAAATTGGAAGAAATATATAAGTAGAACGGTTCTCGCTCTGCTGTTTATTCCAGTGATGAGCTACGGACAAGAAAGCTCGGACACTACCGGAACAGGTGGTGTTACCGTTTCTTTGCCAGAACCTTCGAACTACGCCAAGGAAATCATTTACGACCCTACTACGGGCAACTACTTGGTGTACAAAAAGATTGGCGACATCCGCCTTCCTATTCCTGAGGTATGGACGGTTGATCAGTACCGCCAATACATGTACGACATGGCCGAACAGGATTACATGGCAGATAAAGCTGCGTTGTACAATCCTACAGGCGATAATCCGCGCGACGGCGAAGGTTTGGTACCCCAGATTCAAACGGGCAACGAAGCCCTTGGCAAGGTATTCGGGAGCGATCTCGTAGAAATTCGTCCACAGGGTATGGCTGAAATTCGTTTCGGCGGACGTTACCAGTATGTTGAAAATCCTGGGATTCCGGTACGTAACCAAAAGACCTTTGCCTTTGATTTCGGCCAGCGCATTCAGATGAATGTCAAGGGTAAGATTGGGGATCGTTTGGAACTAGGTGTGAATTACGACACCGAGGCATCTTTTGCGTTTGACAATCAAATGAAATTGGACTTTGAGGGCGAAGAAGACGACATCATCAAGCGTCTCGAGATGGGTAACATCAACATGCCGCTCAACAGCTCCTTGATTACGGGCGCCCAAAGTCTTTTTGGTTTAAAGGGCCAATTCCAATTTGGAAACACCACCGTTACTACCGTCTTCTCAGAGCAACGCTCACAAAGCCAGAGCATCAATGTACAGGGTGGGGGAACCACCACCGAGTTCTACATCCAAGGCGACCAATACGAAGCGAACCGCCACTACTTCTTGGCGCAATTCTTCCGCGAGCATTACGAAGAATACCTCGAGAACATGCCGTTGGTAACGTCGCCGGTTCAAATAACCAAGGTGGAGGTATGGGTGACCAACGAACGAAGCTCTACGCAAAACCTTCGCAATATTGTCGCTTTCATGGACCTTGGTTCAGATGCGAAGTATGCGTACCGCGACCCAAATTCCACTTTACCTGGTGTGAGCATCTTCCCAGGTTCGAACGTCAATATCGAAGGCTACCCGAACAATGCAAACAACCAGCTGGATCCTCTGGCCTTAGAGGCAAACATCCCCGGGGTTAGAGACATTGCCACAGCGAATCAAGATTTGAGTACATCGGGATTTTTGGAGGCTCGAGAGTATGTGGAGTTGGCCAATGCTCGAAAGCTCGAACAGAATCAATACAAATTCCACCCACAGCTCGGTTACATCACCTTGAATCAAGCGTTGAACCAAGATGAGGTGCTCGCAGTAGCTTTCCAATATACCGCTGGAGGCCGCACTTACCAGGTTGGGGAATTTTCAAACGATGGTGTCACTCCACCAAAGACCTTGATCCTCAAACTCCTGAAGAGTACGGTACTTGATGTGCGCATGCCAACTTGGGATTTGATGATGAAAAACATCTATGCACTGAATGCCTTCCAGTTGGACCGCGAAGATTTCTACATGGACGTGCTGTACATGAACGACGAGACCGGGGTTCCTATTCCGTTCCTTCCTGATGGAAATTTGAGCGACACATTGCTCGTCGGGGTGATGGAGTTGGACCGATTGAACAACAACAATGACCCGTTCCCAGATGGGATATTTGACTTTGTTCCTGGGGTGACCATCGACCAGCAGCGCGGTCGAATTATTTTCCCGGTCATTGAGCCATTTGGTTCGAACCTCGAAGAAAAATTGGACACGGAACAGGCAAGAAATAAGTACGTCTACAACGCGCTTTACGACAGTACACGCTTCCGTGCTCAAGAGCAGACCCAAAAGAATAAATTCATCCTCCGCGGCCAGTACAAGAGCGCCTCGGGGTCTGAAATTTCCCTCGGTGCCTTCAACATCCCCCGAGGCTCCGTTACCGTAACAGCGGGCGGGCGAACCTTGACCGAAAATCAGGACTACACGGTAGACTACGCCTTAGGTCGGGTACGCATCATCAACGAAGGGGTGATGAATTCCGGTTCTCCAATCAAGGTGAACTTTGAAAACAACACCCTATTTAACGTTCAGACCAAGACGTTCTATGGAACGAATATAGATCACAAAGTCAACGACCACTTGAATGTGGGCGGGACGTGGCTGCATTTGACCGAACGTCCATTGACCCAAAAAGTGAACATCGGTGACGAACCTATTTCGAATACGATTTGGGGGATGAACACCAACTACAGCAATGAAGCACCCTACCTCACGCGTTTGATGGATGCACTGCCATTTATCGAAACCAAGGAAAAAAGTCAGCTCCAATTCCGTGGTGAATTCGCCCACCTCATTCCAGGCTCTCCTCGAGGTATTCGAATTACAGGTTCGGAAACTACTTATCTCGATGATTTTGAAAGTTCACAGACGACCATTGATCTGCGCAGCTTAAACGCTTGGAATTTGGCGTCCACCCCTGGGAATCAAGAAGACTTGTTCCCGGAGAGTGCCCTCAACAATGATTTGGCGTACGGGTACAACCGTGCAAAATTGGCCTGGTACATCATTGACCCATCCTTGTACACCGGAGGTAGTGCAGTACCTGATAACATTCGCAACGATCCCGAGATTACCTCTGACCAACGCATGCGTGAAGTTTTGGTGAAAGAGGTCTTCCCGAACTATTCTTTGGCACAAAACGAAGCGCGAAACTTGGCCATGTTTGATTTGGCCTACTACCCGAGCGAGCCAGGGCCCTATAACTTCGATGTGGAAGGAGAACCGGGCATAAGCGCTGGACTAAGTGCCGATGGTACACTTGCTGATCCATCTTCACGCTGGGCGGGTATCATGCGTCCACTGCAGATCAACAACTTTGAGGAGCAAAACATAGAATTCATCCAGTTCTGGGTGATGGATCCGTTCTACGAGAACGACAATGCCCCAGACGGTGGTGATTTGTACTTCAACCTCGGTAGTGTAAGCGAGGACATTTTGAAGGACGGTCGACAAAGCTTTGAAAACGGTATTCCGGCCAACGGCGATAAAAGCCAAATGGACAGTACGCGCTGGGGATACTTGAGTGAAATCCAACCCATCACAGAATTCTTCGACAACGCGGCAGGTGCCCGTGATGCTCAGGATGTTGGTTTCGATGCATTGCTCGACAGTGAAGAGCGCACTTGGGCGCCAAGCGGTTCATCGAGCTATTTGAATAGAATTTCCAATGCCTACGGTACGGGTTCAGTAGCCTACCAAAGTGCGTATCCTGACCCGTCACGCGATAATTTCCATTTTTACCGCAGCGATAGCTTAGATGCTGAAAGTGCTGATATCATGGAGCGCTACAAGGCCTTTAATGGGACACAAGGAAACAGTGCAACTTTAACGGTCAACGGTGCGCCAGCTTCGGCAACCAACGTACCGGATAAGGAGGACGCCAACCGCGATCAGACGTTGAGTAAAACAGAAAGCTATTTCCAATACCGCGTATCGATGCGTCCCGAGGATTTGGTGGTAGGCCAGAATTACATCACCGATATTTACGAGACGAACAGTCACGATTTGCCAAACGGTCTATCACGTCCTACCCGTTGGGTCCAATTCAAGATTCCAGTCTTCGAGCCAGAAAAGAAAGTAGGCGGAATCACCGACTTCCGTTCCATTCGATTCCTAAGAATGTTTGTTCGAGATTTCGAGGATCCTATCGTTATGCGATTTGCACGCTTTGAACTGGTTCGAGGCGAATGGCGTCGATTCCCATTCTCTTTGGACGACATTCGCGACAATGTGCCTATTGACGAGGACGATGAAACCTCGTTCAATGTAAATGCCGTGAACCTCGAAGAGAACGGCGGGCGTACGCCTATTCCATATGTATTGCCTCCTGATATCGAGCGTCAATTGGTGTACGGCGGTACACAAATCATCCAACAGAACGAGCAAAGTATGTCGCTCGAAATCTGTGATATCCAAGACGGTGATGCGCGCGCGGTATTCCGCAACTTCAATTTTGACATGCGGATGTACAAGCGATTGCGCATGTTCGTTCACGCCGAAGCCGCTGGCGAGATTGAGGATTTGAATGACGGCGATCTCAGCATTTTTGTCCGCCTCGGTTCCGATTACAATGGCAACTATTACGAATACGAAGTACCGCTAAAGGTTACTCCTTGGGGTGCGTTATTGCCCGAAGATATCTGGCCGAACGACAACAATATAGACGTGGTATTTGAGGATTTGAAAACGCTGAAGCTCACGCGAAACGCCGCGATGGAAAGCGATCCAACCTTGAGTCTGGTCAATAAATACACGGTCACTACACCTGAAGGTCATAAACTTTCTGTCGTCGGTGCACCAAACTTGGGCAACATTCGGACCTTACTCGTAGGTGTTCGAAATCCGAAAAAGCGTACAGCGAGCGATGGAGACGACGGCTTGGCTAAATGTGCCGAAATCTGGGTCAATGAGTTGCGTTTGAGCGACTTTGACAACCGCGGCGGATGGGCCGCAACAGCCACAGCCAGTGCCAAACTTGCAGATGTTGCCAATGTGAATCTTACGGGTACGATGAGCACCATAGGCTTTGGGTCTATTGACCAGACGGTCAATGAACGAAACAAATTCGCAGAGCGCTCGTACGGAGTTCAGACCAATGTAAATCTAGATAAGTTCTTGCCTCAAGAGGCGGGCATCAAGTTTCCGATGTTCTTCAGTTTCAATGAAAGCTTCAAAAACCCACAGTTCAACCCACTAGATCCGGATATTAATTTTAAGGAGTCCTTAGCAGCAGTGGATACTCAAGAGGAACGCGATAGCCTAAGGTTCGCAGGTCAGGAGTACCAGATGCGCAAGAGTATCAACTTTACGAATGTTCGAAAAGAAAAGAGCGCTGGGGGTCCACGACCGGCTGCACCAAAATCACCTCCAAAAGGCGGTGATAAAGAACAAGGCGGGCCTACTAAAGCGAAAGGAATAAATTGGGCCAACTCTCCATTTGCCATTAGCAATTTCAACACCTCATACGCCTTTACGGAGAGTGACCGCAGAAACATCAATATTGTGCAAGATCACCGCATCATGCATACCGCATCGGTGAATTACAACTACCAGACACGTCCAAAAAATATTGCGCCATTTAAAAACAAGATCCAAAGCAAGCAATTGGCTTTGATTCGGGATTTCAACTTCTACTACTTGCCTTCAAAGGTGAGCATGAGAACCGAATTAAGGAGACAATTGGCGACCATGCAGATGCGCAATACGTTTGATCCTTCCATCGCATTGCCTGTAACGTATAACAAGGCCTTGACCTCGAAACGCATGTACGACGTTGCTTACGATCTGTCTAAAGGATTGAAGCTAGACTATAATGCAACTGCGCAGAGTAGGGTGGATGAAATGCCGGGTGATCCTAAAACACAGGCAAACAGGGATACAATCATCGCCGGTCTGTCAAGTTTGGGAAGACCAACCCAATTCCACCAAACGCTTAATGTCAACTGGCAGATTCCGGTGAGTAAGTTGCCGTTTATGGATTGGACATCTGCAAGTGTTCGTTATTCAGGCAACTACGATTGGCAGACGAATTCTACAGCAGCATTGAATCCAAAGGCAAAACCTGAATTATACTTTGGTAATCGTGCACAGAACTCAAACAACATCCAGTTCTCTGCGAATGCCAACTTCATCAACTTCTACAACCAGGTTCCATTCTTGCGAAAAGCGAATCAAGGTGGAAGACCGCAGCCTGTGGCACGACGAGGAGCACCACAGCGACGAGGTGCGCCCAAAAAAGAGGGTAAGGAAGAAGAAAAAGAGAAGGAGAAGAAAGACAGCAAGATTCTCCTCGGCGCAGCGCGTATAGCTATGATGGTCCGCTCAGCCTCGCTGACCTATGCCCAGACAAACGGTACATTATTGCCAGGCCTCATTACCAATCCTACGTACTTCGGTATGGATCCAAGTGCATTGATGTCTCCCGGTTTAGATTTTGTATTCGGCCGTCAGAGTGATATTAAAGCGCTCGCTGCTGCCAATGGATGGCTCACCGAAAACACGAAGCAACCGAACCAGTTCCAGAAGACCTTTACTGAAAACTTGAACTTCCGTGCTACTGTTGAACCTTGGCAGGATTTCAGAATACAGATTACAGCATCTAAGGTGGCTGGTTTGAACAGCTCGTCCATTTTCAGGTACCACGATCCCCTAATTGATACCACTTTAGGCTTGCCGGCTGGATTCTACAATTTCAACCCGATGGACAATGGGAATTACTCTATCAGTTTCCTTTCTATTGGTAGTGCTTTTGAACCGATTGATTCATCGAATTCTCCAGTGTATGACCTCTTCTTGGCGAACAGAAACACCATTTCTCAGCGTCTAAGAGACAATAAGGCTGCCAACGATCCTACATATGTTGGAAACTTCATCACTGCCGCTGATGATAGTACAGGGACTCGAGAAGGGTACGACGGCTACAGTTACAACAGTGCTGAGGTTCTTGTGCCTGCTTTCTTGGCGGCCTATGGTGGTATGGATCCTAGCGAGGTAGTAATGAACGGACGTCCTGATCTGCCTATGCCAAATTGGAACGTAAACTTTAATGGACTCATGAAGATTCCATGGTTCAAAAAGAACTTCCAAACCTTTACACTGACCCATACCTACAAGAGCATGTACACGATGAATTCGTACCAGAGTAACATGCTTTTACAGCAGCGCATTCAGAATGGGGAGCCGCCAAATAACATTCGAAACACGAACGGAGACTTCTTGCCATTGGAGCAAATTTCTCAGGTGAGTATCGCTGAAAATTTCGGTCCGTTCGTCGGACTAAATATGCGTTTGAAAAATCAAGCGAGTCTGCGCTTAGACATTAAGCGTAACAGACAACTCAACCTATCGCTGGTCAATAATCAATTGAGCGATACCCGCGGTATGGAGGTTGTCGTTGGAACCGGATATATTATCAAGGACGTGAGCTTTAACATCGTCAGTGATGGCCGTCCGCAAAAGATCACGTCTAACCTTGATTTGAAATTGGACTTCAGTTTGCGCGACAATCAAACCGTGATTCGTCGTATTCAAGAAGGTGTTGACCAGGTTACCGCAGGACAGCGTATTTGGTCTGTGAAGGCAAGTGCAGATTACATGCTATCGTCAAAATTGACCGCTCGCTTGTACTACGATCAAACGGTGAGCAAGTTTAAGACGTCCAACGCGTTCCCAACCTTGAACACGAACGCCGGAATCGCGTTTAGATTTAATCTTGCACAATAGACCCTACGGAAATAAAAATCAGTTTACATTTGTCAAAAACATACCCGAATGAACTACCCAGATAACTTAAAGTACTCGAAGGATCACGAATGGATCCGCGTTGAAGGTGATGAAGCCTTTGTAGGAATTACAGCATTTGCAGCAAGCGAATTAGGTGATATCGTATTTGTTGATGTCGATACGGAAGGTGAATCTTTAGATCAGGACGAGGTCTTCGGAAGTGTTGAGGCTGTGAAAACAGTGAGTGACTTGTTTTTACCAGTAGCGGGAGAAGTGCTCGAGTTCAATGAGGGACTTGAAGATGCGCCTGAGGCTGTGAACGAAGATCCATACGGCGAAGGTTGGATGGTGAAAATCAAGATTAACGACGCGTCTCAATTGGACGGTTTAATGGATGCTGAAGCGTACCAAGCAATGCTTGGATAATCATGCGTAATCCATGGATATATAGAGCCCCTGCCATTGGTTGGGGCTTTTTAATTTTCTATGCTTGCCTGGCTCCTGTCAGCAACCTAGATCCAGGTTGGGAAATCAATATCAGCGATAAGCTGGTGCACTTTATCCTGTACTTCTCTTGGACTATTTTGCTCTATTTCGCTTCATCCAGAGGGTACAAGCGGCCCATTAAAAAGAGAAAAGCCGCCCTGTATTGGCTCATTGCAATTGCTGTAGGAGGTCTCATAGAATTGCTACAGGATTGGATGGGGCTAGGGCGATCTGCAGATCTTTTAGATGCCTTGGCCAATTCGGCTGGCGCCATATCAGGCATGGTCGCCTCTCGAGTACTGCATCGGGTTTTGGCATAGTTTTTTGGCTCTACCTCTCATAACCCCTTAAAATGAGAACCTATGAGCCTAAAAATCAGAAAAACAGCAAAAGCCGATTTAGAGAACAAGCGTCCCTTGTTCTTAATCCTAGGATTGGTTTTATCTCTTAGTGCGGCCTACACTGCTTTAGAGTGGACCGTGAGTGAGCGTCCATTAATGGTTGTAGAAGATGATGGCGGCTATTACATCGAAGAGGAGGATTGGGTTGTGCCTATTACCCAACGAGCGATGCCTGCCAAGCCTATTGCACAACAAAGCGCAAAGGTGAATCCTAACATCATAACCATAGTTCCAAACACAGCGTCGCTTCCTGCCATAGACCTTAGTTTGTTTTCAGGTATTATCGATGATGGAATTGTCGAGATTATTGATCCTGATCCCATTGACAATGATATTTACAAGTTCACTGCAGTAGAGTCTAGGCCCGTGTTCCAAGGCTGTGAATCATTGGTAACCGACGATGAGCGCTTCGTGTGTTTTCAGCAGCAGTTGTTGAAGTTTGTTGGCAAAAACTTCGAGGTTAGCGATGCCATGATGATGTTTTCCAACGCTGAGAAGGTGTTCGTAGAATTTATCATTGAAAAAGACGGTCGAGTACTTCAGGCCAAAGTTGTTCGAGGTGAAGACGAGCTGATTTCTGAGGAAGCGATTCGAATGGTGAAGAGCTTGCCAAAATTTACCCCTGCTAAAATCAATGGTAAGCCCGTTAGAATGTCGTACATTTTGCCCGTAAATGTCAAGCTACAGTAATCATGAAATTTAAAGCAGTACTTCTATTTTTCCTTTTAACCACTATCCCTGCTTTGGCCCAAGAAATGGTCGCGCCGACCTTTGAACGGTGCCAACACATTGAGGTGGGTGAAGAGATGCAGGTTTGTTTTAACAGGACACTCATGGAGCACGTGATGACCACATTGAAATACCCGGAAGGATTGGAAGAAGAAGGGAAGGTGTTTATCAAAATCACCTTTGACGAAGAAGGCCAACTCCAGGAGCCTGAAGTGCTGAAAAGTTTTTCTGAATTGGCCTCAGATGAAGCGGTCAAGGTGATGCGCTCTTTACCACAGATAGTGCGTCCTGCCACAGAAAATGGCGTTCCCGTGAGTATCACTTATACCATACCTGTACAATTCAAGAAATAACTCTTAAAAACACATTTGTGCTAATGGTAGTTTTGGCTATTTTAGCACTTCAATTATTTCTAACGCATGAAGAATAGAAAAACCTACAATGCAGACGCAGAAAACAAGAAGAATCTCTTCTTGCTGATCGGTCTTACGTTGTCTTTGGCGCTCACGCTCTTCGTATTGGAATACAGATCTTACGAATCAGGTCCTGGTGAGCTGGGTAAGATGAGCTATGACGATGAAGACGAGATTGCGATTATCACAAACAGAACGCCACCTCCACCACCTCCACCACCTCCACCGGCACCGCCAGAGGTTATTCAGATTGTAGAAAACGATTTGGAAATCGAGGAAGTGGAATTTGAATCGACTGAAACTGACGAGAGCGAGGAAATCGAAATCGTTGAGGAAGAAGAAGAAGACGATGAAATCTTCAACTTCGCCGTTGTAGAGAACAAGCCAATCTTCCCAGGTTGTGAAAAGAAAGCTACAGAAGATGACAAATTCATGTGTTTCAACCAGGAAATCATGAAGCACATCGGTAAAAACTTTGAATTCCCAGAATTGGCTCGCCAAATGGGTATCCAGGGTAAGGTGTACGTCAACTTCGTAATTGAGAAAAACGGAAAAGTAAGCTCAGTAACTATTGCACGTGGTGTAGATAAGCTGATTGATGACGAAGCAATGCGCGTAATCAAAAAGCTTCCAACATTTACCCCTGCGAAGCAGCGCGGTAAGCCTGTACGTATGCAATACACTGTGCCGATCAATGCTAGATTGCAGTAATCGGTAAATCAACGTATAAAAAGCCCGGGCCTTTGGCTCGGGCTTTTCTATTTTTGAACCATCAAAAAAACATTTATGAGCCAGACATTGGATCAACTTACGGTTATCGCTGCACAGGCAGCTTTGCATGGTGGAATCGAAATTCTTGAGGTCTACAATAATGAAGAGACTCAAGTTGAGGTCAAAGGCGACGACAGTCCACTGACACAAGCTGATACTCGAGCCCACAAAGCCATTATGTCCCTGCTCGAGCCCACTGGGATTCCTGTACTGAGTGAAGAAGGTAAACACCTTCCGTTCAACGAGCGTTCTTCGTGGTCAAGGCTATGGATAGTAGATCCTCTGGACGGTACCAAAGAATTCATCAAGCGCAATGGTGAGTTTACCGTGAATATCGCTTTGGTTGAACAAGGTCGACCAATTATGGGTGTAGTTTACGTGCCTGTTACCGGCGAGCTCTATGTTGGTGCAGGTTCAAAAGGCGCTAAGAAACTCACTTTGCCTCCAACTTCTGTAGTGAGTAATGAGACATTAGAAACAGGTGTTGATCTGCCGGTTTCGCTAGATCGACCGTTTACTGCAGTAGGTTCCCGAAGTCACATGAATGAAGAAACGGAAAACTTCTTGAAACAATACCGTGAAAAACATGGAGAGGTTGCCATTCTTTCCAAGGGCTCTTCGCTTAAAATGTGCATGGTGGCAGAGGGATTGGCTGATGTCTATCCACGTTTTGCGCCAACCATGGAGTGGGATACCGCTGCGGGTCAAGCAGTAGTTGAGGCGGCAGGATTTAGCATGGTAGAAAAGGAGGGTAGAACTCCGTTGAGATACAATAAGGAAGACTTATTGAATCCGCACTTTATTGTGCTATAAGTCTCACATTTTCACAGCGGTGTATCTTATCTTTGCACCGTCAAATTTCTATTAGGTGTCAAACGAAAAGAAACCATCACTTTTTAAAGAAGTCATCCGATTAGGGAAACTTCGATTGGGAGTATCTGTAGTATTCAGCTCGATAGCGGGTTACCTTTTAGGATATGAGGTTTTTTCATGGGTTGAACTTCTTCTTCTCACTCTTGGTGGATTGCTTGTAGTTGCGGCTTCAAACGCATTCAATCAGATTTACGAGGTGGAGCAGGACGCCTTGATGAACCGGACAAAAAATCGACCACTTCCAGCAGGCACGATGACAGTTGCTCAAGCCTACACGGCAGCGGTTCTTGCGCTCTTGGTCGGATTGTTTATGCTTTACAGTATCAATGTCCTTTCTGCGTTCTTCGGTGGGTTAAGCGCCTTCCTATATGCCGTGATTTACACACCGTTAAAAGCAAGAACTTCTTTAGCAGTGTTTGTCGGAGCGTTCCCAGGAGCCATACCTTATATGCTCGGTTGGGTAGCGGCACGAAACGATTTTGATATTGAAACGGGCACTTTGTTCGCACAACAATTTTTCTGGCAGTTTCCGCACTTCTGGGCTATTGCTTGGTTCTCCTTTGAAGATTACAAAAGAGCGGGATACAACTTGCTGCCCTCAGGTGCAAAGGACCGTCCGAGCCAGCTGTATGTGATTATTTATACGATTTGGATGATCGTTGTTGGTATTCTCCCTGTCTTTGGAATTACAGGCGAACTCACTTTGAGTTACACGGGCGCTGCGCTGGTATTGCTTCTCGGCCTATGGGTACTTAGCAATGGGATGAAACTCTTGAAGAGCGGAGACGATAAGGTCGCAAGAAAACTAATGCTGAGCAGTATCGGTTACCTAACGGGTATGCAGCTCATTTATGTTATTGATAGATTTATCTAAGAATGGAAACATTAGCACAACAACGAAGAAAAGCATCTAAGCCGCTTTTATGGATCGGAATCGGTTCAATCATCATGGCCTTTGCGGGTTTGACCTCAGGGTATGTGGTGAGTAGAACGACGTTGGTAGAATCTGGAAATTGGCTTGTTTTTGAATTGCCTACTGCCTTTAACTATAGCACTGTAGCAATTATAGCTTCATCCTTGACACTTTGGCTCGGGAAAAAAGCAATTTCTAATGGTGAGGAAGGACGTTTGCGACTCTTCTTGTGGCTGACTATTGTTTTTGGCGTAGTCTTCGCTGTTTTGCAGGTTCGAGGCTGGGGAGAATTGATCAATGAACAAGTATTTTTCACAGGACCTGGCTCCAACCCTGCAGGCTCGTGGGTCTATGCCATTTCCCTGTTCCATCTCGCTCACTTAGGTGGCGGTATCATCTCATTACTCTACACGACTGTAAGAGCTTACGGAGGTAAGTATTCGCAGGAGGATTATCACGGTGTTCAGTTGGCGTCTATCTACTGGCATTTTGTGGACCTTTTGTGGATATATTTATTCATCTTTTTGACTCTTATTCGTTAGATTTGCACGAATCATAATTCAAAACACTCGTTATGTCTTCTAATGCTGATTTAATCCAAGATACCAACCATTGGGGCGGAGGATCGAGACCTATGGGCGCTCGATACGGTAAGCTCATGATGTGGTTCTTCTTGTTATCAGATGCATTGACCTTCTCGGGCTTCCTAACCGCCTACGGTTTAATGCGCTTCAAGTATGAAAACACTTGGCCTATTGCTGAAAACGTATTTACTCACTTTCCAGGTCTAGAGGGCGACCAGCCATTGCTCTATGTGGCCTTGATGACGTTCATTCTGATCATGTCTTCTGTGACTATGGTATTGGCAGTAAATGCCGGTGAAAAAATGAACAGAGGTGCCGTTACGAACTGGATGTTATGGACCATCGTAGGTGGTTTCATCTTTGTTGGCTCGCAGGCATGGGAGTGGTACCACTTCATCATGGGAGATAGCGGTGCAGTTGAAACAGCACGTCAAGAAATTCTGCATGTGTACAACGCGGAAGGTGAGCGTTTGAGCTTCAGCCAGGTTGTACATGGCATGGAAGAAGGTCACGCAAGCAACCATGGCGAGACATTTACTAAAACAGAGGTTCTTTCTTCGATGAAAGGAGATGCCTCTCTTTATTTGAAGGAACCAGGAAAAGCAGGTCGTGCTTTTACCCACGCGGAAAGTGTTGCTTTCCTAGAGGCTGGTGATGTTGTTCAGGGAGCAAATATGATTCACAACGAATACGGAAGAAAGCAGTTCGCAAACTTCTTCTTCTTCATCACAGGATTCCACGGATTCCACGTATTCTCTGGGGTAGTCATCAACTTCGTAATTTTCTACAACGTTCTACTAGGAACGTACGAGAGAAGAGGTCATTACCGCATGGTTGAGAAGGTTGGTTTGTACTGGCACTTCGTAGACCTTGTTTGGGTATTCGTATTTACATTCTTCTACCTCGTTTAAAAAAAGAAATCATGGCAGAACACAATGGAACATGGTGGATTTGGAAAGTTTTCTGGATCCTTTTAGTAATCACCGGAGTCGAGGTGGTACTAGGTATTATCAAGCCTGAGTTTTTGTTGACTCAAGTTATTGGAACGTCTATTTTGAATATTGTATTCATCCTATTGACGTTGGTAAAAGCAGGATACATCGTACAAGTATTCATGCACGTGAAGTATGAAAAGAAAGCGATGAAGTACGCATTGTACCTTCCTAGCTTGATTCTTATCCCGTATTTGACATTTATCTTATTGACCGAAGGTTCATACCTTTTTAGTTAATGAAAGCGATAACAGTATTTCAACGGGTAGCACTAATCGCAGTATTAGTGCTACCCGCTTTAGTTTACATCATCTTTGTTTACGGACAGAACGAAGTATTCTTTCAGACCCTAGATTATGTAGGAGAGAAGGTGTATGATGAGGAAAGTGGAGATACTATTTACTACGAAATACCAGACTTTGAACTTCTTAGTGCGCAGGGAACACCCGTGAATAAAACTACCATGGACTCCACCATCTATGTAGTGAGTTTCTTTTTTGCAACGTGTCCCACGATTTGTCCAGCTATGAACTTTCATCTCAATGACATTGAGAGTCGTTTTAAGGGATATCCAGACTTTAAGCTGCTAAGCATTACTGTGGATCCCGAAAAGGATTCTGTACAAGCATTGGCGACCTATCAGAAAGAACGCAATTACAGAGAAGGTAAGTGGCTTTTTGCTACAGGTGAGAAGGAGCCGATTTATGATTTGGCAAAAAGCTTGTTCCTAAATGCCTTTGAAGACCAAACTGCCGAAGGTGGATTCTTACACAGTACCAATGCCATCATTGTGGATTGGAATGGGAACATTCGCAGTAGAAAAGATGATCTAGGAAACATTGTAGGCTCTTATGATGTTTTAGACGTAACACAGTTGAACGATTTAGAATCGGACATCAAGGTATTAATCGCTGAATACGAGCGGGACAAACACAATTTGTTAGATGACTAATGTAGCTCAGGACAAGAAAGTCCTCAATTTTATTTACATCGTTAGTGCAGTTATCCCAGTTGCTGTAGGGTTATTGATGATCATGCCTACAGAGTGGAAAATGAGCCTAGGTATGACTGAGAATACACCAGTAAGCAGTCTGCCGCTGGTACATGCTGTACTGAATGGTTTGACTTTTTTGTTTTTGCTCATGGCACTCGTGGCGATTAAGAACAAACGCATAATCATTCACAGAACCTTCATGATATCTGCCTTGGTATTGAGCTCAGTGTTCTTGATTTCATATGTGATTTACCATACAACTCACCCAAGTGCTAAGTTTCTCGGTGAAGGCACAGTGCGATACGTCTATTTCTTTATTCTTATCTCTCACATCATTTTGAGTATTCCAGTGATTCCATTGGCTCTTTTGAGTATCTGGCGTGGTTGGACTAACGACATTGAAAAGCATAAAAGAATCACCAAATTTTCATTTCCAATCTGGCTGTACGTAAGCCTGACGGGTGTTTTGGTGTACCTATTCATGCAACCCTATTATTGATGAGACGGGCCGTTCTAGCAATATTCTTTTTCTCATTGCCATTGATCAGTATGGCGCAGTGCAGTATGTGTAAAGCTGTTGCTGAGAGTGCTGATGGTGGTGGATTTGGTGCTGGATTGAACTACGGTATCCTGTATTTGATGATTTTTCCCTACCTCATCATTGGGGGTATTGCTTACCGTTTGTACAGAGCGAAAAAAGCCAACTAAATCCACTATCTTCGAGGTACCACTAACCTTACCGTAGTACTGATGAAGAAATCCTTATTCTTTTTAATCCTTCTAGCGTTTACCACCTCTGCTTCTTGGGCGCAGGAAAGCTGGTCGCTTAACCGTTGTATCGAGCATGCACGAACGCATAGTATCGATATTCAGCGCGGTCAGAATGCTTTGGCCAATGCGAAATTGACAGAAATGCAAAGCAAACTTGCATTCCTTCCTACGGCAAATATTAATGGTGGCTATTATTGGAACTTTGGTTTGACCATTGATCCAATCACCAACACGCGTCAGCCGGGTTCAAGACAAACCCTTAGTACCACCGCTTCTGGGAACTGGACACTGTTATCTGGAGGTAGAAACCTGTACCAGCTTCAACAAGCGAGAATGAGCAGTGTTGCAGCGCTCTACCAACTTGAAGATGTCAAGAACAATACTTTTCTAAACATTGCGTCGGCCTATTTGCAGATCATTGTGAACATGCAGCTTGAAGAGGTTGCCCAGGGCCAGTTGAACACCTCCATCCAAAGCTTGGAAAGAACGCAATTGCTCTTTGATAACGGAGCCATTTCTAAAGACAATTACCTGCAGAGTGTTGCCCAAACGAAGAATGATGAAGGAAACCTTACCAGTGCAAGAAATGCGGTGCTCTTAAGCAAACTGCAGCTGTACCAACTCTTACAGCTTGAAGATGATTTTGAGGATTTCGCCATAGAAATGCCAGAAGTCAACCTTAGCCAGTTGAGTTTACAGGATTACGGCAGGACCGATTTGAAGGAAGAAGCGATCCGCAAACAACCTTCAGTACGAGCTGCAGAGGCGAATCTTCAAAGTGCCGAATACGGCATTCAACTAGCGAATGCAGCGAGGTATCCTAGTCTGTTTTTCTTGGCCCAGCTGAACTCTAACTACGTTCAAGGCTTGCCGTATTTCACGGACTACGTTGAACTCACAACCTATACCTTGGTAGAGGATCCGACAACGGGTACTATTCTTCAATTGCCGCAGACGGTTAATGTCCCTGATCCGAACTCACAGATTAAATACACCATTAGCAATCAGCTGGCAGATAATTGGAACCAATTCATTGGCTTTGGTTTTCAAGTGCCTTTATTTAATGGCGGACAGACACATGCCGCTGTACAACGCGCTAAGATTCAAGAAAACAATGCTGCCTTGGACAAGCAAGCTAGTGAGTTAGCAGTGCGACAAACCATAGAAAGAGCGCTTGTTGACGCGAGGAACTCGTTGGCATTGTACAATGCAGCCAATGCTTCAGCTGCAGCAGCAGAACTTGCGCTCAACAATGCACAATTAAATTTTGATCAAGGTGTTATTAGCGCTTTTGATCTAGGGCTTTCGAAGAACCAATTTCTAGCTGCGAAAAGCCAAGAGATTCAAACCAAATTTGATTACCTGTTCAAGGTCAAAGTCCTTGAGTTTTATTTATTCAATCAGATCACCCTTTAACCACCACTACCGATGAAAATGAATTATAAAATTATTGTTCCCGTTGTTCTACTGATCATCGTGGCCATTGTAGCGAAAAAGAAGGGTTGGATAGATTCAAACGCCGATGCCATTGAGGTAGAGTTGGGTTACGTACACAAGAGAACCGTTGTTGAATCGGTAACTGCGAGTGGAAAGATTCAACCAGAGGTTGAGGTGAAAATGAGTCCTGAAGTAAGTGGTGAGATCATTGAGGTAAATGTTGTCGATGGTCAATACGTCGATGAAGGGACCCTGCTTGTTAAGATCAATCCAGATCTTTATGAAAGTGCCATAACAAGATCACGGGCGGCAGTAAATAGTGCAAAAGCAGGCCTGGCGCAAAGCAAGGCTAGCTTGATCGAGGCCAATAAACTGTGGGATAGAAACAAGGTTTTGTTTGAAAAAGGCGCTATTTCTCAGCAAGAATTTGATGCCGCACAACGCGCAATTACCGTGGCTGAATTGCAACAGGAAAGTGCACAATACAACTTACAGAGTGCGGAGGCAAATCTGGACGAAGCGTATAAGAATTTAAAGCGTACGTCCATTGTCGCACCAATTTCGGGTACCGTTACTCAGTTAAATGTTGAGCTCGGTGAGCGTGTGGTTGGAACCGCGACGATGACAGGAACAGAAATGCTCCGGATTGCAGAGCTGGATACCATGGAGGTTTTGGTTGAGGTTAACGAGAATGACATTGTCAAATTGATGCTTGGTGATACGGCCTACATTGAGTTAGATGCCTTCCTAGGCGAAAAATTCGAGGGTGTAGTTAGTGAGATCGCCAATAGTGCTAACCTTGCTCTTGGTGCTTCTGCGGATCAGGTGACAAACTTTGAAGTAAAGATTCGCATTCTCAATAGCAGCTACCAGCATTTGCGTTCTACCTATGGTGCCAATCCGTTCCGTCCGGGAATGACGGCAACCGTTGAGATTATTACAAACAAGGTCAAAGGTGCCCTAGTTGCGCCGATCCAGGCCGTTTCGGTGCGTAAAGACACGAGCACTACTGCCAAGCGATACGGTGCTTCTGACGACTCGGACGAAAGTTTCGAGGTGGTTTTCGTTCCCCAAAGAGGTAAGGTGAACGTTCAGGTAGTCAAGAGCGGTATCCAAGACGATGAATACATCATTCTTGAAGGAGTAGAGGATAGTACAGAAATAGTCGTTGGTCCTTACAGTGCTGTTTCGAGAGAGCTTAAAAACGGCGCATCCATCAAACTCAAAGAAGAAAAATGATCCTTTGTATAGAAACAGCAACCAAGAATTGCAGCGTTGCCATTGTTTCTGACAGTCGGGTAATTGCCCATAGTGCCGAGCGCGCAGATAAGTTTGTTCACGGTGAGCGTCTGCATTTAATTGTGCAAGAATGCATGCAGACAGCCGGTCTCGATTTCTCCGATATTCAGGGGGTGTGCGTTGGTAAAGGTCCCGGTTCATACACAGGTTTACGGATAGGTGTGAGTGCTGCTAAAGGCATCTGCTATGCAGCGAAGTTGCCCTTATACAGTTTACCCACACTCGGTTGCTTTGATATGACCCAGGTCAAAGGGGATGAAGTCATAGCCGTTATTGATGCGCGTAGGGATGAGGTGTACGCACAACATTGGGTTCGAAAAGAAGGTGTTTTTCATCCAGCATCAGCTGTTGAAGCGGTAATCGTAACTGAAAATTCTTGGGAACATTTGGCCAATAAGCAAGTTCAGGTCATCGGTGACGCCGCTGAAAAGGTGAGTCACTTGCACGGTAATTCGAACTGGATCTATGCGGAGAATGCTTTTCCGAGCGCCAAGGATATGGCCAATCTCCTCGATACACCAGCTATGGTAAAAGAAGATGTAGCTTATTTCGAGCCCTATTACCTAAAGGATTTTGTGGCCCTAAAGTCTACCAAGAAATTACTCTAGACATTCTTCGTAAGCAGGACAGCTTACCAAATGATCGTTGACCATGCCGCTGGCCTGCATATGTGCATACATCGTTGTGGGGCCAATAAATTTAAAGCCGAGCTTCTTAAGGTCTTTAGAAATCGTAACTGCTAGGTCGGTTACTGCCGGTAACTCTTCCATGGAAGTTCGCTTCATATTCAAGGGTTTTCCGTCGAGATAACTCCAAAGAACATCTACAAGTCGCTCATCGCGGTGGTGCATCGCTTTGAGCACTTTGGCATTGTGGATGGCAGCTTGGATCTTCTGTTTATTTCTGATGATTCCCGCATTTTGCATCAGACGGTCCACATCTTTGTCATCCATTCTAGCGATTTTGTCAGCATTAAAATCGAAAAAGGCCTCACGAAAATTATCCCGTTTATTAAGAATGGTAATCCAACTGAGTCCAGCTTGGAAAGTTTCAAGAATTAAGTATTCAAACATCTTTTGTTCGTCTCGAACTGGACGTCCCCACTCTAAATCGTGGTATGCCTTGTAGCGATCGGAACCAAGGCACCAAGGGCAGCGTGTATCTATGTTTTCCATAGTTGTTCGGCTTCTTTGGTAGATGAAGTAGGCAGGTTGCAAGCGCCATTTTCACAAACATAGATTTTTGAGGCGTCACTCCCTCTGTGCAAAGTGAGGGGGAGTGTCCCTTGGTGTTCACTCTGCAGATAGAGGGTATTCGGTCGGTAGTTGTTCTCGGTCATACTTCCTAAGATCGCTCTTGCCTCAGGTCCAACTACGACAAGCTCTTTGGAGCCGTAGGATTGCATTAAGGCAAGATTGAGCCAATTCGAAAAGTTTTGTCCGTGCTTAAAAACCTTCCCATGAATAGATTCCATCATCTGTGTACTGCGATCTATCCAGGTACGGTCCCCTGTATAGCAACCAAGCTCGTAAAAGAACTGAGCGGTATAAGAATTTGCACTAGGTATGACATTGTCTTCGATTTCAATGACTTCTTCCCACGCGTTATCTCCTCCAGCAGCATACAAGTAGAAGCTACTCGCTTCTTTAGAAAACTTTTCGCCAATCATAGCGGCGATGTTTTTTGCATCAACCACATACTCTTCGTTGCCCGTTAATGCATAGCCTTTTAGAAGTGCAAGACCGAAGGTCGCATGGTCGTCAAGAAATCCTTGACCACCCCCAAATTCATGCAAGACCGCGTCTTCCTCAAAGAGATGCGCTCTCATAGCACGAAGTAGTTCAATGGCTTTCTCCATGTAGCCTTTATGCGGTGCAGCAAGGTGCAGTTCAAAGAAGCCTAGGACTACGAGTGCATTCCAGGTGCACAATGCTTTATTGTCTCGAACGGGCTTCGTATGCGTTTTAAGACGCTCCTTCGAGGCATTCTTCAAGGCCTCGTGCCAAACATTTTCTAATCGCAGACCTTCGGCAATTGATATGCCCCATTCTTTGCAATTAAAGTCCAAGCTGTTCGTACGGTGTAAAATATACTTGCCTTCCCAAGCGGAATAGGGCGTTATGTCGAAATAGTCGTTAAACCGCGTCCTTTGCTCCAGTTCGAGGCTGTCCAGCTCTGCCGAGGTCCAAGTGTAATAGCCGCCTTCTTCTCTAGCCGCTTCGAGGGTAGCGGAATCTGCATCTAATGCGCTCGCAAATAACCCATTCGAAAGTTTCATTTCAGCTTCTAGAAAGTCAGCGACAGCCTCTGCGGCAGTGAGAAAAGTACCTTTTGCAGAGGCACGAAATGCTTTTGCAAATACGCCCATAATTTGACCATTGTCATAGAGCATTTTTTCAAAATGTGGCACTTTCCAGAATCGGTCTGTACTATACCTAGTTATACCTCCATGTACCCAGTCAAAAATGCCGCCCAGTGCCATTTTTTCTAGGCTGAGCAAACAATAATCAAGCACATTAGAATCACCGGTATGGCAAGCGTAATCTAAGAGGAAAGCATAATTAGAGGGAAGGGGAAACTTAGGCGCGCCATTTGGTCCGCCATTCACAGGATCTACAGTGCGCATCCAAAACCCTACAACATCCTCAAAATCTTGTGCACTAAATGAATTCGGTTTGGTCTTAAGCGTTACTTGAATCATTTGTTGCAACCCTTCTCGCATCTGTTCACCATAAGAGAGTACCTGCTCAGGCTCTTTTTGCCACAGATCAGCTACCTGGGTCAAGGCAGCCATCCAATCTTTTCGTGAAAAATAGGTGCCTCCGTAAACAGGTGTTCCATCGGGCAATGCAATGATGTTTAGTGGCCAACCTCCTGTTCCTGTCATGAGCTGCAATGCGTTCATATAGCGAGCGTCGATATCTGGGCGTTCCTCTCGATCGACTTTTACAGCGCAATAGCGGGTATTCATAAGTTCAGCCACTTCAGCATCTTCAAAGCTTTCTTCCTCCATCACATGACACCAGTGGCAGGACGAGTAACCTATAGAGATAATCATCAACTTATGTTCAGGAGCATTGTCGCGGAACAGGTCCTTTGACCACATTTGCCAATGAACAGGGTTGCCGGCATGCTGAAGCAGGTAGAGACTTTTAGATTCTGAGAGCCTGTTTGAGGCCATTGGACGTAGTTTTTATGGACGATGGAGTGCATCAAATTTAACCTTAACTTTCCTTACGTCGCAGACGATTGCGCTATTTTAGCGCACTAAATTGGCCTCCTGTATGTGGTATCAGATATTAGTATTTGTACTTTTTTGTTTGGCAATCATTGATCTTACCGTAGGGGTGAGTAATGATGCAGCCAACTTTTTGAACTCGGCGATCGGATCAAAGGTAGCTTCGTTCAAAACCATCCTTATTATCGCTTCTATAGGGGTTCTCGCTGGGGCCGTGTCCTCAGAAGGTATGATGGAAGTGGCGCGAAAAGGAATATTCGTGCCGAGTTTCTTCACCTTCGATAACATCATGTTGGTCTTCGTGGCCGTCATGCTCACGGATATTATCCTTTTGGACTTTTACAACAGCATTGGGCTGCCGACGTCAACTACAGTAAGTATCGTATTTGAACTTCTTGGAGCAGGCTTTATCATTGGGCTATTGTACAGCTATCAGCAAGGCATGGAAGTGGAATTTGCG
Source organism: Cryomorphaceae bacterium (assembly GCA_011525035.1). Classification (GTDB taxonomy): domain Bacteria; phylum Bacteroidota; class Bacteroidia; order Flavobacteriales; family Schleiferiaceae; genus UBA10364. The sequence goes on along the minus strand of WTIZ01000021.1, from coordinate 25,396 downwards.
GAGTTCATCAACTTTTCTACCGCAACCAAAATCATTTCCGGAATTTTCTTGAGCGTCTTGGTGGCGTTCTCTTCAGGAGCCTTGGTCCAATTCATCACGCGTCTATTGTTCACCTTTAACCTAAAGGAAGGCTTGCGTCGCTATGGGGCAGTCTTTGGAGGTATTGCAATTACTGCGATTACGTACTTCCTGGTAATTAAAGGGTTGAAAGGTGCGAGCTTTATTAGTGCAGATATTCGAACATTTATTGGCGAAAACACCTTGACCATTCTAGGGATTAGCGCAGTAGTTTGGACCATACTTACCTTCATCATGCAGCGTGTATTGGCGCTGAACCCGCTGAAATTCATCGTCCTGGCCGGGACATTCTCTCTTGCAATGGCCTTTGCTGGAAACGACTTGGTCAATTTCATCGGTGTCACTGTCGCTGGGTGGCAATCATTAGAAGCTTGGTCGGCTTCTGGAATGGCACCTGACCTATTTTTCATGGATATCCTAGGCGATAAAGCTAAAGCGCCACTGTTTATGCTTCTTGGCGCTGGGGTAATCATGGTTATCACCCTATGGACGTCTAAAAAGGCAAGAAATGTGAGCCAAACAGAGGTAAAATTGGCTCGTCAAGGTGATGGCGACGAGCGTTTCAATTCTAACGCCCTCTCAAGAGGAATAGTAGGGGTCTTTGTATCTCTAGGCAAGGTGCTCGGTGCCATAATTGGACAGAATGCCGTGAATACAATTAATGGCCGATTTGCCCACGACCGCTCCAAGATGGAAGACAGTACTGCAAGCTTTGATCTCTTGCGTGCATCGGTCAATTTGATGACGGCCTCCATCTTAATTTCTTACGCGACCTCTTTAAAACTACCTCTTTCAACAACCTATGTGAGTTTCATGGTAGCCATGGGAACGTCACTTGCTGATCGTGCTTGGGGTATGGACAGTGCCGTTTATCGTGTAGCGGGTGTCTTGCAAGTAGTAGGTGGTTGGATCATGACGGCTGTCATAGCATTCATTGCTTCGGCTACGTTTGGCTTGATTATGTTCTACGGCGGGAAAGCAGGGGTAATAAGTATTGTGCTTGTTGCGGCCATAGCACTGATTCGATCGCATTTAAAATTCAAAAATGCCGATGCCATTGAATTAGATGTTGAAGCGGTTGAGGTTAAGCCAGAACTCAGCGAGCAGTTCGAGTTGCATAAGAAAGGTGTTGCAGATGATCTTCGTAACCTAGACAAGATGGTAACATTGTCATTGCGCTCTCTAGTCGGCTCTAACAAGGATATATTACTCGAGTGTACCAAGCGTTTGGAATCGGACTCAAAAAAGTTGTCTAAGAATTTCAAAAAGGCCTTTGCCTCTAATGATTCCTTCAGTCGTGAAGATCAGTTGCTCTACGCAGAACTTCACGTAAACGCACACCACAATATGGTGGAACTCTACCGGGTTGCCTCGAAGCTTAGTGTGAATTGTTTGAATCACATCACCAACTTTGGCGGTGTGCCTCGCAGCGAATACCTTGATTTGATCATTGACGCCGAGGATGAAATCAAGCGTTACATTGACGATGTGCGTCGACAAATTCTTAGCGGTCGTGATGAATACAGTGGACAGCTAGGGGAGAAGGCGAAGAAGGTTGTGGCGAAATTGAATAAAGACCTCAATAACGAATTGTCTTATTACTCCATGAATAAGGTGAGTAATCGATTGGTGAAATTGCAGGTGAACATTATCCTCGACCTCATCGAGTTGGTAAAACATGCAGAGAGCATCTACCACATTCACAACTCTTTCAACAAGGATACCCTTCAAGGATAATACTCTTTGAAATACGGACATAAAAAAACCACCCATTCCGGGTGGTTTTTTCTTTTACAATTTTCCTTAATCTACGCCCTCAGCGTAGTATTTGTAGAAATAAGGAATGGTCTCAATTCCTTTAAAATAGTTGAAGACCCCGTAGTGTTCGTTTGGACTGTGAATAGCGTCTGAATCAAGACCAAAGCCCATAAGAATACTTTTCGCACCCAATACTTGTTCGAACAGCGCTACGATCGGAATCGAGCCGCCTGAGCGGACCGGTAAAGCCGGTACCCCGAAGGTCGTTTCATAGGCTTTTGATGCGCTTTGGTAGGCTGGGTCAGACGTATGGGTAACATACGGTAACCCACCGTGGTGCGGCGTGATTTTGACACTTACACTATCCGGTGCGATGGCGGTAAAGTGCTTCGTGAATTTTTCAGTGATATCATCAGGATCTTGCCCAGGGACTAATCGCATGCTAATCTTAGCATAAGCTTTAGATGGGATAACCGTTTTTGCGCCTTCTCCAATATAGCCGCCCCACATTCCGTTTACGTCTAACGTTGGACGGATTGAGGTGCGCTCAGGAGTTGTGTATCCCTGCTCGCCCATTCCAGAAGGAATGGCGATAGAAGCATTGAATGCCTCTTGCGAGAATGGAGCTTTTGCCATGAGTGCACGTTCCTCATCACTAACTACTTCAACACCATCGTAAAATCCTTCCACAGTGATGGCGCCCTTCTCGTCGTGCAGGGAACCGATCATTTGGGCAAGAATGTTAAGCGGGTTTGCTACTGCGCCACCGTAAAGACCCGAGTGAAGGTCGCGGTTAGGTCCAGTAACTTCAACTTCAACATAGCTCAAGCCTCTTAGTCCTGTTGTGATCGACGGAACATCGTTGGCAATCATTCCTGTATCGGAGATGAGAATTACATCACAGGCTAATTTTTCTTTATGCTCTTTGATGAATGGCTCAAGATTCATAGAACCCACTTCTTCCTCACCTTCAATCATGAATTTGATGTTACAAGGAACATCGCCTTCTGCTTTTAATATTTCAAAGGCTTTCAGGTGCATAAACATTTGACCTTTATCGTCACAAGCACCTCGAGCGAAGATGGCTCCTTCCGGGTGGATATCGGTCTTCTTGATTACCGGTTCGAAAGGGTCTGCATCCCAAAGCTCAATCGGGTCAGCAGGTTGAACATCATAATGGCCGTACACTAGCACTGTTGGTAGGGATGGGTCCACCAAGCATTCCCCGTATACAATCGGGTGTCCTGCCGTTGGGAAGACTTCTACATTCTCTAGACCAAGCGCAGACATGTGACCTTCAATGGCTGCGGCACATTTTGCAACATCGTCGTTGTAGGCAGGATCTGCAGAAATTGAAGGAATTCTTAAGAGCTCAAACAGTTCGTTGAGAAGGCGGTCTTTATGGTTTTCGATAAAGGATTTAGGGTCCATGTATTCGTTGCTGTTTTGATTGTTCTCCAAAGTTAAACGTGCCATTCAAACTTCAGCTTATAACAGCGGATTTTTCTATATTCGGGCATGCGCAAGGCTTTGGTCATCTTTTTATTGTTCATAGGGCACTTTTTGAGTGCTCAAACCCCGAGTATGACAGTAAGCTCTACGGGGAATTACAATAAACCGTATTGGATGGCAGCCAACATCTTGGTAGACTCTACATTGTCCATTTATAACTCTGGGCAGAACGGATTGCCACTGACGCAAGCGGCCACAAATCAGATCGGTTATTTCCAAGCGAACGATACTGCGTTTCCTATACCTAGTGGGATTGTTATGGTTGCAGCCCAGAATGCGAGCGACGTAATTGCTTCGACTAATGGCGCAGGGAACAACGTGACTTTCACAGATTCGGAATTGGCCGGTGTGCTTACACAATTGGGCAGTTCTGGGTACGCCATTAAGGACATGGTTGAGATAGAGTTTAGTTTTATTGCCCAATCTGATAGTATTTCCTTTAACTATTGCTTCGGCTCCCACGAGTACGATGGATATACGTGCTCAAACTTTAACGATGTATTTGGCTTCTTTTTAGAGGGGAGCTATATCAATGGGACAACTGCACCTACGGGACAGACCATCGTTCGAAACATTGCTACCATCCCTGGTACAACTATACCTATTGCGGTAAATACCATTAATTCAGGGAGTCCTTCCGGATCATATCCTGCGTCTAACTGTACTTCTGCTAATCCAAATTTTGTCGCCCACAGTGCGTATTACAATGCCTCAAACGGCTCTATTACGACACTCGACGGTTATACCGATAAGTTTACAGCCACAGCTGAGGTAGAGTGCGGGGGCTGGTACACCATTCGACTGAAGTTGGCCAATGTTAGTGATAATGCATTGAGCTCAGCGGTATTCTTGGAAGAGAGTTCTTTGAAGGGTCCTGAGATTACCGTTATTGATACCACTAACGTCGGTAACTCTTTCAACGATAATTACATTGTTGAGGGGTGTAATGAGAACCATATCATCTTCTCAAGGTCGGCGAACCTGAGCGTAGAGATGAAGATTCCTATTGCAGTAGATACGCTATTGAGTACAGCGATTGAAGGGGTTGATTTCTCAACGTTGCCGGATACTATCACTTTGTCTCCTGGGGAAACTGCGGATACTTTGACGTTCTGGGCGTACGACGATAACCTCGTCGAAGGGGTTGATACTTTGGTCATTATTCAAGACTACGTGTACACGGATTGTTACAATTATCCGGTTCGTCGCTTTCCTTACTACATACGAGACAAAGACTCCTTGATTGGCGAGTTGATACTTCCTGCGGCAACAGATAGTGTAAGTTGTCCTGGTGATAGTATCGAACTTTCTGTGCTCTTGAGTTCATACGAAGGCGACTATCATGGATTTTGGCACGGCGATTCGTCCATCGCATTCACGAGATATGTGGAAGTCAATACAGATACTACCGTATTCTTCACTCTCTATGACGAATGTGGGGACACCCTGCTGTTCCAGCAGGATCTCTACGTGAAGCCGTATGATCCTATGGTTTATGAAAAAGATACGGTACGGGTATGTCCAGGAGATTCTGCGATGTTGGTGCCCTATTATCTCGGAGGTGAAGAGCCAGTGGTATTTACATGGCTGGACAATCTGACGAACAACATTCCTCGAACTGTATTGCCATTTACTGACTCGTCCTACTACACATTCTCTTTGGCGGATGGTTGTGGCGAACTGCTTATTGATAGTGCACTAGCGATTAATATGCCGCAGCCTAGCGCAGGTTTCCAGTACTTGAACGATCCGTACGTTCCTCTAAGGGTTTTATTCAACGAGAAAGCTCAAAATGAGGTGAGTTGGACTTGGTACATCGATAGTGTTGTGCTCACTGGACAGACGTTTGAATACGATTTTGCGCGCCCAGGGGAATTTGAAGTACTACAGGTAGTCACAAGCGACTTTGGCTGTATTGATTCAATCACCATTACCGTTTCTGTGGAAACAGATTTCTACCTCTATGTCCCAGATGCTTTTACTCCAGACGGTGACGGACTAAATGAGTGTTTTGAAATTAAGGGTGTTGGTTTTGAGGGCTATGAATTCTCAGTATTCGACCGTTGGGGCAATGAAGTGTTCCATACGGAGGATATTAACGAATGTTGGGACGGAACATTTAAAGGTCAACCATTACCAGTAGGTGCATACAGTTACCGACTTATTGCAGATTTGCCGTTTGATGAGATTGAAATCTTCACCGGCACGCTGAACATACTTCGTTAAGCTACAAGAACGGGAGGGTGAGAATCCCTAAAATCAAAATCACTTTATAGATCAAATGCGCCCAGCGCAACCCACGAAGATTTTTCGCCTTCAGTGCAATGAAGTTTGCGGTGCTTAGGAGCACGAGAATCACAAATATTCCTGTTGCCGCGTACTCGTTAAAAAGATCTCTGGTGAAGAATGCGGGTATCCATGCGATCATTGCGCTGACCATAAGAGTGTTTCTGGTACTTTCCTCGCCGTATTCGCTAGCAACGGTTCTGCGGCCAGAAAGTATATCGCCTTTGAGCATTAATAGGTCTTTGAGCAGTTCTCTAGAGAAAAGAGTAAGGCCAAGAAGTGCCCCGTAGGCGAAGGTGTGTAATGAACTGTAGTTGTGGTAAACAGACATTCCAAAGAAAGGCGTTAGTGCCAAGATAGCCGCGCTGGTATGCGATACGATGGGTATGTTTCTCAACCGGTGACTGTGGTACCAAAGCCCCACAGCGAATGAACCAAAAAAGATGGCTGCTGTAGTGCTTACACTCCAAGAAAGAAGAAGACCTATCACCAAGGTGAGAATCGCGGTATTTAGGCTCGTGCGTTTACTTACAAGTCGCTCGAAGGCACTTTGCATTGGACGATTAATACTGTCCGCTTGTTGATCGTAAAAGGAGTTGATCAAAAAACCAAAAGCCATAATGAAAGCACCGGCCCAGGCAATACAGTGGGTGTTGCTGTCGTAAAACGTATCAATACGCCCATCCTCAGGGGCAAAGACGAAGATGGCAATGAGGTATTGACCAAGAAGTAAGAGTGCAATGTTGTACCAGCGAATCTGACTAAGAAGTGCCAGTACTTTGACAAATTGAAGGCGGTTTCGGCTTAGTTTTTTCAAAATCTATAGACGACTTCGGGCTGGTATTTTTTGAGCAGTTCGCTCGTTTTATCATAGTCTCGAGTGAAACCCATTACGAATCCACCGCCACCAGATCCGCACAGTTTAAGAAAGTACTCTTCAGACTCTAATCCTTGCTTCCACAAATCGTGGAAACCTTTAGGGATCATAGGCTCGAAATTCTCTAAGACCAGCTTACTTAACTTCTTAAGGTTGCTGAATAGTGGGGTAGTATCTCCTTCGACAAAAGCCTTGATGCACGCATCGTTGTATTTGACGAATTGGTTCTTAAGCATGTTTCTAAAACCCTCTTCCTTGAGCTTTTCCATGAATATCTCTACCATGGGTTGCGTTTCGCCCGGGGCTCCAGAGTTTAATAAAAATACGGCACCATCACCACTAGAAGCAGATGGAAGGCGCACAGAGCCTAGCTCGTCCTTGCTTTTGATCAATAGGGGAAGTCCCATGTAGCAGATCGTTGGATCGATACCACTGCTCTTGCCATGGAAATAGCTTTCCATCCAGCTAAAGATTTTCTTCAGTGCCTTAATATCGGATGATTGCTGTGGGTTCTTTGAGATTTTCTCCTCACAATATCTATCGTAGATAGCAGCCACCAAGGCACCTGAGCTACCTACACCAAAGCCCTGAGGTATAGAAGAATCAAAGTATAATCCATTGTTTAGATCGTTCTCGAATGCAGTTGTATTGAAGCGACAAGGCGCATCATCACTTTTCAAGTAGGTTAGGTATTTGAAAAGGTTCTCGTTACTCTTAGACTGCTCTTCGTTGAAGGTAGGCTCAAATTGAAAGGCCCCTTTGTAATAGGTATGAGGAATACTAAGGCCCATGCTGTCCTTGATAATTCCATACTCACCAAAGAGTAGGATTTTACCGTAAAACAAAGGATTTGAACGACTCATACTTCTAATTACAATTGCGTTGGTCCATTACCAACTTCATCACAAAGATAACTACCATCCTTACAGAATGTTCTTAATTCACTTTCTATAAAGCTCATTATGACATCTTTATGCGATTCTGGGTATAAAACATGCACGTTTGCACCGGCATCAAGCGTGAAGTAAACGGGATGGCCTGTTTCTTCTCGATACGCCCATATTTTGTTTAAGACCTCTAGCGTATTTGGCTTCATTAGTATGAAGTAAGGCATAGAAGTCATCATCATACCGTGCAAGGTAAGTGCTTCACTTTCCACTATGGCTCCAAAAGTCTCTAGATCGCCTTCCAGCATAGCCGTGAGAAGTGCACTTTGATTTTCATGTGCTTGCTCAAAACGAGTGGCGGCGTACGGATGACCGTTCATCAGCCCGTGTCCAACCGTACTACTTACGGTTTTCTCGCCCTTATCCACTAGCAGGATTGTGTCTTGGAACGATTTGAAAATGGGGTCTACATCGGAGAATGCAACCGCATATTCATTACTGCTTCCTTCAATCTCTGCATGTTCTCCCCAAGCTGCTAGTGGCCCAAATAACGAGCGTGAGCCCGATCCTGACCCAAGACGCGCTGCGTTCGAAGCCTCTTCGAAGAAATTGTCAATCGGTAATCCTAGGTCCTTTTTTACACTCATCATACAAAGTGCCAATGCGCTCATGCCCGAGGCTGAGGATGCAATTCCCGAACTGTGCGGGAAACTATTGCTAGTATGAATTTCAAAATCCATTTCACCAGCAAAAGGAAAAAAGTCCTTTGTTCTTTCTAGGAACGATTCAATTTTAGGAAGAAAAGAAGGTGTGTTTTGACCGTCTAAAAAAACCGAAATCTTACCCGTTCCCTCTGCATATCGCAATCGCGTTGTTGTTGCAGCCTCACGCAAAGTGAAGGAGATTGAGGGGTTGGCAGGGATTTGAACATCATACTTCCCCCAATATTTAATGAGGGCAATGTTCGACGGGCTTTTCCAGGCGGTTTCTTTCATTATTCGAAGCTCACGCCGCTTACAGTAGTGGAGCGGTCAATTTTCTTAACGAGGCCCTGCAATGTTTTACCTGGGCCACATTCTACATAGTCTGTAACACCGGAGGCGATCATTTGTTGTACACTTTGGGTCCATTTCACTGGAGCGGTAAGCTGATCGATGAGATTTTGCTTGATTTCAGCAGGGTCACTTACTGCTTTAGCAACACTGTTTTGAACGACTGGGCACAACGGGGTGTGAAACTCAGTTGCTTCAATTGCTGCTGCAAGTTCTGCGCGCGCAGGTTCCATCATTGGACTGTGGAAAGCACCACCTACAGGCAGTACAAGAGCGCGACGTGCACCGGCTTCTTTGGCCGATTCACAAGCTGCTTCAATGGCCTCAATTTCCCCTGAAATCACAAGCTGTCCAGGGCAGTTGTAGTTCGCTGCAACGACAACACCGGCTGTTGATTCACAGATGTTTTCTACTTGTTCGTCTGTCAAGCCAAGGATAGCTGCCATGGTGGAAGGTTTCATCTCACAAGCTTTTTGCATGGCCATAGCGCGAGCACTCACAAGTTTTAATGCGCTTTCAAAATCTAAGGCACCCACTGCCGTAAGGGCTGAGAACTCACCGAGACTATGACCGGCAACCATCGTCGGCTTAAAATCTTCGCCCAGCAGTTTTGCCATGATTACACTTAGTGTGAAAATGGCTGGCTGCGTCACTTTAGTTTCTTTCAATTCCTCGGCAGTCCCTTCAAACATGATGGTACTAAGAGAAAACCCTAGTACTTCATCTGCTTTATCAAACAGGGCTTTTGCTTCGGCGTTGTTTTCGTATAAATCTTTACCCATTCCTGGGAATTGAGCCCCTTGTCCAGGGAAAACGTAAGCTGTACTCATAATTACTCTCCGTAATATTCGATGATGTTGTTGTTCGTTTCTGCGAGTACAATGCGGTGTAAGGTTGCATTATACTCGGCAATTTTTGGTGCTAGGATTTTCCAGAATTCCATAGCGATTACCTCTGCAGTAGGCATTTTGCCTTGCATAAAATCAATGTCAAGATTGAAGTTTTTATGGTCTACCACATCGATAATATGTGTTCGGATGATGGTCTTCAGATCGAAGAGGTTCATTACGAATCCTGTTTCAGGGTCAATCTCTCCCTTTACAGTAACCTCTAGGTCGAAGTTATGACCGTGGTAGTTTTCGTTCGAGCATTTCCCGAATATCCGCTTATTGGTAGCGGCGTCCCACTTGTCGTTCCACAGTTTGTGTGCTGCGCAGAACTGTTCTTTTCGTTTGATGTAAATCATTGAAAGACGTTAAGTTTGATGCAAAGATACAACCCAAAACTGTGGTTTTGTTATAGCCCAGTGGCTTTGCTTAGCGGGTGTTCTTTGACGAATTTTTGGCAAGCGAGGATCAGCTCAGGATAAAAAGATAAAAACCATTGCTCTGCCTTGTGATAATTTGCGGAATCTGCTTCGAAATCTTTGAAAAAGTGACCCAAAGGTGCAATGGCGGGGTGTCGTCGGCTCATTCCGCGAGCAGCACGTCGAATTCCTTTTAGGTTTTGATAATCCAAAAGCCATCGTTCTAACTTCATCCACGGCCACATTCCCGCGGCTTTACCCACGAGTAATTTCTTGTTGCGCTCAATCTCGAGCGTACAAATATCGATGAATTCAACCGCGGTGAGCTGTGCCGTATGCGGTTGAAGCGATGCCATTTTATCCCAATGTTTGTGTAAAAAGTAATCGCCCAGCAGATCCAAGGCAATAGGTGCTGTTTTACCTGCGGCGAGTCTTAAATGGCTTTTTACCTCCTTAGATGCTTGATGTTCATCGGTGAAATGGTCGATGAATCTATGCAGTTCGACCCCAAGGACAACTGCAGGATTTGCGTTTTCTTTCCACGCATTACCTCTATATCCATCACCAGTGAAGTTGTAGAACCTAATGAATTCGTGGTCCGGACTGCAGTGGAGATGTGCGAGAAAATTCATGAGGTAGTTCTGAGTTGATCGTCGAACCTAATTCCTCTGAATGGGGTGAATAATGGGATGATTAAGATGCGCTTACGGTAAATTCGAAAGCTTCCATTACTGGATTAATCAAAAGCTTTTCGCACGCTTCCTTCACCATTGCTTCAGCTGCCGCAGCATCGGCAGCATCTACTTCCATTGTGATGTGCTTACCAATACGTACGTTACCACACGCTTCCAAGCCAATGTTTTTCAAGTTTGCACCAACCGCTTTTCCTTGTGGATCGAGTAGTGCTTTTTGTGGCATCACGTTGATTTGAGCAGTGAATTTCATCTTAATTGATTTTTCTTTTTGATAAATAATCTGTTGCAAAGCTCAATATTGGAAGCGTCGCAACGGTTATGGTAAATGCTAATGGTCCGACAAAAATAACCAATAGGCCGAAGAGTACGACCAATATTACTTGTGCATTTCTGCGAATCTTATCATCAGTGGATTTAAAACTCAAAATAGGCATGCGAGAGTTCAGCCAATACACGCTAAGACTGAGAATGCTGATAAGTACGAGGGTCATTGCAGTACGCTCGTCCTCGGACATGTTAACAATCCAATCCCATTGCTCCCATCGTCCTAGCCAGATCCAAAGTCCTAGGGCAAAGAGGGCATTCGCAGGTGTTGGCATTCCTATGAAGTCTACACTTTGGTCGGTGCTCAAATTGAACTTTGCCAGACGGTACACGCTTGAGGCCGCTACAGTCGCCCCCAAAATGATGGCCCATGGTTGGTCTAGGGTGCCGTAATCACTGAGGATGCTTGACCATAAAAAGGCAGGAACCGCTCCAAATGAAATGGCGTCGGCCAGCGAATCTAGCTGTTGACCAAGAGGGCCTTGCACACCCAATCGGCGTGCGAGCATTCCGTCCAATAAATCACAGAGAGCAGCAAGCAATAAGCAGGCTGCAACACCATTTGTGCTCTGCGCCATAATGAAATAGATGGCTACAACTCCGCAAGAGGCGTTAATGAGCGTTAAAAGATTCGGAATGTGTTTCATTGGGTGCAAAGATGCATTATTTTGGCGCTATGACCGATTGGAAAAAACTCAATTCATTTTCTCTGAGTCTCCTGGCTGGGATTTGTTTGATTGCCGCCTGGACTTGGAGCCCCCTCGTGGTGCTTTTGTTTCCTGCTTGGGTCATGCTCCTCGAGTTGGCAGGAAGAAAAAAGCGTCCCTTACTCTTTTTGTACCTCGCTTTCGCCATCTGGAATGGAGGTACTACCTATTGGATAGCCAATGCGCATCCCCTCGGAGTCATTGCCACAGTTGGAATCAACGCTTGGCTTATGGCATTTGCATTGTGGTTCGGTATTCGGGCCCGAGCGATGTTTATCCGTCTTGGACAGGACTCTTTAACAGCTTGGTTGCCCGTTGTTGCTTCTTGGATGGCTTTTGAACACCTCCACGAATATTGGGGATTGGCCTTTCCGTGGTTGCATCTAGGAAATACCTTTTACGCATGGCCAGAGCTCGTGCAGTGGTATTCATTGATTGGCAATGCCGGAGGTACTTTATGGGTTTTGGTTGTGGCCATCATTTGGTTTAGCACCACAAAGAATTTTACAAAAGCGGCGGTTTTGCTTGCACCGGTGGTATTGAGCTTGGTGATGTTTTTTATGCCAGAGGCGAGTTCTTCTACCTCCCTTTCAGTGGCAGTAGTTCAGCCGAACATCAACTCCTACACGGAAAAATGGAGCACGCCGGAACGCACACAGATACAGAAAGTAGATCGGTTACTTAAAGAGAGCGGTGCTTCGGACGTTGACTTGCTCGTACTCCCTGAGACCTTCCTTCCAAAGGCTCGACAGGAATTGGTTTTAGAAAAATCGGTCAACGATGCGATGTTCAAGCAAGTCTTGAAGAATTACGGGAAGTCGGCCATTTTTGGCGCAACGACGTACGATTTCCAAGAGGAGAAGACGTACTTCAATCGACCCATGGGAGACCGCTACTACACTTTGTACAATACGGCGCTTTTCCAGAGCAGCACCACGAAGCCTTGGGACATCTATCACAAAGGAAAGTTGGTGGTCGGTGGTGAATCCATGCCTTTTGTCAAGTATTTACAGCCAATTCTAGGAGATTGGGCCCTCGAATTAGGCGGTACATCAGGAACTTTGGGGACCTCTTCAGAGCGAACCGTTTTTGTGGATACCGCTCTTGGATTAAAATTGGCACCTATTATTTGCTGGGAAAATGAGTTTTCCGGGTACGCGACCGAATACTCGCGAGCAGGTGCAAATCTATTGGCGGTGATTACCAACGACGGCTGGTGGGGCGATACCGACGGACACCTACAACACATGCGTTTCTCGGGTCTCAGAGCCATCGAGCAGCGCAAGTATGTGGTGCGCAGTGCCAACACGGGCATCAGCACAATTCTTGATACTAAAGGACGACCGTTGGATCGACTAAATTGGGAAGAAGAAGGGGTGATTTTAGGTCAAGTTCCATTGATGGACGGTGAGACCTTGTATGTGAAGACAGGCAATTGGCTTGGACCTGTAATGAGCATCCTCTTTGGGTGTACACTCCTTATAGTTCTAATTAGCAGATTTTTCAGAATTAAACCCTAGTAGTTGGGTGCGGTATGTAACTTTGCACACCGTTAAAAACAATTTTACATGAGTTCATACGACGTAGTAGTAATCGGTTCAGGTCCTGGAGGCTATGTAAGTGCGATCAGATGTGCCCAGTTGGGTATGAAGACAGCATTGGTGGAAAAGTACAGCACCTTAGGTGGTACTTGTTTGAATGTTGGGTGTATCCCTTCGAAGGCTTTGCTAGATTCTTCAGAGCACTACCATGCAGCAGTGCATTCTTTCGAGGCACACGGCATTAACGTGGAGAAGCCAACCGTTGATTTTGCTAAAATGATTGAGCGAAAGGCAGGTGTGGTAAGCACGACCTGTGACGGTATTGACTACTTGATGAAGAAAAACGAGATCGACGTATTGCACGGATTTGGCTCGTTAGTAGATAAAAACACGGTACAGGTGGCTGGTGAACAGACCACTACAGTGAGTGCCAAGCACATTATCCTTGCTACAGGATCGAAGCCTATCGAGCTTCCGTTCGCGAAGTTCGACAAGGAGCGCATCATTTCTTCAACGGAAGCACTTAGCCTAAAAGAGATTCCAAAGCACATGGTCGTGATTGGCGGTGGTGTTATTGGTCTTGAATTAGGGTCAGTATATGCGCGTCTAGGCGCTGACGTGACTGTGGTGGAGTACGCCAAGAGCATTATCCCAACTATGGACGGTGCCATGGGTAAAGAGCTCATGCGCAGTATGAAAAAGCTCGGTGTGAAGTTTAGTCTTAGCACCAAGGTCAGCGATGTGAGTCGCGATGGTGATGTGGTTAAAGTAACAGCTACCAATAAGAAAGGCGAAGAGGTCGTTTTTGAAGGCGATTACTGTCTTGTAGCCGTAGGTCGCGGTGCTTACACAGCGAATCTTGGTCTAGAAAATGTAGGCATTGAAACGGATGAGCGTGGCCGTATTGCGGTGAACGATCACCTGCAGACTGCGGTTCCGAACATCTATGCCATTGGTGATGTAGTTCGCGGCGCTATGCTGGCGCACAAGGCGGAAGAAGAAGGCGTATTTGTTGCAGAATCTATCGCTGGAGAAAAACCGCACATCAACTATGATTTGATCCCGGGTATCGTGTATACGTGGCCTGAGGTTGCGGCTGTTGGTAAGACAGAGGAGCAATTGAAAGAGGAAGGCGCTGCGTACAAAGTGGGTTCATTCCCAATGCGTGCTTTGGGCCGTTCTAGAGCTTCAGGCGATATCGATGGTGTAGTGAAGGTACTGGCTGACAAGAATACCGATGAGGTATTGGGCGTACACATTGTTGCTGCACGCGCTGCCGATATCATTATGGAGGCCGTTACTGCGATGGAATTCCGTGCCTCTGCTGAGGACATTGCCCGCATTTGCCACGGTCACCCTACATATACAGAAGCGTTGAAAGAAGCAGCATTAGCAGCTACTGCAAATCGCGCATTACACAGTTAATGACTAAGGCATCGACATACAAAGTCGATCCGAAAGGTATAGAGCATCGACTGCTGGAACTTTCCAGTGGTCGATCTTTTTTTGCACTCTATACGAGCAACAGCTATCCAAATTCTGAGAAGCGCTATGAGCTCATTTTTGGTTGGGGTGCTCGAGAGGTATTCACCGATCATCAGGTGGTTTCAGACACGCTTGGTGCAGGTTGGAAGTTTGGTTTTTTAGGCTACGAGCTTAGGACCCAATTTGAATCGGTCACACAAGAGAATGATGCCCTTGGTCAATGGCCACATACCCAATTCTTTACCCCAGAAGTGGCAGGTGTCCTGCATACCGATGGAACCCTAGAGATTTGGGCAGAGGATGCCGTAGCCGCTGAACAGGCGATGCGAGAAGTAATGGATACACCACAGCGTCGTCCCTCAGGAAACACTTCATTGAATTTTGAACCTGTTGAGACCAAAGACGAATACGTCGCCAATGTCAATGCTTTGAAGAACCACATTCAACGCGGGGATATTTATGAGGTGAACTATTGTACTGCCTTCAAAGCAGATTTTGAGGAAGTGGATAGCATTGGTCTTTATAAAAATATGGTTGCAGGAACAGAGGCCCCCTTCTCGGCCTATGTCAAGATGAGAGACCATGAACTTCTCTGCACATCCCCTGAACGATACATCAAAAGGGAAGGCAATCGAATTTGTTCTCAACCTATAAAGGGCACAAATAGATATTCAGATACGGACAACCAGGCGGCACAAGCGGCACTTGTGGAAAGTGACAAGGAGCGCGCTGAAAATGTGATGATTGTCGATTTGGTGCGAAACGACTTGTCTAGAGTGGCAAAGAAGGGCACGGTAAAAGTGAGTGAGCTCTTTGGCACCTATGCTTTTAAAAATGTCAATCAGATGATCAGTACCGTTGAGGCTGAGGTCAAAGAAGGAGTGAGCAATTGGGACATTATCGCCGCAAGTTTTCCTATGGGTTCGATGACTGGAGCCCCAAAAGTTAGCGCCATGGAGTTGGCCGAGCGCTATGAGAAAGTGGCTCGAGAGATTTATTCAGGCGCTGTGGGATACATCACTCCAGAAGGTGATTTTGACTTTAACGTCGTCATTCGGAGCATTGCCTTGAACAAAGCCACCGGTGTGGCCACATTGCACGTGGGTGGTGCCATTACCATTCTTAGCGATGCCGATGAAGAATATGGGGAGTGCTTGCTCAAGGCCGAAAGTGTTTTAATGGCCGCAAAATAAAAGGCCTATTTTCGCTTCATGGATCTTCCAGAATTACTTCCTGGTAAAAAAGCTGTCCTCGGTTTTAGCGGGGGAGTAGACTCTGTAGTGCTCAGTCAGTTGCTGGTCGAGCGCTATAACATTCGTCCGTATTTGCTGCACGTGAATTATGGACTCCGTGAAGAGGCCGATAGCGACGAGCAGTGGTGCCGCTGGTACGCCCAGGAGCACCGTTTCGAAATCATTGTTCTGAAGGCCAATCCTCAGGAGCGCGAGGGGGAGAATGTTCAAAATTGGGCCCGAAACATCCGCTATGACTTCTTTGAAAAGCAAGCGAAAGAGCTGGGAGCAGCCTATATTTTCACCGCCCACCACGCCGACGACAGACGCGAAAGTTTCTTGATGAATGCACTTCGCGGAAGTGGTCTAACCAGTGTAAGCGGCATGAACAATGCCCGATTCATCCGCCCTATGGCCAACATGGACAAGGCAGAGGTGTTGGCCTACGCACAGGAGCGTGGCTTGAGCTGGGTAGAAGATGCCTCGAATGCAACCTTGAAATACAAGCGAAATCAAATTCGTCACCTACTCACGCCGGTACTTGATCAGGTCGAGCCACGATGGAAAGGTGGTCTTAAGAAAACCGTAGACAACCTCTACCGCGACGGAATGTTGCTTAAGGGGCTGTTGAAGGGATGGTCGGACCAATTTGTTACGCTCCGAAACGGTGAGCATTACATTACCATGGGCCCTTGGACCGAGGAGCCCTATGCCCAAGTTTTATTGTGGCGCTTCTGCTTGAGCATCGATGCTGGACTTTCCTATGAGGAGGTAGGGCATGTGCTTAAAGGCGAGATCGGGCAGCGAACTGCGGGTCGAACACATCTATTAATTAAGGACCGGGGCCAATTCATCGTTGGACCCAATGTCCCCATTGATCGCAAGGAATACACCATTACCAATTTGGAAGAGCTCGGTCATTTGCCTTTTGAATTACAATTCATTGCCACACCTAAAGCGGAGGTTGAATTTGGTCCGGATAAAGAGTGGATGACGACAAATGTGCCACTTCCACTGGTCATTCGAACGTGGAGGCCCGGCGATAAATTCGTGCCTCTGGGCATGAGTGGCACCAAGAAAATAGCCGACTTTTTAAATGATTTAAGACTGCCAAGACACCACAAGGAACACGTCTATGTGGCCACCCATGAAGGCAAAATTTTATGGGTTTTGGGGCACCGAATTGATGATTCGATGAAAGTTGCCGAAGGCGACAACATGGCCTATCTTGCAGTGATAAACCCGAAACTATGAAACGCATTCTTACCCTTTTTGCGGTAGTATTTGCAACTGTCCTGTTTGCGCAGCCTCAGCCGGTGAAATGGTCAACTTCGTACGAGGTTCAAGACCCTTACATTAAAGTGATTGTGCATGCAGATATTGAAGAAGGATGGCATTTGTACAGCCAAAACCTCGAGGACGGCGGACCAATCCCAACGTCTTTTTATCTAGATACGTCAAGTGCTTTTGCACCTTTGGGTAGCTGGAGTGAAGGGGAGCCTCACGTGGAGTACGATCCAAATTTTGAAATGGATCTGGCCTTCTTCTCAGAATCGGCAGATTTCACCATTCTTCTAGAACCGAAAGAGAGCGACTTCACGGTGAAGGGTGAGTTAGAATTTATGGTGTGTAACGACGAGATGTGTCTTCCACCGACCTATGTAGACTTTAAAACCGAAATAGTTGATGCTCCGCTTCCTTCCCCTTGGGACGGTTTGGGGACCACCTTTTGGCTCGGTTTCTTGGGCGGTTTCGCAGCCCTGATCATGCCTTGTATCTTCCCGATGATTCCGCTTACAGTGAGTTTCTTCACCAAGCAAAGCAAAACACGTAGCGAAGGGATCTTCAAAGCGGCCGTTTACGGTCTAAGCATCATCGTGATCTATGTAGGTCTTGGCCTTGCAGTGAGTCTCATATTCGGTGCAGACAGTTTGAATAAAATGGCCACAAACCCTTGGTTTAACTTGGCATTCTTTGCGCTCTTTGTAGTTTTTGCAGCGAGCTTCTTTGGTGCCTTTGAAATCACATTGCCATCAAGCTGGGTGAACAGAGCAGACGATGCTTCGAACAAGGGCGGCTTCCTTGGAATCTTCTTCATGGGCTTCACCTTGAGTTTGGTGAGCTTTTCATGTACTGGACCTATCATCGGTTCACTACTGGTAGAGGCAGCATCAAAAGGAAGCTTATTGGGACCGGCAGTCGGAATGTTTGGTTTCGCACTGGCCCTCGCCATTCCATTTACACTTTTTGCCGCCTTCCCAAGCTGGCTAAATTCGTTGCCTTCTTCAGGTGGTTGGTTGAATACCGTCAAGGTGACCTTAGGTTTCTTAGAGTTGGCCTTTGCATTAAAGTTCTTATCTACGGCCGATTTGGTTTGGCAAGCACACATGCTCGAGCGCGAACTATTCATCGCCATTTGGGTAGCCATCGCCTTTATGACAGCCTTCTACCTCTTGGGTGCTTTCCGAATGCCACTTGACAGTCCGGTACAGACCATTTCAGTTTCTCGTATGGGATTTGCCATGGTATTTATGATTATGGCCTTCTACATGCTTCCAGGAATCTTTGGCGCTCCGGTAAAATTGATTGCTGGATTCCCGCCGCCTGAGCATTACGCGGAGAGTAAGAATGGTGCCTATGCCCAGCCTATGATTCAGGTGGTAGGCGAAGGAAGTGAGGCGGCAGCACATTCAGCAGCTACCGGTGAGCACTGTCCGAACGATCTGCCATGTTTCAACGATTACGAGGCCGGTTTGGCCTACGCCAAAGAGGTCGGGAAACCGATCATGCTTGACTTCACAGGTTGGGGTTGTGTGAATTGCCGTAAGATGGAAGAAAACGTTTGGAAAGACGAGCGCGTACATCAGCGCATTCGCGATAACGTGGTTCTGATTTCATTGTATGTTGATGAGCGCACTAATCTTCCTAAAGATGAGCAGTATACTAGCGAGGTAACCGGTCGTAAAATCAAGAACATTGGAAACAAGTGGAGTGAATTCCAAGAGGTGAACTTCCAAGAAGTAAGTCAGCCACTGTATGTAATTCTAGGACACGACGATTTAACGCCTCTCGTAGAGAAAAATGCCTATAACCTTGATGTAGATGCCTACATCGATTGGTTGGACCGCGGAGTCGCTGCGTTTAAATAAAACGACAACATTTAAATTGAGCCGGGGCAAGAACTTTTCTTATCCCGGCTTCGTTTTTTATACATGTTTTCAAAACTCAATCCATACGAAACCCGCTACCGTCTGCGCATGGACGAGCAGATTGTGGGCTACGCTAGAGAAATAGGTAGGACCCGCTATTATTCCAAAGATCAGTTTTGGTGGAACGGAGCAATCATTAAGCACAATCGTGTGGACGAATGCATCGGTATCAAGGATTTAGACAATAGACCGCTGTACGAGCTGGATATTGTTGAGTATGCACTCGAAGGAGCCCGCGATCGGATGGGGTGTATTCTTTGGGGACAGAAGGAAGATGTATTTATCATCAAAGATCTCAACGACCCGTCGCTTGAAATTCCTTTCAACGTCAATGACATGACGCTCTTTGCGGCTGAAGATTTAAGATTTCGAGCCTATTTGTTCTCCCAGCCAGATTTAATGCGCGAGTTGGGTGTTAGAGACGATTAAGGTCCTATTTTAGCGGTTCGAACAGCCAGTTAGAGAAACACATGGACACAAATTTTGTAGAAGAGCTACGTTGGAGAGGCATGTTGCACGACATCATGCCTGAAACTGAAGAACTATTGACTAGTGAAATGGTCTCTGGCTATATCGGTTTTGATCCAACAGCGGATTCCCTAGGTGTAGGGAACATGGTACAAATCATGACTCTAGTGCACTTTCAGCGCGCTGGTCACAAGCCTATCGCTCTGGTAGGTGGTGCTACAGGAATGGTGGGCGATCCATCAGGTAAGAGCGCTGAGCGTAACCTACTTGATTTAGAGACCCTCCAACACAATCTAGATTGCCAAAAGAAGCAGCTAGAAAAGTTCTTGGACTTTGATTGTGGCGCGAATAGTGCTGAAATCGTCAACAACTACGACTGGTTCAAAGAGTTCGACTTTTTAGGATTTATCCGTGATGTAGGTAAACACATGAGTGTGAACTACATGATGGCCAAAGACAGCGTGAAAAAACGCTTAGATACCGGTATGAGCTTTACGGAGTTTTCTTACCAATTGATCCAAGGGTACGATTTCTACCACCTATGGAAGAACAATGGTGTGAAGCTGCAAATGGGCGGCTCGGACCAATGGGGCAACATCACCACTGGTACGGAGCTTATTCGTCGTCTAGGTAGAGGTTCTGCGCATGCTTTGACTACACCGCTAATTAAGAAAGCGGACGGAACGAAGTTTGGAAAAAGCGAGGGCGGTAATGTTTGGTTGGATCCGGCACGTACTTCCCCTTATGCATTCTACCAGTTTTGGCTGAACGCTTCAGACGCAGATGCAGAGAACTACATCAAGATTTTCTCTATTAAATCACGTGAAGAGATTGAAGCATTGATTGCTGAGCATGCAGAGGCGCCGTTCAAGCGTGCCTTGCAAAAGGCCTTGGCTGAAGAGATCACCGTACGCGTTCACAGCCAGGCAGATTTAGATAATGCGCTAGCAGCATCTCAAATCTTGTTTGGTAAGGCTACAGAAGACCAGTTGAGGTCTTTAGACAGAACAACGCTTGAAAGTGTTTTTGAGGGTGTACCTCAGTTTGAATTGGCTGCCTCAGATCTTGAAGGCGGTCTTGATATCGTCGAAGCGCTCGCTGAGCATACAGCGGTGTTCCCGTCAAAGGGAGAGGCGCGCAAGATGGTGCAGGGCAATGGTGTTGCCATCAATAAAACGAAAGTGGGCGTAGATAAAGTCCTCACCAAGGACGATGTTGTCGCGGGTGGATTGATCATCGTCCAAAAAGGAAAGAAGAATTACTTCCTAGTGAAGGTGAGCTAAGGCTCTGATAGATGAATAAAAAAGGCGCCCCTTGGGGCGCCTTTTTTTATGCTCAAAACGGTCTTTAAAGGACCACGTAGTCAAAGACAATATCGTCGATGTCCTTTAAAAAGCGCTCGTTCGGACGTTGGAAGAAGTAGAACATGCCGTGGTCGCGCATCTCGGCACCTTTAAGTTTAGCGTACTCAAATTCTTCACCCTTGTTCACTAGGCAATAGGGTATACCGCTGCGGAAAATTACCAATGCTTGGAAATCTGGTTGTGAGGGATTGGCGCTTCGGTTCAAGTAGGCCCAACACTCGTACTCGCCGAAGTTTTTACCTTCCCAATCTTTGGATTTAAGTACTTCAACAAGGGCATCGCGAACCGCACCCCCGCGTTTTCCTTCGAAGAAATTCTCTACGGTAATGGTTGGGAAGCTGCGTCGCTCGAGTTGACGACCGTTGATGGAACCGCTGAGCACCACCTCGTGGTATTTACTCATACGTCTTGCAGTACTCTCCCAAAGGCTATCAATGGGGAAACCTTCCTCGCAGTATCCAAGGGTGTCTTTTTTGCTTGAAAGCAATGCCGCACCTGCCATCAATCTCTTATCAAGGACGTTAACATAATCGTCGTGTACCCAAAGATGAACGGTAGCATCGTAGCTGCCGCTGTTAAAGTTAGAAGCACTTACACGCACAGAATCTCTAAGTTCTAGACGGTCTTCTCCTGAGGTCAATTCTGCCTCGCGACGAACGACCTGTGAATGTGCCACGGATGCCCATGCTAGTAGGGCAATAACTGCTAATTTTCTCATAAACTTACCATAAGGTTACAACCGCGTATCTCGCTTTTATCGAGTCGGCCGTAGACTTCAAATGTACCATTTTCAAAAACCCTGCCTTGGTCGCTAATAGCTAAAAAGCAACAGCTGTCCTTATTGGCCAAGTCTATAATCTGTAAGGCACCTCGTGACCCGTTTTGCTGTGGTTCTCCGAGTGGATCTGCGATGTCTCTTGTATACACGCGCATCCAAGGGGGACAAGCAAACAGTCCGCTGTTTTTCAAATACGCCTGCGACAACAGCTCCGTCATGCCGTATTCGCTATCAATAGGGCTGGAGGGAAATTTCTCTTTCAACAGCGCGTGTACTTGGGTGCGAATAAGCTCTTTACGACGGCCTTTCATACCGCCGGTCTCCATCACACGTAGCTGAGGGAAATCCATTGCGGAAATACTTTCAGCAAAATCTAAAAGTCCAAAAGTCACACCCATAAGCAAGGTGGGGCGTTGCTGTTTTTGAAGACTATGAAGCACTTGCGCCAACTCCTCGTGATTGTAGAGGTAGAAACCGCTCTCTTTTTTCGCCGAACGTTTAATCATGCCCTCGGCCATCACCACTAAGGAGGAGCCGCTGCGCTCAAGGTAGCTCGGTAATAAGGCCAATACGGTCCAATTCTCCAAGGCACCAAATTCCCGCTCAAAGCCTTCCACATACACCTTTTCATAATGGGCCAATTCCTTCACCATATGTCTGCTGGGGGTGCCTCCGGTGGTCGTGGAAGAAGTGAATGTTGCTTCGGGGCTGAAAACGCCCGTAACGACCTTATGATTCTTAAAGAGTTCTACCGGCAGGAAGGGAATGTTTTCGAGCGCATTGACGGTCTCTGGCGTACGCTTAATTAAATCACAGAACTGACCGTACACTTCGTTATTCGCGTACTGGTGACGGTACATTTCAAGTGCCGCCTCCTCAAAGTTTCGATCGGTGATTTCTGTGAAGTTGCGCATAAAAAAACCGCGGCCCTCGGGGCCGCGGTTCAAAATTACGTTTTTGAATTCGCTTAAAGCGAGTAGCGGAAGGTTAGTTTAAACGTTCTTCCCGGTGCCCAACGTGAGAAGTACGGAGAGAAGCTCTCGTAGCTCACGAAGATGCGGTCTCTGGTATCGTCCAAGATATTGTTGATACCGAAGCCCATCTGGTACTGGCGGTCTTCACCGAATGTTTTCATTAGGTTGAAGTTCAAGCTGTGGAAAGGAACCTCATAAACGTCAGGGTTATCGGCTACCCCTACGATGTAGAGTTTCTCGCCTTGGACGTTATAGAACAATCCACCTTGCCATCCCTTCTTTGGGTCATTGTAATTCAAGCCAACATTAACCATGTAAGGACTCTGACCTTGCATAGGACGTAGCTCAGAAATCACCTCGCCTGTTCTTGCAGAAGCTACACGCGCTGCATATTCAGCAGAATCACGCGTTACGGCAGAGTAGATGTAAGAGAAGTTAGAATTGACTTCAAAGTTGTTCAATCCGATGAATCCAAGATTCTTACGTACTTCAAATTCTACCCCGGCAACGGTTGCATTACCTACGTTACGTGGCTGGAAGTTCGAAGGTGCAGCAGCAGAGTAAGCCACAAGCTCGATCGGATTCTGGAAGTACTTGTAGAATCCAGAAAGGGCAACAGTCTGACCGCCTTCGAAGAAGTACTCGTAGCGTGCATCCAAGTTGCTAATGATTGTGTTTTGAAGATCAAGGTTACCGATGAAGGTGATACCTGTTAAGACATCCTCAATCTGCGCAGCAGATTTCTCCTTGAACGAAGGACGGGCTACCGTGCGGAACGCACCTAGACGTAGGTTACTGTTCTCGTTCACGCTGTAGATGAAGTTTGCAGTAGGGAACAGGTTGAAGTTGTTTAGAACAGGCTCCCAGTAGTAATTCAAACCGGTACCTGGCGCAGCAGCTTCTTGCTGGTCAACACCTGTGTAGAACTGGTCGTAGCGCTCCAAGCGAAGACCTACCACTACTTTCATCAAAGCGTTCATGCTGAACTCCTCGTTTACATAAGCACCGAAATTGCTTTGGATACCTTGGTAGGCATTGTTCGCCTCGTAGTTACCACTGTAGTACGTTCCTGCATCTGTACCAACATTCCAGATGTACGCATCTGACAGTAGGTCATCAGCATTGCCTGAAAGGGCAGGTAGGTCACCCATCGATTTTGTACGTAACTGGTAGCGTAAGATTTCGTAATCACGGTATTTGAACGTGTAGCTCGCACCGTATTTGAATTTTGCATCGCGTCCACGAACCTCGTGATTACGAGTAACATCGATACGGTTCGATAGGTTGAATTCGTTAAGGTTACGCCAGATTCTGTTTGGGAAACCTGTTTCACCCGGTGCAATTACAAAAGCGTTGTCTTCTGTACGGAATGAAGTAGAGCGGATGTCTTTATCAGCAATACGGCTAAAGGTTGGTGCAATTCTCCAATCGATTTTCAAATCGTTGTCTTTGCGGCTGTGCTGGCCGTTGAAAAGTGCTGAAGTGATTGAACGCTCTGAGTATTCGAGGTTGTCTCTCAAACCTTCGAAAGAGTTTTCGATAGATGCTGTTTCGATGAATCGGCCTGTACGCGTCTCACCGTTTTGCAAGTGCATCAAGGTGAATCGGTACTTATCATTATCGTCTTTAATCGAGTAGCCGAATAGACCACTCATAAATACGTTGTTTACTGCCAAAGACCCTTTTTGAGTACGGTCGGCAAGCAAGTTGTATTGGTTTGGAAGGTTTCCTTTACGGTAGAAGTTTTGCTCGTACATGCGTGTCGAGTCGCCGCCCATACTGCCAAAGAAGTTGGTGTTGGCCTTGTACGAGAACGATCCGTTGTAACCGATGGTCTTGCCGTTGTCCTTTTTGATTTGGTTACCGCCGCTAATTCCTAGGGAACCATTTACGGGCATTAATCGAGACTGCGCTGCAAGTACAGGCGCGAAGCTTTGGGTAAGTTCTGTGGTCGTTGGGTCGTCCAACGCTGGGTTTGGAATACCGCTGTAGATGTATTGATTAGGAAGTGGGTTGGTTCTAAAACCGCTGTCAAACCCTAAGAAATCGGTCATGGATCCTTGGTGTCCCAAGCCTTGAACAAGGTGCATCCCAGGAGTGTATCCCAATGAAGAGCTGATGTTCAATGTCTTTTTCGTTGGAAAATCGACCAATTCAATATTCACCAAACCGCCTGAGAAATCTGCAGGTAAATCTGCGGTAAGTGTTTTAAGGACTACAATGTTTTGAAGGATGTTTGTTGGGAAGATGTCCATCTGCAACGAGTTGCGGTCAGGATCCAATCCAGGGATATCCATGCTCATCAGCTGGGTCTTTGTGTAACGGTCACCTAGACCACGCACAAATACATATTTACCGCCTTGGATACTCACACCAGGAACACGCGTTACCGCTGCTGCGGCATTACCATCACCTACACGCTTAAAGTTCTGTGCAGAGATACCGTCCATTACTGTGGCGCTCTTCTTCTTTACGTCGAGAAGTGCACTTTCAGTATTGCGCATAGCTGATGCAGTTACAGTCACTGTCATCAACTCATTAGTAGAAGGCATCAAACGCAGGTTTTCAAAAGCAGTGACTTTACCTGCTTCTACCTTCACATCTGAAATAGTCAATGTAGCTAGACCCAAAAAGCTGATCTCTAGATCGTAGGTGCCTGGTTCCAAGCTTAATTCAAAGTTTCCGTCGAAATCTGTGAATGCCACTGCACCTGTAGAAGGTATTTGAGCATTCGCGTAAAAGAGTGCTTCGCTGGTTTCGTCTTCGTACACAGTTCCGCGGATGATCCCATTTTGTGCGTAAGAAAGTACGCTGAATAGAAGTGCTGTAAATAGCGCTTTGATTTTCATAGAAAGTCTAGTTC
>WTIZ01000032.1 GCA_011525035.1 Cryomorphaceae bacterium | reverse complement strand
GGGCCTTGACCGTCGCGCTGGGTTGGGTCGTGCGTTTCAAAAAATACACGGGCCAATTCCTCAAAACTCACCTGCTCTGGATCAAAGACGACGTGTACAGCCTCATAATGTCCGGTACGTTTGGTACACACTTCGCGGTAGGTGGGATTTTTCACCACACCACCAGTATAGCCGCAGGTCGTTGCCGTAACGCCTGGTACTTTTTGTAAGTAGTATTCTGTACCCCAGAAACACCCCGAAGCTAAAACAGCTACTTCTTGTCCCTCGGCAGGCTCTGGAATAACCGCCATTGCGTACGCATCGCTCATTTTCTTGTTGGTTTGTGCTGTACAGCTCAGAGTCAACCCGAGCACAGCCATTGCTAATACTTTAATCTTCATATAGGGATTAACACAAAAAGGAGGCCACCTGTTCCGCTATTCTGCTAACGAAGTGTGAAAAAGATTTAGTTCTTCACAAAGCCCTTCTTCAAGAGCACTTCAGCAATCTGAACGGTGTTGGTTGCGGCACCTTTACGCAGGTTATCACTTACAACCCACATGTTAAGCGCATTGTCCGTGGTGAAATCGCGGCGCAATCGGCCCACGAAAACGTCGTCCTTGCCTTCCGCCATCAGTGGCATCGGATAGGTATTGAATTCTGGCTGATCTTGAAGAGTTACCCCATCCGTTTCACTTAGAAGCTTCTTAACATCTGCTATATCAAAGGGACGTTCAAACTCCACATTAACGCTCTCGCTATGTCCACCTTGAACAGGAACACGAACCGCTGTAGCCGCCAATCTGATGCCCTCGTCACCAATGATCTTAACGGTCTCCTGGGTCATCTTCATTTCCTCTTTGGTGTAATCGTTATCTAGGAAAATATCACAGTGCGGAATACAGTTGCGGTCAATCTTGTACGGGTACACCATGTCCACATCTTCACCCACGCGCTCACCTTCGAGCTGATCAACGGCTGCTTTACCCGTTCCCGTAACGCTTTGATACGTGCTCACCAAAACACGTTTCGCGCCATAGGCTTGGTGCAATGGGTTCAGTGCGACTACTAACTGAATGGTCGAACAGTTTGGGTTGGCGATAATCATATCCTCCTGGGTCAATACATCCGCATTGATCTCAGGAACTACCAATTTCTTGGTAGGGTCCATACGCCAGGCGCTTGAGTTATCTACTACTCGCGTCCCTACTGCCGCGAACTTTGGTGCCCACTCCAAAGAGGTGTTCCCACCTGCTGAGAACAAGGCTAAATCCGGTGCAGCAGCAACGGCATCCTCTAAACTTTTGATGGTCCAATCGCGGCCTCCAAAGGTCACCGTCTTACCCACGCTTCTTGAAGACGCCACTGGAATCAACTCTGTTACCGGGAAACTGCGCTCCGCCAAAACTTTCAAAATGATCTGGCCCACCATTCCGGTAGCGCCCACTACTGCAATTCTCATAAATGCACTAACTTATTTAGAACCCTACAAATCTAAACCTAATCCGCCGTATGAAAAGCCCCTTGTTGCGTCTCGCACTAACCTTTTTGATTTGCCTCATTTCTAACACTATCTGTGGCCAATTCCACCGCATTTCCGACTCCTTGACCTCGCCCACAGCAGCATGGAGCGGGGATACTGCTTGGATGAATTTTTCGTCTGAAGGCCTGCGCTCGGCTGCGCCGAGCGCAGGGTCGTTGACCTGGCGGCGCCCGAGCCTAGCGGGTCTTGGTGGGCAATGGCGCTTGGGGGTGACCATGGAATTCAATCCGTCGAGCTCCAACTACTGCGAATTCAGATTCTTAGAAAACAACGGAAATTACTACGCCATACAGCTGGGCGGGACCTCCTTAGACAATCTTAGTTTAGTCTTGCACACCACCTACAAAGACTCAGTGCTAGCATCTATTCCCGAATACGTCGACGAGAGTAAACCTGAATTGGCCCTAAAAATTCTGCGCGACACGTCAGCAAAGTTTGAGGTCTACGATGCAGATTCCTTGCTGTTTTCCTGCACGGACAGCACGCTGATGCGCAGCGAATCACTGAGCATCTACGCCCGCTATACCAGCTCTCGTGTGGATAAGTTTTTGTTTTCCACACTCCTGGCCGAAGGCTATGATTTTCCGGATACCCTCGGACCTAAAATTCTAAAATCCGACGTTATTGACCCATTTACCTTAGAAATTGAATGGGACGAATGGTGTCAAACTGCAGGCAGCACCAACGCATTCCTTCTTAGCGACGGCACATTCCTCGACACCCTAACCATAACCAACCACTACGACCAAATTTGGCATGCAGAAAGCACTCGCCCCTTGCCTCAGGGAAACTTCGACCTATTGCTTCCCCCGGCCGAAGACGCAGAGCATAACATAAGCTTTGGCTCAACTACTTCGCTACACATACATTACCCCGGAGCAAAATCGTGCTGGATCACTGCTGTCCATCCCTTCGAGAACTATAGCGGCCATTTTATCGACCTGCAAAGTGAATTGGCCATTGAAAATGCAGTCCTCACTGTGCTCGAAAAAGACGGTGATACCAGAGGTTACTCGCTCGATATAGATAGCGGAATGAGCAGATTTTCGGCGCTAAAATTACCTGAAGAAGGGGTTTTAATCATTGAAAAAGACGGCATCATCCTCACCCTTCAACCCTACAGATACAACTTCGAGTCCCATCAAGAATTGGGCGATTTCCTGCTCACTGCGGATAGCCTCAACGGCCTTTCGAACCAATTCCGCCCTGAACCCCTTTCCACCTATAGCCCGCAATGGAAAACACCAGGCAGACTTCCGAATCAAGGACCTATTGCCTTCTTCACCGATACCCAAGGCCACTGCTTTGCCCATTTTTCACACTCACTTTGGCCGTATATGAGCCTTGAATCTTCGGCAGAGCTCCAGTCCTACTACGACCCGTTAAGACCCTTCCTGCTGTCTACAGGCATTCCATTGCCCAAGCCTTTGGGCGACACCACTGTGCTCTTCGAACCTGTCCAATGGCCGGATACCTCCCTTATTCACCTCTCGGAGGTACACTTCAATCCAGATAGCCTCGACGAATTTATTGAACTCCACAACCCACAATCCTTTCCGGTGGTAGTGCATGAACTTCAATTGCGCAAGGTTCCAATTACTGGGTGGGCCGATGTCGATCTCATTGACCCCGATGTGGCTCCATTCAATGCCAAGGAGACCTTATTTCCCCTCATTCTTCCCGACCAATTCCTAGCCATCCCCGCCCCATTTTCACTCCCCAACCAACGGACTGCATTAGAACTTATTGGTCCCTTCGGCAAGCGCATTGATGCCATGACCTACGCTCCTTGGGATGATCCGTTGTACGATAAACACAGTGCAGAACGCATTTCCTTTTCGACTTCAGGGGCCGATTCACTCAACTGGTCCCCACACCATTTCAATCACGCCAACCCAAGCGAAGCTTCTCCAAATGCGCCCAATTCCGTGGCACACTTAAACCTACTCCAACCCGATTTCAATATTGAACTGCTCCAGCCCAACATCTCCTACGATCCCCTAAATTTCTCCCCCACCGCCTTACTCCGCCTTCGTGTGGCGGCCGGCGCCGAACTCTCACTGTCGGTCCACACGACCTCCGGCCGCCCCATCGCCTTCCCCATGGAAAAGCAGCCCTTGAGCGAGGGACTGCAGCAGGTCGAAATCAGGCCCTTTGACTGGCATGGTAGGGCGCCGGAGAGTGGGGTTTACTT